>JAIXPX010000010.1 GCA_027486035.1 Erythrobacteraceae bacterium | reverse complement strand
GGAACTTTCAAGGTGGGTGGCCCCAAGGGCGACACAGGACTGACTGGCAGAAAGATCATCGTCGACACCTATGGTGGAGCTTGCGCTCATGGTGGCGGCGCATTCTCTGGCAAGGACCCAACCAAAGTAGACCGATCGGCGGCCTATGCTGCACGCCATATCGCGAAAAACATCGTCGGGGCGGGATTAGCAAAGCGCTGCACCGTGCAGCTGGCCTACGCCATCGGCGTAGCTGAGCCGGTATCGGTCAGTGTTGAAACCTATGGCACTGGAGTTGCACCGGACCTCGAGATCTCCGCTGCGGTCCAAAGCATCTGGGACCTGACACCAGCAGGCATTATTCGAGATCTCGATCTCCTTCGTCCGATCTATAGTGGCACGGCAGTCTTGGGGCACTTTGGCCGATGGAAATCACCCGAGACCTACCGCTGGGAACAATTGGATCGCTCGGAGCAGTTGCTCGCTAAGATCGGAGGGCGCTGAGATGGGAAATCCACGCTCTTCAGCAGTGCCCTCAGGCCCTCACATCAATGCCAGATTCCCCGGTGGGTGGAACGGTGCCGGAGGCATGGTCCACTATTTCAACCTTGCGATCCACCGGCAGGCTGCGGATTGGTTCATCCGGCGCTACTATACACATCACGGGGCGTGGCCACGCGGCGAGCACACATTCCAGGTGACGCATGGCAAAGGTGAAGGGTTCGATGTCCAGACCCCGATAGGTACTAGCTCTGGGACGAGAACCGTCACGATGACTTTCGAGGTCTACCTACACGGCGATCCGGAGGCCACAACTCGATCGAGCCTTAATGGCCTTCTGTACGCCATCCCGATCTGAGAAATGGCATTCGGGGCCGATCTGCCATGAGACGAACAGAAGGACGTGCTGTTTGGAACCTGAAATTGCCTCCCAGGTCAGTTGGATCCATCTTCCGGGATAAACTGATCGATCAGGTCAGCCCTTGGCTGCAATCCCCACGCTCTGAGAACGGCCGAGAACACCTTGGGTGGCGCCTCAGCAGCTTCTAATAGGTAAAGCCGGTCGGCGATTTCATTTGCATAAGTCGCACAGTCCCAGCTCTGGATTTCGACCACTGTATCCTTGACCCCGTATGCCGGAAAACGGCGCTCGACGTCTTTGATGACGTCATATGGGTTATTTTTTCCTAGCAGGCCTACCGCAGAAGCTGCCAAGCCAAGAATGCTCTCAGACACGGGGTCGCGTTGGTCGACCAGTTCTTCGGCCCAGTCGAGCCAGAACACGATCTCTCCATGTGTTATGAAAGGAGTTCGACAGTTCGTGGCGGCACGGACGTCGTCTTTGCTCAGGTAGTGCTTCCACTCATGTAGCTTGGGGTGGAACCGCCGATCACCCGAGGTGATAATTCCGCCGAGCGCTCCACCCGGGCTTGCGAAGGTCCTTTTACGAAACAGGTTATCGAGCTCCGAAAACTCGAAGGGGAGCCCGTCTGGCTCCGGATGGCTCAACGCGATGTAATCAAGCATTGCTGTGGATACGACCCATGGGTCGTCGTCGCACACAAGTGGCGGTAGGAGTGTGCAAGCCGCCAGATTAAACTTCTCGGCTGCGACCGAAATCCGCTGCAACTCCAATTTGCGATGCTCCGGATCAATTTGATCCCTCACTAGGTCGTATAGCGCGGAAAGGTGCGGTACGAGCGCGCTGTCGACCTCACGTCCGTACAGCAGCATACACCGCCCCATGAACTGCAGCAGGTTGTCGCCTCTAAGAGCGGCCCAACTGCCATAATCGAGCAAGGATTGCCTGACTTCGTCCAGGCTTTGCGGTGCAGGAAGAGGGCGCTGGGGATCCGCCTTTGGAGCTACAGGCTCCTCCCTGATGGGTTCTGGCATCCACACCGATTCCAGCGTCGAGAACAGGATCGACTTCATCCGTTCAGTCTGCAGGGCGCCATATTTCATCTGATCAGAGATAAGAGTTTTGTTAATCGAGCCATCCCAGGCCACCATAAAGGCCCTCAGCTCGGGCCATATGTGTCGAGTATCGGAGACGACCTCGTTCCATTCCGCTTGCTGGATCTCGGGGGGTATTGGGCCTGGAGCAGGCACATCGACGCCCATGGAATGGCTCACGCGGTTCATGGGATCACCGAAGAAATCCCTGACATTCTCGATGATGCCCTCTGCATCGTCAAAGTGAGAGAACAGGTTCTCTGTCACGCGAGAACGGGTCTCGGAATCAAGAGATTTGCTCATCAAAACAAGGGTTGGGCAGGAACCGGATAAATACTGGAACAGGTCGGCAAACGCCTGATCCGGAAACCAGGTTTCGCCATCAGTGAACGTCCCGATCTGCTTAACTTCACATCGGAACGGGTTAAGCATCGCATATACTAAGGGACGCTCCGGCGCCCTGCCTACCGTGGCCAAAAAGGTGAGAGTGGGGCCGACAGGGTTGACGATGCCAGTGATCACAAGTGCATCGAGATGCGCGCCCTCTATATCTTCAACCGAGAATTCGACTGGCGTTTCGAGAAACTTGAATTCGGCGCTGCTCGCCATTTTGCCCCCTATTCAAAGCGATCGAAAAATCGCTCCATTTGGCCCACTTCTGCAACCTATCACTGCGTTGCTCACATAAAAATCAGGGTTCTGGTTGCCCAAGGTCTCTATCCAGCAGCAGACAGGAAGCGCGCCATGGCCACCATCGCCCAAGTGTCTTGGGCGCAATATTCCTTCAGGCTTTGGCCAAGCAGCGCCCGTCGCTCGACGGTCGTGTCCGGACGAATAGCTTCGAGATAAGCTTCCTGCGCACCAGTGCCGTCCTTCACCTCAAGGCTACTGTAGTCGAGGCTGGTCATGGTCGGCAGCACTGCCTTGATAGACCAAGAACCGCGCTGATCGCGGTGATACCAGTGGTTCCGGGTGACCGGCAGCAGATCAACGGTTCGCTGCGCCATATCAAGCAAGCCATCCTTCAGGTTTGGAAAGATTGCAGCCAGTTCGCGCAGCACGCCCTTCTCGAACGGCGCGTTGTAGGCAATGACGGTAGCATCCACCGGAATTGCGGCCATCAGCGCCTCGGCGCACGAAAGCCTTGGGTCGGCTCCATCGAGGCTCAAGAACTCGTGGTGGGTTACAGCGCCATCTGCTTCCTCAATATGAACCGAGAACTGGAACGGCACCTGCTGATAGGGCCGCGTGCCAACCCAGCGCGGGGCCGCAAACGCGATCGTTTCAAAGTCCAGCCAGGCGCGCGGGTAAGCCCATTTTGCCATTGCCTGGCGTGCGCCATCGACATCGTGATCAGGGTCGCCGCTTCGGGTGGCCCGGACTATCCGTGCGTGCTTTTCGGGAAGCGCTGCTTCGTCCAACTCCAACAGGTCAGTGACGCCTTTGGCCAACCACGATTTACCCCCGCCGTTGGGGAAAATCGTCACTGGCCATTGGGGCCCGGGCGGCAGATGGCTGCTGCAATAACCCGAAAACTCGCAGGCGAACGGAACCGTGCAGTGGTCACCAGGCTCACGAACGGGCTCCTCACCAGCAAGCGTCGCTCGAGCCTCGGCGACCACTTGCGGACGCTGGGCAGCAATGGGGCGCACTAGCTCGAGCAGTTCAGCATCCTGGAAGAGCCCGGTATAATCGCCCTCGCGCTCCAGCACGAAGGCGCGGCTCAGATGGCGCACGGCGGCTCCGGATAGCTGGATGCCGGCCTTTTCCATGACCCACACCTGCGTCGCCAAATCACCGATGTGATATTCCTTGGGCCCGGTGCTGCTCTTTACTTCAGCAAGCTGCCACCTGCCTTCTTCATCACGCGAGATGATATCCGCCCGTATCAAGACGCCCTCGTGCTGAAACGTGGCTTCGAAAATTGGACCGGGGTGGTTTTGCTCGAGCAAATTGGCGGTGGTCTCGAGTGCTGCGGTGAGATTGGGCTGTGCCTCAACCATCACACCTTCCGGATGAAGCTCGCATGCAACGGCGCCGACGTCATTACCTGCGGCTAGCCGAGCTTTTGATGAGCTGTCGGTGACACCGAGCTCAGGGCGGTGGACCGATAGCCACAGCCGCTTTGGGCACTGCTCAAACGCGGTGATGCGAGATTTGGAAAGCCCAGCGCGCTTGCTCATGATGCCTCCCGCGGGGAGGCTGCCGCCCAGATGGCGACGGTGTGTATAGCCGACCGGTTCAAATAACCCCCTCTGGCGCCGTCCTGAAACTGACGCTTCCCAATTCGGCCCGATAGAATCGAAATTCCCCCTTGCCCCTTTGCCAAGCTGTCACCTACAAACTGGTGTGTCAACTTTTTGGATGGGTCCGAAAATTGATTCGGGGGCAGCATGGGCGACGTCAAACCAAGTTTGCGATGGGGTGTGGAGCAGAAACTCCAGTTCATCGAGTTCCGCCTGTTCTGGGAAGGCCACGTCAATCGCAGCGACTTAATCGATAAGTTCAGCGTTTCGCAGAACCAAGCGTCCGGCGACCTCAATCGCTACATCGCCTTGGCGCCAGACAACATGGTCTATGACAAGAGCGGCAAGACATATCTCCGCTCATCGTCCTTTAGCCCGCTTTTCCTCAAGCCTGATGCGACCCAATATTTGTCGCAGGTCCGCTCCGTTGCTGAAGGGATTGTCGCTCCTGAGGATGCCTGGATTGGCAACTTTCCTGCCTTCGATGCAGCCCCATCGCCAGCACGGGGCATAGACCCTGTCGTTCTGCGCTCGATCGCCATTGCCATTAGGCGGCATGAAGCCATCCACATATTGTATCAGTCGATGTCTGCGCCCGACCCGGAGTGGCGATGGATCTCCCCCCATGCGCTCGCTTTCGACGGGTTCCGCTGGCACGCCAGATCGTACTGCGAGAAAAGCAGAGAGTTTCGCGATTTCGTCATCTCTCGGATCATGGAAGCCCGGCAGACGCGGCCACCAGCTGACCCCTTGGCTTGTGATAGCGCGTGGAACGAGATCCTTGAGCTTCACATTGGGCCACACCCAGCACTCAGCCCTAACCAGCAGCGAGTAGTTGAGCTCGATTACGGGATGAACAACGGGCAGGTCACGATCTTGGTGCGCCAGGCGCTGCTCTACTATGCTCTCAAGCGCCTCGGTCTGGATACCGACCCAGCAGCTAGAAAGCCACAAGATCAGCAGATTGTTCTGCTAAACGACAAAGCAATCCGGGGGGCTGTCCAGTGAATGTATTTGAACTCGATAAGGCCCTGATTGAGCGTTACTCGTCGTTCGCGCGGTCGTTTTCCAAGATCCGAGCATCTGAAATCGAGCAGCAGGTTTCCGCTCTTTATGAGGATGGAAAGTTCTGGCCGGACCCGTTGATCACCATCAATCCCCGGTTCGAAAAAGGCAGGTCCATCGATCAGCTAGCTGCCGAAGGTGTGCTCGACCCTGCATTGACGAACATCTTTGCTTTCGGCGCCGAACGCACGCCTATCACATTGCATCGCCACCAAGAGCGATCCGTCGTCAAGGCGCGCAACCGCGAAAGCTTCATCGTCACGACCGGTACAGGATCAGGCAAATCTCTGTGCTTCTTCGTTCCAATCGTTGATGCGATTGTTCGCGCTAAGAAAGCTGGCGAAGCGCCGCGCACACGCGCCATCATCATTTATCCGATGAACGCGCTGGCCAACAGCCAGCTCGGCGAAATCGGAAAGTTCGTAAACGACTCCGGTCTTCCTGAAAACCTCCGGCCGACCATCGCTCGCTACACCGGTCAAGAGAGCGACGAAGAGCGGCAGCGCATCTCCCGCGAAAAGCCAGACATTCTTCTCACCAACTTCATGATGCTCGAACTGCTCATGACGCGCCAAGAAGGCCTGGATCGGGCCGTCATCAACAATTCTCTAGGTCTCGACTTTCTCGTTCTGGATGAGTTGCACACCTACCGTGGCCGACAGGGCGCGGACGTGGCCATGCTGGTCCGGCGGGTCAAGCAGCGGCTTACACCTTCGAAGGAGCTTATCTGCATCGGGACCTCGGCCACGATGTCGAGCTCTCCGGATGAAAAGGAACGTGCAGCGACAGTCGCGCAGGTGGCGTCCAAGCTATTCGGGCAGGTGATCGCCCCAGCCAATGTCATCGATGAGTTGTTGGAACGAGCAACATCGCCGCTGATAAAAGCCGAAACGCTTGGTGAAGCCCTGAGGCAAGCCGTGCTGCAGCCGCTTCCTGCGGCCTTGTCTGATGAGGAGCTCAAAAAGCACCCGCTCGCCTGCTGGATCGAAACGCAGGTCGGCCTCGAGGAAGGAGAAAAACTCCGCCGGCGAAGGCCGCTAACTCTGCTCGATGCATCCGAAAAATTGGCTCACCAGACCGGTGTTGAAGAGGACGTCTGCCGCAAGTCAATCGCGGACATGCTGGCAATGATGGGCCGCCGCGAAGACACCCGCGGGGGAACTTCGCCGCGTGCATTTCTTGCCTTCAAACTGCATCGGTTCATTTCTGGTGCCGGCCGAGCCTATGCGACGCTGCAGCCTGCGGCGGACCGGCGCATTAGCCTAGAAGGCCAGAAATTCGATCCACAGGACCCTGATGCTCGGCTGTATCCGCTGCTGTTTTGCCGGGAGTGCGGTCAAGAGCACCATAGCGTTTCAATTACCCACGACGACGGCCAGCGGCGGATCATTGCGCGTTCGCCGGATGATCCGGTTCGCGATGAGGCAGAGCACGATGGGACCGAGACCGGCTACCTGGTCCCGGCTGTGAACGAGGGCTTTCGTTTCACTGGAGCGGCGACCGACTATCCCGATGACTGGCAGGAAGAAACCGCGTCAGGAGAGGTGCGTCTTAAATCGACACACCGCGGAAAGCATGATGGCCGGCTTGTGACCGTATGCAAGGACGGAAGCTTCGGAGATGATGGCGTCCCTGCGTGGTTCTTCTCCGGGAAATATCGCTTCTGTCCGGAATGCGGTTATCAGCCCGCCTCGCAGGCCCGCGAAACCAACAAGCTGGCTAGCCTCTCAGCTGAAGGGCGCAGCTCGGCTACAACGCTGATCGTCTCGACGATCCTGGCCTGGATGGAGCGCGACGGCTCGCTCGACCGCTATACGCGCAAGCTGTTGGGCTTCACCGACAACCGACAGGACGCGGCCCTCCAAGCAGGGCACTTCAATGACTTCATCTTTGTCACCCTTCTGCGCGGCGCAATTGTTCGCGCCGTGCGCAGTGCCGGACCGAAAGGACTATCATCCGACAAGTTTGGTGAGGCCGTCCGTCAGGCACTTGGCTTTGATCTCGAAGAAAAAGGCCGCTTGGGCGAGTGGATGCTCGACCCTGACGTAAAGGGTTATCATAACCGCCAACAGGCGGAGGAAACGCTGTCCGACATTCTAGCCCATCGACTGTGGGCAGATCTGCGGCGTGGCTGGAGATACACGAATCCGAACCTCGAAGAGGTTGGGCTGATCACGGCAGAATTCCCTGGGATCGATGATCTGGCGTCGGACGACGAAGAGTTTCAGGGCAATGCGCGGCTAATGGGGGCATCGGCAGACGTAAGGCGCCGACTTTACGAAATCCTGTTTGATAATATGCGTCAGGGATTGGCAGTAGCGGCTGACGCGCTCGACCGGACACGGATCCGCCAGGCAGCAGAGGTTTCTCGCAACCGACTGCGACTGCCTTGGGCGATTGACCGCGAGGAAGAAAACAGCCTTCGCGAGTGTGGTTTTCTGATGATCACCCCGCCGCGGGCAAACCAGATCCGCGCATCGGAAGCTGTACTGATCATTCGAGGGGGGCGTCAGAGTAAACTCGGCAAAGCGCTGCGGTCAAAGGAGATCTGGGGAGAGCAGATCCCCTCCAAGGAGTATGACGAGTTGATCGAGGGGCTGCTCGCGGCTGCGGAAGCGCATCAGTTCGTGCGCCGTGTTGCCTCGGGCTTTGAAGCATCGGCGTGGCGGATGGCTCCGACAGCATTGCGCCTTTTCCCCACCGAGCAGCGAAAAGACGGAAAGCGACAAAACCTCTTTTTCCGCGATCTTTACGAACAGGTTGCCGACATGCTCGGGAACGACGGCAATCTGCCCTACAGCTTTGAAGCACGCGAGCACACGGCCCAGGTTGATCAGGAAGTCAGGGCCTGGCGCGAGGACCGCTTCCGGTTCGAGGAGGAGGACCGCAAGCGGATCGCCGACCATCGAAACCAGATGCACGAGCAAGGCGAAGGTGTCGGCTTCCTTCCGGCAATGTTCTGCTCGCCGACAATGGAACTTGGCGTCGACATCAGCGCGCTGAATACCGTCTACCTTCGTAATGTCCCACCGACACCGGCCAACTATGCCCAGCGTTCAGGGCGTGCTGGACGCAGCGGGCAAGCCGCGCTGGTCGTTTCATATTGCGCAGCGCAATCTCCCCACGATCAATACTACTTCAGGGACCGCACGGCCCTTGTCGCAGGTGTCGTCCGACCTCCAGCGCTTGATCTGGCCAACCGCGACCTTCTGAAAAGCCACCTGCATGCTGAGTGGCTGGCCGCGGCCCATGTCCCCCTCAAAGCGTCCATTCCAGAAAATCTCGACATGGGCGGTCATGACATGCCGATGACCCAAGAGATCTCGGACGGCTTGGAAGCGCTTGCTGCGAGCGGTGCCGCGCGCCCGCTCATGCGGCAGTTGATTGAGGCGATGTTGCCGGCCGTTGACCTTGCCGATGCACCTTGGCTTCAAGATGTGGACGGCTTCGTCAACGCTACAGATGCCGAGGCGCTTGGCTCTTTTACCCAGAGCTTCGAACGCTGGCGCAACCTTCATCGCAGCGCTCGCCGTGAGCAGGACCTGGCCCACGAAATCCAGAACAAGGTCGGCCTTCGGCAAGGTGAACGCACAGCAGCGGCCAACCGTTATCGTAACGCCTCGCGCGAACTCGACATTCTTGAGTGCGGCAAAGCCTCAAACGGTTCTGACTTCTACACCTACCGGTATCTTGCCACTGAAGGCTTCCTGCCTGGCTACAACTTTCCGCGGTTGCCGCTCTATGCGTTCATCCCGGCGACCAAAAGCGCTGTCCTGCAGCGACCAAGGTTCCTGGCGATTGCCGAATTCGGGCCCAACGCTCTCATTTATCATGAGGGCCGAGGGTTCCGGGTCACCAAAGCCAAGCTCCCCGCGGAAGGCCGCCTCGACAATGGGCAGCTCTCGACTTCCACACTCATTCTGTGCCCGGATTGCGGAGCCGCCCACACCGACGAGCTTCAAGAGCGCTGCCATGCTTGCGGCGCGTCTCTGGCCGGTGCTGAACGGCTCGACACGGTCTTCCGGATCGACAACGTCGAGACAGCGCCTGCTGAGCGCATCACGGCTAATGACGAAGACCGACAGCGCCGGGGATTTGAAATTCAGACCCTGTTTCAATGGCCTATGCACAATGGCCAGCCGGACGTCAGGACGAGCACATTGGCAGGTCCTGATGGCGCCTTGCTGCACTTGGATTACGGGTCTTCAACCCGGCTGTCGCGCATCAACAAAGGACTGCGCCGCCGCAAGTCGAAGGCGATCTGTGGGTTTTTCATCGACCCCAACTCAGGCCGGTGGATCAAAGATCCGGACAACGGGGAGGACGATGAGGGGATGGCAGACCCGACCACCGCCAAGGCACAGAGGATCGTGCCGATGGTCGAGGACCATAAGAATGCTTTGCTATTGCGCCCTGAGACACCGCTCTCCACCGAGCAGATGGCAACCCTTCAGCACGCTTTGATCCGCGGGATCCAACTCGTATTCGAACTGGAAGAAGGGGAAATCCTCGGGGAATCTCTACCGACCAAAGACATCCGCAATGCCGTCTTGTTGTACGAGGCCACCGAAGGCGGTGCCGGCGTGCTCAACCGCTTGGTTTCGGATCCAGAGCGAGTGGCAGAAGTCGCCCGCGCCGCTCTGCGACTAATGCACTATAACGAACCTTTCGACGCTCGTGATCTCAAGCATGCCGACGATGCCTGCGTCGCAGGCTGTTACCGTTGCATCCTCTCTTACTACAATCAGCCCGACCATGAGTTGATTGACAGGCGCGACCCGGCTGTCTCCGAATTCTTGTGTGACTTGGCACAGGTGAAGGAAAGCCAAGCCGAGCAGCCGGGGCAAGAAGATGCATGGCTTGTCGCCGTATCGGCTTGGGGGCTGCCTGCACCAACAACCATCGGAATCCTTGGCAGCAATGAGCGCTTGTTCTGGCCCTCGAGGGGCGTGCTGGCCGTGCCAGGGGGCGCATCGTCGGAGCTCAAATCTGAGGCTGCCGCCCTCGGAATTCTGGATGTGATCGAGCTTCCAGCCACACCCGGCAGAGAGCCGCCCGCCAACCTGCTTAATGCCTTGGGAATTTCATGATGCAGAACGTTGTTTTTTCTCCGGGGGATATGGTTCGGGCGCGTGGGCGCGAGTGGATTGTGCTGCCTTCCCCTTCCGAAGAGCTTCTGAACATCCGCCCTTTGTCCGGAACGGATGACGATGCGCAGCTGATAGCGCCTGCTCTGGAAGCCGCCCCTGTCACGGCCGCAAGCTTTGCCGCTCCGACAGCAGATCGCCTCGACACCCAGGACGGGGCTCGGCTTTTGTCAGACGCGCTCCGGCTTTCTTTGCGGCGCGGTGCAGGCCCGTTTCGCAGTGCAGCCCACTTAGGGGTCGAGCCACGCGCGTATCAGCTTGTGCCGCTGATGATGGCCCTAAAGCAGTCCGTAGCCCGCCTTCTGATCGCCGACGACGTTGGTATCGGCAAAACGATCGAGGCCGGTATGATCCTGCGCGAATGGTTGGACCGCGGAATTGTCGATCGATTTACAGTGCTCTGCCCGCCGCATCTCGTTGATCAATGGGTCAGCGAACTGAGCGAGAAGTTTGATATCGACGCTGTTGCCGTGACCGCAGCCAGAGCGCGGGGCCTCGAACGGGGCCTGCCCACATCGCAAAGCTTGTTCGAGGCTTACCCCTTTACGGTCGTCAGCCTCGATTATATCAAGGCTGACAGTCGCCGGGATGATTTTGCCCGAGCGTGCCCGTCCTTCGTCATTGTCGATGAGGCGCATGCCTGCGTCGGCAATGAACGTGGCAAGCACCAACGCTTTGGTTTGCTTGAGCGCCTTGCGGCAGAAGGCGAGCGGCATATGCTCCTCCTGACAGCCACGCCCCATAGCGGCGACACTGTGGCATACGACCGTTTGCTTGGCCTTGTGCACAAGGATCTCCAGGGCGGGCCTGATGCTGGCGATAGCAACGCCCGAGAGCGGTACTCTCGCCGACTGGCGCAGCATTTTGTTCAGCGACGCCGCCCCGACATTCAGGACGGCTGGGACGAACAGCGTGCCTTCGCGAAACATGAAGCCAAGGAAGCGCCATTCACGCTGACAGGTGATTTTGCGGCGTTCCAGGATTCCGTGCTCGACTATTGCCTTACAGTGACCGAGCGTGCTGGATCCGATCAGCGCCATCGCCGCCTTGCCTTCTGGGGAACTCTGGCCCTTATGCGGTGCGTTGGATCCTCGCCCGCTGCGGCATTGAGTGCGTTGCGCAATCGGCTGGGCGGAATGGCCGAGGAGGAAGCGATCGAGCCTGTCGTGTTCGATGCCGAGGACGGTGTGCTAAACGAAAGCGATATCGAACCTGCGACCGCGAGCGAGCATGGTGAAGAGGAAACGGCGCTGCGCGGTCTAATCGACCTTGCTCAAGTGCTCACCAGCCGGCGTGACGACGATCCGAAGGTGAAACAGCTTGTTGCCGAACTGCGGCCACTGCTGAAAGACGGCGTGAAGCCCGTCATCTTCTGCCGCTTTATTGCGACGGCTGAAGCGCTGGGCGAGACGCTCCGCACAATCTTCCCCAAACATCAAATTGCGGTGGTTACAGGCACGCTGGCGCCCGACGAACGCCGGGTCCGGGTCGACGCGCTGGAGGCGCATGATAACCGTATCCTGGTGGCGACGGACTGCTTGTCGGAAGGGATCAATCTTCAGGGGCTGTTCGATGCCGTGGTCCATTATGATCTCAGCTGGAATCCAACGCGCCACCAACAGCGCGAAGGCCGCGTCGATCGGTTCGGCCAACGGGCGAAGGTCGTTCGCTCGATCATGATGTATGGCGACAACAGCCCCATCGACGGTGCCGTGCTCAACGTAATCTTGCGCAAGGCTGAAGCCATCGAAAAGGCCACTGGCGTCAGCGTTCCTATGCCCGAGGACCAAGAAAGCGTCACATCCGCGTTGATGCAGGCGGTGCTGCTGCGCCGCGGAGGTGGAGCGCGCAGCCAGATGGCGTTTGATTTCGGGCCAGGAGCAGAGCTCTTCGAACGCCAGTGGCGCGACACGGCAGAGGGCGCAAAAGCCAGCCGCGCACGCTATGCACAAGGCGCGCTCAAACCCGATGAAGTCCTGCCCGAATGGCGCAAGATGCGGGCGCTGAATGGCGGCCCTCAAGAGGTATCGCGCTTTACGGAACGCGCCTTGAAGCGGCTGCAGGCTCCGCTTGAGGCTTCCCATGGCCACGCGCTGCTGCATACAGATTTCTTGCCAGACATGATGCGGGACCGGCTGAATCAACGAGGCCTCCGCGGCAACCGTCGGATCAGCTTCGCGGATGATCCTGCCCAGGGTGTCACTTATGTCGGGCGCGTTCATCCAATCGTCGCGGTACTTGCCGAGACATTGGCTGAGGGCGCGCTCGATCCCGCCGGAGCAGAAGGCAAAGCGCTTGGCCGCGCTGGCGTCTGGCGGACACGGGCGGTCACGCAGATGACAACGCTGCTAGTCTTGCGGTTGCGTTACAAGCTGGTGACGAGCGGACGCACGAACCGACTACTCCTTGCAGAGGAAGCAACGGGCCTAGCCTTCACCGGCCTCGGTCAGGATGTAGCCCTGCAAGCCGAAGAGGCGCTGTCGCTGCTTGAGGCGGAAGCATCCAGCAATATGGATGAAAGCGCCCGCATTCGGCAGATCGAGGCCGCGCATGAGCGTCTCTCCGCATATCGCCCGGCCATCGAGGCCTTCGCGTATCAAAGGGGTGAAGCCCTGTCTCACGATCATCTGCGTCTGACCGAAGCGGCAGGCGGCGGTGCGACCGTCAAGGTGACCCCGGTGCTCCCGGCGGATATCATCGGTCTCTATGTCCTGCTGCCGGAGGTGAACTGATGTCCCGGCACACCAAACGCTCGGCCGACACCGGCTTTGCCGCCCTCACCATCGAAGGCGGGTTGATCGCGCCCGATCAGGTTCAGGCCATTGCTTCGGCCGCACCCGATCAGAAGACTGCGGCGGACTATGGCTGCCCCAAGGGCACCGGTCTGCGAGACGAGATCACGCGCTATTTCCGCATCGCACAAGCACAATGGCAGACCTATGGTCGGCTCGAACAGCCGTCGATACAGCAGACGGCAGAGTTCGCTCGCAATCTGCTCGAACAGGCATTCGGCTTTGAACTGACCGGGCCGCACCATCACACGCGCGAGGACCGGCGCTTCACCATTGCGTGGGAAGCCAAGAGCGGACGCGTGCCGGTTGTCATCGCGCCGCCAGCTCCGGCCGAAAAGGGCAAGGCTGGCGACGGGTTTGCCCGCGCACTGCCCGAGTTCGGCGATGGTTCCGACGGCCGCATTGCGCGCCGTTCGCCGACCGTCCTGTTGCAGGACTGGCTGAACGCGAACCCGGATTTCTACTGGGGCCTGGTCTTCGCAGGCGACCGGGTGCGGTTGATGCGTGACAATGCCAGCCTGACCCGGCCTGCATGGATCGAGGCAGACCTCGGCGCAATTTTTCGCGACGAGATGTTCGCCGATTTCGCGGCGCTGTGGCTGCTGATCCATGCCAGCCGTTTTGGAGCAGAGGGCGCAGCGGCCAGCGATTGCGCGCTGGAACGCTGGCGCGAGGCTGGCATGCGGGCGGGCACTTCCGCGCGTGAGCGGTTGCGCGTCAATGTCGAGGAAGCGCTGATGGCGCTGGGTCAAGGCATCCTAGATGCCAACCCCGCAATGCGGGAACGGCTCGATACCAACCAGCTGACCATGCCGCATCTGTTCGAACAGATGCTGCGCGTGGTTTATCGCCTGATCTTCCTTGGCGTGGCCGAGGACCGCGATCTGCTTCACCCGCCTGCAACGCCAAAGGCCGTCCGCGACCTCTACAGCAACAACTATGGGTTCGCCTGGGCACGGGACAGATCAACGCGCCGCAACGCGCATGATCACCACCATGATGCCTGGGAAGGCGTGAAGGTGACTTTCCGCGCGCTGGAACGCGGTGAGAAGCTTCTGGGGCTGCCGGCACTCGGAGGCTTGTTCGACCGTGCGCTGACCCCTGATCTCGACGCTGCGCAAATCCCCAACCGCGCGCTCTTGGCGGCGGCGTTCAAGCTGGGTTGGCTGATTGAGGATGGCCGCCGCGTGCGTATCAACTGGCGCGATATGGCGACCGAGGAACTGGGCAGCGTTTATGAAGGGCTGCTCGAACTCGTGCCCACCCGCAAGGACGACGGACGCACCTTCGAATTTGCAGGCGGCGCGGAGGCGCGCGGCAATGCGCGCAAGGTTTCGGGCAGCTATTACACGCCGGACAGCCTGGTGCAGTGCCTGCTCGACAGCGCACTTGATCCGGTGCTTGAGCGGGCCGAGGCTGAGGGCGGCGCGGAGGCGATCCTTGAGCTCAACGTGATCGATCCGGCCTGCGGATCGGGCCACTTCCTGTTGGGCGCGGCGCGGCGAATGGCGACGCGGGTGGCTCAACTGCGCAATCCAGATGCGCCCGATTACAACGCAGCGATGCGCGATGTGGTGCGCAATTGCATCCACGGGGTGGACCGCAACCCGATGGCGATCGAGCTTGCCAAAGTGGCGCTGTGGATTGAATCGGTGGAGCCGGGCAAGCCACTGGGCTTCCTGGATGCCAATATCCAGTGCGGTGACAGCCTGCTGGGCGTGTTCGATCTGAAGGCGTTGGAGGAAGGCATCCCGGATGATGCCTATAAACCGCTGACCGGCGACGATAAGGACACAGCAAACGGCCTCAAGCGCCTCAATCGATCTGAACGAGATGCCGGGCTGCTGCGCCGTGCAATCGCCCCTGAAAAGCTGGTTGAACGGTTCGACCGATTCCATGCGATGCCTGAATCAAGTCTCACCGAAATTGCTGCCAAGGCAAAAGCCTTTGCTGCGATCAAGGGCGATCCCGACTGGTGGCCTCTGCGCGTCGCCTGCGATACTTATGTTGCCGCCTTCCTGCTGCCGAAACCGAAAACGGCCAGTTCGGTCGACAAGGTGATGGTGCCATCGACGCGGCAGGTGCGTGAGGCGCTAGACCAACGCCCACCGCAGGGCCCATTGGCCGTCGCCATAGACAGCGCCGCCAGCGCAGCCCGCGTCTTCCATTGGCCGCTGGCCTTTCCGGAGGTCATGATCGGTAACGGCGGGTTCGACGTCGTGCTTGGCAATCCGCCTTGGGAACGTATCAAGCTGCAAGAGCAGGAATTCTTCGCCAGCCGTGATGCAGATATTGCCAGTGCACCCAATGCCGCTGCACGCACGAAAATGATAAAGGCATTGCCAAATGCCGTATTGGCAGATGGATCACCTGATTTGCTCCGTCGCCAGCTTCACGCTGCTTTTGAAGTGGCCAAGCGGACGGCAGAGGCTTCATCAGTATTCTTCAGTTCGCCCAAAGAGGAGGATCCAACCAAAATCGCGCTGAGCAAAGTTTCCAAGGCACGGCGTTACCCATGGACTGGACGCGGCGATGTAAACACCTATGCCCTGTTTGCAGAGCACTTCTTAAATCTGAAAAACGCAAAGGGTTGCGCGGGAGTTATCGTGCCTACCGGGATCGCCACCGATGCCACCACTGCCCCATTTTTTGGGCAGCTGGTTTCAAGTCAGCGGCTCGCCGGTCTGCTCGATTTTGAGAACAGTCAACCGCTATTCCCCGGCGTCCATCGCAGCTTTAAATTCGCCCTGCTGACCTTGGGCAGCAATGTGGCAGAGGCGGGGTTTGCTTTCTTCCTCACCGATCCCACCCAGCTAGAAGATGCGCGGCGACGCTTCACCCTCTCGCCAGCGCAGATTGCAGCTATCAACCCCAACAGCAAAACCGCTCCTGTATTCCGTACACGTAGGGACGCAGAATTAGCCGCGCAAATTTTCGCCCGTGTCCCTGTGTTAATCGAGGAGGGAGAAGAAGAGACGAGCAATCCTTGGGGCCTCTCGTTCATGACCATGTTCCACATGTCAAACGACAGCGGGTTGTTCCGCACGGCAGAACAGCTTGAATTGGAAGGTTGGCAACGCGATGGCAGCGAATGGGTACAAGGCGCGAAACGAATGGTTCCGCTGTACGAAGCCAAGATGATCCACCAATTCGATCATCGCTGGGCGACCTATGATGGAACTGACAGCCGCGATCTGACGCTGGCTGAGAAACTGAATCCCGAGATTGAAGCTATCCCGCGCTATTGGGTGCCTCATGGCACGGTCGAGAGCCAACTCGCAGCCAAGGGCTGGGCCAAGGGTTGGCTAATGGGCTGGCGAGATATAACAAACTCAACCAACGAGCGAACGGTGATTGCCCATGCATTTCCCTTGTCGGGGGTGGGGAATCAGCTGCCGCTCATGTTGGCGGAATCAAATGCCGATGTTCGCAAGCTATCGGCACTTGTTGGCAATCTTTCCGCGGTCAGCATGGATTTTTTTGCTCGACATAAGGTTGGGGGAACACACCTCAATTTCTTCATTTATAATCAACTTCCCATCCTTCCCCCTGAAGCATATTCAGAAGCCGACCTCACCTTCATCGTCCCGCGCGTGCTGGAGCTGAGCTACACCAGTCACTCCATGGCCCCCTTCGCCCGTGATCTGGGGCATGACGGCCCACCCTTTGCGTGGGACGAAGACCGCCGCGCCCTACTGCGCGCCGAGCTCGACGCCTGGTATTCGCTCGCCTACGGCCTGACCCGCGACGAGCTGCGCTATGTGCTCGACCCCAAGGATGTAATGGGCGCAGACTACCCCAGCGAATCCTTCCGCGTCCTACAGAAGAATGAAATCGCCAAACACGGCGAGTATCGCACCCAACGTCTCATCCTCGCCGCCTATGACGCGTTGGTAGGTCAAGGCATGCGTCCTAGAACCGAAGGCTACCGCTGATGAAAATTGCCGACATCCTCAACTACATCGACAATGGCCATATGGCCCTGCCAGAATTCCAGCGCGGCTATGTCTGGGGTGGCGATCAGGTCCGTGGACTGTTCAACTCGCTCTATCGTAGGCATCCCGTCGGCGGCTTGCTGGTCTGGGCGACCCAGTCCGAAGGCGCGCAGTATCGTGGGGAACAGGAGCTGGCGCCAGGTGTGGTCAAGCTACTGCTCGACGGACAGCAGCGCATGACCTCTCTATACGGCGTAATCCGGGGCAAGCCGCCGAAGTTTTTCGATGGAAATGAAAGGGCGTTCACCGGTTTGCACTTCCACATCGGCAGGGAAGAATTCCAATTCTATCAGCCGATCCTGATGCGGGATGACCCACTGTGGGTCGACGTTAGCAGCCTCTTCAAGGCCGGACACGACGGGCTCGACGACATCGCCGAACGTGCGCGGGCTGGAGGTGGATCGACGGGAAACATCTTTTCCCGCCTCAACAAGCTCCTCGGGATCAGGGACATCGACCTGCACGTCGAGGAAATCACAGGTGCAGACAAAACGCTGGATGTCGTCGTAGACATCTTCAACAAGGTGAACAGCGGCGGGACGAAGCTTTCTAAAGGCGACCTCGCACTCGCCAAGATTTGCGCGGAATGGCCCGAGGCGCGCGCAGAAATGAAAGGGCGGCTCGCGGGCTGGAACCAGGCGGGCTATGATTTCACGCTCGACTGGTTGCTGCGTTCGGTCAACACCGTTTTGACAGGTGAGGCAAAGTTCCTCCACCTCCATGACCGGACTGCTGACGAAGTTCGCGAGGGCCTGCTGCGAGCAGGCAAGCATGTCGAATCCATCCTCAACATGATTGCTGGCCGCCTTGGCCTTGACCATGGGCGGGTATTCTTCGGCCGCGGCGCCGTGGCCGTCATGTCTCGTTATCTGGATCAGCGGGGAGGTTCTCTAGACGCGGTCGAGCGAGACAAGCTGTTGTTCTGGTATGCTCAGGCGGCAATGTGGGGGCGTTTTTCCGGCTCGACAGAATCCTTTATCGACGCGGATCTGGAGGCGCTTGATGGTGATGGTGGGGGGCTTGACCGTCTGCTCGACACCTTGCGGTTATGGCACGGAGGGCTTCGCGTGGAACCAGGCCACTTCGGCGGCTGGAATATGGGCGCCCGCTTTTATCCTGTACTTTATATGCTCACCCGCATGGCAGAGGCGCGCGACTGGGGTAGCGGCTTGCCACTGAAGGCCAGCATGCTGGGAAAGCTCAGCCGTTTGGAAGTGCATCACATCTTCCCAAAGGCTCAGCTCTACAAAGCAGGGTATGGCCGAGCAGATGTAAACGCGATCGCCAATTTTTGCTTCCTGACGAAGGGCACCAATCTCAATATCTTGGACGAGCGGCCTGAGATCTATTTTGAGGAAGTCGAGGCCCGTCACCCTGGTACGCTCGCGTCTCAATGGATCCCAATGGATAAAGCGCTGTGGAAGTTGGAAGCGTATCCGGCCTTCTTGGAAGCGCGTAGAGCACTGCTCGCCGGGGCCACTAACCGGCAGATGGAGGATCTGTTACACGGCGATGATCGATGGCTCACGACGTCTGCTCCCGTTGTTTCGGCTGCAGCCCATATGGGTGGATTTGCTAGCGAGAGCGAGGAAGCAGCACTGGAAGAGCTCAATGCGTGGGCCTTAGAGCGCGGCCTTTCTGCCGGCTTGCTCGGTTACGAATTGGTTGAGGAGGCAACCGGCGAGCAGCGGGCGTTGCTTGACCTGGCTTGGCCTGATGGGGTGCGCCAGGAACTGACTGAAGCGGTGGCTGTACTCATTGACGAAAGTGCGGAATTGCTGGCGCTGGCCAACGCGGCGGGCTTTCGTTGCTTCACGTCGACAGGTGCATTTCGGCGCTATGTGCTCGATGAAATCGAAGGAGCACCGCAAAATCTCTCGGAGCAAGCAGCTTGATCGACACAGCAGCACGGCTGAAGGGGTACCCCGTCTCTCTGGAGTCCGAACTGCGCGATGCAGCCAACGAACACGGCTACCGCATCGGACCTGAGCAAGCCGCAGGGTGGATATTCTTCCGCTCCGCCAGCGCGCCCGGAGAAGTCGCACTGGCAGCTACCGCCGCCGGGATGGAAGGACCGTTTTTCCTGTCGGTTGAGCACCCCGGCGCGGCGAGAGAAATAGCGGCGGAACGGGCGTTTCCTCCTGCCAAAGGCCACGCGGCAGCTTTGGCCTTTCCCGATCGCGCGTCGCTGTTTGAGGGGGTTAGATCTGTCTATCGCTTGTCGCTGAGCTTGCCCACTTTGCCTTATGAGCAATACCTCAAGGAAACTGAGCACCTGGGAGATACCGAAGCGGACCGGATCCAAAAGATCCGCATCGGTCAGAACCGATTCCGCGACGCCCTACTGACGTACTGGCACAGTTGCTGCCCGCTGACCGGGATCAGTAACCCTGAACTGCTTCGTGCCTCTCATATTGTTCCATGGGCAGACTGTGAGAGCGATGAACAACGTCTCGATGTCCACAATGGGCTATTGCTGTCCTCGCTTTGGGATGCCGCATTCGATGCAGGGCTAGTTACTTTCGACGAAATGGGGCGTGCCATCGCTTCGCCGCGGCTTTGCAGCAACGCTGCCGCTGAACTTCGGATGGAATCCGCCCCGCCGTTGAGCTTGACTGATGAACACCGAGGGCGGTTGAAATGGCACCGGGACAAGGTTTGGCAGGGCGGCCCCTGAGCAGTTTGACTGCTCTGACAAGGGCAGCATCAACTTACGAATAGCCAGGAAGATCAGACGCGTAATAGTTACAAACGGCAGTAGCTGCCTGAGCATCCAGCTCTAGCGCCGGGACAACGGACCCGTTTATCAGAGGAAGTTCGCCGGTTTGGCGTTCGCCAGCAAGGGCAACAATTACAGCTCTCATTCCGTCATCATAATCGGCAAACGGCAGCAGGGTAACGCCACCGCAGTCCAGCCAAACGCTCTGTGGCTGGTAAAAACTCAAATTTCCACCACGCGGCTGGAACAAGACCCCATGCGCAGGCGGCGGCGGCAGTGCAGCGAGGATCTCCGCAGGCGAAATTTCACCGATGACAGCACGCAGCTCCAGTTTCACTGCATCCGCATCGGTCTCGAACCATCGCGGATGCGGCTCGATCCCGGCAAACCGCTCTGGGAATAGCTGAATGAACGAGTTTGGCAGACAGCGCTTGTGGAACTCGACCGCAGAGCAGAACCGCTCGACCGGGTCCCGCCAGAAGGCATAGATAGCCGTCGGCGCAATTACCTCTCCGGGAAAACGCGCCTCAGCCAACCGGATCGCTTCAGGCACTGTTGGGTGCCGTCCCATTTCGCCAACCAGATCGACCCCGATCTGGCCAAGTACAGCCCGCGCTGTTTGCGACCCGTTCTTTGGCACGCCAATAAACAGCGTCTGGCGGTCATGCGAAATGATCATGGGTCAGATCCCAGTGGTGGTGTTGGTGTAGGAGCCCGCCGCAAAGCTGTAGGACGGTGTGCCCGAGGTCAGCGTGCGGCTCAGCAGCGAGAAACTGCGGAAGCTCAGCGACCAGAAGGTGGTGCCGATGCTGGGCGATGATGCGCTGAAGGTCACGCCCTGGGTCGAGGCACCGGCCACTGACCAGGTGCCGGTCTTCGAACCAGCTATGGGCACTTTGAAGATGGCGCCGCACAGATCCATGTAACCGTAAGGCGAGAAGTCCATCATCGAGTAGATTGAGAACACCATGGCCGTAGAGTTGACCGCGAGACCGGTGAGGCTGAATGAGTTGGCGCCATTGCTCGTGTCGAGGCTGATGGAGCGGGCCAGTTGCAGGGTGCCGTCGACCGAAAACTGATAAATGTCCGCCCCGGCATAGATCGGAGCGAACACCCGCAGGCTGCCGTCCGGCCCAAGGTTCACCGACCCACTGCCATAGCTGGATGGTAGGGACAGCTGCCACTGGATCACAGCGCCAGAACTGATTTTGAGCAGACTGAGCGCGCCGTTGATGCCTGCCAGCCAGTAGATGTTGTTGCTGCTGTCGAGGGCAACGCCATAGCCGTAATCGTAGCCCGTGCTCCCGATCGAGCGCTGCCAGCTGACCGACGGGGTCGCCGTGTTGATGACGGTGATCAGGGCGTCGATGTTGCCGGCTGTTGCGGTAGAGGTGTTGCCCGAGAGGACCAGCAGGCTCCCGTCCGGACTTAGGGCCATCTGGCTGGCATATTCGTTGCCGGAGCCACCGATCGAACGCTGCCATTGCAGGGTGCCGACGCTGTTATACTTGGCGATCAGCGCATCGGCGTTTCCAGAACCGCCGCTCGAGGTCGAGTAGCCCGCCAGATAGACGTTGCCGGATGCATCGACCGCGGCGTTGTACCAGAGTTCCTGGCCCGAACCGTTAAGGCTGCGCTGCCATTGCAGGGTTCCTGAGGTGTCGAGCTTGGCCAGCCAGCCAAAGTAGTTGCTCGAGTAGTAAGCGCCAGCGAGGTAGATATTGCCGGCGGCATCGATCCAGCCGCCGCTTATGAATGGCCCAGAGACATTTCGGGCCCACAAAAGCGCGCCGTCCCGGTTCCATTTGAACACCGCGCTGGTGGCGCTGGCGTAGATGTTGCCGCTGCTGTCAGTGCCCAGGATCAGGAAACTGACCACGGTCGAGCCAAAGGTCACATGCCAGAAGCTCTCGTTCGACTTCCCGTAAAGGTTGGAGAGCGAGATCGGTCCAGATGCTACACCAGCCAGTGTCCGCACGGCCGCTTCACCCAGCGAAGTCATGGTGGTCGATGTACGGCCGAGTTCGACCGCTACATTGCCAAGCGAGATTGGGCCCGAGCTCTGCAGCGTCATGTCCGCGCCTCAAGGTGTTCGACCTTGTCGGCAAGTTCCTTGACCGCCTCGATCAGCACGCCGACTAGATTGCCATAGGCGACAGACAGCAGGCCATCCTCGTGGGTCATAACCGCCTCGGGCACAATGGGCGCCAGTTCTTGTGCGACGAGGCCGATGCCGCGACTGCCCGTATCGCGCCGGGTGAACGTTACCCCGCGAAGCTTACAGACCCGGTCCAGCGCGCCAGCAATGGTCTCGATGTCCGACTTGAGGCGGGCGTCCGAATAGGCGGTAATGTCACCGGTTGCGGTGATCGATCCCGATACGGAGACGCTGCCGGTGAAGCTCTCGCCCGCCTTATTGGCAGGCGTAAACCCGAGAGCCCCCATCACATCGCCGGACGTCATCGCAGATGCTGCGGTAACGCGCCCTTTGGCGTCAACCGTGACCTTGAGATAGGTCCCAGCCGTCACGCCGCTATTGGCCAGCGTCGCAGCAAACGACAGAGTAGCGGATCCATCGAATGCCGCGCTGGTGCCGGTCACATCGCCGGTTAGCGCAATGGTGCGTCCAGTCGCCCACCTGGTCGCTGTCGCGGCATTGCCTGTGCAGGATCCTGACGAGCCGGTGATCGACCCACTCGCCGTGATATAGCCGCTAGGGTTGGTTGAATTGTAGGGCGTGAAGCCAAGCGCCGTGGTCACCATGCCAGACGTCAGGTTGCCAAAGCCAACCTGCACCACGGTGCCGCCAGCAGTCTTCGAGTAGAGCCTCTGATCGGCCAGATTGACCGCCAGTTCGCCCGCCTGCAGTGACGCAGCGGCAGGGACGCTGGACGCGGTCGAGGACCGTTTGAGCAGGATGGTACTGGGCATCAGAAGGTTCCACCATCCAGCGTTACGCCATCGATCGAACCACCGGTGATCGCGACATTGCTCGCGGCCTGTGTGGACATGGTGCCGAGCCCGGAAATGTCAGTGTTGGGGATCGTCGCTGAAGCCGTGAATGCAGAAGTGCCGTTGCCCTTGAGGTAGCCGGTGAGCGTGGTGGCCCCCGTGCCTCCTTTGGCAACGCCAAGCGAACCGCCGATATTGCCCAGCGTAAGGTTGGCTTCGTTGACGTCGATAGTTGGGTTGCCCGCCACACCATCGCCATTGGTGACTGCGACCTTGGTCGAGCCGGCCGTCAGGGTGCGCGCTGCCACGGTTCCCGCTGCCGTGCGGGCGATGATCCCGTTGGTAGCAAGGTTATGGAGAGCCAGCGCCTGACCGGTCAGCGCGACACTATCAGCAGCAACGGCGATGCCGGTGCCAGCACCGACGTCGATCGTGTTGCCAGTCTTGGTGAGGCCATTGCCGGCGACGATCTGACCAGCGCCATTGAACTGGACGAAGGCGATGGCCGTGGTGCCGAGCGTGCCACCGGCATCGGCCGTGCACAGATAGCCAATGTCGGCGTTCACTGTGCCCTGTTCGACAAACAGGTAAGCCGAGACATGCTCGTCCCAGGTCGAGAGATCGATCGCTCGCGCCCATGCGCCGGAGGCAACGACATAGACACCGTTCTGAGACGGCGTGGTCTGATCCTTCACCAGCACTCGGTCACCGACCGCAAGCGCCACACCGTCGATGGTCATGGTGCCGGAAAGCGAAGCGATATTCGCGGTCGAGGCGCCCTTGACCGAAGCCTTGGGATCAAGCCCCTGGACAGTGAGATCGACGTAGTTCTTGGTGGCTGCGTCTTGGGCAGCAGTTGGGTCCGCAAGCCCGGAGATACGCTGGCTGTTAACATCCACCGCTGCGGTGGGTGCTGCCAGCTGGTCGAGCCGGTTTGCGCGAACCCGGGCGTCGGTGAAGTAGAGGTTGGTGCCTTCGGAGACGTCGCTAGTTGTGAGCGTGATCGCGCCCGTGCGTCCAGCAACCGAAGTCACCGGGAAGGTGATCGCAACATTGCTCGCTGCAGTCACGCGCCCCTTGGCATCGACCGTGACCTGCCCGACTTGGCTGGCCGAACCATAGGTGCCTGCAGTGACGCCGCTATTCGCGAGGGTCGCGGCAATGGTCGCATTGGCGGTGCCATTGAACGAGGCCGTGCCGGTTACATCACCGGATAGGCCAAGCGTGCGAGACGTGGCCAACGCCGTTGCGGTTCCGGCATTACCGGAGATCGAGCCAGCAATCGTGCTCGAAAAGGTCTTGGCCCCCGCAATGGTCTGGTCGCCTGAGACCGAGACAAAGCCGCCTGAACCGCCGATAGCGATGACCGAAGTCGCGGTGCCGCCTGCACCGCCAGTTCCAGTGCCATAGTAGAGCGTGTTGTCCTGCTCGTTGAAAGCGAGCTCGGCATTGGCAAGCGATGCAGGAGCACCGGCACCGCCGCCAGCAGCGCGGCGCTTGATACGCAGGGTATTGGCCATCAGAAATTACCTCCGTCGACCAGTCTGGTCGCTTTCTCGTTGATCCATGTGTTGGTGGGGGATGAGTAGGTGAGGATGTCGCCGCCCTCGGGAGTGGCCAAGACCACATCGGATAAGTCCGTAAGCGCACTGAGCGGTCCAGGGGGACCCGGCGGACCTTGAGGTCCGGTGAACCCGCGCGGCCCGGATATCCCAGCGCTGGAAACATCGAGGGTGATGCTGGTCCCGTCGCTCTCGACGAGAATAGTCTGGACCGCTTCGACGATCTGCAGCGCGGCCGTCATTCGACATCAAACGTGAGGGTCGGCAGAACCTCACGCTCCCCGCTGTCGTTTTCGAAGCCGAGCGTCAGCCAGACCTTGCCTGCTCCGGGCGCCAGAGGTGCTGTTTGCTCATCGCTCCACAGCACTTCGATCTGGCCTCCTGTTGCCGGCGGCAGAATGGCCAGCGCGGGCGGCGCGATGTTGGGGCTTTGATCGATGAGAATGAGCGTCAGCCCGGAGAGATCCCGGGCAATCCCGGCACTCTGGTCAGCAAAGAAAGTGGCGCGCACGCGCTTGGTGCCGCCCCGGCGGATTGTAAGCCTGGTCATGCCTGCACCTGTTTGGAATTGATGTTGGCGGAGGCCGAAGCCTCCGCCTTTATTGGGCCTTCCGTGATCAGCCGATCCGGGTGGTAGCCGTCTTGCGGAACAGGACACCGCCAAGGCCGGTCAGCGCCAGGACCACGGTCAGAACATCGGTCTGGCTGAGGCCAACAGGCAAAATGCCGATCGCGCCAGCGACACCCCAGATGCTGCCAATGATTCCAGTCCAAATGGCCTTCGAGGTCCACCAGGGCTTCAAGTCTTCCATGTCGTTTTCTCCAAAAGAAAACCCGCCAAATGGCGGGCGGTGGTCCGGCTGCGGAGAGCCGCAGCGGATAGGTTGCAGGAGGCTCAGGCCTCGTTGGTCGAGAGGGTGCCGGTGGCGGCAAGCTGCACAGGTTTCGCGGTCGCTGGTGCCTTGCGATAGGCTGGGCGGCGCACAGCGATACAGCGGTCCTTGGCGATCCGGGTGATCGTCACGCCGTCAGACTGGTTACCGCCGAGTACATGGTAGGCGCCGTAATCCTCGCCCACATAAAGCCCGACATGGCCCGATGCCTGACCGCGCCGGAACACCAGCACATCGCCGAGTTGGCCTTGGTCGGCTGCCTTGCCAAACTTGGCCCAATTGCGGGCCCAAAGCGGCCCCTCAACGATGGCCTTGCCGCCCCGTTTGGCAACCACGGCCATGAACAGGCCGCACCAGGGGATGGCGTCAGCGGTGAAAGTCTTGGCGAGCCCGGTTTCTTTGGCCCAATCCAGAATGACGGGATTGTTGGCGGGGCCAGAGACTTCAAGGGTGCCATAGAGTTTGCGGGCCTCGTCCAGCATCCTAGGCAGCGGGCGCAGGTCATCGATCCAGCCATAGGCCGGTGGGAGGGGGTTCATGTGGTAGATCTCCTTGGGGAGGTTAGCGGCCGTAAAAGCCTTTAAAGGCAGCGGTGATCACCGCGATCGCAGCAACCAGCGTCGATAGCCATTTGACGAACCGGACGACGCCGGTGGCGGTATTCCAGGCATCGAGCAGGTCTTTGAGCTCTTTGCGGACAGCCTTCAGGTCCTCCTGCATGGCCTCGAGGTCGGCCCGGATCAGGGCGATTTCGACAGCAGGGTCGCGTTCCGGATTGTCTGCCATCATCGGATCCGCCCGATGATCGCGATGTCGGACGGGGCAATGTCCAGGACATGCCCGGCCACCAGATCGAAGTCGGTCTGCCGCTGCCGGGCGCCCGTGACGTAATGGACAAACAGCGCGTCGGAACCGAGGGCTGCTGACCCTGTCACCACCTCGAAATGGTACTGGATGCCCGGCGTCCGCTGGAACTTCTGCACCACGCAGCACAGCGTAAAATCATCGTGGAAGCAGCGGGTGAACTCTCCGGTCGGCAAATAGCCTCCGCCATTCTCGACGTTATGGCATCCCGGCGTCCACACCTGCGTAATCGGGCCATCAGGACCTTCGAATACATATTCTGCCCATCCGCTGACGGCGACAGACACATGCTCACAAAAGGTCCAGGCGACGCCTGCATCGAACATCTCGGCGATGGTGGGATTGAGTTTTGGCGGCACGAACTCGAGCATCGGCCAGAGCCGCCAGGAATTGGCTGCCCGCCTGAAGATGAACCCGTTTTTGAAAACCCCGTAGTTCACGTCGATGTCGTCGTTGATCACGATCACCTCGTCGGTAACCGTGGGCCGGCGGTCTGACTGCATGTGTTATCCCCTTAGCTGACCGTGACCGACACGACTTCGCGCAGCGTATGCGTGCCCGACTGGCCGCCGGACGCGGCGATCGCAGCCCCGCCTTGGCTGGCTGCAAGGTTGAATGTGTCGGTGGAGGCGTTGATGACGAAGTAGGTCGTGTTGGCGAGGATGCCGCTCGGCAAAGCCCCGGTGGTCACGAACTGGACCTTTTTGCCATTGGAGAGGCCGTGCCCCGCCGCTGTCACCGTCGCAGGACTGGCGACGGTGATGACGGCCGATCGCGGCAATAGGGACGCAAATGGGTTGCCGCTAAGAGCCCCGTAAGCCTCAAAGGCGGTAATCGGGTCCTTGTAGCCGTAGCGGGTGCCCGAGCCCGAGCCGGTAAAACTGATTGCTGTACCGCCGGGGGTCGCGGCTATCTTGAAGGCGCTGGAGCTCACCACCGACTGCACGAAGTACATCGTGAAGGCCGTAATCCCGGTGGGCATGCCGCCGCTGCAATAGAACTGAACCGGATCACCCACGGCGAGGCCATGCGAGGTCCAGTTGATGTTGTTGGTCGGCGACGGGCTAAAGGTGATCCCGGTCACAAATGTTGCCCAGGCGATCGAACCAGCACTTAAGTTGAAAATGCTGCCATTGATGCGCAGGCGGCTTGGCTGAGGCGCCATATTGTAGCCGTCCAGGCCGATCAGCGTCCGCGACGTTGCGGCGTAGAAATCGTAATCATGGATGACCGCGCGAATGGTGCGGCCCTGCCAGGTCGCTGGCGTGAAGTTGCCGCCGCTAAGCGAGGTGAAATAGCCGCCATCAGCACCGTATTGCTCACCAGCGTTGTATTTGTCGGCAAACGAGTAATAGCTGATGGGCAGATCAATCTGCCGCTCGTCGCCTCCCGATCCGAGCAAGATCCCAAGCATGCCCGACATCAACTGAGCCCGGTGCCAGAGACGAACCAGATATTTGTCTCGACCTTGATCAGCGTGGCCATACCTCGCACGGCCAGCGTCCGGTTGCCCGTGCTTGTTGTGCCGGCCTGACAGAGCGTGACACCTGCACCTTGCGCGATTGCGATGGCCGCGCCGCCGTTGTTGATGATGGTGACGGTGGTGCCAAGCGGGAAGCCGACAGTGCCATTGGGGGGCACAGTGATCGTCTGGGCCGCGGAATTCAGCGAATAGATGTGCTTGCCATTGTCGGCTGCGACCAGCTGGTAAGACGCGCTCTGGGCGTTCTGGGGCACTTCACGGAAGCCAATCGACCAAACGGAGCCGCCGGCGTCGTTGACGGTCGATCCGGTTTCTGCACCCGAGATCGTCTTATTCGAAAGTGTCTGGCTATCCGTTGTGCCGACGATCGCGCCCGATGGCACCGCCTTGCCGGCCCATGAGGCGAGCGTCGCGCTATAGGCCTGAACGTTGCTGCCGATGGCGAGGCCGAGATTGTTGCGGGCGGTTACCGCGTCAGAAGCACCGGTTCCGCCGTTGGCAAGTGCGATAGTGCCAGTGATCTTGGACCCTGCCAGCGAAGTCAGCCAAGCGGGGTCGGCATAGGTGCTGGTGGTGAGAACTGCATTGCCGGAAACCGAAGGTGCGGAGAGCGCCACGGTCCAGGAGGCAATCGTACCGCTACCGCCGACCATAGCGACATTGACGACCAGCGCCCCGGTACCGCTGGTGTAGGCCGTGATTTGGCCATGCATCCAGTTTGCCGGACTGGCCGTGCTAGTGATGGTCACCCACTGGCCCACCACGAAGGCCTTGCCGGTCTGGACCGTCAGCGATTTAGAGCCAGTGCCAATGGCAATCGAGGTCGTGCTTGTGGCACTGGTGCCGGGCGCATTGACAGCGGTGGCAGCGCTTGCCGCAGCGTTGGTGGCGTAGCCATTGACCTCGACCGCCAGCGCATTGGCCTCAGTGCCGAAGGTCGGCAGCGCCCCGAGAAAGGAGTCCGCGCGCGCAGAGAAGTTCGCCGCGTCCGTCCGGGACGGCGGCGTGGGCAGTGCTGTGATAGGCATGAAGTTACCCCTCGGGGTGGATCAGGTGAGCCCTTCGATGGTCAGGCTGCAGTAGCTGATTGTCGGATAGGCGAGGTCGATCGAGAACTCTTTGTAGAAGCCGTAAACAGTGAGGCTCTCGAAGCTTTCGGAGCCGATCCAGAGGACCGGCGAGGCACGCAGCGCTGCGAGGTTGCGGGCCACGTCATCAATGGCGCTGGTTGGCATGACGACGCGGGCAGTCATCCGCTTGGCAAAGGCGCGTTCAACCACAGAGGTCACCCCGAACTGGTCGGTTTCTTTCCTCGAATAGTCGATGATCCCGATGTCCGCGCCGTGCTCAGTCTCGCCGATTGTGAACTGCCGGCCGAACAGCAGCGCGCCGCAGGAGACCAGGTCGGCGGGGTTGTCGCGCGTCATGGTGACGGTGATGATGCCGGCCTCGTAGACAGGCACATCGAGGAACAGCAGGCTCGATTTGCGTCCGACCGGCTCGAAGAACCAGCTGAACCAGTTATCGATGGCCGTGCCGCCAACATTGAAACTCTGGTTCCGCGTGTAAAGCTGCGAACCCGACACCGTCAGGGTGACAGTCGCGCTCTCCGCATCAGTATCGATCAACGCGACGCCGTCAGTGGCGCCGGGAACCAGAACCACCTGCAGCGAGCCAGCTCGTGTCGTTGCCGTGCCAACCCGATCATCAAACATCGCCCAGCGGTTGGTTGGTCCAATGTCGAGCCACTTGGTGGGATCGCTGGCCGGGTTAACCCCGGTTGATGCGGCCAAGGCCTCGTACCGCCGGTGGGTCGAGGTCAGGATCACCCGTGCCCCCTCCGCATAGGCTGTGCCAGAGCCCCAAGCAGCGTAGTCATTCTCAGGCGCCGTGCTGCTAGACAGCATGGCATCCGTTAGCGTGGTCGGGCGGATCAGCTTCATGCTGCAGTCCTGGTGGAAATAGCATCGCCATCAGGTGTGACCCGCTCCAGAATGCGCGCTGTTTTGCTCGTTCCCGACGCGATCGTGGCTGCGGCTATCCGCTGTTCGCCCCGCAGGTCAGACACCTCCTGCCTGAGCGCCTTGAGTTCATCAATCATCGCGCTCTGGCCGTCGTTGGCCAAAATGCTTGGCGTCCCCATCTGATTGGCAGCGAACTGATCCCACCAACTGGGCGTGGTGGCGGCAGATGTTGCCGCGGCGGGATCTGCTCCGCTTGCCTGATTGATGATCGCCAATGTCTGTTCGAGGCTCGCCGCGGTCAGGCCCTGAAGCCGGCCCAGATCTTCTGCCGACCGTGCAGTGTTGGCTGCGACCGCGAGCAGAGCCTGGCTTAAGCCCGGCAGTGCCTTGGCGGCTTCCTGGTCACCCGAACGCGCCAGCATCGAGGCGTTGTTGAACGCGGCAAGGGCCCCGGCATAGTTGGTCGGCGTATCGCTCATCACGCCCCGGATCCGCTTGATCTCGGCGATCAGTCCATCGGTGATTTGGGCCCATGCATTGCGAAGCTGTTCCGCGGCATTGGCGGCGTCATCGGCTGCTTGTCGTTGATCTTCAAGCGCCCAGACCTGTTCCTGCAACGCCTTGTTGGACATATCGATCTGGGCAAGCTCGAGCGCGCGCAGCGCTGCAGTATCGCCCTGAAGTTCCAGCATCCGCCGCTCAAGTGACAACCGCTCATCAAGAATGGTAGCGGCACTGGCAGCATCCTGCGCAACACCCACCAGATCGGAGAACGCCGGCGCCAACTGGATCAGCGCTGCATAAGCAGCCTGTCCTGATGCGGTGGTAAGGTCCTGCGCTTCGACCAGCGCGCGGAAGCCAGCGATGCTTTGCGGCAGCGCAAGCCCGAGGCTGTCAAAGACCCTGGCCATCTGCGCGGTCTGCGCCGAGGCCTGTTCGGATTTGGTGTAATAGAGAGCAAAATACTCGCCCGTCGCCGACGCCATGTCGCTGGCCGAGCCGAACAGGTCGAAGAGGTTCATCTTGGCGCTGAGGCTTAGACCCTCGACCGAGGTGCCGAGCAGGCTGAGCGTGCTGCTTACCGCCTCTATGCTGGAGGCGACGCGTACCAGCGTCTCGAAATAGCCTTCACCAACCTTTTGGAACTGCTCGAGCCCCGGCACCGCAGTGCGGGCGAGATTGTCGGCGGCAGCCCCGAAGACGGCGGTCAGCTTCTCCTGGATCTCGGCCCCGGTCAGCCCCTTCAAATCGATCTTGCCGATGTTGACCACAAACCCGGAAAGGCGCGACTGCACCTCGCCAAGCGACAGGCCCAGCGGGCCGGCAGCCGCCGAGATCGCACTGTAGAAGCCTTCGAAGATCAGGCTGAACTGTCGCTCGAGTTCGGCGTCGGCCGCGGTGTACTGGGTGGAGTAACTCGAGCCGGTGCTAATCCCGAGGAACTTCTTGGTCTTCTTGACGTCAGAATAATAGCTCGCTTCAAACCCGCCCGACATGATCGATCCGACCGACTGCGCGCCGCCATAAATGCCCTGGCCAACGATGCTGGTCTTGGTGCCAAACAGGGCGCCTACGATGCTGCCAAGGACCTTGCCGAGACCGCCCAGCAGCTTTGCGCCCAGAAAGCCGATGGCAGCGCCAATCGGCCCCGCAATCGCCATGCCGATGCCGGCACCAATCAGCGAGCCTGTCTTGCTGCTGGCAAAGTTGGAGATGCCAGTCAGCATTGAATTGGCCGTGCCCAAGAGCCCGGTAAGCTTGGTGCCAGTCTGGATACCGGCGGCAGACGCTTCCATGCCGTTGGTGCGAATGATGAGATTGGTGAGCCCGCCAATGTTGGCCTCGATGCTTTTCAGCGAAGCCAGCATGGCGGCGGAATAGCGCATGGTCAGCGTGTCGACCTCGCGCAGATGATCGATGGCCTTGGCAATGCTATCCGATTTGGCTGTGCTGTCGCCAAAGACCGTGCCGGTGCCGTCATTGGCAGGCGTGGGCTTGGCCCCGCCGCCACCAAAGGCACCGCCAATTGCGATGCCGAGCGAGGCGATGACGCCTGCGGTGACCGCACCGGCGGCAATGTTGAGCGGGAACGGCAGCGAGCGAATGGCGTTGACCACGGCTTCAACCGCCTTGATGCCCGTTGTAATAATCGAGTTGCCCTGTTCGACGCCGGCTCGCGCGGTGTCGGACACCGCCATGGCCGTATCCGAAGTGACCTTGGCGGCTGTCTGCGCGCCGATCAGGCCTATTTTCACAGCAGCGTTCTTGATGGCGATCGCCAGTTCAAAGGCGCGGAAGACCTTTTCAGCGGCTGCCATGGCTTTGAAGCCATCGGAGCCTTCCTTGAAGAACCCCTTCGCGGCCGAGGCTAGATTGCCATAATGGTTGATCTCGGCCGAAGCCTGGGCCGTGCGTGCGTCCGCGTACTGGAAGGAGTACCTTCCATATTCACGCTCTGCATCGGCGACGCGGCTAGCAGCAGCGACCTGTGCAGAGGCAAAGCGGGAGATCTCGACCGTGATGGCGCCGATCGCCCCGCCAACCGAGCCGAAAGAATCGGCCATATTGCGAGCCGCAGCTTCTGTCGCGGAGACCATGTCGTCGAGGCTTGTGAGGAACTGCTCCTGATCCGTTTGGGCAAAGTCAGCCTCCATCAGGCGGGTGCGGGCAGCCCGATATCGTTCCCAAGCTTCCGCGCCGCGTTCGAGGACAATCTGCTCGCGCTCCGCCTCAAGATTGGCGACTGCCTGCGCCCGCGCGGACTGGCCCAGAAGTGCGACCTGCTGTTCAAGCGGGGCGACTGTTTGGCGAAGGAACTCAGACGCGGCGAACGCGCGGGTTGTCTGTTCCCAGGCCTCACCGGCTTCGAGAATAGCGATGCGCGCAGCGTCAGTAGGCGCCTTCAGCGCAGCCAAAGCCACTTCCATGCGCTTGATCTCAATCGGGGTCTTGCCGATCTTGGCTGTTTCCAGCGCAAGATTGGCAGCAAAGTCTCGGGCAGCCTGGAGAGCACGCTCGGCCTCGCTTGCTTCGCGAGACTGACGGCCAGCACCAGCCCGGTCCGGGCGATCACCTCGGATCTCAGCGGCACTTGCAGCAAGGCGCTCGCGGGCTGCTTTTAGGCTGTTTTCCCGCCACTGTGCAGAAAAGGCGTCCATCATACCCATGGCATCGCCAAAAGCAGAGGTGAACTCGTCCCGGACCTGAGCGCCTATCCGCGCCGTCGATCCAGCAAAGCTGTTTTCCATGCGCGGCAGCGCCACACTCTCGATCTGACCGATAGTCGCAAGGCCCACCCGGTCGAGTACCGGGTTGACCCAGTTTGCCAGCCAGTTGAGCGCGGCGATCGCCTTATTGGCGAGATATTCGATGCCAGCGATAGCGAGATTGGCGGCGCCTACGGCTGCTTCACCGATCACGCCAGGCAGCGACGACCAGAGGATCCGGATCGCGTTGAACCCACCGACCCAACCAGCATAGAGGATCGCGACAGCATATTTGCCGGCCTGAAGGATCGCTTCAAAGGCGGCTACCGCCCAATCCTTCAAGGTCGAGAATACCGGGCCAAGATTGAGGCCGTCCGAGACGGTGGTCCACAAACCCTTCATGGTGTCGCCAACCGTGATCCCGACCGGCCCGAGCTTCTCCATCTCCTTGGTGGTAAGGCCAAGGCTAGCGGCATATTTGTCGAGCTCGCCCGACTGTTTGACGCTGGACTGGAACATCTTGAACGCGCCGAACGCGAGGGCTGCGGCAGCGGCTGCCGCCAGCAGATAGGGGTTGGTGAGCGCGGTCGCTGCCGCAGTGGCGGCCAGCCCTAGCAGTGCCCGGGCCATGCCGCCGATCCCGACGCCTGCCTGCATGGCGATCTGACCGATCTGGCTGCCCTGCTGCATGAACACGGTCATCGGCTTCTGGCCTGAGAACAGGCTGACCACCACGTC
>JAIXPX010000027.1 GCA_027486035.1 Erythrobacteraceae bacterium | reverse complement strand
TCGACCGTCTTGGCGTCGAGGTTCACGGCGAGCTTGCCGGTGCGGATGACCGACTGCGAATGGCCCTTCGAGCGGCGCACCACGGCATAGATGCGGGCGACCAGTTCTTCGCGGTGGAAGGGCTTGGTCACGTAATCGTCAGCCCCGAAGCCGAAGCTGCGGATTTTCGAATCCATTTCGCTGATGCCCGAAAGGATCAGCACCGGGGTCTGCACCTTGGCGACGCGCAGCTTCTTGAGAACGTCGTAACCATGCATGTCGGGCAGGTTCAGATCGAGCAGGATGATATCGTAATCATACAGCTTGCCCAGATCGAGGCCTTCCTCACCGAGGTCGGTCGAATAGACATTGAAGCCTTCGGTGGTGAGCATCAGCTCGATCGCCTTGGCGGTCGTCGGTTCGTCTTCGATCAGCAGAACGCGCATTTCTGTCCCCTGTGATACGCTTTGTAACCCCCACTTAGGAGAGGTTGCCGCCTGTTAACCACGCAACTTCTCACCAAAAAAGGTTAATAAGTGGTTTCCGCCGTTAAGCTTTCCCGGTGAGCCATTAGAGTCACACCCCGCAGGGCGCGCTTTTGCAGGTGCCGGGTGTTTACACCTGCGCCATTTCCCGAGGACGCTGCCTAGGAGACGCTGGCGAGTTTCTTCGCCCGCCTGCGCTCCGCGCTCGAACCCAGACCAATGGCCTCGCGATATTTCGCCACCGTGCGCCGGGCGAGATCGAAGCCCTCTTTCTGGAGCATTTCGGCGAGCTGCTGGTCGGAAAGGATGTTCTTGGCCGTCTCGGCATCGATCAGCGCCCTGATCCGCGCCTTGATCGCCGCGCTGGAGGCACCGCCCTCGCCCTCGCCGCTATCCCCGATCCGGCCGACGCCGCTGGTGAAGAAGTATTTCAGCTCGAAGGTTCCGCGCGCGCAGGCGAGATACTTGTTGCTGGTCACGCGGCTGACCGTGCTCTCGTGCATCCCGATCTGCTCGGCAACCTCGCGCAGGGTGAGCGGGCGCAGCTCGGAAACGCCGCGGCGGAAGAACCCGTCCTGCTGCTTCACGATCTCGGCAGCAGTCTTGAGGATGGTCTTCTGCCGCTGGTCGAGCGCGCGGATCAGCCAGTGGGCGTCGGCGAGCTTTTCCTTGAGCCAGCCCTGCGATTCCCTGTTGGTCGCGCCTGCGTTCAGTTCCAGGAAATAGCCGCGGTTTACGATCAGCTTGGGCAGGGTCTCCTCGTTGAGGGCGATGTCCCAACCCCCGCCCGCATTGGCGCTGACCAGGATATCGGGCACCACTGTCCCCGCCTCGGAAGCCGCGAAGGCAAGGCCCGGGCGCGGATTGTAGCCGCGCAGCTCGCGCAGCATGTCGGCGAAATCCTCGTCGTCGACCCGGCACAGGCGCTTCAGCCGCTCGACCTCGCCGCGTGCGACAAGGTCGAGGTTGGCGATCAGCGCGGCCATGCAGGGGTCGTATCGGTCCGCCTCGCGCGCCTGAATGGCGATGCATTCGGCAAGATTGCGCGCCCCCACGCCCGAGGGATCGAGCGACTGCACCAGCATCAGCGCCGCCTCGGCCTCGAACAGCTCCACCCCGAGATCCCCGGCCACCTCCTCGAGCGTCGCCGGAAGATAGCCCGCCTCGTCGAGCAAGCCGATGATGTGGCGCGCGATGAAGGCGGTGCGCGGATCGTCGGTGAGCGGGCCGATCTGGCCTTCGAGATGCTCGGCCAGCGTGACTTCGGCCGCCCGCAGCTGTTCCCAGTCGGGCATGTCGTCGAAATCGCCTGCGCCGCCGCCCGCTGCCGCGCCCCACTCGGCATCGCGGGCATTGCGCGCCTCTCCGTCCCCGGTGTCCCAGTCGCGGTCCACGGAGGACAGGTCGAGCGGCGCATCGCCTTCGCCCCCGCCTGCCAGCATGAGCTGGTCGGCGGTCGCCTCCTCGCCCGCAGGCGCAGCGAGTTCGATCCGCTCGGGCTCGCCGGGTTCGGCAGGCCCGCCGGTGTCGAGCAGCGGATTGGCCTCCAGCGCCTCGGCAATGAAGGTCTCGATCTCGAGGTTGGAGGCCGCCAGCAGCTTGATCGCCTGCTGCAATTGCGGCGTCATCACCAGCGATTGCGATTGCCTGAGGTCAAGGCGTGGGCCGAGCGCCATGGCGGAACGCTAAAGCGTGAAGCTCTCGCCGAGATAGAGCCGCCTCACGTTCTCGTCGGCAACCAGCTCCTGCGGGCTCCCGGCAAACAGCACCTGACCGCCGTAGATGATGCAGGCGCGGTCCACGATGTCGAGCGTCTCGCGCACGTTATGGTCGGTGATCAGCACCCCGATCCCGCGCTGCTTCAGGTCCTTTACCAGATCGCGGATATCGCTGATCGAGAGCGGGTCGATCCCTGCGAAGGGTTCATCCAGCAGCATGATCGAGGGCTTGGCCGCCAGCGCACGGGCGATCTCGCAACGCCGCCGCTCACCGCCCGACAGCGCCATCGCGGGCGATTCGCGCAGGCGGGTGAGGCCGAATTCGTCGAGCAGCCGCTCCAGTTCGGAAGCGCGGACGTGCTTGTCGGGCTCCACCAGTTCCAGCACGCAGGCGATGTTCTGTTCCACCGTCATGCCGCGGAAGATGCTGGTTTCCTGGGGCAGATAACCCAGCCCGAGGATCGCACGGCGGTACATGGGCAGCTTGGTCACATCCTCGCCGTCCATCAGGATGCGGCCCGAATCCGGCTTCACGAGGCCCATGATCGAATAGAAGCAGGTCGTCTTGCCGGCGCCGTTAGGCCCGAGCAGGCCGAGCACCTCACCCTTCGCCACGCTCAGCGAGATATCGGTCAGCACCGCCCGCTTGTCATAGCTCTTGGCGATCGAGATCACCTCGAGCCCGCTGCCGAGCGGTGCGCTGGCCCCGGAGACGGCGGCCGGATCTGGGAGAGTGGCGGTGGTCATGTCGTCCGACTCTTTAGCACCCTTGGCCGGGCAGGAAAGGGTGCAGCCGCGTTTGGCAGGATTTTTGCTTAGTCCCGCAGCCCCAGGCTTGGCCCCCAGCATCAGGCCTGCATTGTGAACGGCTTGCTGCGCATACTTGCGCGCCGCGCAACAAAGCGTCGGACAAACAGAGCTTCTTGCAACTTCAACTTCGCTTTGCGATAGTGTCGCCAGCATGAACGTCCGTTGGGGAGCGGCACGAATGGTGAAGACAGACAAGCACGCTGCGGCGCTTTCGACCGTCCGCGCACGCGACTGGCGCAAGCAGATGAGCGATCATGTCGCCTATGGCCTGCTGGTCTACACCGCGCTCCAGATCTTCTTCACGATCAAGGCGCTCTCCGAAGGCACGTCGAGCGCCCTGCCCTATCTGGCGCTGATCGTGCTGGTGGGCGGCATCATCCCGGTGTGCCGCTGGTTTGAGAAGCGCTGGGCCGATCTCGACGACGCCAGCGCTGCCGACCTCGCGTTGGCCCCCGCCTTCCGCCGCGACACGGCGCTGCTGTGGTCGCTGGCGATCGGCCTGCCGATCACCCTGACGCTGGTTTTCAAGGCGCTGCTGAGCATTTTCTGAGTTTCGCACCCGCATCCGCGGGTTTTTGAGTTCCGCACGCCATCCGGCGCGCGAAATCCTCGCTCACGCGGCCTGAAGGCCGCATCGCTGCGGGCGCCCGTTCGGGCTTGCGGTCGCTAGCGCGACCGATCTCAGCGCATACCGCTCATGACGGGACTGGTTCGGCCCGCAGGGCCGCGAGCGCACACGCGCGAGCCGCAGGTGCCCCGTGGCGCAAGCCACGGGAACAGCACCGAGGACGGGCCCGCGGAGGCGGGCCCGCAATCAGGAAACCCTACTTCCCTGCCTGATACCGCTCGATCGCCTCGATGGTGATCTTGCGCGCTTCGGCGGCATTGCCCCACTTGCCCACGCGCACCCACTTCTCGGCTTCGAGATCCTTGTAGTGCGTGAAGAAGTGCTCGATCTGCTGGAAGATGATCGAGGGCAGGTCGCTCGTCTCGATCACGTCGGCATAGTACGGGAAGGTCTCGTTCACCGGCACGCAGATCAGCTTCTCGTCGCCGCCCTGCTCGTCCTCCAGGTTCAGCACCCCGATCGGGCGCGCGCGCACGACGCAGCCCGGGATGAAGGGCGAACGCGAGATCACCAGCGCATCGAGCGGGTCGCCGTCGGGGGAGAGGGTATGGGGCACGAAGCCGTAATTCGCCGGATAGCGCATCGGCGTGTGGAGGATGCGGTCGACGAACAGCGCACCGCTTTCCTTGTCGAATTCATACTTCACCGGCTCGCCACCGGTCGGCACTTCGATGATCACGTTGAGATCGTCGGGCGGGTTCACCCCGGTGGGGATCTTGTCGATGCGCATGGCTTTTCTCTTGTGTTGTGTGCGATTGCGAGAGGTAACGCGCGGGCCTTTAATCCGTGCCGCAGGATTGCGAAAGGGGCTGCGTAGGCCTAATCGCGCGGCCTGTATGAGCAAGAAAACGCCCCAGCCCGTTCGCGGCACCCAGGACATCTTCGGCGCCGAGGCCGAAGCTTTCGCCTTCGTGGTCGAGACCTTCGAGCGCGTCCGCCGCCTCTACCGCTTCCGCCGGGTGGAGATGCCGGTGTTCGAGAAGACCGAGGTGTTCGCGCGCAGCCTCGGCGAGACGACCGATGTGGTGTCGAAGGAGATGTATTCCTTCGACGACCGCGGCGGGGAGAGCCTGACCCTGCGCCCCGAATTCACCGCCGGGATCGCGCGCGCCTTCCTGACGGATGGCTGGCAGCAATATGCGCCGCTGAAAGTGGCGACCCACGGGCCGCTGTTCCGCTACGAACGCCCGCAGAAGGGCCGCTACCGCCAGTTCCACCAGATCGATGCCGAGGTGATCGGCGCTGCCGAGCCGCAGGCCGATGTGGAGCTGCTGGCAATGGCGGACCAGCTGCTGAAGGAGCTGGGCATCCACGACGTGACCCTGCACCTCAACACGCTGGGCGATGGCGCGAGCCGCGAGGCGTGGCGGGCGGCTTTGGTGGACTACTTCCGCGCGGTTGCGGGCGACCTCTCCGAAGAATCGCAGGAGCGGCTTGAGAAGAACCCGCTGCGGATCCTCGATTCGAAAGACCCGCGCGACAAGCCGTTCCTCGCCGATGCGCCGAAGATTGATGCGTTTCTGTCGGAGGAGGCGAGCGCCTTCTTCGCGGCGGTGACTTCGGGGCTCGACGCGGCGGGGGTGAAGTGGGTGCGCGCCGAGAGCCTCGTTCGCGGGCTCGACTATTACCGCCATACCGCCTTCGAGTTCATACCCGACGAAGGCAGCGCCTCGGCCGCCGCGCTGGGCTCGCAGAGCACGGTGCTGGGCGGAGGGCGCTATGACGGGCTGATGGAGTCTCTGGGGGGTGCCCCGACGCCTGCGGTGGGCTGGGCCGCGGGGATCGAGCGGCTGGCTATGTTGGTGGGGGCGCGGGAGGAGGAGCGTCTCGACGTGGCGATTGCCGTCGAAGCTGAACCTCACAGTGAAGTGGCCATCTCGATGGCGCGGCACCTTAGAAACAATCGATATTCGGTCGAGGTCGTCTCGACTGGTTCGGTCAAGAAGCGGTTCGACAAAGCTGCCAAGATGAACCCTGCCTACATTGTCTCGGTTTCCGACGAAGCTGGCGAGCCGAGCCGAGGGATTAGAAGTACGGTGACAGACGAAGTTCTGGACGACGCAATCAAGACGGCCTGGGCTTACGCAATCAACTAGTCCCCCATCGTCACCCCGGGCTTGACCCGGGGCCCCGCTTTTCTTCTCGCGGCGGGGCATTTAGTAGCGGGATCCCGGATCAAGTCCGGGAAGACGGAAGAAGCCTGAACCGATGACCTTCGCGCTCTCTTAGCCCACCTCGTCACCCTGAGCTTGTTTCAGGGTCCATCGTGCCGCACCAACCGCAGCCCGAAGTTGCGAAATGAATGCTGAAACAAGTTCAGCATGACGAGTAAGAAACCCCCATGCAAATTCCCCCCGAACGCCTTGACCAGATCGCGCACCGCTTTGCGGAGCTGGAAGCGCGCATGGCGAGCGGAACGCTGGAGGGCGAGGCTTTCGTGCGCGCCTCCCGCGATTATGCCGAGCTGGAGCCGGTGGCGAAAATCGCCGCCGAGGTAAAATCCGCGCGCGAGGAGATGGCGGGGCTCACCGAGATGCTCGCCGACCCCGAGATGAAGGCGATGGCCGAGGAAGAGCTGGCGCAGATCAAGGCCACGCTCCCCGATCTCGAACGCCGCCTCGCCATCGCGCTGTTGCCCCGCGACTCCGCCGACGCCAAGCCCGCGATGCTCGAAATCCGCGCCGGCACCGGGGGCGACGAGGCGGCGCTGTTCGCCGCCGATCTCTACCGCATGTACGAACGCTATGCCGCCGAGCAGGGCTGGAAGGTCGAGCCGGTCAGCATCAACGCGAGCGACATCGGCGGCTTCAAGGAAGTGATCGCCAACGTCACCGGCACGGGCGTGTTCAGGAAGCTGAAGTTCGAAAGCGGCGTCCACCGCGTCCAGCGCGTGCCTGTCACCGAAAGCGGCGGGCGCATCCACACCTCGGCGGCCACCGTCGCGGTGCTGGCCGAGCCCGATGAAGTGGACGTGCAGATCGAGGACAAGGACCTCAAGATCGACGTCTATCGCGCGTCCGGCGCTGGGGGCCAGCACGTCAACACCACCGATTCGGCGGTGCGGATCACCCACCTGCCGACGGGCACGGTCGTCACCTGTCAGGACGGGCGCAGCCAGCACAAGAACCGCGAAAAGGCGATGCAGGTGCTGCGCACGCGGCTCTACGATGCCCAGCGCGAGGCCACCCAGGGCGCCGAGGCCGAGGCGCGCAAGGCGATGGTCGGCAGCGGCGACCGTTCCGAGCGCATCCGCACCTACAACTTCCCCCAGGGCCGCGTCACCGATCACCGCATCGGGCTGACCCTGCACAAGCTGGAAGAGGTGCTCGCCGGGCCGGGGCTGGCCGAGTTGGTCGATGCCCTGATCGCCGAGGACGAGGGCAAGCGGCTGGCGGCGCTTTCGGAATAATGACCGTCGCCGAAGCCATCCGGGCAGCCGCCGAGCGCCTTGCCGCCACCAGCGACACCGCGCGGCTGGATGCCGAATTGCTGATGGCGCATGCTTTCGGGATCAGCCGATCGGACCTCCTGCTGCGCACCATGGGCCATACCACGCCAAAGCGATTCTTCGAAAGTATCGAACGGCGCGCCGCGTGTGAGCCATTGGCCTATATTGTCGGGGTTCAGGAATTCTACGGTCGCGATTTTCGTGTGACAGTCGACACGCTGATACCGCGTGCCGACAGCGGGGCGATCATTGAGGCAGCCCTCGAAATCAAACCCGATGCCGGGAGCGTGCTCGATCTCGGAACCGGCTCGGGGGCGCTGCTGCTGACCTTCCTGGCCGAAGCCGAGGCCAGAGCCAAGGTCGTGGGCGCACGCTGGCAGGCAACGGGCGTCGGGATCGACAAGTCATCGGCCGCGCTCGGCGTTGCCGACGCGAATGCCTCGCATCTTGGGCTTGGCCACAGGGTAAGGCTGATCACGGCTGACTGGACGAAAGGCGGCTGGAGCAAGCGTCTCGGCACCTTCGACCTCATTCTGTGCAACCCGCCCTATGTCGAGGCAGACGCGGTGCTCGACCCCCAGGTCCGCGATTATGAGCCCCACTCCGCCCTCTTCGCCGGGCCGGAGGGGCTGGACGATTACCGCGTCCTCATCCCCCAGCTTCGCGCGCTGATGAACGAAGGCGCCCTCGCCATCCTCGAGATCGGCGCGAATCAGGCCGGGGCGGTCTCTGACCTCGCTCATTCAGCCGGCTTCACATCGGAGCTGCGCCGTGATCTTGCCGGCCGCCCACGCGCCTTGGTCCTGCGATAAGAGAAAAGCGCGGCAAAGGCTTGGCAAACCCATTTCGCATCGCTACGTCATTGTCAGGCCAGACGGATTGCGAAGGGCGCAAATCGCTGGGCCAAGCTCCTAAACTTAGCTGATACGGCCGTCAGGGCACGTCCCCGACTGCGGCAGCGCGGAGCGCGCGGCAAGCTTTGGCAAGGCCATCGCCGGGACCATGCGTGACGAAGGGCAAGGGGTCTGTTGACCGCGCGGGCAAAGTGTTATCGCGAAAGGTCGCTGATAAGGAACGTTTTCCTTGAATAACAACAACCGGAACAACCGTCGTCGCGGTCGCGGCAACCGCAATCAGGGCGGCAACGGCAGCCAGCTCAACCGGATCGACAGCCGGGCGCGCGGCAATGCCCCGCAAATGCTCGACAAGTACAAGAAGCTTGCCCAGGACGCCCAGCACAACGGCGACCGCGTGCAGATGGAGTACTACCTCCAGTTCGCCGATCACTATTTCCGGGTGATCGCCGACAACAAGGCGCGCCAGGACGAACAGCGCGGCGGCAATGGCGGCAGCCGCCGCCATGACGAACGCGATTCTGCGGATGACTTCGAGGACGATTTCGATTTCGGCCGCCGCAGCGACACGCCGGCCCGCTCGGTCTACGAACAGTCCGACAATGCCGGCGCTGCCGAGGTGCTCGAAGGCGAGCCGGGGCAGGAAGGCGAGAGCTTCCTCAACGACGAACGCCAGGACGACCGGGAAAGCGGGCGCGACAATGGGCGCGACGACAACCGCCAGCGCGGTCCGCGCCGCCAGCGCAAGGAGCGCGACGGCAACCGTGCCGACGGGAATCGCGACGAACGGCGCGGCGAGCGCGACGGCAATCGCGAGAGCAACCGCGAAGGGGCCAGCCGCGCCGAGCGTGGCGACAAGCCCGCACGCGGTCGCAAGCCCCGCAAGAGCGCCGAAGACAGCGAGCAGCGCGGCATCGACAGTTCGATTCTCCCGCCCTCGATTCGCGGCGATGACACGGGCGGTGAAAGCGGCGCGCTCGAAGCCGTCGAGTAAGCGGTCATGACCGGGCGGCTGGCTGCGCTCGCGGCGCTGGTGCAGCGCTGCCCCGGACTGGCGGCCTTCGGGCTGGGGCTGATCGCCGCCTGCGCCTATCCGCCGCTGCACCTGTGGCCTCTGGGCCTTGGCGGCCTCGCCGGATTCGTCTGGCTGATCCACACCGCCCCGACCTGGCGCAGCGCGACCGCGCGCGGCTGGCTGTTCGGCTGGGCGCACCTGACCCTCGCCAACAACTGGATCGCGACCGCCTTCACCCATCAGGCGAAGATGCCCGAGGCATTGGGCTGGGCGGCAGTGCCGCTCTTGTGCCTCTATCTCGCCTGGTATCCGGCCCTCGCTGCGCTCGCGGCGCACCTCATTGCCCGAAAGCGACCACTCTGGGCCTTCGGGCTGGTGCTGGCGAGCGCGTGGATCGTCACCGAGTGGCTGCGGGGCTGGGTGTTCACCGGCTATCCTTGGCCACCGGTCGGGCTGATGCTGCTGGGGGGCTGGGAGCGGCCCGGTTTGATGATGTTCCTCCCTTGGATGGGGACCTACGCCTTCTCCGGCCTGACCGTGCTGATCGCCGCGCTTGTGCTCGACAGCGCGCTGCGGCGCAATTGGGCCGGCGTGGTCCTGCCGACGGCCTACATCGCCTTCGTCATGAATGTGCCGCACGCCCAGCCGACGGCAGATTCGAATCTCCGTTACACCCTCGTCCAGCCCTACCTCCCGCAGGCCGAGCTCAACGACGCGAGCAAGTTCGAGGAGCAGTTCGCCCGCCTCGCCCGTCTCACCGCGCCGGAGCGGGACCGTTCGCGGATCGTGCTGTGGCCCGAAAGCGCCCTGCCCGACTATCTCGAGGACGGCTATCCCGCGTTCTACTACGACCGGATGACCGCTGCGGGCGACCCTGCCTTCGCGCGCCGCCGCGTCGGGGCAGTGATCGGGCCGCGATCCACGCTGCTGGCGGGCGTCGTCAATCTCAACATCGGCAGGAACGCCGCCGGCGCGCCTGCCGCCGTCAGCGCCCGCAATTCGGTGATGGGCCTCGACGGCGCCGGGCGGATCGTCGCGGGCTACGACAAGGCGCACCTCGTGCCCTATGGCGAATATCTGCCGATGCGCCCCTTGCTCGAGCCGCTCGGCCTTTCGCGGCTGGTGGCAGGGAGCATCGACTATATCCCCGGCCCCGGCCCGCGCACGCTCGATCTGGGGGAACACGGCAAGGTCGGGGTGCAGATCTGCTACGAGATCGTCTTCTCGGGCGAGGTGGTGGACCCGGCAACCCGCCCCGACTTCATCTTCAACCCCTCCAACGACGGGTGGTTCGGCAGCTGGGGCTCGCCGCAATTCGTCGGGCAGGCACGGATGCGCGCGATCGAGGAGGGCTTGCCGGTGATCCGCTCGACCACCACCGGGATCAGCGCGGTGATCGATCCGCGCGGTGTGGTGCGTGCAGCCATCGCCACCGGCAAGGCGGATGCGGTGGTGGGCTTCGTGCCCGAAGCGGATGCGCCCACCCTCTTCGCCCGTCTCGGCCACGGCCTCACGCTCGCATGGGCAGCGCTGCTGTTTGGGCTTGGCCTCGCCCTGCCGAGAGTGCTTGCGCTCACCCGCGCGCGCGGCTAGGGCGGAGCGGGACAGCCCAGGACATAAAGGTTTCCTTATATCTCTATAAGGTCGCCTCGATCTCTGCGCACGAACGCACTTTCAGCCCCCGGGGTATCCATGCGCACCAACTACCTGTTCACTTCCGAAAGCGTTTCCGAAGGGCACCCCGACAAGGTCGCCGACCAGATTTCGGATGCGATCGTCGACCTGTTCCTGTCGAAGGACCCTGAGGCGCGCATCGCCTGCGAAACCCTGACCACCACCCAGTTCGTGGCGCTGGCGGGCGAGATCCGCTGCAAGGGCGTGTTCGAGAACGGCGAGTGGGCACCGGGGGCGAAGGAGGAAATCGAAGCGACAGTGCGCGCCACGGTGAAGCGCATCGGCTACGAGCAGGACGGCTTCCACTGGGAGAAGTTCGTGTTTCTCAACCGCCTCCACGGCCAGTCGGCGCACATCGCACAAGGGGTGGACGCGGGCGAGAACAAGGATGAGGGGGCGGGCGACCAGGGCATCATGTTCGGCTATGCCACCGACGAGACCCCCGACCTCATGCCGGCGACGCTCTACTACAGCCACAAGATCCTCGAGCGCATGGCCGCCGACCGCCACTCGGGCGCGGCGCCTTTCCTCGAGCCCGACGCCAAGAGCCAGGTGACTCTGCGTTATGAAGGCTCGCTGCCGGTCGCCGCGACCGCCGTGGTCGTCTCGACCCAGCACAAGGCCGGCTATGACGAGAGCGATCCGGTCAGGCAGGCCGAGCTTGAGGCCTATGTGAAGAAGGTCGTCGCCGAGGTGATCCCGCCGGTGCTGCTGCGCGAGACCGAGTATTTCATCAACCCCACCGGCAGTTTCGAGATCGGTGGGCCGGACGGCGACGCGGGCCTCACGGGCCGCAAGATCATCGTCGACACCTATGGCGGCGCGGCCCCGCATGGCGGCGGCGCGTTCAGCGGCAAGGACCCGACCAAGGTTGACCGTTCGGCGGCCTATATCACCCGCTACCTCGCCAAGAACGTGGTGGCGGCGGGCCTCGCCACGCGCTGCACCATCCAGATCGCCTATGCGATCGGCGTGTCGAAGCCGCTGTCGCTCTATGTCGACACCCACGAGACCGGCACGGTCGGCGACGATGCGATCGAGCAGGCGATCCTCGGCATCGCCAAATTGGGCGGCCTGACCCCGCGTTCGATCCGCACGCACCTTGGCCTCAACAAGCCGATCTACCAGCCGACCGCCGCCTATGGCCATTTCGGCCGCACCGCGGAAGGCGACTTCTTCCCGTGGGAGCGCCTCGATCTGGTCGATGATCTGAAGGCTGCGCTCGGCTGATTTTCGGGTAAGGGTGCTGTCCGTGACGGCACCCTCCTCCTCCCCCGCAACGGAACGTGTCCTCGCCCTCGACGCGCTGCGCGGGGTGGCGGTGCTTGGCATTGTGGGGATGAACGTCCTTGCCTTCGCCCTGCCCGGGCCGGCCTATTACAACCCGCTTGCCTATGGCAGCACCGGGCCGGCCGATCACTGGGTGTGGCTGGCGAGCTTCGTCTTCATCGAGGACAAGTTCCGCACGCTCTTTGCGATGCTGTTCGGCGCGGGGTGCCTGATCCTGATCGAACGGTCAGCCGATGCCGCGTGGCGGGCGCATTACGCGCGCATGATCGTGCTGTTCGCGATCGGCCTCGTCCACGCCGTGCTGCTGGCCAGCAATGACGTGCTGCGCCCCTATGCCATGGCCGGGCTGTTCGTGCCGTTTCTGGCGGGCCTGTCCGCGCAGGGGCTGTTCAGCATCGCCCTTGGCCTGTTGTGCATGCATCTAGCCCTCGGCCTGACCGCTTTAGGCCCCCCTTTGGTGGCGTTTCACGTGAAACACTGGGGCTCCGACGCGCTGCTCTGGGCCGAGCGCCAGTTCGGCCACGATCCCGCCGCGATCGCCGCGCTGCTCGAACAGGGCCGCGAAGGGCTGGGCGAAAGGGTGGCGCGCCGGACGGCCGGCATCCCCGGCCAGCTCGGCACGCTGGTCACCGCCCTTCCGCTCAACCTCGCCGCCATTACGCTCGGCATGAGCCTGTGGCGCGGCGGGATGCTGAGGGGCGAGTGGCGCACCTTCCGCCTCCAGCGGATCGCCGGACTCGCCGCTCTGGTGGTCCTGCCGGGACTGCTGCTGCTGGCGGCCTGGCTGGTCAGCGCAGGCTTTCCGGCGGCGCTGGTCGGGCCGGTGGCGCTGGTGATCTCCGCTCCCTTCGACATGGCCCTCGCGGTGAGCTACGCCGCGCTGGCGATGGCTTTCTTCAGACCGGGCAATAGCCTGGTCCGGCGGCTCGCAGCGACGGGGCGACTGTCGCTCAGCAATTACCTGATGACCAGCGTGGTCCTCTCGGGCGTCTTCGCCAGCTGGGGCCTCGGCCTGTTCGGCCAGGTTACCCGCTGGCAGGCCTTGGCTCTGGGGCTGGTGCCGGTCGCGGGGATGCTGCTGTGGTCGCCAGCGTGGTTGGCCCGGTTCGGCCAGGGCCCGGCCGAGAGACTGTGGCGCGCCGGGGCAAGGGCGCTCGCCTAGCCGTCTTCCCCATGGATCGGCGAGGGCCGATCGAGTGCGAGCTGCGCATCGGAAAAGACGAAGGGGCTGCGCACCCCCGCCATCCCGCCGAGCTCGATCCTGAGGCCCCGGGCGATGACCTGCGGGTCGGCGAAGACCTCGTCGAGCCGGTTGATCGGCCCCGCCGGCACCCCTGCGGCATGGCAGGCGTCGAGCAGGCCCTGCTTGGTCCAGCCCGCCGTCGCCGCCGCGATCTCGGCGTCGAGAGCTCTGGCGTTGGCGGTGCGGGCGCCATTGGTGCGGAAGCGCGGATCCTCGGCCAATGCGCTCCGTCCCAGCACGGCCATGAGCTTGTGGAACAGCCCGTCATTGGCAGGCGCGAGGATCACATGGCCATCGCTCACAGCAAAGACGCCATAGGGCGCGACCTGCGCGTGGGCATTGCCCATGCGGGGCGGGTTCTGGCCGGTGGTGAAGAAGTAGCTCGCCTGGTTGGCGAGGAGGCCCACCGAGCAATCGAGCAGCGCCATGTCGACCTGCTGGCCGCGCCCCTGCCTCGGCCCGGGCCGCTCCCGCATCAGCAGCGCCGCCTGAATGCCGTTCGCAGCCCAGACGCCGGTGGCCAGATCGCTGATCGAGATGCCCATCTTGACCGGGTGCCCGACTGGTTCGCCGGTCAGGGACATAAGCCCGCTCATTCCCTGCGCGACGAAATCATAGCCCGCCTCATGCGCTCTCGGCCCGGTCTGCCCGAAGCCGGTGATCGAGCAATAGACAAGGCCCGGGTTGGCAGCGGACAGGCTCGCATAGTCCAGCCCGAATTTCGCAAGGGAGCCGGTCTTGAAGTTCTCGATAACGACGTCGGCTTCCCCGCACAGAGCCTTCACCCGAGCGAGATCATCAGCCTTAGCGAAGTCGGCGATGATCGATCGCTTCCCCCGGTTACAGGCGTGGTAATAGGCGGCCTCGCGGTGGACACGCCCCTCGGCGTCGGTGCGCTCCACCCACGGCGGCCCCCACAGGCGGGTCCCGTCGCCTTCCGGGCTTTCGACCTTGATCACGTCCGCACCGAGATCGGCGAGGATCTGTCCGCAGAAGGGCCCAGCCAGCACCCGGGCAAGCTCCACCACCTTGAGGCCGGCCAGCGGCGCATCGGGATTGCGGGGCGCTGCCAGCCACATGGTCATTCTCCCAGATGTTCGCGCAGGAAGGCCACGCTGTCGGCAAGGACCGGACCCTTGCCGCGGAACGGGACCGAGAGGGCCATCACGATCTCCTCGTGATCGAGGGGGCCAAAGTTCTTCACTTCGACCGGCGCGCCCATCGCCCGCAGCTTCGCACCAAGATTGTTGGCGTTCTTCGGGCGGACGGTCTCGTCGCCGTCCGAGGTCACGAGCAGCATCGGGGGCGCATCCTTGCGGGCGAAGGCGATCGGCTGCGTCTCTTGCGGATGCGGCCAGCGCGAGAAAGCGTCGATCGCGCGCTCGGAGGTGAAGGGATGAAAGTCGTAGGGGCCGGAGAGGCCGACCGCCGCCTTCACGAAGCCGGAATCGACCCCCTCTACCGCCAGCCGCTTGCTGTCGAGCGCGAGCATCACCGCCTGATAGGCGCCCGCCGAATGCCCCATGAAGGCCACCCGTGCCGGATCGCCGCGATATTGCGCAATGTTGCCCTCGACCCAGGCCGCCGCCTCGGCCCCGTCCTCGAGGAAGGCAGGGAAGCGCACCTGCGGCACCTTGCGGTAATCGGGGATGACGACGACGAAGCCTGCCTTGGCGAGGGCCCGTCCCGCGAAGGCGTAGGACGCACGATCACCCTTGGCCCAGCCACCGCCATACCAGAAAATCACCACCGGCAACGGTGCCCCGGCCACATCGTTCGGCGCCCAGATGTCGAGCCTCTGCCCGTGGCTGCCGAACGGCACACCGGTCGCCAACGGTTGTGAGCCATCGTGCCCGCCCGCCAGCCGGTCATAATGCGACAGCAGTCGCGGCGGGGAGACGAAGGCGAACATCCCGCCGATCACCGCCGCAAGCGCGAAGAGGCCGAGCGCCGCAACACGCAGCATCACACGCTGTAATGCGCGGTGGTCGTCGCGGCGATATCGGCCGCAGTCACCCCCGGCGCCATCTCGATGAGGCGGAACGGCTCGCCCTTCGCGGGCCGCTGGAACACGGCAAGGTTGGTGATGATCATGTCGACCACCCCCGCGCCGGTCAGCGGCAGGGTGCATTCAGGGATGAACTTGGGCGTTCCGTCCTTGGCGGTGTGGTCCATCACGACGATGATCTTCTTGACCCCCGCGACAAGGTCCATCGCCCCGCCCATGCCCTTGATCATCTTGCCCGGGATCATCCAGTTAGCGATGTCGCCGTTCTCGGCCACCTCCATCGCGCCGAGCACGGTGAGGTCGATATGGCCGCCGCGGATCATCGCGAAGCTCGTCGCGGAATCGAAATAGGCGGAATGCGGCAGTTCGGAGATCGTCTGCTTGCCCGCATTGATGAGGTCGGGATCGACCTCGTCGTCATAGGGAAACGGCCCGATGCCGAGCATCCCGTTCTCGCTCTGGAGTGTCACCAGCATCCCTTCAGGGATGTGGTTCGCCACCAGCGTCGGGATGCCGATGCCGAGGTTGACGTAGTAACCGTCCTTCAATTCGCGCGCGGCGCGCGCGGCCATTTCGTCGCGGGTCCAGCCGGAGGGGATCGGGGTGGTCATTTCGTCTTCTCTCCATCGACCGGAAACACGGGATCGATCAGGAACCAGCCGTCGCCGATCGCCTTATCGAGATCTGCGTCGGCGGCGGGGTTCTTGAGGTAGCGGAAGCGTTCGTCGAAATCGGCGCGCTCGTCGCCGCCGATGGCAGTGATGCAGGCGGTCTTGGCCAGATTTTCGCGGTGCTCCTGCTTGCGCGCCTGGCTCTCGGGGCGCAGCGAGATGATGGCCTCATCGCTTGGATCGAGGCCGGATAGCTCAAGCGCTGTGCGAAGCCGTCCTGCTTCTTCGACCGGAAGATCGGAGATCCAGCGAATCGCGATCCCTGCTTCGCGCAGCACGGCAAAGCCGAGGATCAGGCCCTGCTGCCGCTCCGGCGTGGCGGGCGGGACAAGGGTGCCGCCCGCCGGATCAAGGTCGATCAGCATGATGTGCTGCTGTCCGGCCGGGAAGCGGGCACGCCTGCCGTCGAGAGCGAAAGGATCGCTGAGGATCGCCGAGATGGAACCGCTCTGGGGATTGCGGGCCAGCGCAGCGGCGCGGCCATAGCGCACCATCTGGGCAAAGCCGGATACCGTGGCTGTCTCGGGCGCGGGTGACGGCGGAGGCGGCTGCGATTCCGCCGCCTCCGGAGAGGCCTGAGCCGAAGCTGGCACGGGGCCGGGCAGAGCCGTGGCCGCCAGCGCCAACAGGGGCAAAAGCGCGACACTGCCTCGCATCAGGCCGGCTCCCGCTCCCTCACCGTGCGGAACTCGATCTTCTTGTCGTAGGGTGCGCCCAGAACGATGCGATTCACGAAGACCCCGGGCAGGTGGATCTGGTCGGGATCGAGGCTGCCTGCGGGAACCACCTCCTCGACCTCGGCGACACAGATCTTGCCGCAGGTCGCCGCCGGCTGGTTGAAGTTGCGCGCGGTCTTGCGGAACACAAGATTGCCGGTCTCGTCCGCCTTCCACGCTTTGACGATGGCGAGGTCGGCGAAGATCCCCTGTTCGAGGATATAGGTCTGCATCACGCCGTCACGACCGGGAAAATCCTTGTGCTCCTTGCCCTTGGCGACTTCGGTGCCGACGCCGGTGCGGGTGTAGAAGCCGGGGATCCCCGCGCCGCCGGCCCGCATCCGTTCGGCGAGGGTGCCTTGCGGACAGAATTCGACTTCCAGCTCGCCCGCCAGATATTGCCGTTCGAACTCCTTGTTCTCGCCGACATAGGAGCTGATCATCTTCCTGACCTGCCGCGTACGCAACAGCTTGCCGATCCCCTCGTTGTCGATCCCGGCATTGTTGCTGGCAAAGGTAAGCCCGGTGACGCCGCTGTCTCGGATCGCGTCCAGCAGCCGTTCCGGCAAGCCGCAAAGGCCAAAGCCCCCGGCGGCGATCAGCATATCATCGCGCAGCACGTCGGCGAGCGCACTTGCAGCGTCGGGATAGAGCTTGGTCATCGGGCCTTCCTGCCTGTTTTCCTCTGCGGGATCCGAAGCGTGATTAGTGCGTTGAGACCCGCCTGTCACCTCCGCCAGAGTCGCAAAGCCGAATCGGCTTTCATGTTGCGGTGCAAACGTTGCTTGGGTCAGGTTTTGCAGATTTTTTAGGCGCCTGCCTACATAATGGGCAGATTTTTGCAGAGAACCGCACAAATTCGAACACTTTTCGGATTAGGTTGCGTTCTTTGCATCATATTCGGCTTATTCGCACTTGCACAATCAAGCAGGTTGGGCCAATGGGGCAATGCCTTTCAGGCATCCTCTCCCAAACTTTCAAGCCCGGCCTTCGTGCCGGGCTTTTTTCTTGCCGGTGCTCCTTTCCGGAAGACCGGGCCGGCCCTTCGCGTCCGGCGCATGCGGTGCCCCGCACACCGGGCCGCTGATTGTATTCGATCAGGGGCATTCCTAGCTATCGGTGACGCAATCGATTGAGCAGGGTTCGCCATGGCCGACGCCGAGACCGACATCCACACCCGCACTGCAAGGCTTCAGGTCGCGCCTGCGAGGCAGGAGGAGTCGGGGGCCGGGATCGCGCGGATTCCGCGCACCGCTTTCCAGCGGCTCGGCATCACCGAAGGCGCCGTTCTCGAGCTGCGCGGCAAGCGCACGACCGCGGCGATCGCGATGGCGGCCTATCCCGAGGACGACGCGCTCGACGTGGTGCGACTCGACGGGCTTCAGCGCGCCAATGCCGAAGCGGGTTCGGGCGAGCATGTCGAGATCGCCCGTGGCGAATCGCGTCCCGCGACCCGGGTGGTCTTCGCCCCCGCCCAGCGCGAAATGCGCCTCCAGGGGCCGGGGCAGGCGTTGAAGCGCAACTTCTTCCGCCGCCCGCTGGTCGCCGGGGATGTCGTTGCGACCACGGGCCAGCAGCCCGTCCAGAACATGCCGGCCGATGTTCGCCAGCTGTTGCGCGCGCCAGCCTATGCCCTGACCCAGATCAGGCTCACCGTTGCCTCGACCACCCCCAAGGGCATCGTCCATATCGACGAGAACACCGAGGTCGAGCTGCGCGCCGAGTTCGAGGAGCCCCGCGATGGCCGGGCGGTGGTAAACTACGACGACGTCGGCGGGATGGAAGACACGATCCGCGCCCTGCGCGAGATGGTCGAGCTGCCGCTGCGCTACCCGGAACTGTTCATCCGCCTCGGGGTGGAGCCACCCAAGGGCGTGCTGCTCCACGGCCCGCCGGGCACCGGCAAGACCCGCCTCGCCCAGGCCGTGGCAAACGAGAACGATGCGGAATTCTTCATCATCAACGGCCCCGAGATCATGGGTTCGGGCTATGGCGAGAGCGAAAAGCGCCTGCGCGAGGTGTTCGAGGAGGCGGCCCGCGCAAGCCCTGCGATCATCTTCATCGACGAGATCGATTCGATCGCGCCCAAGCGGACCCAGGTGCCGGGCGAGGCGGAGAAGCGCCTTGTCGCCCAGCTCCTGACCCTGATGGACGGGCTGGAGAAACGCGCCAACGTCGTCGTCATCGCCGCCACCAACCGCCCCGATGCCATCGACGAGGCCCTCCGGCGCCCCGGCCGCTTCGACCGCGAGATCGTCATCGGCGTGCCCGATCAGCGCGGGCGGCGCGAGATCCTCGCAATCCACACCCGCGGGATGCCGCTGGAGAGCGCGGTCGATCTCGACGAGCTCGCCCGCGTCACCCACGGCTTTGTCGGCGCGGACATTGCGGCCCTCGCCCGTGAAGCCGCGATCGAGGCGGTGCGCCGCATCATGCCGCGCCTCGATCTCGACGAGCGCACCATCCCGCCCGAGGTGCTCGAGGATCTGTGCGTCAGCCGCGATGATTTCCTCAGCGCGCTCAAGCGCGTCCAGCCGAGCGCGATGCGCGAGGTGATGGTGCAGGTGCCCAACGTGGGCTGGGCCGACATCGGCGGCGCCGGCGAGGCGACCGAGAAACTCAAGGAGGGTGTCGAGCTTCCGCTCAAGAACCCCGACGCCTTTCGCCGTCTGGGCATCCGCCCGGCCAAGGGCTTCCTGCTCTACGGCCCGCCGGGCACCGGCAAGACCCTGCTCGCCAAGGCCGTGGCCAAGGAGGCGGAGGCGAACTTCATCTCGATGAAGAGCTCGGACCTCCTGTCCAAGTGGTACGGCGAAAGCGAGCAGCAGATCGCCCGCCTCTTCGCCCGCGCCCGCGCGGTTGCGCCCTGCGTGGTCTTCATCGACGAGATCGACTCCCTCGTTCCCGCGCGCGGCTCCGGGCAGGGCGAACCGCAGGTCACGGGCCGCGTGGTCAACACCATTCTGGCGGAGATGGACGGGCTGGAAGAGCTGCAATCGGTGGTGGTGATCGGAGCGACCAACCGGCCGACGCTGGTCGACCCTGCCCTGCTGCGTCCCGGCCGCTTCGACGAGCTGGTCTATGTGGGCACGCCCGATGCGGCGGGACGCGAGCATATCTTGCGGATCCACACCGCGAAGATGCCCCTCGGCGACGGGCTCGATCTGGCCAGCCTCGCGGCGCGCACCGAGCGGTTTACCGGGGCCGATCTGGAAGACCTCGTCCGCCGTGCGGGCCTTGCGGCGCTGCACCGGGTGGGCGGCGAGGTGAGCGCGGTGGAGGCGCAGGACTTCGAGGCGGCTCTGAGAGATTCGCGCGCCACCGTCACCGAAGAGATGGAAGCCGAGTACCGGCAGATGCGCGGCGAGTTGAAGAAACGCGCCGCTGCCGTCCAGCCGATCGGGTTCTTCTCGCCCGAATTGCTCACCCCCACGCGAGAGAAGAAGCACGATTGATGTTCGCGCAATGTTTGTGCCTGCGGCACAGCTTCGCTTCCAAGTGAAACATTGGCCATCACCCGTCATCCCAGCGCAAGCTGGGACCTAGGGCCTCATAGTGAAGTGCTTGCCGCCCTAGGCCCCAGCTTCCGCTGGGGTGACGATAAGCAACTAGTGCGCCGCGTCCCAGCTCGCGCCGGCGCCGATCTCGATGCCAAGCGGAACGGTCAGCGCCACTGCGGGCAGCGCCGCTTCGGCCATCACCTGCCGGATGATCGGCGTGGCGGCCTCGACCCGGCCCTCGGGCAGTTCGAACACCAGTTCGTCGTGGACCTGGAGCAGCATCCGCACGTCGGTGAGGCCCTCTGCCGCCAGCGCCGGGAGCATCCGCGCCATGGCGCGCTTGATAATGTCGGCGCTGGTGCCCTGGATGGGGGCGTTGATCGCGGCGCGCTCGCTGCCCTGCCGCTCGGCCTGGTTCTTCGAATTGATCCGCGGAAACCACGTCTTGCGGCCGAACAGGGTCTCCGAATAGCCCCGCGCCCGGACGCTCTCGAGCGTTTCATGGATATAACGCTGGATGCCGGGGAAGCGCTGGAAATAGGTGTCGATCATCGCCTGCGCCTCGTCGGGCTCGACCTCGAGCCTTGCGGCCAGGCCCCAGCGGCTGATGCCGTAGAGGATCGCAAAGTTGATCGTCTTGGCCCGTGCGCGGGTGTCGCGGGTGACCTCGCCGAACATCTCCTGCGCGGTGCGGGCGTGGATGTCCTCGCCGTGGGCGAAGGCTTCTTTGAGGCTGGCGACATCGGCCATGTGCGCGGCAAGGCGCAGCTCGATCTGCGAATAGTCCGCCGCGAGCAGCACATTGCCGGGTTCGGGCACGAAGGCCTCGCGGATCTGGCGGCCGATGGCGGTGCGGATGGGAATGTTCTGGAGGTTCGGATCGGTCGAGCTCAATCGCCCGGTCTGCGCGCCGACAAGGCTGTAGCTGGTGTGCACCCGGCCCGTATTCGGGTTGATCGCCGCCTGAAGCGCGTCGGTGTAGGTCGACTTCAATTTGGCGAGCTGCCGCCATTCCAGCACCAACCGCGCAATCGGCGCGCCCTCGGCCGCGAGCTTTTCCAGCACCGATACATCGGTCGAATATTGCCCGGTTTTGCCCTTCTTGCCGCCCTTGTAGCCGAGCTTGTCGAACAGGATCTCGCCCAATTGCTTGGGGCTGCCGACGGTGAACTCCTGCCCGGCGACGGCGTGAATCTCGCCTTCCAGCCGGGCGATCTCGTGCGAGAACTCCTCGGACAGCTTGGCGAGCCGCGCGCGGTCGACCTTGATGCCTTCGCGCTCCATGCGGGCGACCACCGGGATCAGCGGACGATCGACCCGCTCGTAGACCCGGCTCCCGCCTTCGATCGCGAGGCGCGGTTTCAGGTGGGCGTGCAGCCGCCAGGTGATGTCGGCATCCTCGGCGGCGTAGGCGGTGGCACGGTCGAGGGGCACTTCGGCAAAGCTGATCGCCTTCTTGCCGGTGCCGCACAGGTCCTTGAAGGGGATGGGTGTGTGGCCGAGGTGGCGCTGCGAAAGCTCGTCCATCCCGTGTCCGCCCCCGATCCCGTCCTCGCCGCGCCCGGCGTCGAGATCGAAGCTGATCACCATCGTGTCGTCGATCGGGCTGACCGCGATTCCCTGCCGGGCGACGACGTTGAGGTCATACTTGCCGTTCTGGAAGATCTTGAGGACCGCTTCGTCCTCCAGCAGCTGCTTCAGCGCGGCGATGGCATTGGCCATCGGCACCTGCTGCGGCTTTTCGGCGAACATGTCCGTCCCGCCGTGGCCAAGCGGGATATAGCAGGCATCATTGGGCCCGAGCGCCAAGCTCACGCCGACGAGCTCGGCCTGCATCGCATCGAGCGAAGTCGTCTCGGTATCGACCGCCACCACTTGCGCCGCGCGGGCGCGGGCGATCCAGGCTTCGAGCCGCTCGATGGTCTGCACCGTCTCATAGGCCGCGTGATCGACTGCCGCGAAATCGGGGAGCGGCTGGCGGTTGCCTTCGCCCTCCGCTGAGGCGGCAGCGCTGGCAGTGGTGGGCTTGGGCGGGTTGAGATCGGTGGGGCGCGAGGGGCTGCCGTGGCCAGCGTCGAGCCGCCGCAGAAGCGAGGTGAAGCCGTGGGTTTCGAGAAACAGCGCAAGCGGCGCAGGCGGGACCGGGCCAAGCACCATCTCCTCGAGCGGCTGGGGAAGGTCGCAATCCTCCTTCAGCGTCACCAGAACCTTGGACAGCTCGGCATCGCCGCGCCCCTCGATCAGCCGGTCGCGCAGCTTGGAGGGCTTCATGCTCTCCGCGCTGTCGAGCGCGGCGGTGAGCGAGCCATGCTCGGCGATCAGCTTGCTGGCGGTCTTGGGGCCGATGCCGAAGATGCCGGGCACGTTGTCGACCGAATCGCCCATCAGCGCCAGCACGTCGCCCACCAGTTCGGGGCCGACACCGAACTTCTCCTCGACCTCGGGAAGCCAGATGCGCTGGTTCTTCATCGTGTCGAGCATGTCGATGCGGGCCGGACCGTGCGGCGTGTCGACTTCGGAGATCAGTTGCATCAGGTCCTTGTCGGAACTGACGATGGTGACGTCCCAGCCGCGTTCCTGCGCGCGGCGGGCATAGGTGGCGATGAGATCGTCGGCCTCCAGCCCCGGCACCTCGATGCAGGGCAGGCTGAAGGCGCGGGTCGCGTCGCGGATCAGCGGGAACTGCGGCTTGAGGTCTTCGGGCGGCTCGGGCCGGTTGGCCTTGTAGTGCTCGTAGATATCGTTGCGGAAGCTCTCGCCGCTGGCGTCGAGGATCACGGCAAGGTGGGTCGGGCCGTCGGCCGCGTCGAGATCGGCCGCGAGCTTCCACAGCATCGTGGTGTAGCCATAGACCGCGCCGACCGGCGTGCCTTGGGGATTCGTCAGCGGGGGCAGGCGGTGATAGGCCCGGAAGATGTAGGACGACCCGTCGACGAGGTAGAGATGCTGCTTATCGGCCATGCCGCCTGCTAGCAGGCGCGCTGCGGCGCGGGTAGGGGGGTGGCGCAAGGACAGGGGAGAAGCGGGCGCGCAAAATGTGGCGCAAATGCGGCGAAATCCCTGCGTCCTGCCGCAAGCGCCTTGTCGCTTGCAGGTGCGATCCCTAGCTTCGGACAAGAACCGGTCGTGATCCGTGCCGGTCCCATACGCAGGACAAAGGGATAAATATCATGCGCAAGATCCTCCTCGCCGCCGCCGTCGCGGGCTCGGCCCTCGCCCTTGCCGCTTGCAGCGACGCCGGTGACACCGAGGCCGACGAGACGGTCGAGGCGATGAACGCCGATGCCGAGACCGCTACCGACAATGCCGGCGAAGAGGTCGAGGCGACTGCGGGGGGCACGGCTGCCAGCATCGAGGCTGCCGCCGATGCGGCTGCCGATGAAGCCGTCAAGACCACCGATGACATCGCCAATGATGCGGCCAGCATCGCCGACGAGGCCGAGAAAGCCGCCGAATAGGCGCGGCGCCCCACTCACCCAAACGCCAAGGGCGGCGCCTCGCGGTGCCGCCCTGTTTGCTGCCTCCCGTCAGGCATGGTGACTGGAACCGAGGGGATCAGCCCCCGTTGCCGTATGGCGCGTTCGCCCAGTTCTTGACCGGATTGGATTGCGCGCGGACCGCAAAGCCATCGTAGAGCGCCCGCGCGATGGCGGCGATGCGTTCCTCGCGCGCCTGCTTGCTGCCCTGCCCTGTAACGTAGATCGCGACCGCGATCACGCGCCCGTCGGGGCATTCGATCAGGCCGACGTCGCTCGAGGTGTTGGAGAGCGTGCCGGTCTTGTGGCTGACCCGCGCTTCGAGCGGGATATTGGCGGGGATGCGGCGCTTGCCGGTGACGGTGCGGCTCATCGCCGCGAGAAGCACCTGGCGGCTCTCGTCGGACAGGAACTCGCCCCGGTGGAGCCCTGCAAGCAGTTGCACCATCGCGCGCGGGGTCGCCGCATCGCGCTTGTCGACATAGCTCGCCGGGTTGAACTCGCCATCATCGCGCACCAGCGTGGCGATGTCGCGGTTGATCGAGAAGTTCTTGATGCCCTTGCGGCGCATGAAGTCGTTGACCACCGCCGGCCCGCCGACCGCGGCGAGGAGCGCGTCGGTCGCCGGGTTCGAGGAGCGGGTGATCATGATCTCGATCAGGTCGATGGCCGGCATCACCTGCCCGGCGCGCACCGGCGCCTTGGGCGAGGAAAACCGCGCCGAGGCAACCGGCATCATCAGCGGAAATTCGCTCGTCAGCGAGAATTTCTTCTTCTCGACCATCTCGAGATAGGTCGCCGCGACCGCGATCTTGCTGGTCGAGGCCATCGGGAAGAGCTGGTCGCCGAGCACAGCCACTTCCTCGCCGGTAGCAAGATCGATCGCGGCAACGCCGATCCGCCCCCGGGCGGGGTCAGCGAGCTGGGCGATGCGCTGCTGGAAGCTCGAGGCATAGACCGCATCGAAGCTCTTCGGGGCGCGGGCCTTGGTGCCGAAGGTGCTGTCGAACGTCGCGCGGAGATCATCCTCCCGCGCTCCGGCCGGAGCGGCGATCGCCGCAAGCGCGGCAGCGATACCGGTCAGGGCAGCGGAAAAGCGGGAAAATGCCATGGTCGCAAGTCTACTCCGACAGGGTTGCGGCGGGCTTAACGCCAATCTTATCCACACCCGCTCCGCCGCTGCAAGCACTCCGTCCGCCGCTTGCGGTAAACGGAGTCTGTGCCGCGATGAGCGCCCCCTTGCCGCGACAGGGCGGCCCATGCGGCTGATAGGCCGTGGTTGGAGGTTCGTCGAAAGAGCTCTTGCGGCGGATCGGGCAGGCTTGACTGGCGGGTGCGCGGCGGCACTCTGGCGGGCAACTTCGATCCAAGGGGACTTGCCATGACCGTTACCGCCCGCGCCGCGCGCACCCCGCGCGCCGCTCTTGCTGCCGCGCTGCTCATCTCCGCCTCGGGCATCGCCCATGCGCAGAGCGTCCAGATCGTCCAGCCCGGGGCGCCGGGACAGTCAGGCAAGACGATCACCGCCGAGCAGGCGACCAAGCTTGCCGAGGCGCGCTACACCCCCGCCGACGTGGCCTTCATGCAGCACATGATCGTCCACCACGGGCAGGCGCTCGACATGGCGAAGCTGGTCAAGGAGCGCACCAACAACGCCGACATCATCGCGGCTGCCGGCCGCATCGAGGCGAGCCAGGCCGACGAGATCGGCTTCATGAAGACCTGGCTCGCCGAACGCGGCGAGCCGCTCGAGGACCCGGCGATGGCGGGTCACGGCGAACATCTGCACCACATGATGAAGGGCATGGCCTCGCCGGAGGACATGAAAGCGCTGGCGGCGGCCAAGGGTGCCGATTTCGACGGCAAGTTCCTGTCGCTGATGATCGCCCACCACGAGGGCGCGGTCGACATGGTGAAGGAGCTGCTCGGCGAGGACGGCACGGCAGCCGATCCGGTGCTCTACCAGTTCGTCAGCGACGTCGATTCCGAGCAGTCGGGCGAGATCAAGCGCATGGACAAGCTCCTCGCCGCCCTCTCGAGCGATCCGCGCGTCGGCCTTGCGGCGGGCTTCGACAAGGCGGGCGAGGCGATCTGGAACCTCACCAAGATCGCGAGCCTGAGGAAACCCGCCGGCTTCTTCAACCCCGCCAACCCCGCCGACCTGCGCCCGCCGGCCGCTCCCAAGAAGGGCAAGGAGGAGAAGAAATCCGAGGAGGCCAAGCCCGCCGACACTGCCGCCGTCCCCGCCGTCGCCGCAGCCGCCCCCGCGGCACCCGCTGCTGCCGCCGCCACGCCGGCGCGCGAGGAAGAGGACAGCCTCACCGAATTCGCCGAGCGCACCCCGCTGCTCGATTTCGCCAACACCGACCTCGCCTTCTTCGGCGACATCATGGTGGCGGGCTCCTACCACGGCTTCAACATCTACCAGCTTGGGCCCGACGGCGTGCCCACGCTCAAGAGCTCGGTGGTCTGCCCCGGCGGGCAGGGTGACGTCTCGGTGGTCGGCAAGCTCCTCGTGATGAGCGTCGAGCAGACCCGCGGCCGGACCGACTGCGGGCTCGAGGGCGCGCCGGGCAAGGTCAACCCGGAGCGCTTCCGCGGCCTTCGCATCTTCGACATCTCCGACCTCTCGGCCCCGCGCCAGGTCGGCCAGGTGCAGACCTGCCGTGGTAGCCACACCCATTCGGTGGTGAGCGCGGACGACCGCCGCCTGATCGTCTACAACTCGGGCACCGCAGGCATCCGCGACGAGAAGGAGCTGGCCGGCTGCATCGGCAGCACCCCGGGCGACAGCCGGACCGCGCTGTTCTCGATCGACGTGATCGAAATCCCCGTCGCCGACCCCGGCAAGGCGCGCATCGTCAAGAGCCCCCGCGTCTTCGCCGACGAGACAACCGGCGAGATCGCCGGCCTGTGGAAGGGCGGCGATCACGGCGACGGCACCCAGAGCACCTCGCGCACCGACCAGTGCCACGACATCACGGTCTTCCCCGCGCTGAAGCTGGCGGCGGGCGCGTGCTCGGGCAACGGCATCCTGTTCGACATCGCCGATCCGCTGAACCCCAAGCGCATCGACGTCGCCACCGACACGGGCTTTGCCTATTGGCACTCGGCGACCTTCAACAATGACGGCACCAAGGTGATCTTCACCGACGAGTGGGGCGGCGGCGGGCGGCCGCGCTGCAAGGCCTCCGACCCCAAGACCTGGGGGGCGAACGCGATCTATGACATCGTCGATGGCAAGCTGGTCTTCCGCGCCCACTACAAGATGCCCGCCGCCCAGACCGACAAGGAGAACTGCGTCGCGCACAATGGCTCGATCATCCCCGTGCCCGGCCGCGACCTCTTTGCCCAGGCATGGTATCAGGGCGGCATCTCGGTGATGGACTTCACCGACAGCGCCAACCCGAAGGAAATCGCCTATTTTGATCGCGGGCCGATCGACGCCAAGCAGATGGTGCTGGGCGGCTACTGGTCGGTCTACTGGTACAAGGGCCACCTCTACGGCACCGAGATCAGCCGTGGGATCGACGTCTTCAAGCTTCGCCCGAGCGATTTCCTGACGAAGGCCGAGATCGCGGCCGCCGAGGCCGCGACGTACGAGGACAACCGCTTCAACCCGCAGACCCAGACCCGCGTCACCTGGGATGCGGGCGTCGTCAAGGCCGCAGCGGCGAGCCGCAAGAAGAAGTAGGCTCCCGCGCTCTGGCCATGTCGTCGCCCCGGTTCGCGCCCGGGGCGACGATCGCTTCAGCCATGCCGGGCCTTTGCCGCGCGGTGGAACAGCCCGCCGCTGGCAGACCACAGCACCGCGAAGATGGTGAGCACGCCCCATTCGGTCGCATGGCCCGGCATCATGAACCGCGAGGCGATGCCGACCGCGTATTGTCCCAGCGCGAGCGCAAGCGCGATCCAGCGCATTGCGCCGGGCCGGAAGCGGGCCGCCGCCCCAGCGACGAGGGCAGCAATCACCATCAGGAAGAAGAACTGGTTCACGGCGTCCTCATCGCCGATAATGCCGACGGCGGCATTCGACCACAGCGTGACGAAAGCGGTGAAGCCGGCAAGCAGATAGCCGCCCCGCGCCGAGCCCGAGCGGGAAAAGCGCACCGCAAGCTCGACCACGCCGCCAAGGAAGCCGAGCAGGATGGCGGCGAAGACGAAGTCGCTCGCGGTCCAGTCGACCTCGCGGGTGAACTGCATCGCCAGCGCGGGCAGCAGCAGCAATGCGACGAGACTCCCCCAGCCGGCAATCCGCCAGCCGTTGAGAAAGGGGGTTCGGGATGTGATCCTATCGGTCATCTTGGGCGTCTCCGCTGTTTACCAGAGAAACAGAGAAACGAAGCTCGCCGGATCGCCGCTGAAAGGCATGAGCAATTCCTGAGCAATGGCTGAAAACTGCCGGTGCCGCTTGCCAGCGGGGGCGCATCGCCGCACACCGGTGGGGCAATGGACGATGCTTCCGCCAGCTTGCGCTTTGCCGCCTTCGAGCTTGACCGCGCCAACCGGCAGCTGCGCCGTGACGGCGTGCCGGTCGAACTCGGCAGCCGCTATTTCGATGCACTGGCGCTGCTCGCCCTGCGGCCGGGCGAGCTGGTGTCCAAGGACGAATTCATGCGCGCGGTGTGGCAGGGTGTGCCGGTCACCGACGAGGCGCTGACCCAGTGCATCCGCACCCTGCGCCGGGCGCTTGGCGACGAGGCCGCCTCCCCCCGCTTCATCCAGACCGTGCCCAAGCACGGCTACCGCTTCATCGCGGCGGTTGCACCGGCCGCGACAGCTCGCTTCGCAGGCGCGGTAGCCCCGGACCGTGCGCCGGCATCGCAGATCGCGGGGATGGCGACGCTGGCGGGGCTTGGCGCGGGCGCTCTGGCGGGGCTGGCTTACGGGATCATCGCCGGGACCGGCGGGGGCGGGCAGGTCCTGATCCTCGCCGCGCTGGTCGGCGCGCTCGGGCTGCTCGCCGGGGCCGGGCTCGGGGCAGGAATGGCCGGGGCGCTCGCCTGGCGCGGTCACGGCGACCCTTGGATCGTGCTCGGGGCGGTGCTGGGGGGCCTTTGCGTCGGCGCGCTCGGCAATCTTCTCGGACGCGAGGGGGTGGGGCTGCTCTCGGGCCTCGCCCTGCGGCAGGTGACGGGGCCCTTCGAGGGGCTGATGATCGGCACTGCGACCGGCTGCGCGGGCTGGGCGGTCTTCGCCGGATGGTCGCGCCTTCCGGTGATGTCCTTTGGCCTGTTCTCCGGCGCGCTGGCGGGCGCAGTGATCCACCTGTCAGGCGGAACGCTCCTCGCCGGATCGCTCTATGCGCTCGATCAGGGTCTTCCGGGCGCGCAGTTGAGCCTTGCGCGGCTCGCATCGCTGTTCGCCGTGAGCGGCTTCACACCCTTTGTGCAAGGGGTGACAGCGGTCGTGGAGGGCGCTGTCTTCGTCGGCGCGATGGCCGTAGGGCTCCTTGCCCAGCGGCCCCGCTAGCCTTCGGCGCGCCCGCGCTTCGCCAGCCACGCCGACCGCTTCAGGCCCGCGCGGCGACCTCGGCCGCGTCGAAGTAGTGGATGCGCAAGGTTTTCAGCAGCCCGTCCTCGAAGGTTCCCGCCTCGCAAATCGTCTGAGTGAAGGGTTCGCTGCCGTCCTTGGGGTGCATCGTCAGCCGGATCACCATCACCGCATGGGTATCGCCCCCGGTGCAGTCGAGGATTTCCAGATCGGTGTTCGCCCAGGTGCCGTACATCGCGGCGGCGCAGCGCTGGAGCGCGTCCCTGCCCCGCCACTCCCCCGCGAAAGGGAGCGAGTTCGCCTCGTAGAGCACGAAGTCCGGGTGGATCAGCGCCTCCACCGCCGCCCAGTCGCGTGTGCCGGCGGTGGCGTAGACGTTGGCCAGAAGTTCGCGCGGCGTGCTCACTCTTCGATGGTGCCGATCAGATCGCCCACTTTATAGACCGCGCCTTCCTCGCCGGTGGGATGGATGATCCCGCTGGCCTGGGCTTCGATCTCGGTGGTGCTCTTGTCGGTTTCGACGGTGTAGATGATGTCGCCCTTCTCGACGCGCTCGCCATCGCCGAACATCCATTCGACGAGAGTCATTTCGACCGCGCTCATGCCGAGCTTGGGGATGCGGATTTCGGATGCCATCTAGAGCTTGCCCGTGCTTGCTTTGATCTGTTCGATGATCTGGCCCTTGTTCGGGATCCACGCCTGTTCGAGATGCGAAGCGAAGGGCACGGCGGAGAAGGTGCCGCCGACGCGCCGGACCGGGCCCTTGAGCACGTCCCAGCACTTTTCCTGGATGTTGGCGGCGATTTCCGCCCCGGTGCCGAAGGGGCGCACAGCTTCGTGCAGGGTGAGCGCGCGGCCCGTCTTGCGGACCGATGCGAGCACGGTCGCTTCGTCATAAGGAGCGATGGTTCTGAGGTCGACGACCTCGACCGAAATGCCCTCCTTGGCGAGGTCATCGGCCACCGCCAGCGCGTCGAGCACGGTGCGGCCATAGGTGATGATCGAGATATCGGTCCCCTCGCGCGCGATCGCCGCCTTGCCGAGCGGGACTCGGTAGCCCGGGCCGGGGTCTTCGGCCTTGAGGCCGTAGCACAGGATGTTCTCGATGAAGATCACCGGGTCATTGGCGTCGATGCTCGCCCGCATCAGCCCGCGCGCGTCGGCGGGGTTGCTGGGCGTCACCACGTGAATGCCGGCCACGTGGGCGAACCATGCCTCGAGCATATCCGAGTGCTGCCCGCCGAAGCCGACACCGACGCCGGTGGTGGTGCGGATCACCATCGGGCAGGGGGTCTGCCCGCCGGACATGAAGCGCAGCTTGGCGGCGTGGTTGACGATCTGGTCCATGCACACGCCGACGAAGTTCATCAGCATGATCTCGGCGATCGGGCGCTGGCCGGCGAGCGCCGCGCCCACCGCTGCGCCGATGATCGCGGTCTCGCTGATGGGCGTCGCGCGGATGCGGTGTTCGCCATATTTCTCGGTCAGACCAGCGGTGACCTTGAACACCCCGCCGCCCTGCTTGGCGGAAACGTCTTCGCCGAGGCAGAACACGCCCGGATCTTCGGCCATCGCCTCGTCGATTGCGAGGTTGAGCGCCTGGGTCATGGTGATCTGGGCCATCAGGCGGTCTCCTCCAGCACGTCCTTGTAGATTTCGTCGGTATCCGGCAGCGGCGCGGCGAGCGCGTGTTCGACCGCCGCGTTGATCTGGGCGTCGATGTCGGCGACGATGGCGTCCAATTCCTCCTCGGTGAACTGGTGCTCCAGCATCACCTTGCGCAGCTTGGGCAGCGGGTCCTCCGCCTTCATCTCGGCGATGTGCTCCGCTGGCATGTAGCTGAAGTCGGCGCCGAAGAAGTGGCCCATCATGCGGTAGCACATGGCCTCGACAAGGGTCGGCCCCTCGCCCCGTCGGGCGCGGTCGACCGCTTCCTTCACCGCCGGGTAGACCTGATGGACATCATTGCCGTCCACCGTCACGCCCGGCATTCCGTAGCCGGCGGCGCGCGAAGCGATGTTGGGGCTGTCGGTATGGTCGGCATAGGCGGTGTGCTCGCCATAGCGGTTGTTCTGGCACAGGAAGACGACCGGCAGCTTGTAGAGCTGGGCCATGTTCATCGCCTCGTGAAAGCCGCCGATATTGGCCGCGCCGTCCCCGAAGCTCACCAGCGTCACGCGCCCGTCGCCATTGTTCTGGCTCGCCATGGCAAGACCGTTGGCGATGGGAAGGCCCGAGCCGACGACGCCGGTCGTCACCATGATCCCGGTCTCGGGGTCAGTGATGTGCATGGTGCCGCCCTTGCCCTTGCAGGTGCCGGTCGCCTTGCCGAGGCATTCGCCCCACCACTTCTCCATCGGGATGCCCTTGGCGGTCTGCTCGCCTTGGCCCCGGTAGGTGCAGACGACGTAGTCCTCCTTTTCGAGCGCCGCCATCGCCGCCGCCGAGACCAGTTCCTGCCCGCGCACGCAGTAATACATCACCGCGACCTTGCCGCCCATCAGGAGCTCGCGGAACTTCTCGTCGGTGCGGTTCACCTTCATCGTGCGGGTGTAGATGTCGAGCAGCTTGTCGCGGTCGATCTGGGACATGGTGTTTCGCCTTCTAGGGAGAGGGTCTTAGAACTGGACGCGCTGGGTGAAGCCGCCGTCCACCACGATGTTCGCGCCGGTCATGTAGGGCACCGCCGGGCTCGCCACGAAGACGATCGCCTTGGCGACCTCGACCGGCTCGCCGAAGCGGCCCATCGGCATCTTGGCGAGGGTCGCATCGTAGAGCGGCTTCATGTGCTCCTCGATGATCTCCCAGTTTCCGCCCTTGTAGTAGATCGCGCCCGGGCTGACGGTGTTCACGCGGATGCCCTTGGCGGCATAGGCCTGGCTCAATTGCGAGGCATAGGTGATCAGCGCGGCCTTTATCGCGTTGAAGGGGTTGGGGGCGATGAAGGTTTCGAGCGCGGCGGTCGAGGAGAGCATCACGATCGAGCCAGTGCCCGAGGCTTCGAGATAGGGCGTCAGGGTCTCGACCGCGAAGGCCGCGCCCTTCAGGTCCATGTCGAGGCATGCCTGCCAGTCGCCAGCCCCGCCCGTGCCCGAGGCAGAAGCGGTGTGGACGAAGATGTCGCAGCCGCCCAGTTCCTTGACCGCCTTTTCAAGCCACGCCTGATAGGCCTCGGTGCCGGAAGCCATGTCGAACACTTCGGCAAAGACCTTGCCCGGGCCGGCGGCATCGATCTCGGCGACGGCGGCAGCGATCTTGTCTTCCTTGCGGCTGAAGAAGGCGACGTCCGCGCCCTCGGCCGCGAACAGCTTCAGCGATTGCAGGCCAAGGCCGTGCGCCCCGCCGTTCATGATGACCTTCTTGCCCTTCAATCCCAGATCCATAGCGCCTCTCCCCGGCTAAATAGTGCAGGTCTGCGGGGATAGCGGAGGGAGGGTGCGGGGCGTATCGTCAATTTTGACGGGGTTGCGGGAGTCTTTGTTTGCCGCACACCATCCGTCGTCCCGTGCGTGACACGGGGCCGGGCCTTCCTTCTTCCCGCCTGGCGCGAGGGTCAGCCAACGTCCGCGTCAAGCACGCGGCGGCGACGAATGGGGAGGAGCACCGGGGACAGCGGTGCGGACACCTCGACGAAATCAGAAGAAATACATTCTCGCCACGCAAGGGGGAGAATGGTGCTGCTGGGGAGGATTGAACTCCCGACCTCACCCTTACCAAGGGTGCGCTCTACCACTGAGCTACAGCAGCTCCGGAAACAGGCGCGCCCTATTGTCGCGCCTCGGGGCAATGTCAAGCGGGGCTTGATGACGGGGCGCTATATCTTAAGGGCGTTTCGCATGAATGAAGATGCCCGCAAGAAAATGTCACGTGAAGAGCGCCTCGCAGCCAAGCTGCGCGAGAACCTGCGGCGCAGGAAAGCGCAAGCGCGGGCGGTTGCAGGCACCTGCGGCGATTCGTGCGGGAAGGAGCCCCTTCCCAATTCGCCCGCCGAGGGCTAACGACGCGCGCTCTGATATAGTGAGTGGACCGGGCCGCCCGCGGCGCGGCAAGACGGAGTCAGAATGCCCAAGCTCATCCTCGTCCGCCACGGCCAGAGCCAGTGGAACCTCGAAAACCGCTTCACCGGCTGGTGGGATGTCGATCTGACCGACAAGGGCGTGGCCGAGGCCGCGGCTGCGGGGCACCTGCTGCGCGACAAGGGCGTGCTGCCGACCTACGCCTTCACCTCGCTCCAGACCCGCGCGATCAAGACCCTGCACCTCGCGCTGGAGGCGGCGGGGCGCCTGTGGATCCCCGAGGTCAAGGACTGGCGCCTGAACGAGCGGCACTATGGCGGCCTCACCGGGCTCGACAAGGCCGAGACCGCGGCAAGGCACGGCGACGATCAGGTCAAGATCTGGCGCCGCAGCTTCGACATTCCGCCCCCGGTGCTGGAAGCGGGAAGCGCCTTCGATCTCGCCAGCGACCCGCGCTATGCCGGGATCGCCATTCCGGACACCGAAAGCCTCAAGCTCACCATCGAGCGGGTGCTGCCCTATTGGGAGAGCGCCATCCTGCCCAAGCTGGTCGAGGGCGAAACGGTGATCATCGCCGCCCACGGCAATTCGCTGCGCGCGCTGGTCAAGCACCTGTCGGGCATCTCGGATGCGGACATCGCCGAGCTCGAGATTCCCACCGGCCAGCCGATCATCTATGCGTTCGAAGGCGGTGCGCCGACGGGCGAGCGGTATTACCTGAAGGACGCATGATGGAGATGACCAGGGGCAAGGTCGCGATCGTGATGGGCAGCCAGTCGGACTGGCCGACCATGAAGGCCGCCGCCGAGGTGCTGGGCGAGCTGGAAGTGCCCTACGAGGCGCGGATCGTTTCGGCGCACCGCACACCGGACCGGATGGTGGCCTTCGCCAAGGGCGCCGAGGGCGAGGGGTTCAGCGTCATCATTGCAGGCGCGGGCGGCGCGGCGCATCTCCCCGGCATGATCGCCAGCATGACGCACCTGCCGGTGCTCGGCGTGCCGGTGCAGTCGAAGGCGCTGTCGGGCATGGATAGCCTGCTCTCGATCGTGCAGATGCCGGGCGGCATTCCCGTCGGCACGCTGGCGATCGGCGAGGCGGGGGCAAAGAACGCGGGGCTGCTCGCTGCGGCCATCCTCGCGCTCGGCGACGAGGATCTGTCCGACCGCCTCCAGGATTGGCGCGCGGCCAACAGCGCGGGTGTGGGCGAGGTACCGCACGACTGATGCTCGCAGCGGGTTCCACCATCGGCATCCTGGGCGGCGGGCAGCTTGGCCGGATGATGGCCGTCGCCGCTCTGCAGCTCGGCTACCGGGTGGTCGGCTATGCGCCCGAGGGCGACAATGTCGCGGCCGATGCGTGCTCGGACTTCATTACCGCCGCATGGGACGATGCCGAAGCCCTCGCGCGCTTGGCGCAAGGCTGCGACGTGGTGACCTGGGAGTTCGAGAACGTCCCCGTCAGCACGGTGCAGAGCCTCCCGGCCGCGCTCCTCGCCTGCCCGGTCAAGGCGCTGGAGATCGCGCAGGACCGCTTGCGCGAAAAGCATTTCGTGGCCGCGCTCGGTGGCACCCCTGCCCCCTATGCCGAGGTCGCAAGCGCCGAAGGCATTGCCGCAGCGCTTGCCCGGATCGGTACGCCCGGCATCCTCAAGACCGCGCGCGACGGCTATGACGGCAAGGGCCAATGGCGCGCGCGCACGGCGCTCGAGGCGGGCGGCCTCGCCTTCCCCGGTGTCCCCTGCGTTTACGAGGGCTTCGTCACCTACGAGACCGAGTTCTCGGTGATCCTCGTGCGGGGCCGCGATGGCGACGTGAGGTTCTGGGATTCGACCGCGAACCTGCACGAGGGCGGGATGCTCGCCCGCTCGATCCTGCCCGCCGGTGCGCTGGTCGAGGCGCAGGTTCCCCAGGCGCGCGAGCTTGCCGCGAAGGTCGCCGCCGAGCTCGGCTATGTCGGGGTGCTGACGCTCGAATTCTTCGCCACCAAGCACGGCCCCGTCTTCAACGAGATGGCGCCGCGGGTCCACAATTCAGGTCACTGGACCATTGAGGGCGCGGCCACCAGCCAGTTCGAGAACCACGTGCGGGCGATCTGCGGCCTGCCGCTGGGGGGCACCAAGACCCGCTTTGCCAGCATCGAGATGCGCAACATCGTCGGCGGGGACGCGCTCAAGGCCCACGCGATCCTGGCAGAACCCGGCGAGCCGCACCTCCACCTCTACGGCAAGGCCGAAGCGCGCGAAGGGCGCAAGATGGGCCACGTCACCCGCGTCGGGCACGCGCTGAAATGAGCCCCGAAACGAAGGGAGAGATCGTGCTGATCTACGCCCGCGCCGCCAATGGCGCGATCGGCCTCGGCGGCGACCTGCCGTGGCGGCTGCCGGCCGACCTCAAGCACTTCAAAGCCCTGACCCTCGGCAAGCCCATGATCATGGGCCGCAAGACCTTCGAAAGCCTGCCCGGCCTGCTGCCGGGTCGCCGCCATATCGTGCTCACCCATGATGCCGGATGGCAGGCTGCCGGGGCCGAGGTCGCGCATACCCCCGAGGCGGCACTGGGCCTTGCCGGGAAGGGCGCTATCGCGGTGATCGGCGGGGCGGCGGTGTTCGAGCTGTTCCTGCCCATGGCCGCCCGCGTCGAGCTGACCCAGATCCATGCCGACTACGAAGGCGATACCTTCATGCCCCCGCTCGGCCCCGAATGGCACGAGGTCGCCCGCGAGGACCACGCGGCCGACGGCGACCATCCCGCCTTCACCTTCCTCACCTGCCGGCGCAGCGAGGCCTGATGCGCTGGCTCGATCACCGCGATCCCGTTCCCGAGGCGCTGCGCGGCGCCGTCATCGCGCTCGGCAATTTCGACGGGTTCCACCGGGGGCACCAGGCCGTGGCGGGCGAAGCGATCGCCTGGGCCCACGCCGAGGGCCGCCCCTCGATCATTGCCACCTTCGATCCGCACCCCGTCAGCTTCTTCAAGCCCGATCTCGCGCCCTTCAAGCTGACGACGCTCGAACAGCGGCAGGAGCTTTATCTGGCGGCCGGGGCGACCGCGATGCTGGTGTTCCACTTCGACGCCGCCCTCGCCGGGACCAGCGCGGAGGACTTCATTGAGGCCATCCTGATCGAGCGCTTCGGCGCGCACGGGGTGGTGACGGGGGGCGACTTCACCTTCGGCAAGGGGGCCAAGGGGAACGTCGACCTGCTGCGCACGCTGGGCGGCGAGCTGGGCTTGCAATCGCGGGTGGTCGAGGCCGTTGAGGCGGGCGGCGAGGTGGTCTCCTCCAGCCGCATCCGGCAGGCGCTGCGCGACGGCGATCCGCAGGAGGCCGCGCGCCTGCTCACCCGGCCCTTCGCCATCAGGGGCATCGTCGAGCACGGCGACAAGCGCGGGCGCACGATCGGCTATCCTACCGCCAACCTCGGGGTCGAGAACTACCTGCGCCCCAAATACGGCATCTACGCCGTGACGGGCCGCATCCTTGCCACCGGCGAAGTGCTGCAAGGCGCCGCCAACATCGGCATTCGCCCGCAGTTCGAGCCGCCCAAGGAGCTGCTCGAGCCTTTTTTCTTCGATTTCTCCGGTGACCTCTATGGCCAGGAGATCGAGATCGCCTTCCATCACTACCTGCGCGGCGAGGCGAAGTTCGACGGCCTCGAGGCGCTCATCGAACAGATGGACAGGGATTGCGCCGAGGCGCGGCGGCTGCTCTCTCCCCCGTCATCCTGAACTTGCTTCAGGGTCCATTTCGCCCCATTCACCGCCGCTCGAAGCCGAAGAATGGATCCTGAAACAAGTTCAGGATGACGAGAATGGGGCGTGCTTCGCGCAAACCCTTTATTGGGGCGCGCAATTGTCCTAACGCCCCGCGCACCATGAGCGACGACAGCACGCAGCGCGATTACCGGGACACCGTCTTCCTGCCGAAGACCGATTTCCCCATGAAGGCCGGCCTCCCCCAGAAGGAGCCGGGCATTGCCGCGCGCTGGGAAGCGATTGGCCTCTATGACGCGCTGCGCAAGGCGCGGAAGGGCCGCGAGAAGTTCATCCTCCACGATGGCCCACCCTATGCCAATGGCGACATCCATGTGGGCCATGCGCTCAACCACATCCTCAAGGACATGGTCTGCCGCACCCAGAACCTGCTGGGCCGCGATGCGCCTTACGTGCCGGGCTGGGACTGCCACGGCCTCCCCATCGAATGGAAGGTCGAGGAGCAGTACCGCAAGGAAAAGAAGGCCAAGCCCGTCCTCACCGGTGCGGGCCGTGACGAGGCGGCGGTCAAGGCCTTCCGCGACGAGTGCCGCGCCTATGCGCAGCATTGGGTCGACGTGCAACGCGGGCAGCTGAAGCGCCTCGGCATCATGGGCGATTGGGACCACCCCTACCTCACCATGCAGAAGGA
>JAIXPX010000005.1 GCA_027486035.1 Erythrobacteraceae bacterium | reverse complement strand
GTGACGGTCGCCTATCCCGACACCTGCGTCGGCACCGACAGCCACACCACCATGATCAACGGCCTCGGCGTGCTGGGCTGGGGCGTCGGCGGGATCGAGGCCGAGGCCGCGATGCTCGGTCAGCCGGTCTCGATGTTGATCCCCGAAGTGGTCGGCTTCTACCTCGAAGGCGCAATGGCCGAGGGCGTGACCGCGACCGACCTCGTGCTGACCTGCGTCCAGATGCTCCGCCAGGTCGGCGTCGTCGGCCGCTTCGTCGAATTCTACGGCCCGGGCGTTGCCAACCTCACCCTCGCCGACCGCGCCACCATCGCCAACATGGCCCCGGAATACGGCGCGACCTGCGGCTTCTTCGGGATCGACGACAAGACGCTCGACTACCTGCGCCTCACCGGCCGCAGCGAGGAGACCATCGCGCTGGTCGAAGCCTATGCCAAGGCACAGGGCATGTGGTTCGATCCGGCCAATGTTCCGGTCTTCACCAAGACCCTCAGCCTCGACATGGGCACCGTCGTCCCCAGCCTCGCCGGCCCCAAGCGCCCGCAGGACAAGGTGATCCTCCCCGAGGTGGACGACCTGTTCAATTCGGACCTCACCAAGGCCTATGGCAAGGCTGCGCCCGCGCGCGTGGCGGTGGAAGGCAAGGACCACGACATCGGCGATGGCGACGTGGTGATCGCGGCCATCACCTCCTGCACCAACACCTCGAACCCCGACGTGCTGATCGCCGCCGGCCTCGTCGCCAAGAAGGCGAACGAGCGCGGCCTCAAGCCCAAGCCATGGGTCAAGACCTCGCTGGCACCGGGTTCGCAGGTGGTGACCGACTACCTCGTGAAGTCGGGCCTGCAGGAGCACCTCGACGCGGTCGGCTTCGACCTTGTCGGCTATGGCTGCACCACCTGCATCGGCAACTCCGGGCCGCTGGCGGCACCCATCAGCGCCGCGATCAACGGCAACGACATCGTCGCTGCCTCGGTCCTGTCGGGCAACCGCAACTTCGAAGGCCGGGTGTCGCCCGACGTGCGCGCCAACTTCCTCGCCTCGCCGCCGCTGGTGGTGGCCTATGCATTGAAGGGCACCGTCACCGAGGACATCACCACCACGCCGATCGGTCACGACCAGAACGGCGATCCGGTGATGCTCGCCGACCTCTGGCCGACCAATGCCGAGATTGCCGAGCACCGCGCCGCCAATATCGACCGCTCGATGTTCGAATCGCGCTACGCCAACGTCTATGACGGCGACGAGCACTGGCAGGCGATCACCGTCGAGCCCTCGGACACCTATCAGTGGCGCGCCGGTTCCACCTACGTCGCCAACCCGCCCTATTTCGAGGGCATGACCATGACCCCGGCGCCGATCACCGACATCGTCGATGCGAAGCCGCTGGCGATCCTCGGCGATTCGGTCACCACCGACCACATCTCGCCGGCCGGTTCGATCAAGGAAGACAGCCCGGGCGGCAAGTTCCTGATGGCCAATCAGGTCGCCAAGAAGGACTTCAACTCCTACGGCTCGCGCCGCGGCCACCACGAAGTGATGATGCGCGGCACCTTCGCCAATATCCGCATCAAGAACGAGATGGTCCCGGGAGTCGAAGGCGGCTTCTCGACCTATGGCGGCGAGACCATGGCGATCTATGACGCCGCCATGAAGCACAAGGACAACGGCACGCCGCTGGTGGTGATCGGCGGCAAGGAATACGGCACCGGCTCCTCGCGCGACTGGGCGGCCAAGGGCACGATCCTGCTCGGCGTGCGGATGGTGATCGTCGAGAGCTTCGAGCGCATCCACCGCTCGAACCTCGTCGGCATGGGCGTGCTGCCGCTCCAGTTCAAGGAAGGCGACACCCGCGAGACGCTGGGCCTCAAGGCCACCGACACCTTCTCGATCCGCGGCCTCGCCGATCTGACCCCGGGTCAGGACGTGACGGTCGAGGTGACTCGCGAGGACGGCTCGACCTTCACCTTCACCGCCCTGTGTCGCATAGATACCGCAAATGAAATGGAATATTACCGCCACGGCGGGATTCTCCATTACGTTCTGCGCAAGCTTGCGGCATAAGGGAGGGATGACGCCGACCCGCTTCGCCCTGCTCCTGTCCCCCGCCCTGCCGCTCGCGCCGCTGCTGCTGGCGCTGGCGGCCTGCGGGGGCGAGCAGGGTGAAGGCGGACAGCGCGAAGGCCCCTCGGCGCCGCTCGGTTTCGAGCTGGCCTTCGCCGCCACCGCAGCCGATGATACCGCAGCTCCGGTCACGGCACCGGCGACAGCCGTAACGCTCTCGCCCGAGGAGCTGGCGGCGAAGCTCAAGGCCGGCAATGTCCGCCTGATCGACGTGCGCACCGATGCCGAGGTCGCCGAGGGCACGATCCCCGGCGCCGAGCACATCGCCCTCGACAAGTTCGACCCCGCCAAGCTCGATCTGTCGGACGGGCGCGAGGTGGTGCTTTACTGCCGCTCGGGCCGCCGTTCGGCGATGGCGGCAGAGCGGCTTGCGGCCGCCACCGGCAAGCCCGCCGAGCATCTCGAAGGCGGCATCACCGCCTGGCAGGCCGCCGGCCAGCCGGTCGACAAGCCCTAGGCCTCAGTCCTCGAACAATCCGCTCTGCGCAGGCGGCGTGTCGCGCGGCGGCGTCATCTCGCAATGCGCCCAGCCCGCATCGTTGAGCACCCGCCCGCGCGCGGTGCGGGCGACGAGCCCGAGCTGGATGAGATAGGGCTCGACCACCTCCTCGATCGTGTCGCGCGGCTCGGCGAGGCCTGCCGCCAGCGTCTCGATCCCCACGGGGCCGCCCTTGTAGGTGGTCGCGATCATCGTGAGGTAGCGGCGGTCCATCAGATCGAGCCCGAGCCGGTCGATCTCCAGCCGGGTGAGCGCCTCGTCGGCGACCGCGCGGGTGACCGAGGCCGCGCCCGCGACATCGGCGAAGTCGCGCACCCGCCGCAGCAACCGTCCGGCGACACGCGGGGTGCCGCGCGAACGCCGCGCAATCTCGCGCGCGCCCTCGGGCTCGATCGCAAGGCCGAGCAACCCGGCGGCGCGGGTCACCACGCGGTCAAGCTCGTCGTGGCTGTAGAAGTTGAGCCGCACCGGGATGCCGAAGCGGTCGCGCAGCGGCGTGGTCAGCAGGCCCTGCCGCGTGGTCGCCCCGATCAGGGTGAAGGGCGGCAGGTCGATGCGGACAGAGCGCGCGGACGGCCCCTCGCCGATGATGAGATCGAGCGCACGGTCCTCCATCGCCGGATAGAGCACCTCCTCGACCATCGGCGAGAGGCGGTGGATCTCGTCGATGAAGAGGACGTCGTTGGGTTCGAGATTGGTGAGCAGCGCGGCCAAGTCCCCCGCCTTGGCGATCACCGGGCCAGAGGTGGCGCGGAAGCCCACGCCCAGCTCGCCCGCGATGATCTGCGCCAGCGTGGTCTTGCCGAGGCCCGGCGGGCCGAAGAACAAGGTATGGTCCATCGCCTCGCCGCGCGCCCGCGCGGCGGCGATGAAGACCGCAAGGTTCCCCTTGGCCGCTTCCTGCCCGACGAATTCGGCCAAGCGGCGCGGGCGCAGGGCCGCGTCCGGGTCGCCGGGCTGGCGGGTGCCTGAGTGGATTGGCGTGTGGAGGGGGTCAGACATCCGCCATCACCCCGCCGCCTTCTTCAGCGCCACGCGAATGAGGTCGCCCTCGCTGGCGCCCTCGCCCAGTTCCTCCAGCGCCCGCGCCACGGCCTGCGCCGCGACCGCAGGCTTGAAGCCAAGGTTCTCCAGAGCGCTCGCCGCATCCGCGCCCTTGCTGCCTGCGGGAGCCGCCGCCGCGCTCACCGCAAAGCCGCCGCTGCCGCCCGGCATCGCGCCCGCCTTGTCCTTCAGCTCGTTGACGATCCGGCCTGCGAGCTTCGGCCCCACGCCCTGTGCGCGCGCCACCATCGCCGCGTCGCCGCGTCCGCAAGCCTCGCGCAACTCTCCGGTCGCAAGCGCAGACAGGATCGCCAGCGCCACCTTGCTCCCCACGCCCTGCACCCCGGTCAGCAGCCGGAACCAGTCGCGCTCGGCGCTGTCGGCGAAGCCGAGCAGGCGCATGTCGTTCTCGCTCACCTGCAATTGCGTGTGGACGGTGCAGCCCTCGCCCACCTCGCCCAGCGCGGCGAGCGTGCGGCTGGAGCAGTGGACGAGGTAGCCCACCCCGCCCACATCCACGACCGCCCAGTCCTCGCCGGTCGCATCAAGCCTGCCTGAGAGCTTTGCAATCATGTTTTGTTCCTGCCCCAAACAGCCTGCCTTGGCTAGAGCCGCGCAATAGTTTTCACGCGAAGGCGCGAAGGCGCGAAGATGTTGCGCCTTGTTCGATGGCAGAAAACGCGCGCAAGCGAATGCGATTATGACCGTGTCTTGCGTCTGCGCCGCAAGGCGGCCTCGGACGCATACCCCTTCGCGTCTTCGCGTCTTCGCGTGATCCAGATTGCGCCATACGCTCGACACGCAGTGCACTTTGGGTAATGGAGCCAGCATGAGCTGGAACACCTTCGGGCGCGTGCTGCGCTTCACCACCTGGGGAGAGAGCCACGGGCCTGCGCTGGGCGCGGTCGTCGATGGGTGCCCGCCGGGGCTGGCGATCTCGGAAGACTTCATCCAGCCCTTCCTCGATGCCCGCAAGCCGGGCACCAGCCGCTTCACCACGCAGCGGCGCGAGGATGATCTGGTGCGCATCCTCTCGGGCGTGTTCGAGGGCAAGACCACCGGCACGCCGATCGCGCTGCACATCGAGAACACCGACCAGCGCTCGAAGGACTACAGCGCCATCGCCCAGCAATACCGCCCGGGCCATGCCGACTACGCCTATGACGCCAAGTACGGCATCCGCGACTATCGCGGCGGGGGCAGGTCGAGCGCGCGCGAGACGGCGGCGCGGGTGGCGGCGGGCGCGGTGGCGCGGCTCGTCATCCCCGAGGTGACGATCACCGCCTATGTCTGCGAGCTCGGCGGCGACCGGATCGATCCTGCCGCCATCGATTACGCCGAGATCGCCAACAACCCCTTCTTCTGCCCCGATGCGGCTGCGGCCAAGCGCTGGGAAGAAAAGGTCGATGCCGCGCGCAAGGCAGGTTCGTCCTTGGGCGCGATTGTCGAATGTGTCGCCACCGGGGTTCCGGCAGGCTGGGGCGCACCGATCTATGCCAAGCTCGACAGCGATCTGGCCGCAGCGATGATGAGCATCAACGCGGTCAAGGGCATCGAAATCGGCGACGGCTTCGAAGCCGCGCGCCTCAGCGGCGAGGAAAACGCCGACCGGATGCGCCCCGGTGCGGACGGCAAGCCCGAATTCCTCGCCAACCACGCAGGCGGCACGGCGGGCGGCATTTCGACCGGGCAGCCGGTGGTGTGCCGGGTGGCCTTCAAGCCGACATCGTCGATCCTGACGCCGGTGGAATCGATCAATTCAGCAGGCGAGGCGGTGGAGGTGGTCACCAAAGGCCGCCACGACCCCTGCGTCGGCATCCGCGGCACCCCGGTGGTGGAAGCGATGATGGCGCTGGTGCTGGCCGATCACAAGCTGCTGCACCGCGCTCAAGTAGCGTAAGCGTAGCGCGGCAAAGATGCGCTCAGGTGGGGTAGGCGGTAGCGCAAAGCCCTCAAACGTCACCCCGGACTTGATCCGGGGTCGGGCCGCTATCTTGTGCATCGCGAAGAAGCCTAGCCCCGGATCAAGTCCGGGGAGACGGAGGGTTTTGGCTCAACCCTCAACGCCAAATCCGATCGGTTCCCGCCGCACAGATTGAAAAAAGCGATCTTCGCAATCGCAACAATCGACTTTTGTGCAGCGCAAAAGGTCCTATTTGGCGAGGCTGAGTTTCAACCCTCTCTCCCAACCCCATCAAAAGGACAAACTCCCATGGGTATCATCGGTTCGACCATCCAGCCCTTCACCGCCACCGCCTTCCAGAAGGGCAAGGACTTCTTCACCGTCACCGACGCGGATCTCGCGGGCAAGTGGTCGGTGTTCTTCTTCTACCCGGCCGACTTCACCTTCGTGTGCCCGACCGAACTGGAGGACATGGGCGAGAAGTACGCGACCCTCCAGAGCATGGGCGTCGAAGTCTACGCCGTCTCGACCGACACGCACTTCAGCCACAAGGCGTGGAGCGACACCTCGGACAAGATCGGCAAGCTGACCTTCCCGTTCCTCGGCGACCAGAACCACGTGCTGTCGAACAATTTCGGCGTGCTGCGTGAAGGCGTGGGCCTTGCCGACCGTGCGACCT
>JAIXPX010000012.1 GCA_027486035.1 Erythrobacteraceae bacterium | reverse complement strand
GTGAGCATGAACGAGCAGTTCTTCCAGGGGCACTTCCCCGGTGCGCCGATCATGCCCGGCGTGCTCCAGATCGAGGCGCTGGCGCAGGCGGCGGGCATCCTCGGGATCGAGACGATGGAGCTTGCCGGGACGGGCAAGCTTGTGATCTTCATGGGGATCGAGAACGCCAAGTTCCGCGCCCCCGTGACCCCGGGCTGCCTGCTCGACCTCCATGTCGAGTTCACCCAGAAGCGCAGCCGCGTCTACAAGTTCAAGGGCGTGGCGAGTGTCGAGGGCAAGACGACCTGCGAGGTCGAGTTCACCGCGATGATGACCGACGCTCTTTGAGTTTCGCGGGCCCATCCGGGCCCGCGTCCTCGGTGCGTTTCGAGCCCTGCGGGCCCGAGCACCTGCGGCTCGGCCGCGTGGCCTCGCGGTCGCTGCGCGACCGATTGGGCGGCACCACTTCTGAGGTTGCATTGGCGCGCGTTTCCGACTAGGCGCGCCTCTTCCCGTTTCATAGCACCGCCGGTCGGCACCGGCGAAAGCTCGAAGGACAAGCGTCATGAAGACCGAAGGTCACCCCGATTACCACATGATCACGGTCAAGATGACCGATGGCACCGAATTCCAGACCCGCTCGACCTGGGGCAAGGAAGGCGACGTGCTCGCGCTCGATATCGATCCGCTGAGCCACCCCGCCTGGACCGGCGGTCGTCAGCAGGTTTCCGAAGGTGGCCGTGTGGCGCAGTTCAACAAGCGTTTCGGCGGGCTTTCCCTCAAGAAGTAAGCTTGTCCCAAGCTGCGCGAGCCTCGGCTCGCAACGAGGAGGGCGGCCCGACGGGGTCGCCTTTTTCGTATCTGCCGCGGACTGTGCGGCCGTAGCGTGTCAGCGAAGCGGGACCATCACGCCGCGCAGGCGATGCAGCGTGCAGCGGTCGGCTGGGCTTCCAGCCGCGCATGCGGGATCTGCGCCCCGCAATTGGCGCAGGTGCCATAGGTTCCGCTGGCGATCCGTCCGAGCGCCGCGCGCACCTCGGCCGCCTCGGCGCGCAGCACCGCGTCGATCCCGGTCAGCGCTTCGTCATCGGAAAGGTCGATGGCCTGTTCGGGCAGATCGTCATCGAGCGGCTGGCGCAGTTCCGCCTCCACGCCTTGCGCGCGCGCCGCAAGCTCGGCCAGCCGCGCTTCGAGCCGCGCCGCGATGTCTGCGTAACCGCTCATCATCCCCTCCATTCCTGCTCGCGATACCACTTGGTGATCACGTATTTGACGCCCTTCCTGACCTTCATCCCGTGATGGAGCGTCGCCGGATTGACGCCGCCGCCTGCCAGGCGATTGTTCCAGCACAGCAACTTGCCCGCCTCGGGCTGGACGGTCTTGCCGAGCAGCTTGAAACGGGTAGCGCCGCCGGCAGCCACGTCATTGAGATAGATCATGAAGGTCCAGGTGCGGTTGCCGGAGCGCGCGCAATACTTGTCGAAGTCGCGTCCGTGCGGGGTGAAGTAGTCGGTGTGCGGCTTGAATTCCTGCCCCTCGGCATAGCGCTGGCCCTGCAAGGGTTCGCCAAAGGCCGGATCGATGCCCGAAAGCGAAGTCAGCAGCGCCTCGACCCGCTTCACCGGGGCAAGCTCGGGTGCGAGGTCGCAGGTCTCGCTGGTGCGGAAATAGGGGTCGCCATTGTCGTCGGCGATGGTCGAGGGGCGGCGCCCGGCGTCGATCAGGGCGACGAGTTCGGCCGCGAGGCCGGGGTCCACGAATCGCCGGCATTGGAAAAGCTCGGCCTGGGGCGTCGGCACGCGCTGCACACCTGCCCCGGCAAGGATACGGGCGGCGACGGATTCGCTGTTCGGCATCATGGCGCGAGGATAGAAGCGGGGAAGGGCGAGGCAATGTTTTTGGCGCCGCGCAATTATCTTGCGCCCGCAGCACAAGGGCGTAGTTTTCGCTTCCCTTGGGCCACCCTTTGTGCAAGAGGCGCGCCGCCCTTCCCGGCGCACTTGACGGGGGTCGAGGCTTGCGTAAACCCGCCGATCTTCGCGCAGGGTCCGCGGGTCCACCCCTTCCGGTGGCACGCGGGCAGGGGCGTGTGGCGATCATAGCTCAGTTGGTTAGAGCGCCGGTTTGTGGTACCGGAGGTCACGGGTTCGAACCCCGTTGGTCGCCCCATTTCTCCCCCTTTCCCCGCGCGGCACCTCCGCATCGGCGGACAGGGGAGACGACATGACCGCATTCTGGGCCGAGCCCGATTTTGACGCGCACGAGCTTGTGCAGCTGGTCCATGACCGGGCGAGCGGGCTTACCGCGATCATTGCGGTCCATTCCTCCCATCTCGGCCCGGGCGCGGGCGGCACCCGCTTCTGGCACTATGCCGATCCCGCCGGCGCGATGCGCGATGCGCTGCGCCTGTCGCGGGGCATGAGCTACAAGAACGCGATGGCGGGCCTGCCCATGGGCGGCGGCAAGGCGGTGATCCTCGCCGACGCGAACCGCACCAAGACCCCCGAAATGCTCGCCGCTTTCGGCGATGCGGTCGATGCGCTGGGCGGACGCTATGTCACCGCCGAGGATGTCGGCATCTCGGAGGCAGACATGGTCGCGGTGGCAAAGCGCACTGCCCACGTCTCGGGCCTGCCGGTCGAGGGCGAGGGCAGTGCGGGCGGCGATCCCGGTCCGTTCACGGCCTATGGCATCTATCTCGGCATCAAGGCAGCCGTGGCGCACAAGCTGGGCAAGGACAGCCTGGCGGGGGTCCATGTCGCAGTGCAGGGCACCGGCTCGGTCGGCGGCGGGGTGGCGCGCCTGCTGGCCCGCGACGGGGCGAGGTTGACGCTGGCCGATATCGACGCTGTGCGGGCGGCAAGGCTTGCGGATGAGCTCGGCGGTGTCGCGGTCGGCGCGGACGCGATCATGGCGACGCCCTGCGATGTCTTCAGCCCCAATGCGCTGGGGGCGATCCTTGACGATCGGGGCATCGCGGCCCTCGACTGCGCGATCGTCGCGGGCGGGGCGAACAATCAGCTTGCCCGTCCCGAGCATGGCGGCAAGCTCGCTGCGCGCGGTATCCTCTATGCGCCCGACTATGTGATCAACGCGGGCGGCATCATCTCGGTCGCCACCGAATACCTCGCCCGCCGCGAGGGCCGCTTGGGCGACGTAGCCGAGGTCAATGCCCTGGTCGAGAAGATTCCGGGCCGCCTCGAGGCGATCTGGCACGACAGCGACAGCACCGGCGTCAGTGCCGATGTGGTCGCCGACCGCATGGCGCAGAAGCTTATCGGGCGCGGTTGATCCCGCCACCATCGCAGGGCCGGCCGGAACTAATCCGCAGCCCTGCCATTTGCGCTCTTGTCGGGAACGGCTGTAAGGCTACAAGCCCGCCCTGACTGCGAAACCGATGCACATCTACGCCAACCCTGCCCGATTCCTCGGCCTTGCCAAGTGGCTCACCCCGCTCCTGTTCTGGAGCGGGCTGGTGCTGTCGATGGGCGCGGTGGCGTGGGGCCTCATCATGGTGCCGCCCGACCGCTTGATGGGCGAGACGGTGCGCATCCTGTTCATTCACGTGCCCGCCGCCTGGCTCGGCATGGGCGGCTGGGCAGGGATCGCCATCTCGAGCGCCATGCTGCTGATCTGGAAGCACCCGCTCGCCGCCGTCGCCGCGCGCGCCATCGCGGTGCCGGGGATGGTGTTCTGCGCGATCTGCCTTGCGACCGGCTCGATCTGGGGCCGCCCCACCTGGGGCACCTGGTGGGAGTGGGACGGGCGGCTCACCTCGATGCTGGTGCTGCTGTTCCTCTATGCGGGCTACATCGCGCTTACCGAGGCGAGCGAGAAGGAAGGCTCGTCATCGAAGATCGCCGCGATCTTCGGCATGGTGGGTGCGGTCAACGTGCCGATCATCAACCGTTCCGTGGTGTGGTGGAACTCGCTCCACCAGCCGCCGAGCATTACCGCTGGCAAGAGCGCGATCGAGCCGACTTTCCTCGTTCCGCTGCTGATCGCGGTGCTCGGCTTCTCGCTGCTGTTTGGCGGCGTGGTGCTGATGCGGATGCGCGCGCTGATCGCCGAGGCGCAGGTCGAGGCGCGCTTGCGCCGCCGCGCGCTTGATGACGAGGCGCCGGTCGCAGCGCCCGCCGCGATGGAGCAGGCCTGATGCGCGAGCAGCTCCAGCAGTGGGATTTCGTGTGGCTCGCTTACGGTGTCGCAGCCGTTGCGCTGATTGCACTTGTCATATGGGCGTATCGCGCGATGGTCCGCGCCGAGGCCCGGCGCGACGCGGCCAAGCGGCGCTGAGCAACAAGGGACAAGTCATGAAGGCCAAGCATCAGCGTCTGGTTCTCGTCATCATCGCGCTCCTTGCGATTGTGGGCGCGGGGTTGCTGGCGGCCTGGGGCCTGCGCAACCAGGCGAACTATTTCTACCTTCCCGAGCAGATGGCCTCCGATCCGCCCGCAGCCGGCCAAGCCGTCCGACTTGGCGGGATGGTGCAGAAGGGATCGATCAGGACCGAGGCCGACGGGGTGACGGTGAACTTCATGGTCACCGGCAACACCGCCGATGCCATCCCTGTGCGCTACAGCGGCATTCTGCCCGATCTTTTCGTCGAAGGCTCGGGCGTGGTCGCCGAAGGCAGCCTCGGTGCGGACGGCGTCTTCGTGGCGACGAACCTGCTCGCCAAGCATGACGAGAATTACGTGCCCAAGGAACTTGAGGGCATGGGTACCGAACAGGCCGCCAAGATGGCTGCCGACACGACGGTCGGTTTGAAGTGACGCAGCAAGGGGCGGGGGCCGGGCGATGACTGCCGAAATCGGATTGGCCGCACTGTGGCTCGCTGCCGCGCTGGCGGTGCTGCAGATGGTCTCGGGTGCTTTCGCGCTCAAGGCCGCGCCCGGCGAGGTGAACGCGCTGGCGATGCATGCGCGCCCGGCAGCGGTGGTGCAGGCCTTCCTTGCGGTGCTGGCCTTTGCGATGCTGCTCTATGCCTTTGCCACCACCGACCTGTCGCTGAAGCTGGTCGCGTCGAATTCGCATTCGATGAAGCCGCTGATCTACAAGCTGACCGGCACCTGGGGTAACCACGAGGGCTCGATGCTGCTGTGGGTCGGCGTTCTGGCGCTGTCGGGCGGGCTTTTGGCGGGGTTCGAGAAGCGCCTGCCGGAGCGCACCATGGGCGCGACGCTTGCGGTGCAGGGCTTCGTAGCGCTTGGCTTCTATGCCTTCCTGCTGCTCGCCTCCAACCCCTTCGAGCGCCTGCCGGTGCCCGCGCCCGAAGGCTCGGGCCTCAACCCCCTGCTTCAGGACATCGGCCTCGCGATCCATCCGCCGACGCTCTATGCCGGCTATGTCGGCCTGTCGGTCGCTTTCAGTCTTGCCATGGGCGCGCTGTTGACCCGCGAGGTCAACCCCGCCTTCGCCCGCGTCCTGCGCCCCTGGGTGCTGGGCGCATGGGTGCTGCTGACGCTGGGGATCACGGCAGGCTCTTACTGGGCCTATTACGAGCTCGGCTGGGGCGGCTGGTGGTTCTGGGATCCGGTCGAGAACGCCTCGCTCATGCCCTGGCTCGCCGCGACCGCGCTGATGCATTCGGTGAGCGTGCTCGCCGCGCGCGATGCGCTGCGCACCTGGACGATCATGCTCGGCGTGCTGGCCTTCTCGATGTCGATGCTCGGCACCTTCCTCGTGCGCTCGGGGGTGTTGACCAGCGTCCACGCCTTCGCGGTCGATCCGGAGCGCGGGGCCTTCATCCTCGGCTTGCTCGGCCTCTATATCGGCGGGGCCTTCACGATCTTCGCCCTGCGCGCAGGCGCGGTGGCCGAGGGCAAGCGCTTTGCCGCCGTCAGCCGCGAGGGCGCGCTGGTGTTCAACAACGTGATGCTCTCGGCCATCCTCGCGATCGTGCTGCTGGGCACGCTCTACCCGCTGCTGACCGAGGCTTTCGACGTGCGCGTCAGTGTTGGCCCTCCCTATTTCAACCCGGCCTCGGCGATCTTCGCCATTCCGATGCTGCTGGTGATGGCGGTCGGGCCGCTGCTGCGCTGGCGCAGCGACAAGCCCGCCCGCCTCCAGTTCGAGCTGGCGCTGATCGCGGCGCTGGTGATCGGCGTGATCGCGCTGGTCAGCTTCTTCGGGCAGTTCCCGCTGCTCCCGCTGCTCGGCCTCGGGCTGGCGGCGGCGCTGGCGGTGGCGGCGTTGCTGCCCTTGCGGGGGCGCAGCCTCAAGCGTGTTCCGGTTGCCACCTGGGGCATGGTGATCGCCCATTTCGGCATTGCGGTCGCGCTGTTCGGCATGGCCTGCGAGGGAGCCTTCTCGAAGGAGCGCCTTGCTGCCGTGGTGCCGGGCGGGACCGAGCAGATCGGCGACTTTGCGGTGACGCTCGAAGGCGTGACGCCAGTCGCCGGGCCGAACTGGACCGCGATCGAGGCGCGACTGGCCGTACGCCAGAACGGCGGCGCACCTGTCATCCTCACGCCCCAGGCGCGCAACTTCTGGTCGCCCCCGCAATCGACCTCCGAAAGCGCACTGCTCACGAAGTGGAACGGCCAGCTCTATGCGGTGATCGGCCAGCAGGCCGAGGACGGGCGCTGGCAGATCCGCGTGTGGTGGAAGCCCTTCGTGACCTTCATCTGGTATGGCGGCATTCTGGTGGCGCTCGGCGGCCTGCTGTCGATTGCGGGGCGCGTGAGCGTCGATGTGCGCCGTCGCAAGGCGACAGCCCAGGGTGACCAGCGCCGCGCCGACCTTGACGCACTGGGCGCGGCGGCGCCGGTTCCCGCGGAGTAGCGGCATGGGCAAGCGTCTCTGGCTGTGGGCACCGCTCGCCCTCTTCGCCTTCTTCGCGGGGCTTGCGGGCTATATGCTGACCCAGGACAAGGACGAATTCGTCGAGAGCGAGATGATCGGCCAGCCGCTCCCCGATTTTGCCCTGCCTGCCGCCTTCGATGGCCTGCCCGGCGCGTCAAAGGCGGATTTTGCCGGATCGCCCAAGCTGCTCAACATCTGGGCGAGCTGGTGCCTGCCCTGCATTGCCGAGGCCCCGCAACTCGAAGCCCTGAAGGCGCAGGGCGTCGAGATCATCGGTATCGCGATCCGTGACCGGCCTGCGGACGTCGCGAATTTCCTCGGCAGATATGGCAATCCCTATAGCCGCATCGGCAGCGACAGGATCTCCGAGGTGCAGCTCGCGATCGGTTCCTCGGGCGTGCCCGAGACCTTCGTGATCGATGCCAAGGGCGTGATCCGTTACCAGCATATCGGCGACATCCGCGAAAGCGACGTGCCGAAGCTTCTGGCCGAATTGGAGAAGGCGCAATGATCCGCCTGTTGCTTGCGGTGCTGCTCGGGGTGCTGGCGCTGCCGACGCTGGCGCAGGACACCATGCCGCCCGCGCCCTATGCCTATAACCAGCTCGAAGACCCCCGGCTCGAGGCCGAGGCCAGCGCGCTGATGCACACGCTGCGCTGCCTCAAGTGCCAGTCGCAGTCGATTGCCGATAGTGACGCGCCGATGGCGGGCGACATGCGCCACCAGGTGCGCAGCCGCATCCTCGCCGGCGAGAGCCCCGCCGAGATCCGCGGCTGGCTGATTGCGCGCTACGGGGACTATGTCAGCTACGAGCCCGAGGTGAGCAAGAGCACCTGGCCGCTGTTTGCCGTTCCGGTGCTGGTGATCCTCGTCGTCGCCGGGGTTCTGCTGCGGCGGCTCGGCAAGCGGCGCAATGAGGGTGACGGCGCGGGAGAGACGGCATGATCGCGGGCTGGCTTGCGGTCGGGGCGCTGGCGCTGGCGGCCTTCGGCTTTGCGGTGCTCGTTCTTAAGCTCCCGCGCGACGGGCTCACGCTGTTCGGCGCGGTGCTGGTGTTCGGGCTTGCCGGTTATGCCTGGCAGGGTTCGCCAGGACAGGCATCGGCGCCCAAGTCGGGCACCGTCGAGCAGGGACGGAACGGCGAGGCCATGGTCGAGGGGCGCGCGGCGCTGTTCGACCGCACCCGGCCGCCGCCCGACTATCTCGTCACCTCCGATGCCTTTGCTCGGCGCGGGCAGTTCGGCGAAGCGGCGACGCTGCTCCAGAACGGTCTCAGAGACAACCCGCGCGATCTGGAAAGCTGGCTGGCGCTCGGCATGGCGCTGGTCGGCCATGCCGACGGCTTCGTCACGCCGGCGGCGGTGCAGGCCTTCGGCCGCGCCAAGATGATCGACCCGGCACATCCGGGCGCCGAATACTTCCTCGGCTTTGCCTATCTCCAGAGCGGCGAGGTGGTCGCCGCGCGCAATGTCTGGAAGGGCCTGCTCGCCGCTTCGCCCCCCGATGCGCCGTGGGTCGAGGGCCTGACGGCGGAGGTTGCGCGGCTCGATGACATGATCGCGCGCGCCCCGATGCTTCAGGGGCAATAGCACAAAGCATGTCCTGCGCATGACGGCGGGCGGGACGCTGTTGCAGGTACAGAGGCGTGGTGCTAGGCGCGCCGCCTTGCTTGCGACGAGTCGTTCGCGCCGCATGGGCAGTACCGCGGGATACGGGAAATCCGATTGACATGAGCAGCACAGCCACCGCCGACCCTGCCGACACCGCCGGTCCAGCACCGGCCCACGGCCAGTCCCATGGCCACAAGACCTCCACCGCCGCCCTCGCGGTCGGGGCGGTCGGCGTGGTGTTCGGCGATATCGGCACCAGCCCGCTCTACGCCTTCCGCGAAACCTTCGCCTTGCACCACGGCGCGCCGGGCATCTCGCCCGACGCTGCGCACATCCACGGGGTGCTGAGCCTCGTCTTCTGGTCCATGATGATGGTGGTGACGGTCAAATACGTCTTCACCATGATGCGCGCCGACAATGGCGGCGAGGGCGGGAGCCTCGCGCTGCTCGCCCTGATCAAGCGCACTGCCTCCAAGGCGGGGTGGACCGCGCCGCTGATCCTGCTCGGCGTCTTCGCCACGGCGCTGTTCTACGGCGACAGCATGATCACCCCGGCGATCTCGGTGCTCTCGGCGACCGAGGGTCTGCAATACATCGTCCCCGGTTTCCGCCCATGGATCGTCCCGACTGCTGTCGCCATCCTGTTCGGTCTCTTCGCGATCCAGTCGCGCGGGACGGAGCGGGTTGGCAAGCTGTTTGGGCCGGTGATGCTGACCTATTTCGCCATGCTGGCAACGCTCGGGGCCATGCACCTTTCGGCCAATCCGGCGATCATCCTCGAGACGGTCAATCCGGTGAATGCCCTGCGCTTCTTTGCGCTCGACGGTTTTGTCGCCTTCGTGGCGCTGGGCAGCGTGGTCCTCGCCGTGACCGGGGCCGAGGCGCTCTATGCCGACATGGGGCACTTCGGCCGCAAGCCCATCGGCCTGTCGTGGCTGACCTTCGTCTATCCGGCGCTGATGCTCAACTACATGGGACAGGGCGCGCTGATCCTGTCGCAATCCTCGCCCGAGGCGGCCGCGGCCCTGATCAAGGATCCCTTCTTCCTGATGATCCCCGATCTGGTGCGCGTGCCGGTGATCATTCTGGCGCTGCTGGCGACGATCATTGCCAGCCAGGCGGTGATCTCGGGTGCCTTCAGCCTCACCCAGCAGGCGATCCAGCTCGGTTTCATCCCGCGCATGGAAATCCGCCACACCAGTGCGGCGGCCGCCGGCCAGATCTATATCCCCGCGATCAACTGGGGCCTGATGGTCATGGTGATCCTGCTGGTGCTGTTCTTCCAGTCCTCGACCAACCTTGCCGCCGCCTACGGGATCGCGGTGACGGGAGCGATGTTCATCGACACCCTGCTGCTGGCCGCCGTCCTGTTCAGCCTGTGGCGCTGGCCGTGGTGGAAGGCCGTGCCGCTGGTGGCGGCCTTCCTGGTGGTTGATATCGCCTATTTCGGCGCGAACCTCATCAAGGTGCCGAGCGGCGGGTGGGTGCCGCTGCTGATCGGCGGGGTGATCTTCACCTTGCTCACCACCTGGTCGCGCGGACGCGAGCTGATGCGCGCCAGCATGGCGGAAGGATCGCTGCCGATCGAGATCTTCGCCAAGAGCGCGCAGAACTCGGCCACCCGGGTTCCTGGCACGGCGGTCTTCATGGCCTCGACCAATTCGGGGGTGCCGAGCGCGCTGCTCCACAACATCAAGCACAACAAGGTGCTGCACGAACGCGTGCTGATCCTCACCGTGCAGGTGCGCGGCATGCCCTATATCGACGAGGCGGAGCGGTATGATTGCAAGAACCTCGGCAACGGGTTCTACCGGGTGACGATCTATTGCGGCTTCCTCGAGGAGACCGACGTGCCGAGCCTGCTCGGCTCGCTCGATCTGTGCGACGGCGGGTTCGACATGATGCAGACGAGCTTCTTCCTGTCGCGCCAGACGCTGCTGCCCTCGTCCAAGCCCGGCATGGCGATCTGGCGCGAGAAGCTGTTCGCCTGGATGCTGCGCAACGCCGCAAGCGCGATGGCCTTCTTCCGCCTGCCGACCAACCGCGTGGTCGAGCTCGGCAGTCAGGTGGAGATTTGAGCTCGCGGGGACTCGCCGCTGCCCTGACAATGGCGCTTGTCGCCTGTGCACCCGGTCAGGGCGCGCAGGCCCCCACGTCGCCCGAGGAGCAGGCTTCCGTGATCAATCCCGTCGTTCACTTCGAGATCCCCGTCACCGACATGGACCGGGCGGTCGGCTTCTACGAGGCGGTGTTCGGCTACGAGCTCGAGCGCGCCGAGGTCGACGGCTACGACATGGCCTTCTTTCCGCGTGCCGATGGCAAGCCGGGGGCGGCGGGCGCTCTGGCCAAGGGTGACGTTTACCGACCCTCGCACGACGGCCCGATCCTTTACTTCGACGTGCCCGATATCGATGCCGTGATCGCCCGGGCCAAGGCACGCGGCGCCCGCGTGCTCTACGCGAAGAAGGACATCGGCGATGCGGGCTTCGTCGCCGAGATCGAGGACAGCGAGGGCAACCGGATCGCGCTCAGCGAGGCCAAGTCCTGATCAGCCCCCCGTCGGCGGTTCGTCCTTGAGGACATCGTCTTTCGCTTCCAGCGACAGACCATGCTTCATCAGCATCGGGATCTGGCTGAAGGTGAAGAGGAAGGTCAGCGGCAGGAACACCCAGAGCTTGGCCCACAGCCAGCCTTCGAAGTCCATCTGCGCGCGCAGCACCTCGTTAAGGCCGGCAAGCGCAAGGAAGAACACCCCCCAGTTGCGCGACAGCTTGAGCCAGCCCTGTTCGCTCAGACCCTCGAAGGCGGCTTCGAGCAGGATCCTGAGCAGCGCCTTGCCCATCACCACGCCGCCAAGCAGCGCCACGCCGAAGCAGGCGTAGATGATCGTGGGCTTCAATTGCACGAAGGTCGGGTCGCCGAAGAAAATGGTGAGGCTGCCGAAGCCCATGATCAGCGCGGTCGAGAACCACAGCATCGGCGAGACCTTGCCGAGCCGCCACTTGGAAATGAGCAGCGCGGCGACGGCAGCGACCATGAAGGCACCGGTGCCGGCGATGATCGCGGCGAGCTCTCCGGCCGGATTGGGCGTGGCAGGCGCGTTGAGGCGATAGACCCCGAGGAACACCAGCAGCGGGCCGTAATCGACCGCGACATTGAGCCAGCTCGAGGCGGCCTTTTTGCCTTCGCCGTCAGCCATCACGCCACCCCCGCGATCACCCGGGCGACGAGGTCGGGGTCGAAGGGGCGCAGGTCCTCCATCTTCTCGCCGACGCCGATCGCGTGGATGGGGAGGCCATATTGCTCCGCCGCCGCCACCAGCACGCCGCCGCGCGCGGTGCCGTCGAGCTTGGTCATGATGAGGCCGGTGACACCCGCGACTTCCTTGAAGACGTCGATCTGTGCAAGCGCGTTCTGGCCGTTGGTGGCATCGAGCACCAGCACCACGTCGTGCGGTGCCTCGGGGTTGAGGCGGCCGAGCACGCGGCGGATCTTGGCCAGCTCCTCCATCAGCTCCTTCTTGTTCTGGAGGCGCCCCGCCGTGTCGACGATCAGGGCGTCGATCCCCGTGTCGGTGGCCTGCTTGACTGCGTCGAACACGATTGCCGCCGGATCGCCGCCCTCGGGGCCGCGCACCAGATCGACGCCGATGCGGTCCGCCCAGGTGGCAAGCTGGCCGATCGCCGCCGCGCGGAAGGTGTCGCCCGCCGCCAGCAGCACGCCGTAATCATCCTCCTGGAACAGGTGAGCGAGCTTGGCGATGGTGGTGGTCTTGCCGCTCCCGTTGACCCCGATGACGAGGATCACCTGCGGGCGGGGGAAGGCGGTGATCTCCAGGGGCTTGGCCACCGGGCGCAGGATCGCGGCGATCTCCTCGGCCACCGCCTCGCGCAATTCGCGGGTGGTGATCTCGAGCCCGAAGCGCTTTTCCGACAGGCGCGCGCGGATGCGGCCGGCTGCGGCGGGGCCGAGGTCCGACATGATCAGCGCGTCTTCGATGTCGTCGAGGGTCTTGTCGTCGAGCTTTGCCGAGCCGCTGCTGCTGCCGGGCAGGCTTGCCGTCAGCCGCTCGGAGGTCTTGGCAAAGCCGCCGAACAGGCGCTCTCTCCAGCTGGTTTCACTCATTGGAGCAGGCCCTCCCTGAGGCCCGTTGGGGTCACGTCGATGATGGTTCCGGCCACTGTCCCGGCAGGGAGAGCGACGCGGGCATAACTGGGCGCATAGCCCGTACCATCCCGTTCGGCGAGGACGGGAAGCGTTTCGCCCACAAGGCTTCCTAGCCATTCGGCACGGCGCGCGGCGGCACGTTCGCGCAGCGCGGCAGCGCGGGCTTTCACCGCCTCGCGGGGCACCTGCGGCATAAGCGCGGCGGGGGTGCCGGGGCGGGAGGAATAGGGGAAGACGTGGGCGTGAACGATGTCGAGCGCGTCGATGATCGACAGGTTCTCGGCGTGATGCGCCTCATTCTCGGTGGGGAAGCCCGCGATGAGGTCCGCCCCGACGCTGATCTCCGGACGCAGCGCCTTCAGCCGTGCGACGAGATCAACCGCATCGGCCCTGAGGTGTCGGCGCTTCATGCGCTTGAGGATGAGGTCGGCCCCGTGCTGGAGCGAGAGGTGGAGGTGCGGCATAACCCGCGGCTCGTGTGCCAGCAGCTCGAACAGCAGCGGGTCGATCTCTACCCCGTCGACGGAGGAGAGCCGTAGGCGGCCTAGTTGATGAAATTCATCCAGGATCGCCTGAACAAGCGCGCCCAGATGCGGGGAGTCCGCAAGATCATGTCCCCAGCTTGTAAGATCGACACCCGTTAGCACAACTTCCTTCGCGCCAGCGGCAAGATGCGAAGCGATTTCCTGTAGGACTTGGCTGACTGTCAGAGACCGGCTCGCGCCCCGGCCTTGCGGGATGACGCAGAAAGTGCAGGCGTGGTCGCAGCCGTTCTGCACCGCGACGAAGGCGCGGGTGCGCGCCGGCGCCACGGGAGCGGCATCGCCAGCCACGTTCCAGCTGCGCGGATCGAGCTTGGCCGCGTTCGCCACGAGCCCGTCCACCTCGTCCATCGCACCGATGGCCGCCCGGTCGACCTCCGCCGCACAGCCCGTCACAACCAGCCGCGCAGCCGGATGGTCGCGGCGCGCGCGGCGGATCGCCTGGCGCGTCTGGCGCAGCGCCTCGCCGGTGACAGCGCAGGAATTGACCACCACCAGATCGGTCTCGCCCGCCAGCAGGGCGCGCATCCGCTCGCTCTCCGAGATGTTCATGCGGCAGCCGAGGCTGATGATCCGGGGCGCGTTCAACAATAGTCGTCCCAGCGGAACGTCCCGCGAAAGCTCTCCGCCGCCGGGCCGCTCATCAGGATCGTGGCGCCCGGCTCCCAGGCAATCTCGAGATCGCCGCCGGGCAGCGAGACCCGCACCGGGCTCCTCGCCAGGCCCCGGCGGATCGCGGCGACCGCCGTGGCGCAGGCCCCCGTGCCGCAGGCGCGGGTGAGGCCGGCTCCCCGTTCCCACACGCGCAGGCGCAGGTGATCGGGTCCGGCAAGGCTGGCCACGTTGACGTTGACCCGCTCGGGGAAGAGCGGGTCGTGCTCGATGACCGGACCGAGCCGTTCGAGCTCCACCGCATCGGCATCGGCAACGAAGAAGATCGCATGGGGGTTGCCGACATTGACGGCCATCGGCCCTTCGAGGCTCTCCCACCCGACCGGCATGGCGAAGGTGTCCATCGCATAGGCGAGGGGGATGGCGTCCCAATCGAAGCGGGGCGCACCCATGTCGACCCGCGCACCGCCCTCCACCGGTTCGAGCGCAATCGGCCCGCCGCCAGTTGCGATGGTGACCGGCTCGCCGTGGAGCAGTGCCACGGCGCGGGCGGCATTGCCGCAGGCCTCGACCTCGCTGCCATCAGAATTGAAGATCCGCATCCGGAAGGCGTGTTGCGCGCTCGGTTCGAGCAGCACCAGCTGGTCAAAGCCGATGCCCGTGCGCCGGTCGCCCAGCGCGCGGGCCACGGCCGGGGTCATCGCCGGCAGCGGCGCGGCGCGGGCGTCGAGCACGACGAAGTCGTTGCCCAGCCCGTGCATCTTGATGAAGGGAACCTCGCTCACCTGCCCGCATCTATGCACGCGCGGGTCCGGCGTCCAGTCCTGCCCGCGCCGGGACGGGCGCTATGGGCGGACGATGCGCTGGGGCGGGAGATTGTCCGCCCCCGGCGGTGCGGCTCCGACCATGGTTGCCGACAGCTTGCCCGCGACCTTCAGTCGCGCGCGCACGGCCTCGGAATCCTCCGGCTGGCCATAGACATAGCCCTGCGCCTTGAGCTTGCCCATGCGCTTCAGCGCCTCAAGGATATCCTTGTCCTCGACCCCTTCGGCGGTCAGCGGCATATCCAGCCCGCGCCCCAGCGAAATGATCGTCTCGACCCCTCGCGGACGGCTCCCCTTGGGCTTGCGCAATTCGCTCACGAAGCTGCGGTCGATCTTGATCCGGTCGATGGGCAGGTCTTGGAGCTTTTCGAGGCTCGAAAGACCCGCCCCAAAATCGTCGAGCGCGATCTTCACGCCCTGGTTGCGCAAGGACGTGATCATCGAACGCAGGAAGCCGGTGTTCTCCTGGAGGCAGCTTTCGGTGATCTCGATCTCGAGACGCTGGGGCGGGAAGTTGGCCGAGACCATCATCCTCAGCAGCCGCTGGGCAAACCACGGATCGCGCAATTGGAGCGGCGAGATATTGATCGAGAGGGTCAGGCGTTCGTCCCACTCGCGCGCATCGGCAAAGGCCTTCTCCATCAACCCTTCGGACAGTTCGGCGACAAGGCCGATCTCCTCGGCGACCGGCACGAAGATCTCGGGGCTGATCAGGCCGAATTGCGGCGAGCGCCAGCGGGCGAGCATCTCGAAGCCGACCAGCTCTTCGGTCTCCAGATCGATCTGCTGTTCGTAGTAGGGCACGAACTCCCCGCGCGACAGGCCGCGGCGGATGCCGGTTTCGAGCTGGTGCCGGAAGCGCAGTTCGGTCTCCATGCTCGGCTCGAACCAGAAAAAGCGGTTCCGGCCCTCCTTCTTGGCCTGATACAGCGCCATGTCGGCGCGGTGCATCAGGGTTGCCGCATCGACCACCGCGCCGACCGATCCGTCCGCCTCGTGGTCGGCGGCAAAGCCGAGCGACAAGGTGAGATCGATCGTCATCTCGGGCAGCTGCAGCGGTTCGGCAAAGCAGGCGAAAAGGCGGATGGCGAGGTCGTCCACGCGCTCGCGGTGGGCGGCGGGGAAGGGCATGACGAAGGCGAATTCATCGCCCCCGAGCCGCGCCAGACGGGCCTCGCGCGGGAGCAGGCTGCGAATCCGATCACACACCATCACCAGCACGGCATCACCCGTGACGTGACCATAGAGGTCGTTGATCTGCTTGAAGTTGTCGAGGTCGATCATGCAATAGGCGACCGCATCGCCGCGCATCGCCGCAAGGTTGCGCACCTCCTCGGTCGCCTCGAACATCGAGCGCCGGTTGAGGCACTGGGTGAGGGGGTCGATCGATGCCAGCATGCGGGCACAGGCCTCGGCGCGGCGGCGCTCCTCGATCTCGCGGGTAAGCTCGCGGTGCCGCCGCCAGCCGAAGATCACGAGGGCGACATTGAGCAGCAGCGCATTCACCAGCACGGCATCGGGCGGACCACTATTGCCCAGCAGCGCCTTTACGATCTGCGGGAGCACCGCACCACCGGTGCCCACAAGAAGAATGATGGCCGCAACCGCAATGCCGAGTGCGACGATATCGCGCTCGGCTCGGTGCGGCGGGTTGTCCTGCAATTTGTTTGTCAAGCCTGTTGCCCTATCCGACACTTCTGGGCAGTTCATCACAGGATATACTAAATATCAGGTTAATTCTGAGATAAATTCAGGGCTCCGGGGACGGCCGGCGCGGCGGGGCTTGGCGGACGCGGGGCGGCCGGGCTATCGGAGCCCGTCACTCGCAGGGAGCGCAGGCATGGCCTATTGGCTGATGAAATCGGAACCCTTCAAATATAGCTGGGACGACCTGGTCGCCGAGGGCGAGGGCACCTGGGACGGGGTGCGCAACTATCTGGCGCGCAACAATCTGCAGGCGATGCAGGTGGGCGACGAGGCGTTTTTCTACCACAGCCGCGAAGGGTTGGAGATCGTGGGGATCGCAACGATTACCGTCACCGGGATCGGCGATCCCACCGACGAGACCGGCAAGTGGGCAGCGGTGAAGCTGAAGCCCAAGGCAAAGTTTGCCCGCCCCGTCAGCCTCGCCGCGATCAAGGCCGAGCCGCGGCTGGCCGGGATGCAGCTGATCCGCCTCTCGCGCCTGTCGGTTTGCGGCGTGACCCCCGAGGAGTGGCAGGTGATCTGCGAGATGGCGCAGGGCTGACGCGCCCGGGTCAGGCGGTGGCCTTCGCCCGCGCGCGCAAGCCGCTGATCGTCGCGCCGCTCGCCGCGATGCGTTCAAGCTCGGTCAGGGCATGGATCAGGCGGATGCCCTTGCGGCCCTTTGCCTCCCCGAGCGCGGCGATGAACTGGTCGGTCGTCTCGGCCCGCGCGCTCCAGGCGCCATAGGCCTCGCCGAGCCGGGCGAAATCGGGATTCGCCAGCGCCGTCGCCGAGACGCGTCCCGGATATTCGCGCTCCTGATGCATCCGGATCGTGCCATAGGCGCCGTTGTCGACCACCACCACGATGAGGTCGGCCCCGTATTGCGCGGCCGTGGCGAGTTCCTGACCGTTCATCAGGAAATCCCCGTCGCCTGCCACGGCGACAATGGTGCGCTCCGGGAAGCGTAGGGCGGCAGCGACCGCAGCGGGGACGCCGTAACCCATCGCCCCGCAAGTCGGGGCAAGCTGGCCCGGATAGGCCTCGTAGCGCCAGTGGCGGTGCCACCATCCGGCAAAATTGCCCGCGCCGTTGCAGATGATCGTGTCTGCGGGAAGCGCCTCGCGCATCGCCGCGACGCACAGGCCAAGGTCCAGCGCCGCGCCCGACGGCGTGACGCTCGCCCATTCCTCCCACTCGCGGTGCGCCTCGGCCCCGGCATCAAAGGGGATCACGCGCTCATCTTCCCAAAGGTCCGCGCATTCGGCGAATTCGTCCATCGCGCAGCACAGGGCCAGATCGGTGCGATAGACCCGGCCCAGCTCCTCGGGATCGGGGTGGATGTGGACGAGGGTCTGGCCGGGATGCTCGGGCGTGGGGACGGTGTAGCCGTCGGTGGTCGCCTCGCCGAGCCGCGCGCCGACGGCGATGACGAGGTCGGCCTGCCGCACCCGCTCCAACAGCCTGGGGTTGGGGCCATAGCCGAGGTTTCCGGCATAGACCGGGCTGTCCGGCGCAATCGCGTCCTGCCGGCGGAAGGCGGTCGCCACGGGCAGCCCGATCCTTTCGGCAAAGGACTGGAAGTGCTGGCGCGCCTTGGCGTTCCAGCCCGCGCCGCCGATGATCGCGACGGGGCGCGCGGCATCGGCGATCAGCGCGAACAGCGCGCCCATCGCATCCGGGCACACGGCCTGGACCGGGCGCACCGCCTGCGGGCGGGGGGCGAGGCTTGCGGGCACCTGTTCGACCAACATGTCTTCGGGCAGGGCAAGGACCACCGGGCCGGGGCGCCCGCTGATCGCGGTCGCATAGGCGCGGGCGACATATTCGGGGATGCGCCGCGGATCATCGATCCGTGCGGCCCATTTGCAGATGGGGCCGAAGAAGGCCGTGAAATCGACCTCCTGGAAGCCCTCGCGCCCCTGCGCGTCGCGGGCGACATCACCCACGAACAGGATCATCGCTTGCGAATCCTGATGCGCCACATGGACGCCGATGCTGGCATTGGTCGCGCCCGGTCCGCGGGTGACGAAGGCGATGCCGGGCTGGCCGGTCAGCGCGCCATCTGCACAGGCCATGAAGGCGACGCCCCCTTCCTGGCGGCAGGTGACGATCTCGATCCCGGGCCGCTCGGGCAGGGCATCGAGCACGGCGAGGAAGCTTTCGCCGGGCACGGTGAAGATCCGCTCGCACCCCTGCACGGCCAGGCAATCGACCAGCAGGGCAGCCGCGCTGCGGGTGGAATCAGACATTTGCTCGTCTCCCGTCGTCCGTTGCGGCGGCTCTACATCCCGGCGGGCGAGGGTGCAAACCGCTCCGCCGCGTAGCCGGCGCCGCGCAGCCTGTCCCATGCCGCGACAGCCCCGTCGCACCCCTGTTTTCATGGTTAAGAAAGTCCTAAACCCTGACTCGGGGAAATAGGAGATTCGCCGATGCGCCGCAGTCTGGTTCTGACCGACGAGAGCGCTCGCCACTGGTTCCGGGCGAGCCTGCCGCCGCACGTGACGCGCGATCTCATCCCGATCCCGGCCGAAGGCCTCTGGCGCCTGACCATGGCGGACGCGCGCGGCATTGCCAGCGCCTATGTCGCGGCGAGCCTCGCGGTCTTCGCTTTCATCATCTGAGGCGCGCTCAGGCTGCCGTTGCGGGAAGGCTCCGGCCCTCCACGCGGTGGAGCTTGCGGGCAAGCTGGGCCGATAGCAGGCACAGCACGAGGCTGATCAGCACCTGTTCCTCGAGCGGAATGCCGAAATAGCCGAGCACCCCGGCAAGGCCTGCCCCCACCACCATGAAGATCGACGAGATGAAGTTGTTCGCCGCGACCGAGCGCGAGGCTTCGGACTTGTCCACGCGGGTGGTCAGGAAGGCGTAGAGCGGCACCACGAACATTCCCCCGGCGATCGCGATGGCAAGCAGGTTGGCAAGCAGCACCAGCGCGAGCGGCTGCTGGAGGAATTCGGCCACCCCGAACATCGCCCCGTCGGCCGGCACCAGATTCCAGCTGCGGCAGATCAGGTAGAAGGTGACGAGCAGGGCCCCGAGCGCCAGCACCGAGCGCGCCGAATAGCGCGCCGAGATATCGCCCTTGAGTAGCGCGTTGATCGAGACCGATCCGATTGCGATGCCGGCCGAGAAGGCGACCAGCATGATCGCGGCCACCTGCTTGTCGGCGAGCAGGACGTTCTTGGCGAGGGGGATGAACTGCACCGAGAGGATCGCGGCAATCGTCCAGAAGTAGCTGATCGCCAGCACCGAATAGCGCAGTTCGAGATTGCCCATCGAGAAGGCGATGAGATCCTTCGAGGCGCGGACCGGGTTCCAGTCGACCTTGGTCTCCTCGGTCTGGGCGGGGGCGGGCGGCACCCAGCGACACACAACATAGCCGATCACCGCGACCGCGATGACCGCGACCACGCTGTCCATGATGTGCATCGCCCCGCCCAGGATCATGCCGACAAGGATCGCCACATAGGTCCCCGCCTCGACGAGGCCGGTGCCCGCCAGCACCTCGTCCTTTTCGAGGTGCTGGGGCAGGATCGCGTATTTGATCGGGCCGAAGAAGGTCGAATGCACACCCATCGCGAAGAGTGCGACGAACATCATCGGGATGGCGATGGTGTGGACGTGGAGACCCCGTGCGGCCATCAGCAGCCCGGCCGCGCCAACGCTCATGATGATGATCTCGGCAAACTTGATCCAGCGGATGATCTTCGTCTTGTCGCGCATGTCGGCAAGCTGGCCCGAGGTTGCCGAGAACAGCACGAAGGGCAGCACAAAGAGAGCGGTGGCAACGCCGCTGACGAGCGTCTCCATCTCCGGCGAATCATAGACCGAATAGACCACGAACAGCACCATCGCGTTCTTGTAGAGATTGTCGTTGAGCGCGTTGAGGAGCTGGGTCAGGAACAGCGGCAGGAACCGCCGCCGGCGCATCAGGTCGAATGATGTGGTCATGCGTTGGCGGCGCCGGCGTCCCTGTTTGTTTGTGCGGGACATAGCGGGCGGGGTGGGTTTCACAAGTGCGCGCTTGTGGGGATGGACACGAGCGGGGGTTTTGCACGGGGCCGCGGCGCGCTAGAAAGGGCAGGCAACGCCATGAACAGCCTTCCCAATATCCTCACCGCCTCGCGCATCTTCGCGGTGCCGCTGCTGGCCTTCTTCCTGTGGTGGCCGGAATGGCGGCTGGGCTACCTCGTCGGCTTCGCGCTCTACTGCGTCATTGCCATCACCGATTTCTTCGACGGCTATCTGGCGCGCGCGCAGGGGACGGTTTCCAAGCTCGGCATCTTCCTCGATCCGATCGCCGACAAGATCATGGTCGCCGCGGTCATTCTGGTGCTGACGGCGCAGGGCTATCTGCGCGGGCCCTATGCGGGCGATATCCATGTGATCGCCGGGCTGGTCATTCTGGTGCGCGAGATCGCGGTGTCGGGCCTGCGGGAATTTCTCGGCGGCGCGCAGGTCTCGGTGCCGGTCTCGGCGCTCGCGAAGTGGAAGACCACCTTCCAGCTCGTCGCGCTGGGCGCGTTGATCCTTGGCGGTGCGGTGCACGGCCCGCCGTGCCAGTCGGTGGGCGAGGGCTGCGGCACCATCGCCCAGAGCTGGGTGCACCTCGTCGGCCTCGTCAGCCTGTGGACTGCGGCGGTGCTGACCTGCATCACGGGGTGGGATTACCTGCGCGTCGGCCTCAAGCATATGGATTGACTTGCGAATTTCGCACTGGTGCCGGGGCGTTTCTTGCGGTTACAGCATAGGGCGTGGGATCGAGGGAATCACCCGATGCCGCCGCCTTCCTCCGCGTTCTTGCAGAGGAGGCGAGGCGGCTTCAGCGCGAGGCGCGCAGTGCCCTCGCGCAGGGCCGATACACCCGCGCATCGGCCCTGATCGGCGATGCCCAACTGCTCGCCGATGATGTCCACGGCCTTATCGGCGATCTGGCACGGCGTGATCTGGAGGCGGCCTTGGCCTGCGCCACCGATGATCTGCGCGAGGCACCGCCGTCACCCACGGCCACGCCGCGCGCCGCACCACCCGGGCGCGCGCCCTTCGTGCTGCGCTCGCGGCGCCTGCGCTACGCCATCGGCGCCAGCCTCGCGCTCGGCCTTGCCTTGGCGGAGTATTGAGGGCGATGATGCTACACAATAACTCGTCAAAGGGAGAGTTATTGATTGGTTACTGACTGGGCGGGCACTGGCAGCATGATCCAAGGGTTCGGAACTATGGCTGGAAGCTTACCCGGCTCGCAATTCCTCGGCGAGCAGCAGGAAATCGGCCTCGCGCGGGGAATTCTTGCGCCAGGCGAGCACGATCTCGCGCTTTGCTGTGGGGCTGTCGACAGGGCGGGCGACCACGTCCGTGCCGGCAAGGATGCCGGCCTCGAGCGCCATTTCGGGCAGCATCGTGAGGCCGAGGTCATTGTTGACGAGCTGCACCAGCGTGTGCAGGCTCGTGCCGATCATCGCCGCACTTGCCCTGAGTTCCGAACGCGAACAGGCCGCCAGTGCATGATCGCGCAGGCAGTGGCCGTCTTCCAGCAGCAGCAGGCGGCCCTGATCGATCATCTCGGGCTTGATCCTCGCCGGAGGATCGCGCGGATCGTCCTTGGGAAAGGCCACGAACAGGCGGTCGTCGGCGATAGGGGCGATCGCCGCCTCGCCGGTGTCGAAGGGCAGGGCGAGCAGCACGCAATCGACCCGCCCGTGGCTGAGGCTCTCGAGCGCGTCGCTGCTGGTCTCCTCGCGCAGCATCAGCCTGAGGTCGGGCCGTTCGCGCTTCAGCCGGGGCAGGATGCGCGGCAGCAGGAAAGGCGCGATGGTGGGAATGACGCTCATCTTGAGGTCGCCCGACAGCGGCTTGCCCGAGGCCTGCACCAGATCGGCCAGCTCCTCGGCCTCGCGCAGCAGCCGGTTGGCCTTGGCCACCACCTGTTCGCCCAGCGCGGTGAAGCGCACCACGCGGCGCGAGCGTTCGACCAGGGTGACGCCGAGCAGGGATTCCAGCTCGCGGATTCCCGCCGAGAGCGTCGATTGCGAGACGAAGCTGGCATCGGCCGCCTTGCCGAAATGGCCGTGCTCGTGGAGCGCCACGAGATATTGCAGCTGCTTGATGGTGGGAAGGTAGGTGGACATTCAGGTCCTCCCCGGCACGGGGAGGGGGACCACCGAAGGTGGTGGAGGGGCGAGCCACGCCTGCCGATGCGGGGCGCGCCCCTCCACCATGCTGCGCATGGTCCCCCTCCCCTGAAGGGGAGGATGGGGCAGGCCCTGCCTCATTCCGCTGCCAGCCCGTCAGGCTCCGCCGCCAGCCTGTCGGGCGCGGGGGCGGGAGCGACCACATCGTCGATATGGGTCATCTTGAGCCTGCCCTTCTCGACCGCGAAGGCAAGCTTGCCCTCGACCAGATCGAGCGCGTCCTTGCCGAACACCTCGTAACGCCAGCCTCCGAGCACCGGCAGGTCGCGCACGCCAGCGGCAAGGGCTTCCATCTCGTCGGCGCGGGTGAGCAGTCGCGGAGCGACGTCGATCTCGCGGGCGCGGATCTTGAGCAGCAGCTTGAGCAGATCGGCGACCAGCGCGCCCTCGCGGCCAAGCGGCGCGCCCTGCTTGATCTTCTCGGGCATTTCCGACTTGGGCAGGGGCTCGGCCTCGGCCAGCACCTTCATCAGGCGCTTGCCGATGTCATTGTCCTTCCACGCGGCGCTGAGGCCGCGGACCTTGGCGAGATCAGCCTGACCCTTGGGCGGGTGGCTGGCGATGTCGGCGAGGGTCTCGTCGCGCATGATCCGGCCGCGCGGGATGTTCTTGTGCTGGGCCTCGGCCTCGCGCCAGGCGGCGAGCGCCTTCATGCGGCCGAGCACCTGCGGGTTGCGCCCCGGCTGGCGGATACGCTTCCAGGCCTGCTCGGGATCGGTGATGTAGTTCGCCGGGTCGGCAAGCTTCTCCATCTCGGCATCGAGCCACAGTCCGCGCCCGGTCTTGATCAGCTTCTTCAGGATCTTGGGGAAGATGCCCGCCAGGTGCGTCACGTCGCCGATGGCATATTCGATCTGGCGGTCGGTCAGCGGACGGCGGCTCCAGTCGGTGAAGCGCGCGCCCTTGTCGATGGTGAGACCGACCCAGGTCTCGACCAGATTGGCATAGCCGATCTGTTCGGACTGGCTGATCGCCATCATCGCGATCTGGGTATCGAAGATGGGGTGGGGGGTCTTGCCGGTGAGGTTGACGATGATTTCCACGTCCTGCCCGCCGGCGTGGAAGACCTTGAGCACGTCCTCGTTCTCGCACATCAGGTCGAGCAGCGGGGTGAGGTCGATGCCGTCGGCCATCGGGTCGATCGCGGCGGCTTCCTCGGTATTGGCGATCTGCACCAGGCAGAGCTCGGGCCAATAGGTGTTCTCGCGCATGAATTCGGTGTCGACCGCGACGAAGTCGGACTTGGCGAGGCGGGCGCAGAGGTCGGAGAGAGCCTCGGTGGTGGTGATCAGCGGATGGATTTTCATGTCATCTTTTCGTTTTGCGGGCGGAGTGCCGCCCCCGGGATTGAACCCAAGATCGCCTTGGACCGCTTGACAAAGCGCAAGGCTTCCCCTGTTACCGCGCCGACGTGGAAGCTCTGGGGAGCAAAGGCTCCAAAAGCGCCGCGCGAGCGCGCCCTAGCGTCTTACCCGTGAACAGGACAAGAGTTTAGATGCACCCCTACCGCACGCATACTTGCGCACAGCTTTCTGCCGAAAACGTCGGCGAGACCGTCCGCCTGTCGGGCTGGATCCACAGGAAGCGCGACCACGGGGGCGTGCTGTTTGTGGACCTGCGCGATCACTATGGCCTCACCCAGATCGTCGCCGACAGCGACAGCCCGGCGCTGAGCGTGCTCGAGGGCCTGCGCGTCGAGAGCGTCGTGACCATCGAAGGCACGGTCAAGGCGCGCGTGGCCGAGACGGTGAACGCGAACCTCGCCACCGGTGCGATCGAGGTGTTCGCCCGCGGCGTGACGGTGCAGAGCGCGGCCGAAGAGCTGCCGATGCCGGTCGCCGACGAGCAGCCCTACCCCGAGGACATCCGGCTCAAGTACCGCTTCCTCGACCTGCGCCGCGAGACGCTGCACAGGAACATCATGACCCGCGTGGCGGTGATCGCCGATATGCGCCAGCGGATGGCGGCGGTCGGCTTCAACGAGTTCTCGACCCCGATCCTCACCGCTTCCTCTCCCGAGGGCGCGCGCGACTTCCTCGTGCCGTCCCGCATCCATGCCGGCAAGTTCTACGCGCTCCCCCAGGCGCCGCAGCAGTACAAGCAATTGCTGATGGTCGCGGGCTTCGACCGCTATTTCCAGATCGCCCCCTGCTTCCGCGACGAGGACCCCCGCGCCGACCGCCTGCCGGGCGAGTTCTACCAGCTCGACCTCGAAATGAGCTTCGTCACCCAGGAAGAGGTGTGGGAAACGATGGAGCCCGTCATCCAGGGCACCTTCGCGGCCTTTGCGGGCGACAAGGCTGTGACCCCGGCGGGCCAGTTCCCGCGCATTCCTTACGATGAGGCGATGTTGAAGTACGGCTCGGACAAGCCGGATTTGCGCAACCCGCTGATCATCTCCGACGTCTCGCATCACTTCACCCAGTCGGGCTTCGGCCTGTTCGAGAAGATCGTCGGCAGCGGCGGCGTGGTGCGCGTCATCCCTGCGCCCGCGACCCACGAGAAGAGCCGCAAGTTCTTCGACGACATGAACGACTGGGCGCGTAAGGAAGGCTATGCGGGCCTCGGCTACGTCACCAGAAAAGCCGGTGAGTTCGGCGGCCCCATCGCCAAGAACCACGGGCCGGAACGCATGGCCGAGCTCTATGCCGAGCTGGGCCTCGGCGAGAATGACGGGCTGTTCTTCGCCGCCGGCAAGGAAGCCGACGCCGCCAAGCTCGCAGGCGCCGCGCGCATCCGCGTGGGCGAGGAGCTTGGCCTCATCGACGAGAACGCCTTTGCCCTGTGCTGGATCGTCGACTTCCCGTTCTACGAGTATAACGAGGACGAGAAGAAGATCGACTTCAGCCACAACCCCTTCTCCATGCCGCAGGGCGGGGTCGAGGCGCTGGAGGGGCAGGATCCGCTGACGATCAAGGCGTTCCAGTACGATCTCGTGTGCAACGGCTATGAAATCGCCTCGGGCTCGATCCGCAACCACAAGCCCGAAACGATGGTCAAGGCCTTCGAGATCACCGGGCTGACGCAGGCGGACGTCGAGGAGCGCTTCGGCGGCATGTACCGCGCCTTCCAATACGGCGCCCCGCCGCACGGGGGGATGGCGGCGGGCGTCGACCGCATCGTGATGCTGCTGTGCGGCGCGAAGAACCTGCGCGAGATCTCGCTCTTCCCGATGAACCAGCGCGCCGAGGACCTGCTGATGGGCGCGCCGAGCCCGGCCGAGCCGCGGGCGCTGCGCGAACTGCACCTTCGGGTGGTCGAGCCGCCGAAGAAGGACGCCTGATCCGCTGGCCGGGCGAGGCTTCGAGGCCCCTTGTGGGGAAGCTGGCCTCAAGCCCACTTGCACTTCCCAGCGCCGTTCTTTAGGGCTCTGGCGAGATTTACCAAACCCAGTTTCAAGAGGGATTACCATGAGCGATACTGCCGATCGGGTGGCCAAGATTGTCGTCGAACACCTCGGCGTTGAAGCCGACAAGGTCACTCAGGATGCCAGCTTCATCGACGATCTGGGCGCTGACAGCCTCGACATCGTCGAACTGGTGATGGCCTTCGAAGAGGAATTCGGTGTCGAAATTCCCGACGATGCGGCCGAGAAGATCACCACCGTTGGTGACGCGACCAAGTACATCGAAGAGCACAAGGGCTAAGTCCCCGGGTAACGCCCCTCATTCCGCGTCTTTCGTCCCGCTGCCATCCCCATGGGGACAAGGCGGGCGAGGCACCGGCCACCTGATTGCCGGAACGTGGATCAGGGCTTAGACAGGCTCAGCCCTCGTGAGGGGTTGGGCCTGTTGCTTTATCGGAGCCAAGCTCCTTTATCCGAGCCAACGTCCTTTATCGGAGAATGCCAATGCGCCGTGTGGTTGTTACCGGCCTCGGTCTTGTCACCCCGCTGGGCGGCGATGTCGAGACCACCTGGGCAAACCTCATCGCAGGCGAGAGCGGGGCGGGGCAGATCACCCGCTTCGACGCCTCGAACCAGAAGTGCACCATCGCCTGCGAGGTGAAGGGCAAGGATCATCCCTGGGGCTTCGACCCTGATCTGCGCGTCGACCACAAGGTCCAGCGCCAGGTCGATCCCTTCATCGTCTATGGCATTGACGCGGCAGGGCAGGCTCTGGAAGACGCCGGCCTTACCGACATGACCGAAGCCGAGAAGGAGCGCACCGGCTGCTCGATCGGTTCAGGCATAGGCGGCCTTCCCGGCATCGAGATCGAGAGCGTCAATCTCCACGAGCGCGGCCCCTCGCGGGTCTCGCCGCACTTCGTTCACGGGCGTCTCATCAACCTCATCACCGGGCAGGTGCAGATCAAGTACGGCTTCATGGGCCCGAACCACGCGGTCGTGACCGCCTGTTCGACCGGCGCGCACTCGATCGGCGATGCGGCGCGGATGATCGCCATGGACGATGCCGACATCATGCTGGCGGGCGGTGCGGAAAGCACCATCAATCCGCTCGGCATCGCCGGCTTTGCCCAGGCGCGGGCGCTCAACATGAGCATGAACGACCGCCCGACCGAGGCGAGCCGTCCCTATGACAGGAACCGTGACGGCTTCGTCATGGGCGAGGGCGCGGGCGTCGTCGTGCTCGAGGAATATGAGCGCGCCAAGGCGCGGGGCGCCAAGATCTATGCCGAAGTGACCGGCTATGGCCTCTCGGGCGATGCCTATCACGTCACCGCACCGCATCCCGAGGGGCGCGGCGCGGAACTGGCGATGCGCATGGCCCTCAAGAAGGCCGGCCTTGGCCCGGGCGACATCGACTACATCAATGCCCATGGCACCTCGACCATGGCCGACACCATTGAACTCGCCGCGATCAAGCGCGTGCTGGGCGATGATCTCGGCGGGGCTTCGATGTCCTCGACCAAGTCCGCCATCGGCCACCTGCTGGGCGGCGCGGGCGCGGTCGAGGCGATCTTCTGCATCCTTGCGATGCGCGACGGCATCGTGCCGCCCACCCTCAACCTCCATGATCCCGATGACGGCACCGAGGGCATCGACCTCGTGCCGCTCAAGGCGAAGAAGCGCGAAGTGCGCGCGGTGCTGAACAATTCCTTCGGCTTCGGCGGCACCAATGCCTCGATCATCATGCAGAAGGTCGATTGACGGCGTGAAACGCGCGCGGGGTCTGCTGCTGGTGGTGGTCGGCCTCGCGGTCGCAGGGCTGGTGCTGGCCTCTGTGCTGCTCGGCGCGGCGACGATCGAGAAGGACACGAACTTCACCATCCCGGCGGGGGCCTCGGTCTCCTCGGTCGCGGACAAGCTCGCCGCCGAGGGGCTGATTGCGTCCGCCGCCGGCTTCAAGCTGCGTGCCCGTCTGTTTGGGTCCGACGCGCCGATCCACGCGGGCGAGTTCCTGCTCACGCCCGGCATGGACCAGGGCGACATCCTCGCCGCCTTCCAGTCGGGCGACGTGATCCGCCGCTTTGTGACCGTGCCCGAAGGCATGCCCTCGATCCTCGTCTGGGAACGGGTCATGGCCGAGCCGCTGCTGACCGGCGAGGTCGCGGTGCCTCCCGAAGGCTCGATCCTCCCCGATACCTATGCCTTCGAGCGCGGCCAGTCGCGCGCCAGCATCGTTGCGCAGATGCAGGCGGCGATGACCAAGGCGCTGGCAGAGGAATGGGCCAAGCGCCGCGAGGGCATTGTCGTCAGCTCCCCACGCGAGGCGGTGATCCTCGCCTCGATCGTCGAGAAGGAGACCGGCAAGCCCGAGGAGCGGCGCATGGTCGCCGGGCTCTATTCGAACCGGGTGCGCATCGGGATGCGGCTCCAGGCCGACCCGACGATCATCTATCCGATCACGAAGGGCAAGCCGCTGGGGCGGCGCATCAGGCAGTCCGAGATCAGGGCGGTGAACGGCTACAACACCTACACCATGGCGGGGCTCCCCGAAGGCCCGATCACCAACCCGGGCCGCGCCAGCATCGCGGCGGTGCTCAACCCCGAGAACAGCGGCGCGCTCTACATGGTCGCTGACGGCACTGGCGGGCACTGGTTCGCGAGCACCCTCGCGGAGCACAATGCCAATGTGGCCAAGTGGTATGCGATCCGCCGGGAGCGCGGGGAAATGTAGGGGGGCCTCGCCCCAGACTTGATCCGGGGCCGCTCGCGTTCCAGACCGGCCGCTCATGGCTGACCCCTTCATCCTCACCGCCGTGCTGCCGCCCGACCTTCAGGCCTTCGCCGAGGGTCTGCGCCGCGTGCATTTCCCGCCGGCGCGCAACCACCTCCACGCCCACGTCACGCTGTTCCACGCCTTCGCCCCGACGTTGCTCGCGGAGCTGGTGGACGTCATCCCGAAGCTCGCCGCCGAATTCGCCCCGCCGCAGGGCGCGGTGAAGGGGGTGATGGACCTCGGCAAGGGCACCGCGATCGCGCTCGACGCGCCCGAACTGCTGCGGCTGCGCGCTCTTGTTGCCGAGCATTTCCGGGGAAGCCTCACCGCGCAGGATCTCCACGAGCCGCGCCCGCACATCACTATCCAGAACAAGGTGACCAAGGAGGAGGCGAGGGCGCTCCAGGCGGGCCTTGCGCCCGTTCTTGCGCCGTGGATCACGAAGGGCCGTTTCGCCTTCCCCGCGCTGGCCCTCCACCGCTATCGCGGCGGGCCCTGGGAGCACATCAAGACCTCGGCCTTCCGCGGCCGCGAGAGGGCTTGACCCCGCGCCCCTCGCGCCCTAATTGCGCGCCTCGCCCGGGCCGACACCCGGCGCCGAATCCGGCCGGAACGCCCGCCGGATGCCCTTGGGGCGGAGTAGCTCAGCCGGTTAGAGCAGCGGAATCATAATCCGCGTGTCGGGGGTTCGAGTCCCTCCTCCGCTACCAACCTTACCGTCCGCATTGATCTGTGAGCGTCAGGGTGGGTCCGTCGAGGTCGCCCACGAAGCTGATCTTGTTGGCCTATGCGCTGCCCCAGTGAGCCACTTTCCTCCGCATGCGTTCTCATCCTTCCGGATGCAGCCAAAGCCTGATTGGGGGCATGGGGGGTAGCGCCAAGCCTATTCCTTCCCGCAGGCTACCCAACAATTCGCAATGGGCTCTGTCAGTGTAAGCCTTTGATGACCTATCGATTTGTGGGCTTTGCTCCATGCCTGATGAACTGTGCGAGCAACACCAAGATAGCCTTTCCTCCTTTTCGGTGCGTCCCGCCTGGGGATCCCAAAAGGAGTCGCTGTTTCAGGGAAGGGTTAGGGCACGCATTTGCCCTTTCTTGAGGCCGCTTGGCGTGTCTGCGCCGTTGCGTGACGCATCGCGCCGCCGTGCATCGCAGCACCGAAGTCGCCTGCTTGACAATCATGTCTCACGCTCCTTCTGGCGCATCAAGTCCGGGGGACGGCCTCGTTGTAGAGGCGCCAGATATCTTCTGCCCGCGCGAGATCGGTGCCGGGGGTGGTGACTGCGGCGGCGCCAGCGGCAAGTCCGAAACGGAAGGCCTGTTCCATCTCGTCGCCTTGAGACAGCCGGAAGACCATCGCCGCCAGAAAGCTGTCGCCAGCGCCAACTGCGCTGCACGTATCGACGGGAACCGCGGGCAAGCGCAGGTGGCCTGTCCCTGATACAAGGATCGCGCCCTCAGCCCCCAAAGAGACCGCCACATGTTCCGCGCCGCCGGTGTGGACGATGGAATGGGCCGCAGCGACAATATCCTCGGGCTTTGGCAAGGCTTTCCCGACCAGTTCCTGAAGCTCGTCGAGACTGGGTTTGATGAGAAATATCCCCCCATCCTCGATTGCGCCTGCCAGGCCGCGCCCGGAACTATCGAGGAAAATGCGGATGCCGCGTCCTTGCAAACTGCGCACTGCCTGTGCGTAGAAATCGGACGGGACACCTTCGGGCAACGAACCGCTGATAACCAGGACATCGCCCCGGATCTTGCCCAATCGGTCGAGGCATTCGCGCCATTCGGGTTCAGTCACGACGGGGCCGGGCGGAACAACGCGATATTCAAGTCCGGAAGTGCTTTCGCGCAGTGTGGTGCTGATGCGCGTCTGATCCGCAATCGGAATGCGTTCCGTGACCAGCTGGTGAAGGTTGAGCAGCCCGTCAAACGCAACGCCCGTGGCACCGCCCGAAAGATAGTAACAGCGCGCCGAGGCCCCCAGCCTGACCAGCACCCGTGCGACGTTGATCCCGCCGCCGCCCGGGTCGTAGCTCCCGGACGATGCCCTCAGTTTACGGGTGTGGGTGACGCGCTCGACATCGTAGCCGGCGTCGATGGCGGGGTTCATCGTCAGCGTGGCGATCTCGGTCATGGGTGTGCCTCTTGCGCTGTGGACGCTTCCTGCCGTGTCTCTTGCGGTGATGCGTGACCTGCTTCGGCTGCTGCGACTTGCGCCTTTACCGCGACAAAGCTGTCCGGGGTGACCGATAGGGAATCGATCCCGCATTCCACGAGGAACCGCGCAAATTCAGGGTGGTCGCTCGGCGCCTGCCCGCACAGGCCGACCTTGGCGCCGTGTCGGTGCGCCTCGTCGATCACATGACGGATCATCCATTTCACTGCCGCGTCCTGCTCGTCGAATTGGCCGGCAAGCAGTTCGGAATCGCGGTCGATCCCGAGGGTGAGCTGGGTGAGGTCGTTACTGCCGATGGAAAACCCGTCGAACCGCTGCGCAAAGGCGGCCGCCAGCACCACGTTGGACGGGATCTCGCACATGACATAGACCTGCAACCCGTTCTCGCCGCGCCTCAGGCCCGCCTCCGCCATCACCTCGAGTACCCTGTCTGCCTCTTCGACGGAGCGGCAGAACGGGACCATCACGATCACGTTGGTCAGCCCCATCTCCTCGCGCAGGCGGCGTATGGCCCGGCATTCAAGGGTGAAGCCTTCGCGGTAGAGCGGCGAATGGTAGCGCGACGCCCCGCGGAAGCCGATCATGGGGTTCTCTTCCTCGGGCTCGAACGCGCGCCCGGCGATCAGCCCGGCATATTCGTTGGTCTTGAAATCGCTCATCCGGATGATCGCGGGACGGGGGAACTGCACCGCTGCGATCCGGGCGAGGCCAAGCGCGAGCCGGTCGACGAAGTAGTCGCGCTTGTCGGCATATCCCTCGGTCAGCCGGTCGATCGCATCCTTGTCTGGCCCTGTCGCAAGGGCCGCATACCGAACCAGAGCCATGGGATGGATCCGGATGGCATTGCTGATCACGAATTCCATTCGGGTCAGGCCCACGCCGTCGGCAGGCAGCCGCCACCAGCGATAGGCAGCGGCTGGATTGGCGAGGTTGAGCATGATCTTGGTCCGGGTTGAGGGGACATTGGCAAGGTCGATCTGCTCGACCGAGAAATCCAGCAGGCCTTCATAGACGAAGGCGCGGTCGCCCTCGGCGCAACTGACGGTCACTTCCTGCCGGTGGTGGAGGACACGGCTCGCCCCGGCGGCTCCGACAATGGCCGGCAGTCCCAGTTCGCGGCTGACAATGGCTGCGTGCGAGGTCCGCCCACCGTGATCGGTGACGATGGCTGCCGCACGCTTCATGATCGGGACCCAATCGGGATCGGTGGTGGCGGTAACGAGAACCGAGCCATCGACAAACCGGCCGATGTCGGCGGCGCTCTCGATCAGGCAAACGGGCCCGCTGGCGATCGCATCGCCGATCGCCGCTCCTTCGGCCAGCACTTTGCCCTTGGACTTGATGCTGTACCGGCTGAGCGTGCCCGCCATGCTGCGGGCCTGGCCGGTTTCAGGGCGGGCCTGAACGATGAACAGCGCCCCGTCCGGTCCGTCCTTGGCCCATTCCATGTCCATCGCGCAGCCGTAATGCTTCTCGATCAGAACCGCCCAGCGGGCGAGTTGCAGGATTTCCTCGTTGCTCAGCACCAAGGACGTGCGTTCCTGCTGCGAGGTCGGGACAGTCATCGTCGTGCCGCTTGCACCGGCGGCGTAGACCAGCTTGGTTTCCTTGGCGCCGCAGAACTTGGCCACGATCGGAGACAGCTTGGGATTGTCGAGCAACGGCTTGAACACCTGATATTCGTCCGGATCGACACTGCCCTGAACCACGCTTTCGCCCAGACCCCAGGCGGCATTGATCAGGACCACGCGGTCAAACCCGCTTTCCGTATCGAGCGAAAACATCACGCCCGATCCGGCGCGGTCGGCGTGCACCATGCGCTGGACTCCCACCGACAGCGCTATCGGTTGGTCGGCAAAGCCCGCCGTTTCGCGGTAGCTGATCGCCCGGGCGGTGTAGAGCGAGGCGAAGCACTGCCTGCAGGCATCGAGCAGGGCGTCTTCACCGCGGATATTCAGGAAAGTCTCCTGCTGCCCGGCGAAGCTCGCTTCAGGTAGGTCTTCTGCTGTGGCGCTGGATCGGACTGCGACGTCGATCAGATCAATGGCTTCGGCCTTGCATAAATCGCGATATGCCACCCTGATCGCGCGTTCGATCGTCGCGGGCCATGTGCCGCCTAGGATCGCAGCGCGGATCGCCTGACCGGTTTGCTCAAGGCCGGCGGCACCGGCATTGTAACGTGCCAGGAGTTCGGCAATCCGTATGTCCAGGCGATTATCCGCAAGAAACTGCCGAAAGGCATTGGCGGTGGTGGCGAAGCCGGCAGGGACCCTGATGCCCTGCGTTGCAAGCGCCTCGATCATCTCGCCCGAAGAGGCATTCTTGCCGCCGACCAGAGCCACATCGGCGCGCGACACGCTGGCGAGGTTTACGATCGGGACAATGCTCATGGCGCTTTCCTTCGTGGCGGCTTGGGCGGCACATCCAATTGAGCCTCGTCGGCTTGCGCAGGCGGAGAAAAGTGCACGACGTTGTCGGTCTGCACCTTGCCGCCCACTGTCAGGGTGTAATGGTCCGGGTCTGCCGGATCGCGATCGATCCGCAATGCGATGCTGTGCCCGTCACGGCGCAAGGTGGCTTCAAAGCCGGGCCAATCGCGCGGTAACGCAGGCGTGATATGCCAGACGCCGCCTTCTTGCCTGAGGCCCAGGATCCCTTCGACGGCAAGGCGCCACGACCATGCTGCCGCGCCGGTGTACCAGCTCCAGCCGCCGCGCCCGCGATGGGGCGGAGCCGACGCGATGTCTCCTGCAACCGCGTAAGGCTCGATCCGGTAGAGTGCGGCCTTGTCGGCGCTGTCCGACCTCAGCAGCGGATTGATCATCGAAAACACGGCGTGGGCCCCGTCGCCGTCGCCGATGCCTGCGAGGGCGAGGCCCAGCCATGCCGCAGCGTGCGAATACTGCCCGCCATTTTCGCGGATGCCGGGAGGATAGGCCTTGATGTAGCCAGGATCGTGCGGGGTCTGGTCGAAAGGTGGCCACAGCAGCCGCGCGAGGCTGGCTTTATCGTCGATCAGTTCGCGCTTTGCCGCGTTGAGGGCGGCGAGAACCCGTTCGCGCGGCGCATCGGCAAACTGCGCCCAGGATTGCGAGATCGAATCGATCCGGCATTCGGCACTCTCAGCCGATCCCAGCGGGTTGCCATTATCGTCGAAAGCGCGCCTGTACCACGCGCCGTCCCAGCCGGCAGCGTCTGCGTTCATGCGCAGCAACGTCGCCCGCTCGGCCCAGTGATCGGCCTGCGCCTTGCGGCCGAGACACAGTTCGAGATCGGCCAAATGCCGGGCCGTGACTGCGGCAAACCAGCCGAGCCAGACGCTTTCGCCGCGCCCCTCGCGCCCGACCCGGTCCATCCCGTCATTCCAGTCGCCCGCGCCCATCAGCGGCAGGCCGTGCGAACCCAGCACCACCCGGTCGAGCGCGCGTTCGCAATGGTCGATCAGCGGGTATGCTTTGCCGGTGGGTTTGAAGCTGTCGTAACGGTCTGTCTCGTTCGGTGCGAGGGGCGAACCCTCAAGGAACGGCACGCGCTCTTCGAGGATCGTTGTATCGCCTGTCGCACGGACATAGGTGCCGACCGCGAAGGGCAACCACAGCATGTCATCCGAGCAGCGCGTGCGGACTCCGCGATCGGCGGGCGGGTGCCACCAGTGGAGAACATCGCCGTCTTCAAACTGGTGCGCTGCGCAGACAAGGATATGCGCGCGAACCCGCGCCGGATCGACGTGGAGCAGGGCCAGCACATCCTGCAATTGATCGCGAAACCCGAACGCGCCGCTGGCCTGATAGAACCCGGCCCGCGCCATGATCCGCGATGAAAGGCTCTGGTAAAGCAGCCAGCGGTTGACCAGAGCATCGAACGCCGGATCGGGCGTACGCACCGTCACGGCGCTCAGCACATGGTTCCAGTGTTCGCGCAGATCATTCTCGGCGCGGTTGATCGCCGCGAGCGAGCGCCAATGCCCGGCAAGGGCCACGGCCTCTGCGCGGCTGGCACCTTCGCCAAGAATGAAAGCGGCCTCGATGTCCTCGCCTGCGGCCAGTTCGATGTGCAATTGGCATGCGCCGCAGGCGTCTGGCCCCGCCACCTGCGCCCCGCTCAGCCCCCAGCGCCGGAGCGCGGCAGGATGTTCATCATCGTGTTCGCGTCCAAGGAATTCGGCGCGATCAGTGGTGTAGCCATGCATGGTCCCGCTCGCGGTAAGGAACGCCGCACGGCCCGCAAATTCACCGTTCCACGGATTGGTGGCGATGATCGCTTGGGCGCCCTCGTCGAATTCACAGCGGACATGTCGCCGGGCGATACTGGGCAGCGATCCCAGCAGCCACTCGCAGTAATAGGTCGCGGTGATCCGCCTGCTACGACTGCCCCGGTTGCGCAGGCGCAGGCGGATGATCTTCACGGGTGCGTCCGTCGGTACGAAGACGCGCATTTCCTGCTCCATCTCGTGAGACGTCCGCTCCCAAGCCGAATAACCGGCACCATGGCGGATCCGGCAGGCAGCATCTTTGCCTGCAGGGGATGGCGTGATGGACCACACGCAAGTCGTCTCCTCGTCGCGCAGGTAGAGCGCTTCTCCACTGCGATCGCTGACGGGATCGTTGGTCCAGGGGGTCAACCGATGTTCGCCGCTGTTGACGGCCCAGCTGAACCCGCCGCCAGCCTCGGTCACGAGACAACCAAAGTCGTCGTTGGCCAGAACATTGCTCCAGGGTGCAGGCGTGCTTTGCCCCGGTTCGAGATGAATGATGTATTCGGTGCCATCGGCGTTCAGGCCGCCCAGTCCATTGTCGGGCCGCGGCCGCCCGTCAGGCGAGGCCAGCCCGGCGGGTTCGGGTTCGGCAAGGCGAGAGGGCAATATCGGCGGGGGCAGCGGGGCTGGGTGGGTGAAGGCGCCAAGCTGCTCCTCAAGCGAGCCGCTTGCCTCGTCGAGAACCGCCCATGCCGTCGCTTCGAGCAGACGCATCTGATCCGGGCCGATCTGGTCGGAGAAGACAAGGTGAATCCCCCCATTCCGGCCCAGCATTTCGCTTGCTCCGATTTCGCGCAGCAATTCGGTAAGCTCGCCTCGGAGCGGCTCAAGGTAGGCGGAGCCGGCGGTCTGCACGATCACGATATCGGCAAACAGGCCGTGTCTGCGCCACAATCGATGCACGCCAACAAGCAGCGGGACGAGGGAATTCTGCGTCGCTGCCGTGCGCAAGACCAAAATCGGCAAGTCGCCTGACAGGGCGAGGCCCCACAGTGCCGCCTGACCAAGGCTGTTCGCCCGGACGGTTTCGGGGGACGCGCGAAGGGCACAGTGCGGGTAGGCCATCAGCGATCCCAGAGTCTGGATCGCGGGCAACGATGCAGGCTCTATGCGCGCGTGCTGGATCGCCCGGCTTTCCTCACGGGAGGCATCGCTCAGCAGCCAATCGATTGACGACAGCGTGGCGTGACGTTCGGCAACCGAGAGGGCGCCCGACCGCGTTGCGGCCGCAATCATGAGGAAACAGAGCTCGTGGGTTTCGCCCGGGGCAAGCGCGATTTCAATCTGGAGCGCAGCGATCGGATCGAGGGTCCAGCCGCCAGTCTTGCCGAGCGCCTGCGAAGCCCCCAGCGGGCTGCGCGCAGATCGGTTGCGGCCGATGAAGCGCCCGCGGTCGCACTCCCAATCGATGGACTTGACCGGACCGTCTGGGCCGACCAGCACATGAAGCAGAACGGGCGGCGTGTCCGCCGGATTGCGCGGCCTTCGCGTGAACAGCAGTCCGGCCCGCTCTGAAAGGAATTCCCCGCCCACGAACATCTTGCTGAAGGCCGGGTGCCGTTCATCCTCCAGTGGCGGCGCAAGGACGACCTCGGCGTAGCTGGTCAGCAGCAGGCGGCGCGGGCGGTCGCTTTCGTTCGTGATCGAAACACGGCGCATCTCGAAGTCGTCAGCGGCGCTGACCGCGATTTCCAACCGCGTTTCGATGCCGCGATCGCGGCGGTGGAACTCGGCAAGATGGGGGTGGAACAAGACCTGATATTCGTCCGCGATCGCGCCGGTGGGTTGGCGCGTGGCAGACCATGTCATGTTGTCGTCGCAATCGTGCAGGTACAGCCAGCAGCCGTCCGCATCGCGGGTGGCATCGGGCACGAAGCGGGTCAGCGCCTGACGCTGCCAGCGAAGGCCACCGCCGCCGCTTTCGGAAATCCAGCTGTTCATCCGCCCGTTGCCGAGTAGATGGACTTGCGGAAACGGCATCGGGGCCGGGTGCCATGGCTCTGCGATCCGAAGCGGAGCGGGCGCGGCCGCCGCTTCCTCAATCGCATCCAGGCGCTCAATCTCGCTCGGCAGCTCGTGCGGAACGCGCTCGCTCAGCAGCAGCGAGACAAGGCCGATCTGCGGATTACGCGCCAGCCGCGCGACCATCCGGTTGTCCAGCACGGCATTGCCGATGGCGAGCAGGATCATGCCCTGGTGGTGCGCCATAAAGGCATTTACGGGCGCGAACGGGCTCCCCTCGGGCCTGCGCTCGGGCGTGAAATCGACCGCTTCCCACAGCCCGTAACGCCCTGCCGCCCCCAAAGCACACAGGTGCCTCAGGTTGGCGGTTGCGTGTGCCGGTTCTACCGCAAGGGCGAGGGCGGACGCATATGGCGCGATGACCAGATCGCGGGACAGTCCGCGCCGCATTCCGAGCTTTGGAACCCCGAACGCCTGGTACCGGAAGCGGTGTTCCGGATCACGCGCAGCATAGGCGGACTCCGAAATCCCCCAAGGCACTGCGCGCTTCCTGCCGTAGCGATGCTGTACATCGCTCGCCACGCGCTCGCTTTCGCCCAGCAGCGATTCCGCATGGCCGGGAAGCAGCAGTCGCGCCATGAGGTACTCGAACATCGAGCCGTTCCACGACACCAGCGTCAGCCCTGTTTCTGCTCGGGTGATCGGGCGTTGCAGGTGGAACCAGTGTTCAACCGGAAGGTCGCCCTTCGCGATCGCGAAAAAGCTGGCCAGCCGCGCTTCCGAAGCCAGCATATCGTAATAGTGCGTATCGGTTCGTCCTGTGCTGACGTTGTGGCCGATATGCAGCAGGCGGCGCTCCTGGTCGTAAAGCCATCCAAATTCCATGGCTTGTGCGAAGGCGGTCGCCTGGGTCGCAAGCGCTTGCAGTTCTGCCACTTGGCTGACTGGCTCGATCAGGTCGGCCCTCATCGAAGTCGCATGGTGCCGCAGCCGGTCAAGCCAGATAGCAAGGTCGATCACCTGGTCTGCAAGCAGCGCCCCGGCGCCATCGGCAAGGCGAAGGCTCTCGGACTCGAGTCTGGCAAGAGCGGTATCGCACAGCCAGTCGAGCGATTTCTGCTGCGCCGCCGTGTCCCTTTTGCTCGCTGAATCAAGCTCCTGGCGGACGGCGACCACCTCGCTCAGGATTGCAGTTGCCCCCGGCAAGGGGGATGCGGCTTGCCTGATCAGCGACAGAAGATCATCGAGGCCCCGCCAACGCTCGGCCTCCAGCGCCGTGTTCCCCGCCGCATCCCGCAAGGTTTCGGCATGGGCGAGCAAGGCCAGCGCCAGATTGCCGCTATCGACGGTTGAAACATAGCGCGGTTCAAGCGGAGCGAGATGGAGCGTTTCGTACCAGTTGAGGAAGTGCCCGCGATAACGCCCCAGCCGTTCCAGGCTGTCGAACAGATTGCGGGTCCGCGCCGCCAGCTCGGCACGGCCGAGAAAACCCAGGTCCCACGCCGTGGCGATCGACAGCAGCAGCATGCCCACATTGGTCGGCGATGTTCGATGCGCGATCTCTTCGTGCGGCGCGCCCTGGTAGTTGTCGGGCGGCAGCCAGTTGTCGGCTGGCCCGGCAAGGCTTTCGAAATAGAACCACGTTTTGCGCGCCAGCAGGCGCAGGAATTGCGCATCATCCTGGCTTAGTGGTGCCGTTTTTCGTGCACGCGGGCGGCCGATCCAAAGGGCGATTTCGGGAGCCAAAATCCACGCCAACAGCAAGGGCAGGGCACCGATGAAGGCCAGTGGTCGAACCGTCAGGAGCAGTACCAGCAGAGCTAGCGCGATTGCCGATGCGGGCCACATTGCGCGCCACATCGCCGCCCGCGGAGCCGCCGTCTGCAATCTCCCTGCGACGTGTGCGGCGCTGGTCCATTCGAGCAGTTTGCGATGGCTTACGACGCTTCGCCAAAGGGCGATGGTGATCGCATGGAGCGAGAGCAAGGCCTCGTGAAACATGAAGATCAACGCCAGCAACCAGCGCCCGACCTGATCCGAAATCCGGCCCCACAATCCAACGCTAGCCCCCGCCCGGCGGCCCCGCGCCAGGCCGCTGACAAGGTCGGTGAACAATTGCCCTGCCGGGGCGATGATCACCAGTGCAGTCCAGAACAGGGGGTGACCGGGCAACACCAACCAACCGGCCAACAGAAGCACCACCAGACTTGGCGAGATCAGGCTGCGCCGCAGATTATCGATCATCTTCCAGCGATCGATCCCGGCAATCGGGCTTTGCAGATGCGTGCCTTGCGGCCCCGGAACACGCGGCCACAGCCAGGCCAGCAACTGCCAGTCACCCCTGATCCAGCGATGCAGTCGGCGGTCATATTCGAGGTAATCGGACGGAAAACCTTCATAGAGGACAATGTCGGTTGCCAGACCCGCGCGCCCGTGTGCGCCTTCGAACAGATCGTGGCTGAGGATGCGGTTTTCGGGTGTTCGCCCGTCAATGCCGGCATGGAACGCGCGGACGTCGTAAATGCCTTTGCCAACGAAGATGCCAGCGCCGAACAGATCCTGATACACATCAGACACCGCACGGCTGTAGATGTCGATCGCGGTTTCTCCGGTATAGAGCCGGGCGAACAAGGTGCGCTCGCCGCTGCTGGGGGAAATTTCCACGCGCGGCTGGATGATGGTGTAGCCGCGCTGGATTCTGCCGCTCGCCGGATCGACACGTGGACGATTGAGCGGATGCGCCAGCGTGCCGACCAGACGGCCGACGGAGCCTGGCGGGAGCATCGTGTCGCCATCCACAGTCACCACGAAGCGCACATGTTCGAGCCCCTTGCGGTTCCCGAGATGATCGCTGAAGCCTGACCAGTCGCCATTGACGAGCAGGCCATTGAACTGCTCCAGCTTGCCGCGCTTTCGTTCCCACGCCATCCAGCAACCTTCAGCCGGATTGTAGAGCCGCGGGCGCAACAGCAGGTGAAACGGTTGATGCTGATCGGACTGGTAGCGCCGGTTGAGCTGGTTAATCGCGTCCTTGAGCGCCTCTGCAATCAGCGCATCGCCAGCCGTCACTTCGCTCGCTGCATCCGCAAGATCGGCCAGCAGAGCGACCTCTAGCAGCGGATCGGCATTGGCCAACCAGTGCGCTTCGAGACGTTCGGCCAAGGCGGCGATCTCGCCCGTGCTGCCCAGGATCACCGGTACGGCAATGATCGTCGAAGCATCGGCTGGCAGCCCCGCGCCGCAATCCAGCTTGGGCAGAATGTTCGGGTGCCTGACCTTCGTTAGGAACCAATGGACAAGGCTCAGCGCCAGCACCGATGCCGGCAGTTGGCTCAACAACAGCCCCGCGATCCAACCCCACATGTTGGCTCCGACGCGGTACAGATAGACCGCCGGGAGAACCGTCGCGCCAAGTGCGGCAAGAACCAGCATCGCAGTATAGAACCGGCCGGGATGAGCATCGATTGCCCGGATGATCCGCCTGCCCAGTGGCAGTCTGGCCCCCATGTCCGCTTCCAGCTGGGGGCGCCCCTCGTCGATCAACCAGTAACCGACATGGTGCGCGACATCTTCCGATGCGCACAGGCACGCATGCCGTATGGCAGCATGGGCTACGGTCCCTTCGTCATGCCCTGCCAGCTGGGCGATGTCCTCGACCGCGCGCCGATAGGTGTTGCGCGTTGCGAAGTCCATGTGCGGGTACCAACCGGCCGGGTCTTTCGCGAGAGCTGCTTCGACCAGGCTGACCCGGTCGAAGAAATCGGCCCATGGTATGGCGGCGATGACGGCCAGATTGCCGAGCGCTCGCGATACGCGTTCCGTCGCTTCGAGCGAATGGAAGGCGTCGGCAGGTTCCTCGACCGGGAAGGGGTATGCGACACGCCCTTCGAGCATCGGCGTCAGAGCGGAAATGAGCAATTCGATGCAGGCGATCCGCAGCATCGTGGGCAGAGCCCAAAGTTCCGCAATTGAAAGCGGAGCGTGGTGCTGGAAAGCGCGCACAAAGGTCACTGCGTTCGTCAGGGATACCTGCAGTCGGCTCGCGTGCAGCAATTCCTGCGCCACAACCAGCACCCGCGGCGGATTGCCATCTACGCCGCTTAACGAAGGCAGGCGCTGGAAGAATCTTGCGGGCATGTCCTTGCCGATCTGCTTGAGGGCGCGATCGACGAAATAGTCGTTGTCGAGCAGCCACTCCGCAGCCTTGCCCGCTTCGGGGGGCGGATCGACACAGGCCAGCCGCGCATGGCGCAGCCAGTCGGCGACAGCATCGATGCGCTCCATGAACAGCAGCGGGGCGCTGGGCTGTGCCCTGATGGAAAGCCGTCCGCCGAGCGTTTCGCCATCCAGAGCCAGGACCGAAGCATCTGGTTCGAGATCGGTCATCAAGCGATCAAGTGGGCGGGCACCTTGGCATCCGAGGATGCCTCGAGGCTGAAACTGCAAGTCAGGTTGGGACGGATGACCAGCAGGGCGGTGTTCGTCTGGTCAATGAGGTACTCAGCCACGCTTCCGCACCTGACGTCGTTCATGTTGGTGACGCCTTGCGCCGACATGACGATCAGGTCGGCCCGTTCCTTGAGTGCAAGCTCGGCCAGCGCTGTTCGGGGGTCGCCCGGGCCAAGGACAGCCGTTCGAACCTCGATGGCCTTGTCGCCGACCCTGGAGCGCATCTGAGCCAGGTAGGAGCGGGCGCGGCGGGCGCTATGCCGGTCGATCTCGAATTCGAGCTCGCACAGATCCTGCGACTGGATGGGTTGGGGGCGCATGAACCGCTGGACCACGTGGGCGAGCAGCAATTGGGCGCCGTGGTCACGTGCGATCCGAAGTGCCACGGGCAACACGCTTTCAGCCAGAGGAGATCCGTCAAGCGGGACGAGAATTTTGCGAAACCGGACGTCTGCGGTGGCTGGCCCGGGTGGGACCAACAACAGTGACTGGGCAGCGTGGTCGCGCAGGCTGCGCGCCGTCGTTCCAAGCTCGGGGCGCGCGTGTCCGCAATTGCGCGCGAGGGTAAGCAGGGTCACTCCATGATCGTCAGACCAGCGCGCCAGCTCCATTGCGGGATCACCGGCGAGCACAATGCTGTCGCTTTGCCGGCCGTTGCCGATGAAGGCGGCGAGCCGGGCGAGACGTTCCGCTTCGATCCGGCGCTGCGATTGCCATGCAACCGGGTCGGCTGGCGAGAGTAACTCGTGAGCCACAGGCACGACCCCGGCCAGCGTAACCGACAGGCCCAGGCTCGGCGCAATCGCCATGGCGAACGCAAGCACCCTGTGGGCTTGAGGTGAATTGTCGACGCAGACCAGCAACTTCGGTTCGGCAATGGCACCGCGCAGATTTCGGCTTTCGTCCGTTTGCGATGGTCTGGGCATGAGCAGTGCCGGTCCGACGCTGTCCGGACCTTCCATGCGATGGATCGAACCTGGTACGGAAACCACAGCAACCTCCTGATAAAAAACGGCAAAAATATCGCCGCACAGTCACTATGTAACCCGGAGCAGCCGGCTCATATCAGTGAGTATCCGGAGTTCGGCGGCGCCGCCGTGCGATCGCTGCATCAGGGCATATCCGGATGGTGATGGTCATGGATGCGGTCCAGCCTGTCTTGCGCAGCACGCGCGGAAGGATGACCCATGTCAGACCATCACAGGCCGAAAATCGTTATCCTTGGCGGCGGATTGGGCGGCACGACCTGTGCGTTCGAATTGCGCCATGCGCTGGGGGACAGTGCCGAGCTTACGCTGGTATCCGATCGTCCGCGCTTTTCGTTTCTGCCGTCCAATCCCTGGGTCGCGGTCGGTTGGCGGAAAGCCGATGAAGTCCAGATCGAACTGGCGCCCATTCTGGCGCACAAGCACATCACTTTCATTGCGCACGGTGCCGAGCGGGTCGAGCCGATGCTCAACCGGATGCGGCTGAAGGGTGGTGACCATCTCGATTACGACTTTCTCGTCATCGCCACCGGGCCCGAACTTGCCTTCGATGAAATTCCCGGTCTCGGCCCCGAAGGCTATACGGTTTCGATTTGCCAGACCGATCATGCGCGCGCTGCGGCAGACGCGTTCGAACGGTTCTGCACCGATCCCGGACCGGTTGTGATCGGTGCCGTGCAGGGCGCATCCTGCTTTGGCCCGGTCTACGAATTCCTGATGATCGTCGATACCGAGCTGCGGCGGCGCAAGCTGCGCGACAAGGTCCCGATGACTCTGGTGACCCCGGAGCCCTATGTCGGCCATCTCGGGCTGGACGGGATCGGCGATACCAAGTCCATGCTGGAGAGCGAATTGCGCGAGCGGCAAATCAAGTGGGTCACCAACGCCCGCATCAAGCACGTCGCGCAAGGATCGATGGCGGTCGAAGAGGTGCACCCGCAAGGATACACTTCGCTGCACGATTTGCCGTTCGGTTATGCGATGCTCTTGCCGGCGTTTCGCGGGATCCCTGCGCTCATGGGCCTTGAAGGATTGGTCAACCCGCGCGGGTTTGTGCTGATCGACGAATACCAGCGCAATCCGGCCTACCCCAACATCTTCGGGCTTGGCGTGTGCGTTGCGATCCCGCCGGTCGGGAAGACCGCGGTCCCGGTCGGCGTTCCGAAAACGGGGTTCATGATCGAAAGCATGTCGACCGCGATCACCCAGAACCTGCGCGACATCATCAATGCGCGCGAGCCGTCGCACCGTGCCACATGGAACGCGATCTGTCTGGCCGATTTCGGCGACGGGGGTGTTGCCTTCGTGGCGCAGCCGCAGATACCGCCGCGTGATGTGAACTGGTCGGCCGAGGGCCGCTGGGTTCACTATGCGAAGATCGGCTTTGAGAAATATTTCATGCGCAAGATCCGGCACGGTCAGGCCGAACCGGCCTATGAACGGCTCGTCCTGCAGGCGATGGGGATCAACAAGCTGCTGCCCGAAGATCCGCGCGATACCATCACCGCGGCTTGATGCGCGCGCCTTCGGTCAAGGCAGTACCGGGATTAAGCACCACCTTATCGCCCTCGGACAGCCCGGTCCGTACCTCTGCATAGTCATCGTTGATGTGGTCGATCTGGATCTCCTGCTGCCGCGCACGGCCATTGTCGGCTGCAAACACGCTCCAGTTGCCAGCGGCGTTGCGGAACAGCGCGCCGATGGGCACGCGCAAGGCGTCGGGGCTGCTCCACAGGACGATCATCGCCTCGATCTGATAGCCATGACCCAGCCTCGCCGCATCGGCGAATGAAGCGGCGTCAAACGCGATGATGACATTCACCCGCTGCTCTTCGATCCCCAAGGCCGAGATCTTGAGCTTCCCGAAGGGTTCGATCCGCTGGACGCGTGCCATGAGCGGCTTCGGGCCACCCCACTGGGTAATCTCGACCCTGTCGCCCGGCTTCACCTGCACCGCGTCGCGCGACAGCAGATCGACCACCGCTTCGATCCGGCGCGGATCGCCGATCGTGACCAGTGCGGTGCCTTCGGCAATCACGCCTTCGCTTTCGGTGATGACCGACAGCACCGAACCGCTGCGCGGCGCGCGAACCGGCACTGGCGGGCCATTGGCGCTTGCGCCTGGCGCAGCGAGCAGCGCCTCTATGCGGGCGACTTCGGCACCGGCCTGGCGCACCAGCAATTCCTCGGTCGCGATCCGGGTGCGATCACTCTCAAGCCGCGAACGCGGATAAAACCCGCGCTCGGCAAGGGTCGCTGCCCGCCCGAGATCCCGGCGCGACTGGGCGAGCGTGCCCGCGGCCCCGGCCTGGGCAGCGCGTGCCGCCGCCAGCATGGCAGCCAGTTCCTGCTGGCTGCGCCGATCGAGCGGTGTCGAAGGGCGGGCGCTCATCTGCGTGATCAGCGCCCCCCGCGCGACACTGTCGCCGGGCTCGAGCTCGATGCGCGAGAGGTAGCCGGTCACCGGCGCGGAGATGACATAGACGTCCTCTGCGCGCGTGACACCATCATCGGTAATGCCCACCGCCATGGGGCCGCGTGAGACTGTGCCGGTGTCGACCGGCAAAGCTTCGGGCCAGAAGGCATAGGCGAGCCCGGCAAGGAGCAGCAGACCCATCAGAATGGCCCATCGCCAACGTTTGAGCCATGCGATCATCAGTCCCGCGCCTTCAGCACACGAACCATGTCCAACCGAAACACCCGGCGCGACACGACGGCGGCGGTGCCGATTGCGGCCAGCAGCACGACCACGATTGCCCAGCCATAGGTCGATCGCTGCGGCGCGAAGGGCAGCCGGAACAGATCGGAGCTGAACATGGCGGTCATCAACTGCGCCAAGCCATAGCCGACAAGGCATCCCAGCGGCACCGATGCGATGGTCAGCAGGGCGATCTCTCCGAGCAGCACCAGCCCCACCTCGCTGCTCTGATAGCCGAGCACCCGCAGCGTCGCGAGCTCATGGGCTCGCTCTGAAAAGAGGATCCGCGCGCTGTTGTAGACGACCCCGATGGCGATCGCAGAGGCAAAGGCGATGTAATAGAACAGCATGGTCGATATGTTCCGGTCGATGATGTCCTGGAATTTCAGCATCGCTGCCGCGCGTTCGCTCACGCCCAGAACCAGCGGCATCGCGCCGAGCTCGCGAATGATCGGGTCACGCATCGCCGGATCGATCCGCAGCTGGGCCACGCCGACTGGCGCCGCATCGCCCGCAATCCGCAGCAGCGTCGCCTCGGAAGCATAGGCCCGTTCGCCGACATATTCCTCCACAATGCTGGCCACCGGATAAAGCCCGCTGGTGCGCCGACCGCCGAGCAGATCGACCTGAACTCTGTCACCCGCCCGAGCGCGCAGCTTGTCTGCGAGGTGGCGGCTCAACAGCAGCCCGGCGGCGGGTTGGCTCACCAGGCTGCCATCGGCGTCGATCCGCGCTGTCAGCTGCGCATCCTCCGGTCCGCTTTCGATTGCGGTACGTGTCCGCTGATTGCCGTGGATGATCTCGACCGGAATGCCGCGTGCCGGTTCAACCAGCACAACCCCGGGTATGCGGGCCAGCTCGTCAAGGACGTCAGCATTGCGCGGATCGGTGAAGCTGACTGAGAGGTCCTGGCGCTGTGCGCGAAAGAAGAAGGTGTCGAGCATCGACGTGCTGGCATCGAGGAACTGCATCATCGAGAACAGCAGCCCGGTCGAAAGCGCAATTCCCATGACTGTGACCGCCGAACGCGCCGGCCAGCGCGCGATATGCCGGACGATCATGTGACCGATCGGGCTGAAGCCGCCGACCGTGCCGAGCCGCTCGGTCCAGCCGGCACGGTACACCGGTGGGGGAGGCGGAGACATCGCGACCGCCGGGGTCAGCCGGACCGCATTCAAGACACCGCCCAACGCGCCAAGCCCCGCCGCGGCAAACGACAATCCGGCTGCCGCCAGAAACACCGGCAGCGCGATGCGGAACGAGAGGAAGGGGAAACGGAAGCTTTCGGCATAGATCGCCGTGATCCCGCGCCCGAGCCAGATGCCTGCGACAGAGCCCAGCACCGATGCCACGCACGCAATCGCCAGCGCGAAGCCAAGATAGTGCCACCCGATCGCCCAATCGGAATAGCCGAACGCCTTGATCAGCCCGATCTGGGTCCGTTCGGTGCCGATCATGCGCGTCAGCACGACATAGACCAGAAAGGCCGAAACCAGCAGGAACACCGGCGGGATCACGCCGGTCAACGCCTTCAGCTGGTTGAGCTCGTTTTGCAGGAAGGCATGCGAGACATGATCCTTTCGGCCATAGGCTCCGGCTCCGCCATAGGGTTCGAGCAGCCGGTCGACCGCGCGGATGACGTTGGCCTCGGATGTGCCGCGTTCGAGGGTCAGCGACAGTGCATTGATCGCTGATGTGCGATCGGTCATGCCTTCGAGAGCCTTTGTGCCCATCCAGAAAATGCCGAACCGGCTTTCATCGGCGGTCAGGTCGCCCGGAGGGATGGCCCAGATGTAATTGGGCGCGAGCCCGATCCCGACGATGCGCAGCCTCTGCTTGCTGCCATAGATGATCGCATCCACCTCGCCGTTGATATCGAGATTATTCGCCGTGGCGAAAACTTCGTCGACGACCGCCTGATCGGGCTTGCCCGGCTGCGGCATATGCCCTTTGCGCAAGGTGACGAGATCAAGCCTGTCGCGGCCCTGTTCGTCGACCGAATTGATCAGCGCGCGAACCGGCACAACCCGCCCGGGAAATTCAATCGTTGCATATTGCCGGATCGATCCTTGCGCGCGCTGAACGCCGGGTAATTGCGACACGCGCGCAATGATGCTCCGCGGTGCGCGGGTCATGTCGGCGAATATGTCGCCAAAATGGTTTTGCGCGTAATACGCATCGCGCGTTGCGATCAGCGATTGGTGGACCCCGAGCGATAACACGAAGGTTGCAGTGGCCGCAGCCAGCACGACCGCGATGGCAAGTGCCTGTCCGCGCATATGCCACAGGTCGCGCATCAGCTTGAGATTGAGCGCCGTCACCAGCTTATCTCAGCCGGTTCGATCGGATGGGCATTCTCGACAATCCGGGCGATCCCCCCGTCGAGGAAATGGAACACCCGGTGCGCCATTTCGGCGATCCCTGCATTGTGCGTGATGATCACCACGGTCGTCCCGAGTTCACGGTGCGCCTGCTCCAGCGCCTCGAGCACGCGCACGCCGGTTGCACTGTCGAGCGCGCCCGTAGGTTCGTCGCAAAGCAGCACGGATGGCTGCTTGGCAATCGCCCGCGCCACCGCGACGCGTTGCTGCTCGCCGCCGGAAAGCTGGGCGGGGTAATGGCTGGCGCGATCGGCCAGTCCGACCAGCGCGAGCGCCTTGGCGGCGCTCATCGGATTGGTCGCAATATCGGTCACCAGCTGCACGTTTTCTTCGGCGGTCAGGCTGGGGATCAGATTGTAGAACTGGAAGATGAAGCCAATGTGGGCCCGCCGAAATCGGGTCAGATCGTGCTCCGACAGATCGGTCAGCTCCAGATCCTCATAGGTGAGCGATCCCGAGCTAGGCCGATCCAGACCGCCGATTATGTTGAGGAACGTCGATTTGCCGCTGCCAGAAGGGCCCAGCAATACAAGTATTTCGCCTGCCACGACGGTAAAGTCGACGCCGCGTAGCGCATGGACTTGGGTATCTCCGGTGCGATAGATCTTGGTCAGACCGGTTCCGCGAAATGCCACCGCCGAGATGACCCCGCCGCTACGGGAGTGATCATTGTCCGTTCGGGCCTCGCGCATTGCCCGGCGATCGGGGAATGCCAGGGCATTGGGTATCCGTAAATGCACGTTCACATGTGCTGATCGCGCTGTCGCTGAACCGACGCGACCGGGCGGGAAGGGGGCGGGTCTAGGTATAATTGCGAAGGGCGACATCGCGGATGCGCACTTACGCTGCGCTCCTTGCCGGGGAGTAGGGTGATGACGTCATCTTTTGCACCCCAACAACGGCTTCATGGAGAGGACTTGCGCAAGGGACTGACCGCCAGCCAGGCAGCGCAGCGACTGGTGGCCGATGGCCTCAACCTTCTTCCCCAGACCGATCGCCGCACCACGTTGCGGATCGCGTTGGAGGTATCGCGCGAACCCATGTTCGCACTGCTGATGGCAGGCGGCGCCATCTATGCTGTGCTTGGCGATCTGATCGAGGCGCTCATCCTGCTTGGGTTTGGATCCTTCTCGATTGCGGTCACCGTCTTGCAGGAAACCCGTACCGAACACGTTCTGGAAGCCCTGCGCGATCTCTCGGCTCCGCGTGCCCTGGTGATCCGGGACGGGGCGATGCAACGGATTGCCGGCGCCGAGGTGGTTCGCGGTGATGTGCTGGTGCTTGAGGCGGGCGACCGGGTGGCTGCCGATGCCCATCTGCTCGAAGCGGCCGATCTGAGTGCGGACGAAGCGCTGCTTACCGGGGAATCGCTGCCAGTCGGAAAGCAGGTGGTCGCAGACCATGACGAAGCGACGGCAGCGATGCGGCCCGGGGGCGAGGGCCAGTCCGTCATCTATTCGGGATCGCTGATCACGCGCGGACACGGGCTGGCGCGCGTCGTTGCGACAGGTGCGAGGACCGAAATCGGCCGGATTGGAACCTCGCTTGCGTCCATCGACCCGGAGCCTGCGCGCCTGCGAAGGGAAACGGCGCGGATTGTTCGTCTGAGCGCCGCTGGCGGCGCTTTGGTGGCGCTGCTGGTGGTTGTGCTCTTCGGTCTTGCCCGCGGCAGCTGGATCGAGGCGATCCTTGCCGGCATCACCACTGCCATGACCCTGCTGCCCGAAGAATTCACGGTGGTCTTGACCGTGTTCATGGCGATGGGCGCGTGGCGTATCGGGCAGGCGAGAGTTCTCACCCGCCGCGCTGCCGCGATCGAGACCCTTGGTGCTACCACGGTATTGTGCACCGACAAGACCGGTACTCTGACCGAGAACCGGATGGCTCTGGTGCGATTATGGGCCGCCTCGACCGGCGAAGTCCGCCTTCCGCTGTCCAGGGACGATCTGCCAACTTCGAGCCGCCTTGTCGAATTCGCGATGCTCGCCAGTCCGCCCAAGGCCGCCGATCCCATGGAGATCGCCATTCTCGAAGGCGCGCAGCAGGTTGGCGTAAGGCGCGCGCCCGACCTTGTGCTCGACCATACCTATGGCCTGCGCCCAGAGCTTCTGGCGATGGCGAACATCTGGCGGGGCCGCAAGGGGAGTGCGCCCGTCCTTGCGGCCAAGGGCGCGCCCGAAGCCATTGCCACTTTGTGCGGGCTTGACGAGGCTGCTTGCACGCAGATGACCGCGGCGGTCGATCGGATGGCGGGCGAAGGCATAAGGGTGCTCGGCGTCGCCTCCTGCACATTGCCTGCCGACGACCAGCGGGGCGCACTGGACGATTATGACCTGACCTTCGAAGGCCTGATCGGTCTGGCCGACCCCTTGCGCGCGGCGGTTCCCGACGCGATCGCCCAGTGCCGCAGTGCCGGAATCAGGGTCGCGATGATCACCGGAGACTACACGGTGACAGCCAGCGCCATCGCCGCCGCCGCCGGGATCGCGGATGGCGAGGTGCTGACCGGGGCAGACCTTGAGGCCTTCAGCTCCGGGGAACTGGCCCATCGACTGAGCCAGGTCAGCGTATTTGCGCGGATCATGCCGGAGCAGAAGTTGCGGATCGTCGAGGCATTCAAGGCTGCGGGCGAGATCGTGGCAATGACGGGAGATGGGGTCAACGACGCGCCGTCGCTGAAGGCGGCACACATCGGTATTGCCATGGGCAATCGCGGCACCGACGTGGCGCGCGAAGCATCAGCAATCGTGCTGCTCGACGACGATTTTGCCGCGATTGTGAAGACCATCGCACTGGGCCGCAGGATCTATGACAATATCCGCAAGGCGATGGCGTTCATCATCGCCGTTCACGTGCCGATAGCCGGGCTCACCTTGTTGCCGTTGCTTCTCGGGAAACCGCTGCTGTTCGGTCCGATCCATATTGCCTTGCTGGAAATGGTGATCGATCCGGTCTGTGCGCTCGTGTTCGAAGCCGAACCTGGCGAAGATGACATCATGCGCCGCAAGCCCCGCGATCCGGGCGCAGCGATGTTCTCGATCCCGATGATCGGGTGGAGCATGTTTCAGGGCAGCCTCGCGCTTGCCTTGCTGGTGGCGGTCTATGTTTCGGCCATGCATATGGGGCTTGCCGAAGCGCACTTGCGCGGACTGATGTTTTTCTCACTGGTGGCAGCGACCTTTGCCTTGATCCTCGTTAACCGCTCCTTCGGTGCCTCGCTGATCCGGGCTGTCGGTTCAGGCAATCTTGCCCTGATCGGTGTGATTGCCGCTGTGGCTGCGGTCACTGCAGCTATTCTGGCGATCGCTCCGGTGCGCAGCTTTATGCGCTTTGATGTGCTGCATGTCGCGGACGGCGCCATTGCTGTCGGCATCGGTATCACAGTCCTGTTCAGTCTTGAATTGGTCAAACCCCGCGTCGCCCGGGCATTGGGAATCCGCGAGCGTGCAGACAGCCTGCGCCCGGACGTTGCGGGCCGCCACTGACGTCCATCACCAGTGCACTTTTTTGATCTTCAGGCCCCGTTCCAAAGGGGCTGCGCTACGCCGGATCATGCCGCGTGCCAGCTTGCAGGATCGGCAAGTGCCGAAGACCGAGCCAAGGCGGTCACTGGTTGTGGACCAACCCGAGTTCGCAGGCTCGCCGCCACAAATCTTCCGCTCGCTTTCCGGTTCGGCAGAACCCGAGCACCGGTCTATCAATCTTGGTCAGGGCTTCGCCCAGCGCGCGGGCATCCGCGTCGGTCATCTTCCCGGGCACGATCGGGATATGAAAGTAATCGAGCCCCAGGCTTGCGGCTGCTTCTGCCAACTGGTTCGATGCGGGTTGTCCCGGTTCTTCATTGTCGGGGCGATCATTGAAAATGGCAACGAAGCCGAGCCTTGCTATCTCGCCCAGATCATCCGGATGAAGCTGCCCGGTGACCGAAGCCCGCGGCGATATGGCCCGAATCTCCATGATTCCTCTCCTTTTTGCTGTGCCGAAGTAAGCCTGCGCCTTGCCTCGATTATCTGTTGCCCGATCCGGTTCAGCGAGCTTCCATCGACCCTTGCTCTGCCCATCAACTTTCGCGTCACTTGCGCCGGTCAGATCGGCCTTCGCAACCGCTCGGCGCAAATCGAGGAGGGGCGGGCCGGATTGTTTTCGAACACGCATCGGCTCCCCGCCAAGGCAGCTCACAGCCAGCGTGCAGAAATCCTGCCAATCTCTCTCGTCGATCAGTGCGGAATCGCGCGCGGAGCCGATATCCGTAAGTGTCCCGATTGTGCGTTCGTGCCGCAGGGGCCAGCAAGACACGGCGCGCAGGGTGTATGAAGATCATCGTGGTGCCTCGCGTCCGTTTGCACGACCGGCTTTCGTGGCAAGGAGAACGGTCATGGCTTCCCAGCCGCCACCGGAACCGGATCACATCGATCCGCAATCGCCGCCTGAAACCCCTCCGACCGAGCCGCAGCCGGGTGAGCCCAGGCCGGACGAGATCATGCCGCCTGAGCCTGATCGCTACGAACCGGACCGCGCTCCCGGCGAATGGCCCGAACAGCAGTTTCCCATCCCGCCACAGCGGGAATTTCGGTGACAGCACGCGCAGGGGAGGGCGCTATGCGCGTAGCAATCGTGGGGGCAGGCCATGTCGGAGCGACAACCGCTTATTCGCTGATGTTGCGCGGGCTCTTCCGCGAAATCGTGCTGATCGACAGCGACCACGCGCTGGCCGAGGCGGAGGCTGCGGACCTGGCCGACGCCAACGCGCTGATGCGCCCGGTCAGGATCTGGGCAGGCGGCTACCCGGCCGCTCATGAGGCCGAGATTGCCATCCTGACAGCTGGCGCTGCAACCTCGGGGAACCAGAGCCGGCTGACGATCGGGAGGGAAAACGCAGGCGTCGTGGCCGAATGCGCCGCAAAGCTGGCAGATACCGGTTTTGCGGGGACGCTGGTGGTGGCGACCAATCCCGTCGATCTTATGAGCCTTGTGGCCTATCGCCATGCTCATCTGCCTGCACACCGGATCATCGGTACGGGGACCTTGCTCGATTCAAGCCGGCTGCAACAGGCCTTGTCCGCCCGGCTCGGGATCGCGGCGCGCGCAGTCGATGGCTTCGTCCTTGGCGAACACGGGGACAGCCAGGTCATGGCCTGTTCGACCATTCGCATCGGCGGAATGACACTCGAACAGTTCGGCATCGCCGGGTGTGATCAGTTTCGGAATGATCTTGCGGCCAATGTCCGCACGGCCGCCTACGAGATCATCACCGGCAAGGGTTACACATCCTTCGGGATCGCCGCAGCGGTCTTGCGCATATGCGAGGCTCTTCTGCGGGATGAGGATGACATTCTTCCCGTGTCGGTGCTGCTAAACGGGGAGTTCGGGCTGACCGGCATTTTCATGAGCTTGCCGTGCATATTGGGCAGCGGCGGCGTTGAGCGCATCTTGACGCCTGAGCTTTCCCATGCCGAGCGGTGCGACCTGATCGACTCCGCTGGCAAGATCCGGGATGCCGTAAGCGCATTGGATGCCGCCTGGTCCATAGGATGATGATCACGCGGGCTGTCCGGTCGCAATCCGAAGCGTGACCAAGACCAGTTCGACACTCGAAAGCGCCCCGCGCCATCGCGACAGGCACGCAAAGCCTTGCGGCCCTGCTCACCTCGCTCTCAGCCCAAATCAGCCGGACGAAGCAGCTTTGCAATCGCGGCATGAATATCGGCCGCGGCCGCCGGCTTACTCAGCATGATGCAATTGGCTTGCTGAATCTTGGCCAGCGTATCCTTGGCAATATCGCCGGTCAGTACGATCCCGGGTAGGTCAGGGCCGAGGCGGGACCGCAAGGCGGCCAGCACGTCGATCCCGTTCATGCCGCCGGGCAGGTTGTAATCGGTAAGGATCAGGTCGGGCGGCGTTGTCTCCTTGTCCAGCAGCGCCAGCGCGGTCGGGCCGTCCTTGGCCGAGATCACGCGATGGCCGCCTGCCGCGAGCAAGAATTCGAGCGAATAGCGCACGCCGGGGTCGTCTTCGACCAGGACGATCATCTTGTCGCCTACGGCATGATCGAGCACCGTCGCTGCCGCGGCGGGATCGGGCATGGACGCCAATTGCGATATCGCGCCGCGCGTCACCTTGATCGAGAACACCGAGCCCCGTCCCGGCCAAGACCGGACTTCAATCCCGTGGCCCAGCACCTGACCCAGTTCACGCACGATCGTCAGCCCCAGCCCGAACCCGCGTTCGCGCTCACGCGCCGGGTTGTCCACCTGGTGAAACTCGTCGAAGATCGAGCCCAGCTGATCGGCCGCAATCCCGATCCCGGTATCCCACACCTCGATCCGGATCATGTCACCGCAACGACGGCATCCCAGAAGGATCCTGCCATGCGGCTCGGTGTACTTGATCGCATTGGCGAGAAGGTTGCGCAGCATCACTTCGAGCAGCCGCGGGTCGCTGAACAGCATCGTATCTGTCGGCACCACTCGCAGGCCAATGGAGGCGTTTTCGGCAAGCGGCAGGAATTCCGTCTGAAGCCGGGTCAGAATATCGGCGGCAGGAAAGGACGACTTCTCGATCTTGAGCACGCCGGCTTCGATCTGGTTGATGTCGAGCAGCGAGTTCAGCATCCCCGCCATCGAATCCAGCAGCACGCCGAAGCGCACCACCAGCTCGCGCGCAGCTTCATCATCAAGGCTCTGGAGCAGGGTTTCCTGGATCAGCTTGAGCGATTGCAGCGGCTGGCGCAGGTCATGGCTGGCCACGGCCAGAAAGCGCGACTTGCCGCGATTGGAACGGTCGGCTGCTCGCCGTGCCTCTTCCAGCGCGATGGCCGTGCGGCGGCGTTCGGTGATTTCGATGAAGGTGATGACCACGCCCTTCACACGGTCATCATGGGTGCGGTAGGGGAAGATACGGCGCTGGAACCACGATGCACCGGGCCCGCTGATCTCGCGTTCGATGGTGTTGCTGTCGCGCAGCACGATCCGGGCATCGGCCAGTAGCATATCATCCTCAGCGAGCGGCTGGAGATCGGCAAGCGGGCGGCCGATGTCGCTGGGGATGACATTGAAGATGATCCGCGTTGCCGGCGTGAAAAAGCGGATGCGCAGGTCTGCATCGAGAAACAGGGTCGCGACATTGGTGCTGTAAAGGATGTTCTGGAGATCGTCCGAGGCCACCCGCTGCCGGTCCAGCGTTTCCTGCAGCTGGCTGTTGAGCGCGATCAGCTCCTCGTTCAGCGATTGCAGTTCTTCCTTGGAGGTCAGCAGCTCCTCGTTGGTGGACTGGAATTCCTCGTTGACCGAGAGCGCCTCGTCATTGATCGCCTGCTGTTCAAGCACCAGCGCATCGCGGCTCTGGACCGCCTTGAGCAAGTCGGCATGGACCGCCTCAAGTTCGCGTTCGAGCTCGTGGAGCTGCGACTTCTGATCATCGCTCGCCGGTGCGCGATTGGCGGCCCCGGTTACGGGTTCCTCGGTGAAGGTGACCAGGTGCAGTTCTTCGCCATCGTTGTCGACGAATTGCACGCTTATGGTGACCGATACAGCCTGACCTTCGATGGTGATCTGGCACGGCTGGCTGCTGACCAGCGGGCGCTCCCGATCCGCCCGGGCAATGGCGAAGCGCAAGGGGCCGCGCAGGCCCAGCGGCACCAGTTCGAGCAGATCGAGCGTCGGCGGCCCCGCTGCCACCTTGAGATAGCGGCTGACCGGCCCCACTGAATAAAGGCACTGTCGTTGGGCGTTGATGAGCAGGCTGGCGGGGGCGAAGAGCTCCAGCACCTTGTCGTGGCACAGGTTGGCAAGGCCAGCCTGGCGCGAGATCTGCTGCTTGGCCGCCTGCGTGTCGAGCCGCGGCAGGTTCTCGGCGAAGCTGAGCGGAAATTCCACTTCCCCGGGCTTGCTTGGCTTTACATGGCGGTAGAGCCGCTCGCCTTCGTGCAGCACGGCAAAGCGCTCGGCCGCCTGACCCACTGTTTCAGCCAGGCCCAGCATCAGAACGCCGCTTTCGCGCAGCGCGAAATGAAACAGCGAGATGACTTTCGCCTGCGCTTCGGGCTTGAGATAGATCAGCAGGTTGCGGCACGACACCATGTCCATGCGCGAGAACGGGGGGTCGTTGAGAACGTCCTGCACGGTGAACACCACCGATCCGCGCAGGCCCGATGTGACGCGGTAGCCGTTCTCCTCGGCCACGAAGTAGCGGGCCAGCCGGTCGGGGGGAATTTCGTCACTGATGGTGAGAGGATAGAACCCCTCGCGCGCGAAGGCGATGGCCTGCGCGTCGATATCCGAGGCGAAGATCTGCAATTTGATGTCGCGCCGCGAGGCGATGATCGCATCGCGGAAGATCATGGAGAGGGAATAGGCTTCTTCCCCCGTGCTGCACCCCACCACCCAGATCCGCAGCGCCTGGTTGGCCGCGACATTGCCGATCATGTCCGGGATGATTTCGCTCTCGAGCCTTTCGAAAACACCGGGATCGCGGAAAAATCCGGTGACATTGATGAGGAGATCCTGCGCCAGAAGCTCGCATTCGTCCTGGTTGTGCTCCAGTTCCTCGGCATATTGCCCGAGCGCGCCGGAGGGCAGGCCCCGCAGCCCCATGCGGCGATGGATGCGCCGTTCAAGCGTCCCGCGCTTGTAGGCGCTGAAATCCTGCCCGATCTTCTCGCGCAGTAGCGATATGATCGCCTGAATGTCGATCTCCTGACTGGCGTGTGGATGGGGGGCGGTTGCCCGTGACACACTTGCGATCTGCGCTGCGATCCGCACCAGCTCTGCGGGTATCTGCGCCAGCGGGAGCACGGCGTCGGCCAGTCCGGTCAGGATCGCGCTGCGCGGCATCCCGTCATACTCGGCTTCTTCCGGGTCCTGCACGATGATGCTTCCGCCGCTTTGCTGAAGCGCGACCAGCGCGCCGCTGCCATCCGAACCGGTGCCCGACAGGATGACAGCCACCGCCCGCGGCCCACATTCATGTGCCAGCGAGCGGATCAGAAAATCGATGGGCAAGCGGGCGTGGCGCGGTTCGCGCGGTTGCGAGAGGTGCAGGACGCCGTATCGCACCGCCAGAAAGTGGCCGGGCGGACAGATGCAGATTTCGTCCGGGGCGATGGCCATGCCCTCTTCAGCCTGCCTGATCCGCATGCCGGTATGCCGGGCCAGCAGTTCGGCCATCTGGCTTTCGTGATCAGGATCGAGGTGCTGCACCAGCAAAAAGGCCATGCCGGTCGTGTCCGGCAGGGCATCGAGCAGGCCAGCCACCGCATCCAGCCCCCCGGCCGAGGCCCCGATCGCGACAATCGGGAAAGCGGCGCCCGCTGTGCTGCTGCTGTGCGGCGCTGCGCGCTCTGCCGGATCGCTCTTTGCGCCTGGCAAAGTCGCCCCGTCGGATTTGTCGCCCTCGGCGTCAGATGCGGGGGTGTTCGACATAAGATGGTAGCGCTAGCAGCAAAGACGGTGGCTGGCATCCTGTAAATGTCCCGGTGCGAGCCTGGTGGGCGTGAACGGGCTGGCTCAGGGAAATTGCGAATGGCGATCCAGCCGTGCGATCCGGCATTTCCCTTGCCCATGGGTCGGCACGCGCTGTGATTCATCCTTTAGCGCCGCGCATGACGCAACAGGGAGGGGATCCTATGACATCTGCCGCAGTGGCCGGGCCAAACCCGTGGTCGAGCCCTGAAGTCGGCGCGTTGCTCGATTGCCTTGCGCGGCTCGACGGCAAGCTGCGGGTGATCGCCGATCGGCGGGGCCGGGTGCTGACAAGTTCGGCCGAGGCGCTCGACGATGCCGGCGGCAATGCCGCGCAAATGCTCGAATGCGCCGCAATCCAGCTTGGCCAGTCAGAGGCGGCCTCGCGGCTGCTGGCGGTGAGCGGACAGGACACGGCAGGCGCGATCATGGCTCCTTTGGCGGGCGGGGCATCTCTGATCATCCGCGCCGCCGCCGTCGATGCCGATCATGTCTGCCTGGTGATGGCCCTGCCGGGCCAGGCAGCCCTGGGGCGCATCGGCCAATTGCAGGCGCTGTTCGCGCTCACCCCCAGCGAGGCGCAGATCGTGGTCGATCTGATGCAGGGTCTCGCCCCGCAGACGATTGCGCAAAACCGCAGAAATTCGATCCACACCATCCGGGCACATATCCGGCAATGCCATCAGAAGATCGGTGTGACCAATAGGGAAGAACTATTAAGTCGAATTTACATTGCATGTGCTTAGTCAATTTCAGCTAGGTAAGCGTGACTATATTGTGATTTTCTGTCAGATCGTCCATCCTTAATAGTATATTTACGAATACGCTGCGTTTCATAACCCCCTCATATTCGCTTTGTCATTCCGGATCATCCGATCCTGGCAATGACGACAGGGCCAGACCTTTCGGGGTCAGCCAGTGCGAGGAGGGATCATGTCCGATATCGGAAAAGCCGCAAGACGCGGCGTCGTGCTGCTGACGGCGCTGACCGGCGGGCTGGCCCAGCCGGTTCTGGCACAGGAACAGAACCCGCCCGCTGCAGCACCGGTCGAAGACGGCGAGATCATCTATTCCCGCGACGTGCACCACAGCATTGGCGCGACCTATATTCCGGGCGAGACCGATACGGCGGTCACGGCGCCTACCAGCGCGATCATTGACACCATCGGCCTCGGCCTTGCTCCGCTGACCGCCAGCGAGGGGGCGAACATCACCGCATCGCTGCCCGCAGCGATGGAGCCGCTGGGCAGGGCCGACCCGCAACTGACCGGCGGGCAGGGCGGTGTGGCGGGCGGCCTCGGCCAGTTCATCGTGTCGCAAACCGCCTCCGGCGCGGGCGGATCGGGTATCGGTTCGGCGATGGGCGCGCTGACGGTCGCGCTTGAAAGCCTCTCGGCGATCGGGGGTGGCCAGCCATGATCGGTTTGCAGCATCGCCGCTGGCTGGCCGTCCTCACTATGGCTTTCGGGCCGATAGGACCAGTGGCGAGCCTTTGTGCACAAGACGCGGTTGCCCCTGACAATCAGGTGATCGTGGCGAGCGGGGAGGGCGCGGGCCACACCGGGCGGCTGGCGATCAACATCGCAGCGGGCAATCACAACCAGCAGGCGGCCAGTGCCCTCGTGGCGCAAGGCGACGTCGCGGTGACCGAGGGGGCCATCGTCCAGCATTCGTCCAGCACCGGCAGCGAGGACACCGCCAATCGCATCACCATCGCGGCAGGCGCCTTTGCCGGCAATGCCGGGCTCGTCAGCCTCAACATCACCGCCGGAACCCAGAACCAGTCCGCCAATCTGGTGGCGCTGGCGATCGGACCGGCTGGCGCGCTGTCCGACCTGCTCCTCGAGCAGTCGCGCGCGCCCATCGAACCATCCGGGGGCACGGCACAGGCCGCGACCGGGCCGAACGACGCCATCGCCATCGATGACGACGCCTTCGGCCAGGGCAGCGGGCTGTTTCAGGCCAACGTGATCGGCGGCGAGAGGAACTCCTCTGCCAACACCTTCTCGCTGACCGTTGCGGTCGGCGGGCAACCCTGAGTGACGTGAAGGAGACTTGAAATGAAGAAGTTCTTGCTTGCAACCACCGCCGCCACGGCGTTCATCGCCATGCCGGCGATGGCGCAGAACGGCCACGACGGCCCCTCGCTCGATGCCGATGTCAACGTGGACTTGACCTACGAAAACGAGATCAAGACCCGGCTCGAGACCGACGCAACCTTCGTGAAGCTTGTCGGCATCTTCGGCGATGTCACGCTCGATGGGTCGATCGCTGTCGACAGCTCGGCGGTGGCGATCACCGATGCCAAGCAGCTGCAGCAGGGCGTCGCGGCCACCTATCGTGAAGAAAACGAGCTGAACGGGGAAAACGGCTATGTCGATCCCGTGTTCGGCCCGGGCTGGAGCGAAGCGGGAAGTGACCCCAACGATGTGCTGATCGACGGCGTGCTCGAACCCCGCATCCGGGCCGGTTACTTCGCCCCGATCATCAACACGGTGAACACCTTCGACGTCGATTCCTCGGGCAACACCGGGGTCAACCTCGCCGCCGGTTACTTCAACATGCAGATGAATTCGTCCACGCTCGCCACGTCGAGCAATGCCGATCCGGATGCGGTTGGCGGCTGGTCCGAAGCCTCGACCACCGGGCTGCAATCGCTGCTGGGTGTGAAGCAGGCGGCGGTCCCGGGCTTCATCAACGACGGCGATGATCCCGAGAATGGCGGAGACGACAACAACTTCCGTGATCGCAACACGGTGCTGGGTGGGACGATTGCCGGTTCGGGCAACCTCGGCGTCAATGCCGCGGCGGGCAGCCTCAACCAGCAGGCGAACCTGATGACCCTGGCGGTGGCCAACGATTCGACCCTGGCCGAGGCCAATGCCGGATTGGTCCAGTCCTCGACCCTCAGCTTCGTCGAACAGCAGGATAGCCAGAACGTCGTCAGCGGTCTCGTGATCGATGGCACCTCGGGCAATGTCGGGGTCAACTTCGCGGCAGGTGCGGGCAATCAGCAGATGAATGCCCTTACAATCGCTTCCTCGGCCGGGACCACCCCGGACAATGGCGGCGGCACCGGCGGTGGCGGCGACCCGAGCTGATCGGTTCGCCCCGTGGCATGACTTTTCCGCCTCTGGCGACCCGAGGGCGGGAGAGAGCCGGCAGTTTCATGCCCCCAAATCGGAACTGCCGGTCGTGACGGGGAAGGGCCTTGTGCCCTTCCCCCGATCACCCGGGGGCCCATCACAAGCAGGAGGAGAGGCAGATGGGACAGCCCGAGGGAATGCGGCGGCAGCAGAGCCGACCCGGCGTGCTTGCGGCGCTGCTTGCAGCCGGGCTCGCCAGCAGCGGCTGCACCAGCGTGCCCGAAGGCTCGGCAACCCCTCTCTGGCTCGGCGCCGTATCGACCACCGCGCCCACTGTGTCTGTAACTCTCGCCAGCTGGAAGGCCCGCAAGTTCGACAATCTGGTGCGCCAGCGCACCGATTTCAGCTGCGGCGCGGCGGTGCTGGCGACGATCTTCAACTATGCCTTCGGCCGGTCCACCACCGAACAGCAGGTGCTGGTCAACATGCTGCGGGTCGCGGACCCCGATGTGGTGCGGCAGAAGGGCTTCTCGCTGCTCGACATGAAGACCTATGCCCAGTCCGTCGGCTATCAGGCCGAGGGTTACCGGGTCGATTACCCGACCCTCCAGAAGCTGAACGTCCCCGCGATCGCGCTGCTCGATATCCGCGGGTACAAGCATTTCGTGGTGGTGCGCCGCACCTTTGGCGACAGGGTTGCGATCGGCGATCCGGCGCTCGGCAATCTGACCATGAACCGCCCGGCCTTCGAGGCTTCCTGGAACGGCATCCTCTTCGTCGTCTCGGGCGAAGGATACATCACCGAAAATCCCCTGCTCGACCCGCCCGAGCCGCTTTCGGCCCGGCGCCTGCTTGAGCTTACCGCGACAATGCCCGGCGCAGAACTGGCCGAATTCGGCTTCGGCCCGCGCATTGCCTTTTGAAGGAGTGAAGCAATGTCCGCTGTTCGCACAATCCGCCAACGGCTCGCCCGAACCGCTGCCATCGCTTTGGTGATTGCCACGGGCGGTGCCATGCCTGTGATCGCATCACCCCCCGATCTTTCGGCGCTCGGGGGCGCGCAGCCGGTCGGCGATGACGAGCTGGCGGATCTGCGCGGCAAATTTGTCACCCCGCAATCGGTCTCGTTCTTCGGGATCACGATGCTGACCAGCTGGCAGGACGCAAGCGGCGTCACCACGCTGGCCCGGCTGGTATTCAGTGTCGATTTCCTACCGCGCGGCGAGGGCGGGGCACCTGTCCCCCAGCTGATGATCGGCTGGGCGCGCGAGGGCGATCCGGCGATGGACGTGACCGACATGCACGAAGGCTACGTGCCCTATATCCCGCCGCAGGACACGCTGGGGATCGGCGGGCTCGATGACTTTTCGGGCGCGGCGCAGGCCCATGTCATCGCCGGGGCAGATAACCGCGCGCTCAATGGGATGCAGATGATGATCGTGCCGTCCTCGGCGATCCCCGCCTTGTCCGCGGGCGGGCTGAGCCCGGCCGATGGCCCGGCCGACATCGCCTTTGCCGATGGCGACACGCTGCACTTCCGGATGGCCGATAACCAGATCGGGATCGTGATGACCGGCAATGGCGGCCGGGACAGCGCCAGCCAGCTGGCGGGCGGCGATATCGGCCAGCTGCTTCAGCAGACCATCCTCAACAGCGACAGCAACATGATCGAGAACCGCGCCTCGGTGATCTTCGGCGTCGATGCGCTGCAGAACCAGCAGGTGGTGCGGGTGCAGGAGGCGCTCAGCGCGATGAAGGGACACGGCTTCTGAGGAAGCACAACAGATTGGGGGATAGAAACATGAAACCGCACATCTTTGCGCTGATCGCGCTGGCCGCCGCCCCGCTTGCCCCGGCCAAGGCGCAGGATGTCTCGCGCCAGTTCGCGGTCGAGGGGGCCGGAATGCTGACCTGCGCCCGCTTCACCGCCGCCCGGGCCGACACCGCCTCGCCGGAGTATCAGCGCATGATCGGCTTCATCGAAGGCTATCTGACGGCAGCCAACCTCTATGAGCCCGATACCTTCGATCTGACCCCGTGGCACAATGCCGCCGCGCTCGACATGATCGTGGGCAATCATTGCGCCCAGCACCCCGAAGAGCGGCTGGTGGGAGTGACCCAGCGCATGGTCGGCGGGCTGAGGCCTTTCCGCCTCGCCCGCTTTTCGCCCCTGCTCGAAGTCGGCGACGGAGAGAACCGCGCCCTTGTTTACGAAACGATCCTGCGCCGCGCCCAGGCGGCGCTGCGCATCCGCGGGCTCTACGCCGGGCCCGAGGACGGGACCTTTCCGCCAGCCCTGCGTCAGGCCTTTCGCGATTTCCAGCGCAGCGTCGGCCTGACCGAAACCGGCGTGCCGGACCCTGCCACCTTGTGGAAGCTGCTCAACCCCTGACCATTGGGAGACGTGCCATGATGCTTACTCGCTATCCGGCCACTGCGATGATCGCCGTTGCCACAGTGCTTGCCCTGTCGCCATCGGCGGCCCGCGCGCAGGACACCGCGCCCCCGCCCGATGACGCACCGCTATTGCGCCAGCAGGTCGAGGAACTGGCGCAGCGCGAGACCGAGTACCGCCGCAGGCTGGCGGAACTGGAAGCGCGCCTTGCCCTGATCGAGCAGGCCGCAGCCGTACCGCTCGCCACGATCCCGGCAAACGAAGCGGCGACCTTGCGCGGGGCCTATGTTGCGCCGCAGCCGCTGGCGATCCCGGACGATCCCTCGCTCGCCTTCTTCCGCCAGCAGGATCAGGCGCGCCGCTTTGTCCTTGCCCCGCAGGAGGAAACGCCTCCGGCTGGCGGCGCGGCGCCGGAACGCCGCGCGCCTGCGCCAACCGATGCGGTGGTCGAGATCGCCCAGGAACAGCAGGGCCGCTTCGGCAACCGCTTTGGCTTCGATCTCGGAATCGGCTATTCGCATTTCGATAATGCGCGGATCTCGCTCAACGGGTTTCTGGCGCTCGATGCGATCTTCCTCGGCACGATCAGCATCGATCAGATCAATTCGGACGTCTTCACCCTCGATCCGACGGTGCGTTACGGGGTCAGCGACAGGCTGTTCGTCGACGCCAACCTGCCGCTGCTTTACCGGGCGACCAATTTCCGATCCGGCGGGGCGGGGGGATCGGCTTCGGCGCTGGTGGAAAAGACCGTGCGCGATGCAGGCCCTGGCGATGCCAGCCTCGGCGCGAGTTACCGCCTGTTCGCCGAAACCGCCGGCCGGCCCGATGTGGTGGTGAGTGCGCGGGTCAAGTTCCCGACTGGGCGCCATCCCTTCGGCGTCGAATTCGTCGAGGTCGAAGGCAGCGAAGGCAATCTTCAGGTGCCGCGCAGCCTTGCCACCGGTACCGGGGTCTATGGCGGCTCGCTGGGTGTGGCGGTGCTCAAGACGCTCGATCCGATGGTGGTGTTCGGCAACTTCACCTACTTCCACAATTTCGCGCGCGATTTCGCCGATATCGATGAGAACGAAGGCGATGTCCCCGGCCGGGTCGCGATCGGCGATGCCTGGCAGTTCGGCGCCGGGCTGGCCTTCGCGCTCAACGACAAGTCATCCATCGCCATGTCCTACAGCCAGCGGATCGTGAACCGCACGCGCCTGACCCCGGAAGGGCTGAGCGAAAGGGTCGTGGCAGGCAGCCAGGCCAATGTCGGGATCGTCAATCTGGGCGCGACCTTCTCGCTCGGGCCGCGGCTGGCGCTGGTGACCAATGTCGGGATCGGCCTGACCGACGACAGCCCGGACATGTCGTTCAACATCCGCCTGCCGTTCCGCTTCTGACCCGGCATTTCCGTAGGTTTACCGATGCCCGTGCAGGAGGAGTGCGCCTAACCTGCGATGGTGTCGCATGCAGGAGGGGCTGCGGGATTGGCGGCACACTTCTTGAAAGGAGCAATGAATGAACAGGCAACCCCCAGCCATGAGGCCCGTCCGGACTGCGGACGAACATGGGCCAGCCGCGGGCTTTGCGACGCTGTGCGAGGAGATCGATCAGCTGTTCGAGGATCTCGCTCTGCCCGGTCGGATCGCCTGCGTGAAGCCGACGCACGACGGGGCCATGCTCGCCCCTCCGGCGGCGCTGATCGAGAAGCCGCATCATTACGAGCTGGCGATCGAACTGCCGGGCCTTGAGCGCGAGGATATCACGGTCGAATTGGCGGGCGGCGTTCTGACGGTCGCCGCCGAAAAGCGCGCGCAATCGGAGGAGCACTCCGGCGACTGCCTGATGAACGAGCGCAGCTACGGCGCATTGCGGCGCGGCTTCAGCCTGCCGCAGGATATCGATCCCGAACGGATCGAGGCGCTTTATCGTCATGGTGTTCTGACGGTGACGATCGGCAAGGACGCAGCCGCCAGCCGCGTGCGCGCCATTGCAGTGACCTGATGGCGGCGCCTTGCCCCACGGGCGACCGCGCACTTGCGGCTTCACGCCATGGCCGGATTGCGCCGCCCGATCCGCCGGGGATCGTGCCGCTTCGGGCCGAAACGGACGGGCCTGCTCCGCCCGAAACCGCGCCTCCGCGCCCTGATCCCGATGAGCCCGGCATCGTTCTCGAGGAATATCCCCAGCGGGAGGACGGTGCCGCACTGCGCCGTCTGCACCGCGCATGAAGAACATTCTGCTCCCGCTGCAGGCAGACCCCGGCCAAGAGGCCCGGTTGCAGATCGCGCTTGATGCGGCGCGGATGCTGGACGGGCATCTGGAATGCGTCGAGGTGCGCGGTGCGCCGATGCCGATAATGGGCGATTTCGGCGGCGAGGCGGCGGCGCTGGCGCTTGTCGCGTTCCGGGAGGCGGAACAGGCCCGGCAAGCGGCCCAGGCGCGGATCGAACAGCGCCTGACGGCCGAAGATGTCCGGTGGTCATTCGCGCAGTCATCCGCCGCGCTTGCCGATGCTCTGGCGCATAATGCCGATCTGGCCGATCTCATCATCATTTCCGGACGGCTGGGTGAGCCCGACGAGACAGCGTCGGTTCACCCTCAGCCCCTGCCGCTCAGGCTACGGCGCCCGTTGCTGGCGGTCCCACCCACGGCCCGCGAACTGGCGCTGGATCGCGGTGCGCTGGTGGCCTGGGACGGCTCGCGCCCGGCGCTGGAAGCGGTGCGGGCGGCGGTGCCGCTGCTGGCCCGGTCGGCAGCGGTAACGATCCTTGAGGTTGACGCCCCCAGCAAAGCAATACCGATTGAGGCGATTGCCCTCTACCTGTCGCGCCACGGGATCATGCCGGATCTGGTGCAGCGTCGCAGCCAGAGCACGGTTGCGGCATGCTTGTGCGATCATGTGCAGGCGAGCAACGCCGGGCTGCTGGTGATGGGGGCCTATGGCAGCCTCCCGCTGGCGCAGGCGGTTTTCGGCGGGGTCACCCGGACGATGCTGGCGACCTCGCCGGTTCCCCTGCTGCTGGCGCATTGACCAGCCACCGCGCGGCCGATCTCACTGGTGGTCGCGGTGGACGATCAGGGTGTGCACCTTCAGCCAGTTGCGCTCCGATCCCAGCCCGGCGGCAAAGGCGATCCGCAGCGCATCGGCAAAGCTGTTCACGCCCAGCTTCTCCATCGCATTGGCGCGGTAAACCTCCACCGTGCGGGGGCTGATGCCCAGATCATAGGCGATGGTCTTGTTGGGGTAGCCGCAGGCCAGCCCGTCGAGCACTTCCTGTTCGCGCATGGTGAGATGGCCGAGCTGGGTCCTCGCCCATTGCGCGCGGTTGCACAGCGCCTCGCGGTCGGCGATCGTCGCGAAGGCCGCTTCCACCGCCTCGAGCACGATCCGGCGGTCGGCCGGCTTCTGCAGGAAGTCCACCGCGCCCGCCTGCATCGCCCTGACCGCCAAGGCAATGTCGCCGTGGCCGGACAGGATGATGACCGGAAAGTTGAAGCCGTGTTCCTGCATCTGCTGCTGCAGATCGAGCCCGTCGATGCCCGGCATGCGGATATCGAGCAGCGCGCAGGCGGGGCGCATCTTGTCGGCCCCTTTCAAGAACGCCTCGGCCATGTCCCAGCGGTGCACTTCGTAGCCGGCATTGGAGAGCAGGAAATCGAGCGAACGCCTGACCCCCTCGTCATCGTCCACCACGTGAACCAGTCTGCGCTCATCCGGCATCGTCGCTCTCCTCGTGGAACAGCGGGATGGTGAATATGAAGGAGGCCCCTCCCCCGGGGGCTGCTTCATACCAGATCGAACCGCCGTGGGCCTCTATGATGGATCGGCAGATGGGCAGGCCCAGCCCCATGCCTTCGGTCTTGGTGGTGCTGAACGGATCGAACAGGCGCGCAATCCTGCCCTCCGGGACGCCCGGCCCGGTGTCGCTTACCGTGAAGCGCACCATGTTCCCCTCGGGCGCGATGGCGATTCTGACGGTGCCGTTCTTCCCGATCGACTGGACCGCGTTCTTGACGAGGTTGAGGATCACCTGTTGGATCTGCACCCGGTCGACAAGGATCGGCGCCAAATTGGCACTGCATTCTATCGCGCAGTGGATGTTGCGATAGCGCGCCAGGGCGGCTTCGAAGGAGATCGCATCTTCGGCCAGATTACGGGCGCCTTCGAAGGTCTTTTCGAGCTCCCCGCGCGACAGGAAATCCCGCAGACGGCGCAAGATTATGCCGGCCCGCAGCGTTTCCTGCCCCGCCTCGTTCAAGGCCTTTACCGTGGCCTCACGGATCGCAGGATCGCTCCGTTCCAGCAACGCGGCAGCGGTCTGGACGATATTGGTGATCGCCATGAGCGGCTGGTTGAGTTCGTGGGCGATCGTGCTGGCGAGCGTCCCCATTTCGTGCACCCGGCCGATATGGGCGAGTTCGCGCTGCAATTGTTCGACCTGCAGCGCGGACGCCTCCTCGGCGGTCAGATCCTGCATGAAGCCGGCAATCATGCGCTGACCGCCGCCGAACGCTTCGGCGATCTGCAGGCTGTGGGGGAATTCCGACCCATCCTTGCGTCGCCCGATTAGGCGGCGCGGGCGACCGGTCATCCGGCTTTCTCCGGTGCTGCGGTAGCGGTTCATGTGGGCATCGTGCTCTTCGCGGGCCATTTCCGGCATCAGCATCGAAACATTGCGCCCGATGACTTCACTGGCGGCAAAGCCGAACATGGCTTCGGCCGCCTTGCTGAACAGCAGGATTTCGCCGCGAAGGTCGATCACCACCAACGCCTCGGGCATGGTCTCGAGGATCGAGCGCAGCAGGATCGCATTGGCTTCGAGCGATCGGGCCAGCAATTCGGCAGGAGTGGCATCGCGCATGGTCTCGCCAAAGCCGTTCGGGAACAGATCGAGCGCCTCGGCCCCGGCGGCGACTTCATGGCAAATCAGAATCGCCCCACGGATCACGCCCTGGCAGTCGCGCCAGGGGGCTGCGCGCGCGCCGAAGCGGCAGGCCGATCCATCGGCTGAGAACGCGCTGTCCGGTTCGCAAGTGACGGTCTCCCCCATCAGTGCCCGCATCAGGCCCAACCGCAAGAACTGGCACGCAGGCGGGAACACGGCATCGAAATCCCGCCCGACCGGGTCGCCAAGCAAGGCCTGGAATTCCTGCTTCCAGGCGGCATTGACCATGACGCAGCGCAATGTCTCATCGAAGAGCGCGATAACCGCCGGAATCTGTTCGATCCATGGCGCAGCCTCTCCGGGCAAGGAGGTGTGCTCCGTGCGGCCGTCTGCATCCGCCTGCTTCATGCGTTCTCCTGCCCCGCAGGATACGCCCGACAGGACAGATGCGCCAGAGCGCAGCAACCGGCGCCATCCTGAATACCTGAAGTCACCATGCGCTGCTGTGTATACCATGCGCTGCTGGAAGGACTTCGGGGATGATCCGGGCGATGTGGCAGAGATCGCCGGACAGGACGGGCACGTGCTTGCAGCGGTGGTGCGGCGCGATGGCGGGCTGTCCGGGCGTGACATGGAACGGCGCGAAGATAGCGCGCGGCCATGGCCACCGCAGTTCCGAGCCCTTTTGGGCATATCGCGCAATCCCCTGCATGCCGCCTTCTCCCTGGATCGACGCTATGCAGGATGCCCGTGGGGCGGCGCACTTGGGGAAGTTACGGAGCGTCCTGCCCGATCACAGCGACAGGTGTCGCGTGGCAAACTCGCAGGGCGAACTCGCGGAGTTCCCTGACCCGTGATGTCTTGCAACATCCCGTCTTGGAAACCCCGCGAGCCGTGGCCGGACGATCATCGCTTGCTCTTGGGCCAGAACCATCGCTTTGCGTTCAGGTTCAAAACGAAGCATCCGCTCCCGTCCGACGTCTTGGTGATACCGCGCCCTACAGGCGCCCATAACCCGCAAATGCCTCTAGGGAACTTACCGGAGCTGGTGGGGGTCAATGCGCGCCTTGCATCCGGGAATCTGCGTGGCGCAGGGCGGCAAGAGGCGTGGCAGACAGGCAGGAGAGGAAGGGGAAATGCTGTGCCGCACGCGCTTATCATCGACGAAAACATCACCATCAGCCGGGGGATCGAGGCCTGCCTTGCAGCCTTGGGCTTCGCTTCCTTCGATCACACATGGAGCGAGCAACAGGCGCTGGCTGCGGCGCGGTTGCACCGGCCCGACATCATTGTGATCGGCGATGACATCGAAGTGGGCAGCGCGCTGCGGGCGGCTCGGATCATATCGGCTGATGGAACGATCCCGGTGCTGATGGTGAGCGGCGATCCGGTGCGCGCGGCACACAAGCTGGCGGAACCGCACAGCTATCATGGACCCATGAGGCTCAACCAGATCGAAGAGGCTGTCGCGCTCGCTCTGCGGCCCGCCTAGGGACTGGCATCATGCCGACTGTTGCGTCTCAAGCTTCGACAAGGAGTCGGGCGATGCTGGTGGTTGGCATGCCGGTGAAATCCCTGGACAGCTCCGCCAGCAGCCGCGCCCTCGCTGCGGGGGGGTAGTGCTGGCGCAGATAGCCGAGCGACACCGGATCGGCGACCACGACGATCCCCGGCGTGTCAGCCCCGACATGATCGCCAAGCGTTCGTGCAGCGGCGGCCAGAAAGGCGCGTTCCAGAGCATCGTGGAGAGAGCTGCTTTCATAGGCGCTGCGGCCGGGCCCGTGGCTCCGGAACGTGCGCCCGGGCGCATCGTCGAACAGATCGCGATCAGGCGGCACCACGCCATCGCGGTGGGCGATCACGGTCAGATCGGGCGCCTCGGCATCGCCATCATTGCGCAGCAGCAGCATCCGGCCGCCATCGGCGACGAGCACGATCGCCCTCTGGGGAAGCATCATCGCCTGTGCTCCTTCAGCGATGATGCGCCGACACGGCCTTCAGCGCTTCTCCCGCCAGCGAAGCGGGGGCCTGGGCTGCGACATCGCCGAGCGAAAGCATCCCCACCATCCGGTGGTCTGCGTCGATCACCGGCAGCCGGCGCACCTGTTCGCGCTCCATGATCCGCACGGCATCCTCAAGCTCCTCGTTGGCCTTGCAGAAGATGATCGGCTTGCTCATCACGTCGCGTGCGGTGAGCCGGGCGGGATCGACCGAATCCGCAAAGGCGCGCACGGCGATGTCGCGATCGGTCACCATGCCGATCAGGCGGTCATCCTCGCCCACGGGCAGCGCGCCGATATCTTCCTGATCCATGCGTCCAGCGACCTCACCGAGCGGCGTGTCCGGCGCGATCCAGCTGGCACCGTGATGCATGACTTCAGCAACCTTGACCATCGTTCCAGCCTTTGTCTGGGCAACGCTGCGGGCGCTGCCGGTTGTCCATGCGGGCACTGTGCACCGATCGAACCGCTGGCGGGCTTGGTAATGTCCCGGAGATGCTAGGCCTGACCAAACCTGACGCCTGCGCGTCGCGGTTATGCGGGGAGGGGTGCTTTGGCGGCACCTGGGGCTCGCTGCTGGCGCGCATGTTCGGCAAGGGCGAGCGCAAAATCGGAATAGACATAGGGGCCGACCCGATATTCGGGCCGCAATGTCATGGTGATGCCGGAGGGAAGTTCAGCGCTCAGGACTTCAAGTGCTCCGCCCTCGCTTTCCCAGATCGTCAGTGAACCTGTGCCGGGCGGGGTTTCCTGCCTGCCGGAACGCCCGGCGTAAACGGTCAGGTCTGTGTCGCGGGCAAGCGGTTCGTTGTCCCCACTGTCGCGCCCATCGCGCAGGTGGCGAATGCGTGCGGCATAGAGCGCAGCCCTCGTGGCATGCTTGCCGCTTGCCGATGCATTGCCGGTGATTTGCATCACCGCACGCTGATGGGCGTCGAGCAATTCATTGAGATCCATGGCGGGCTCCTTTGGGTCGCAGAGACATGAGACAGACCAAGGCCCGGGTGCGGCGAAAAGCGGCGCATCCGGGCCTAGCTCCCGGACAGTCAGTCCGCCGTGTGCCTGCTCCGCCGATTGACGGCGATCACGCCCATCACCGCGGCCACCGCTGTCAGCGCCGCGGCGAGGGATGCCATCGGATGCGCCTCGATCTCATGCTTGGCGAAACGTGCGGTATCGCGTGCAGCATCGGCAGCATGGGCGCGCAGGCTTTCGGCAAGCTTGGCCAGCTCTGTCGTCGCCGCTGCCAGCGCCGCGCTTGCGTCTTCGGATACCTCATGCGCACTCGAAGCTGCCGCCTTTAGCGCCTCGGTGGCGGTCTCGACGCTTTCGTGAAACGGGCCGGATAGCGATCCGGTAGAGCTTGCGGACATTGCGGTCTCCTTGGTTGACCCCCGCATTGGGGACGGATTGAACGCCTAGATCTTGTCGCCGAGCAGTCCTCTGATGGCACCCGCCGCCTGCTGGGCCTTCCCCTTGCGCCACTGCGCCATGCCCTTGGCGACGAGTTGTGAATTGTCGGCTGCGCGTCCGGCGGCGACCTTGGTCTTGCCGATCGCCTGATTGGCGAGGCCCCTGATCTTGTCCTTGAATTCGCCCATCGTCTTTCTCCTGTGATAGGGGCAGCGATGCCATAGTGCCGGAGCTCGCTGGCCGGGGTGTCACTCGCCAATCCCGATGCCGCCCATTGCGCCCAGAATGCCGGATGTCTGGAGCAACCACAGCACCACTGCGATCACGACAACGGCATTGAGGATGGACTTGATCCTGGGGTCCATCGGCAGGAGGCTGTTGATCAGCCACAGCAAGACGCCGACCACGATCAGCACGATCACAAGATTGATCAGCGACATCAACGATCCTCCCGACCGGAACCGCTCAGCGGCACCTTACGTCTCGGTCACGTTCGATCTCCCGTCCGGCAACGCCGCCGCCGATCGCGCCTAGGATCGTCCCGAGTTCCTCCGATCCGCCCGGCGCGATCAGATTGCCGAGCACGCCGCCGGCAATGGCGCCGACGATCAGCCCGGTCGTGCCATCGGGGCGGCGGCAGTAATAGCGCCCGTCCTGACCGCGATAGATGCGCTCGTTGCGCGAAAGCCGGCGCTCACGATAGCGCGGATCGTCGCGGTGATAGCGGTCGGCATAGTAATTGCCATAACTGGGATCGGGCCGGTTATAGTCATACCGCGACCAGTCGTCGCGATAACGGCTATCCCCACCGTAACTTGCACAGCCAACCAAGGTGCCTGAGGCAATTGCGATCCAAGCGAACTTGAACATGGCCATGAGTCCTCAAAAAATAGGTGTCCGGTCGGATTATCAGAATGAAAATTCCGCCGAGACACCTCAGTGCGGGGCACAATGCTTTGATGAACTCTCTGCCGAACCGGAGTTAGCCGTGAATATACGTAGAAGCCTTGAGGGCTAGACACGGGCAGGGCTGAGCGAAGGGCCGGGGAGTCAATGCCCGCCGATAGGCCGGTGAGCCTTACGAAACGGCATATGGATGATCGTTTGGCCGGATCATGCGTGATTTGACCCAGACCCTATGCGCGGCCTTTTCGCTGCCACATCAGGGTTTGCAGTTTGGCACCCGGCCCACTGACGATTGGCGACGCAATTGAATCTGACCTTGCTTGCCACTCATCCTGGTTGGCCATGAGCACGCCGTATCGCAAAGAAGGGCGGGGGTATTGATGGGGGTTGCTTGTGGGATCAGGGGGCGGCTCTTTGGATAAATCAAATACCTGAATTTCCAAAAAATATGCCTCCTCCGCTACCATAGGCCTTTCCGGAAGCAGCCGGGCGCTTCCATGCGCCCCTTGCTCTGCCATCTGAAAAGCTGGCCATTTGCGGGTAGTATCTTCCGCCGCAGGTGTCCTTGGCGATCTGGCCCAGTCCGGCCGACTGATGCTCCGGGTTGCGCGGCATGCGGTCAGCCGGGAGCGCATGATCGCAAGTGCCCGCTGCCCCGAAAACGCGCGAGGTTCAGGTCTTACCGCATGAATGCCGGGTCGGCCTGGGGAAATTGACCTCGGTTGGGCAATATCCTTGCCATGTCCGCTTGCGACACGCCAAACCACCGTCCGAGCGGACCGATCATTTGCTCCACCGAATAGTGGGGGATCATCGAGCCGTCGGGCAGGAAATTGTTGCTGTTGATGCCGATCGTGGGCAATTCGCCGTAAATGTCCCCCCCTTTGACGGCCCCTCCCATCACGAACTGGCATCCGCTCCAGCCATGCCCGGTGCCATCGCCGCCAGGGATAAGCGACCTCCCGAAATCCGAGGTGGTGAACGTCGTTACGTTCTCGCTGAGCCCCATCAGGTCGAGCATGTCGGCAAAGTAGGCAAGCGCGGCGTCGACCTGTTTCATCAGGTCGCCATGCGCGATTACGGTCGCACCATGGGTATCGAAACCAAAATGGTCGACGAACAGAATCTGCCGCTTGACGCCCAGAGCCTTGCGTGACGCGATGACCTGCGCAATCGCGCGCATTTCGAAACCGGCGCGATTGTTGCGATATGCTATCACATCCGCTTGATTGGTGAAGAACCGGGGGAAGTTTTTCTGCGCCTCGAACACGTCGTTCATTGTCTTGGCGCCGTCGAGCACGCGCTTCACCTGACCGACGTAGTGCTTTTCCATCAGGTTGTCGGCGTTCGGGCTCAGCCAGCTTTCCGCGTCGGCCGCGAAGGTCGGCGATCCGAAGAAATTGTCGCCATACCTGCCGACACCTTCAAGCGTAAGGGCGGTGCTGTCGCTGCTTACGGCATATTGCTGCACCAGTTTGCCGGACCCGAACGGGTTATAGATGCCCGCGTTGATGCTGGAATAGGTGGGGTTGGAATTCATGCTCATGACGGCATCGGCCATCAACCCGCCCCAGCCATAAATGGCTCCGTCGGGATCGAGCGCGTGCCACATCGCGTTTCCGTCATTATGCGATCCCACGCCAGGCGGCAGCGGCGCGCCGGCTATCAATTGGGCGCGAGTATAGGGCCGCCGCATCGCGCCCACATTCGATATGATCGCGACCTGCCCCTTGTTGTACCGCTCACGCAGCTTGACGAGCGAGGGGTGCAGCGCCGCTGCCTTGCCGTTCTGCGACGTCGCCGTCGTGATCGGGAGCAACGTTGCGCGATCGCGTGCCTGATTCCCGCGAATAGCTCTCAGTGCGTTGTAGTTGTCGGGATCGTAGGGATACAGTGTGTCCAGGTGATCGTTGCCGCCCAGCATATTGTAGCAGACCAGCGCCTTGAAATCTTCCGATGTTGCCGCCTGCGCCGACACCGAGGCCATTGTGGCGAGCCGCAGTCCAAGAAGGCCGCCCGCCCCGACCGATCCGATCGTAGCGGCGCGGCGCATGAAATCCCGACGTGTGCGATGACCCATTGGCATGATCGTCTTTTCCCTTGTTCAAGCGTCGCGGCTGATCATTTCTGGACAAGATATTCCGGGCTCAGCGTCACCAGAGTGAGCGCCAGCCGGATGCGGTTGCGCCGAAGTGTCGCATCGTCCCTGCCGGTCGCGGCGGACACGGCCTTGACCAGCTGCGCCTCGCGCGAGGGCGAAAATCCATCGGCAGTGAGCAACAGGCTGATCCGATCAACCAATTGCTTCGGGTCTCCGGCAAGCGGCGTCAACTCGCTGTAATCAAACCGATTTGCCGCTGAATGGCAGGGTTGTCCCGGCGTCGCACCCGTGCCATCCCTGTCGAACATGTCCACGACGTATTTCGTCCACTCGGTGAGCGATGTCGTGTCGATGATCTGGAACTCGGCCGCAGCAAGGCCCTTTGCGGCAAGATCGGACGCCGGAGGCGTAAAGTTGGGCCGATAGTAATTGAACACAGTCGCCGCATAGGCCGGAGCCTGCGAGCGAATGAAGATCATGCGATTCCAATCGAACAGACAGTTCGAGTTGCGGTTGAGCATGATAGAGCCGTCGATGAAAGAATTGGCATTCAGCATCCGCATGATCTGGACATTGACCAGTACGGGCTCGCGGACCTTGCCCCAGGTGCTGTCGTTGAGCTTGCTGCGATCGCGGGCCTCCGGGTCGAGCAGGATCGCCTTGATGACCGCCTTCAGGTCGCCGCGCACGCCCGACCCGTTGTTGTTGAACACGCCCGCGACCCGCGACACATAGGCTGGGCTGGGGTTGCTGGTGACGAAGCGCTGGATCAACTGGCGGCTGATGAACGGCCCGACATTCGGATGCTCTGAGATGATGTCCAGCGCGGCCTTCACGTCGGCGGCGGGCTGGGGCGTGCTGGTCGCGGCGATCGTCTTGCCCAGAAACTTCTTTTCGGATGTCGAATGGCGGTTCTTGACGAACCCCATGCGTTCACGAAACACATTGTCGCGTGATTTGCCGGTACCTGCTGCAATCGTGTCGGGGTCCGAAGAGGACGCATAGTCGAAGCCGGTGAAGACCTTGGAAAGACCAAAGATGTCGTTGGCGTTGTAGGTTGCCACTGGCTGGCCATTGACGAGCTTCTGAGAGCCATCCTGGTTCAGCTCGTACAGCCCGATCGAAAAGAGCTGCATGACTTCGCGTGCATAGTTGTTGTCGGGAATGTTGGTCGAACTTTCCCGCTCGTTGCCGAGGTAGGTCAGATAGATCGCCATCACGGCGCTATAGGTAACCTCGTCGAGCAACGTCCGGTATGTTGCAAAGGCGTTCGATCTGAGCACGTCCAGATAGGCGTTGATCCCGATGCTCGGTTGCATGGACAGGGGGCCGGTGCGGTCGCTGACGACGAAAATCTGGGAAAGGGCCCATGTCATCCGTTGGCGGAGCTGGTCATCCCCCTTCACCGCGTAGGTGTAGAAGCCCGAGATATTCGGACGGGTCTCACCTATCTTGGATGTATCCAGGTTCTGGTACCACTTGTCGTAGCTGCTTGACGGCGCCTTGAACTGTTCTTCGAACCAGGCATCGTAACCGATCTTCATCAGGTTATCGATTTCCGCCTTGTTCTTGGGACCAAAAGTCGCTTGGGCGAGGAAACGCGCAGCTTCCTCCTCGGTTTGCGGTCGGCTTACTTGCGCTGCCGTCGCTGAAGTGCCCGCGCCTGCGGAACCAGTGCTTTTGCTACCCCCGCCGCACGACGAGATCAGGATCGCGCTCAATGCGATGACCGCCAGGCGTTGGTGAACTTTCCAAAGGCTCATCGGCTTTTGTCCCCTGAAGGTCTGAGCTGCGTTGAAGAGTAGCTTGAAATCGAAAGTTCCATGAGGCGTCTATTCGCCGTGTTTTTCTATGGCATCTGCCCTCGTCGTAGCATCTATTCATCTGAATAAATGCGAGAAAGACGATGAATTATTTGTCGGTTGAGATAGGCCGAGCAGGTGAACAAAAACCTAAGGGCTCAGGCTTCCAGAAAATTAATCATAAACAGCGCTTTGTGGGCATATCAAAGAGGCTGACCTGGCTTCCTGCTGTCCTCAGTTTGCATGGGCAGGATGTTAATGCGGCCAGTAACCGAAACCCTGTCAGAGCGCCGATCCGCCGTCGCAGAGATGTCGCTTCCTGCCTGCCTTAATGGATCAGCGAACAGACATAGTTATCTGGTACAATGAAGGCGTAACTCAGGCGCATCTACGCCCGCTTTACATAAGCTGATCGCCACATGATATTGAAAAATCTAAATTTATATTCGAAAAACAGCACGAGAAATAAGACACTCCAAGGGGTGTATTATTCCAAGTGGGGTTGTGCAGGCAAAGTTTCTCCTTGTGACCGTCCAAGTTGGAAGGTTAGATGGTGTCAGATTTGAAATTGATTGGGGGCACAATGATGGGGCGGAGTGGAAAGTTGGCGCTGGCATTTTCCGGCGCGCTTTTGCTGGCCGGATGCGACAGCTCGTCGCGTTCGGGCGAGCAGGAGGACGCCCCGCAAGCCGAACAGAAAGCGGAAACCGATCCGGTCCCTGTCCCTGATGCGGCAGCTGTCGCGCGGGAGATATCGGCTGCCAATTACGGCGAGGCCGCAAGGCTGGCGGAAGCGGCGCTGAGCGACAGGCCGGGCGATCCCGAGATGTACCTCTTGCTGGCCCGGGCCCAGGCGAGGCTGCAAAACGTGGGAAGCGCGGTCAATGCGCTGCAAGCGGCATTTGATGCAGGATTTCACGATCCCCGCGGCGCGCTGAACCACCCCGATTTCGATGGAATCCGTACAAACCGGATCTTTGCGGAATTCGTCAGCCGGTTCCAGCGCAGCCAGTCCAAAGGCGCGGCGAAGCCGGCTGGCCCGGCGGGGTCATCGGTGAGGGCCGGAGATGTCTCGATCACCGAAGACAGCAACGGCAAAGCCCGCATCCGCGCCGGCGACATCGTGATTGAGGATTGAATTCATGCGCTTTGCCACTTTTTCCAGGCTTGCCGCTGCGGCTGCCTGTGCAACGCTTGCCCTGTCGGCCGCGCAGGCTGAAACCATGCGCGCCACCGGCCGGGTGCCCCTGTCCAAGGACGCCAATTCCACCCGGGCATTGGCCGAGATCGAGGCGCGCAAGGAAGTCGTCCGCCGGCTGCTGGTCAGCATCGTCGACGCCGGAGATGTCTCTGCCGTCGCCGACAAGGACATCGCCGATCTCGCTGACCAGATCCCGAGCAGCGCCATCATCAACCGCGAGCCGAGCGTCGTCGACAGCCTCGATCCGAAGGTGAAGGGCAAGATCTACCAGCTCGCAATCGAAGTTACTGTCGATGGTGCCTGGCTGACCCAGCGGATCAAGGATCTGAAGATCCAGCTGCCGTCGCAAAAGGCCGCCGTCTCGGGCACGCGCATCATGCTGGTGCTCGACAGCTACATCGGTGTCGCAAGTGACTCCTCCAAGCCCCAGAGCGAGATCATAGAATATCGCAAGGAAGTGGGCGCATCGTTCTCGGACAAGAGCATCAATGCCTATTCCGAAAAGGAAAAGGCGGCCGCATCCCAGAGCGAAAAGAGTGCCGTAAGCGGGAGATCGTCCAGCGCGGCAGGTTTCAGCAATGGCTATGGATCGGCTGCCGGCAGGTCCAGCAGCAGTGGCAGCGCGGCAAGCAGCAGCAAAAGTTCGGCCGCCTATTCGCGCAATGTCGATGCTGTCAGCAAAGCCGACGTCCAGGCCGAAACGCACGACAATACCTATTTCCGCAAGGAGGTCGTCTATCAGGGCGGCATCGGCAAGAGCGGATCCGCCAACAAGGTCGATGGGGCCCTGAAGGGCCATCTGTACGACTACGGGATCATCATGGAGGCGTCGACGACGGCGCTCAACAAGTTCGGTGTTGAGCGCTTCGAGGAGCTTCAGAAAGGCCCTTGGCAGGATTTCCTGGGTTTTGCCGCGAGCAGCACAATCGATTACATTGCGGGCGGGGAGCTTGTCATCACCAAGGAAGGTGGCGACCCGGATTCTCGCCAGTATTTCTGTTCCGGCACGCTCTCGCTTTCAGGATTCAGCACCACGAATGCGGTCGCCGGCGGCCTCGATGGCTTCAAAGAGGCAAGCGCTTCGGGGGATAGCGAAGAGAAGTGCGAAGCAAGGCTGGTCGAAATCCTTTCGAAATCGCTTGCCGATCAGCTCGGGCCGCGCATCCAGGATAACCGTCGTGACCAGATGCTGGCGCAAGAACAGGCGATTGCGAACCAGAACCGCATGGCCACCGAGGGCGGGGTCTACAACCTCATCTTCCGCTCTTCCGCTTTGAACTTTCAGTCAATGCGCGCGATCACCGGGGTCTTGAACAGTCTCGGCAGCATCCAGAAGCCGTTTGTGACGGTGAGCACCGGCCCCAAGGAAGTCGTCTACCGGGTCACCTACAAGAGCAGCGACGGCCAGGATCTCGGCATGGCGGTGCTTGGCGCATTGGCCGACCAGAACCCTGCCTATGGCGATTCCCCCCTGCCAACGATGTCCGGCCAGACAGTCACTGTCTGCCTGACGGCCTGCCAGTAAGATGCTGCCGCTGGCGGGGCGCAGCAGCCTGATCCTGGGGCTTGCGCTTGCGGGCCTTGCATCGGGAGAATTGCGGGCAGAAGACCTGAGCATCTGGGTCGCTCCGGGTCTCTATGGCTATTCGGAGTCCAATTGCTCGCCGCGCAGTGCCGATAATCCGGCCGCGACCACCCAGATCGATCCGCGCCTGTGCGATGTGCTCGATCCTACAGCCAGCGATGTCCTGACGGCCCACTTCAAGCGCGAGATGCAGGCTGCCTTCGGCGCGCGGGTCGTCGAGAAGCCGGGGGCGAACCTGCCGTACGCGATTGCGCAGGCCCAGCGTTTGCGCAGCACGCTTGCCGCATCTCTCCACATCAGCCGCGCGAGCATCTGGACCGTTTCGCAGAACAACGGGGCGAACACGGTCTATATCCCGATCACGATCACCCTGGGGTTGACCAACATAGTTTCCGGCGAAGTGCTGTTCACGCAGCGCCTCTCCGCGATCAAGCCGCTGACGGCCGAAGACAGGAATGTGGCGCGGTTTGCCCGCGAGCAGCTGCCGGATCATTTGCTGACCGCCATTTCGGAGCTCGTCCAGCAATCGGCCGGCCAGTTCAAGCCCTATCCGGTCAGCGCCACAGTCAGGGGTGCGGTCGGCAACCGATACGTGATCGACCGCGGCAAAGCGGCGGGCATCCGCAGTGGCGACCTGTTCGAAGGCGACGTCAAGGTTCTCTTCGCCGATGGCGATTACGCGATCGTCCAGCCCGTCATTCCCGATCAAAAGCTCAAGGACGAGGCGGTCCTCAGCAAGCAGAATGTCGAGCCGGCCTCTTACCTCGCCAAGCATTCGGCCATGGTGGTCAACGGCGCCACGCCTGAAGGGATGTCGCCGAACTACCTGAAGCGGATCTTCGAGGACAAGCTCGGCGCGACTGCCGCCTTCAACATCTCTTACGTCAATCCCGCCATCGAGGCGATCAGGCGTGCTGCGGCGGGGGAAGCTCTCTCCAATGCCAACCGTGCCGAGAGGGAGGCCCCGGACTACTTCGTCTATTTCGAAACCTACGCGCTCGATCCCACCCGGTTTCCGACCAACATACCCGGCCGGTTCATCAAGACCTATGAGGCTTACGCCGTCGCCTACATCACCGACCGTTCGGGCCGGGTGGTATATGCGCAGGTCGCCAGCGACAGGCTGACCGACGAGGATAGCGGCATCGGCTTTGCCGTGGAGCAACGGCAGGAGACCGCGGTCGCCAACGCCATCGACAAGGTGGTCGCGCTGATCGGAGCCGAGTTTAAGCCGAGCAGCCTGCGTCTGCCGGTCTTGCGCGCGGGCGGGGCATTGGCCGTGGCAGACCCGGGCGGCGTGCTATCCGCCGGCGCCGTGGGCACCGTCCTGCGCAAGGCAGGGCAGTTCAAGGGGATCAAGGTCGGGGTGTGGGAGCCGGTCAACGACTCCAGGATTGTCGGCGGTGGTGCCCAGGCCGTTCTGGAGCAGACCGATCCGTTGGGAAGGGCGGCAATGCCGGGTGACCTGTTCGCCGTCGAAAGCGGCGGCGAAGTGGCTGGGGGCACCAGAGAGGCGTTCGGCGCCTGCCCCGCGCAAGAAGGTCTGCCGCCGGGCGACCTTTCGGCAAGCGGCTTGCTGCGATCGATCGGGCTGGCGCGCTTCTATCAGGCCAAGCGTGTGCCCCTTTACCTTGAAAACCTGCCGGACCTGCTGCGCCGTCCGCTCAGGAATTTTCGCGGCGGGGGTGCCGGTCTTGGCGCAATCGAGCCCCGGCAGGCCAGTATCTGCATTAAGACCATCGTCAGAATATCGCCAGAGGGGCCTGTAAAGTCCAAGAACAATTATCGATCCGATCGGTACAACTCCATCTTCGGATATAATCTTATCGGCTCAAGCAATGAGCGAATTTCGGGATTCGGAACATCGATCGCTTTCGAGACGAGTCCGGTTCCAGGAGAAACCCCGGAACTGGACATCAGCCGCTCGGTGACCCGCGAGGTTGTCCGCACTTTTTCGGCGAATGCCAAAGTAACCGCTGACAGCGTCAGCCTTGTGAGAGAGGATAAGTGAATGAAGGCAAGACATCTGCTGATGGCAGCAACGGCTCTGGCCGTGTTGTGTGCTCCCGCCCAGGCGCAACTTGGCGGGTTGAAGCCCAAGCTCCCCGGCTCTGGCGGCTCTGAGAGCTCGGCCCCGGTCAATGCGGCCGATATCGACACCTATCTGGCCCAAGCCACTGAAAACGCCGACCTGCTGCTCTTTTCCTTCCTCCTGCTGAAGCAGGCCCAGAAGGGCAAGGTCGACATTGCGGGTCTGGCGGCACAGCGCAAGGATATCCGGGGAACCCCGGACCCCAAGGAGCGGGGGGCAAAGATGTCGGCGCTGATCAAGAGCGAGGACAATTCGGCCAAATTGACTGAACAGGAAGCCGCCAATCTTCAAAAGACCATCGCCAGCCAGACTCCGGCAGTCCAGGCACAGATCGGTGCTGCCCTGATCAATCTGGCGATCGCCATTCCCCGCGCCATTGATCTGACGAAGGAAGCCCCGAACCTGATCAGGGGCTTGGGCGCCAGCCCCTCTGCTTTCGGCAATATCGGGAAAATCAAGACCGCCGCAGGATTGATCGGTGACCAGGTGAAATACACCGTCGATATCGTTCCCATGCTGCCCGGCCTGATGACTGCGGCGAAGGTGAAGCCGGTGAAAGACGCAAAGACGTCGAAGGGCGTGCCGATCCCCGGTCTGGAGTAACAGCGGGCCTGCGCAGGGCTTGCGCGGGTAGGGGAGTGCCGGATCACCGGTGAAGCGGCACTCCCGCAACCGCCCGCACGGCTGCCTAACGCGCCGGTCTGGACGGCATCAGAAGGGCGAGCGCGGTCGAAACGACAAACAGCACGATCGCAGCGCCGAGCAGGTCGCCCACGAAGACCGTGAGGATTTGCTTGGGGTCATTGGCCAAGCGGCCCGCAAGCCAGAGATAGGCATTGAGCCCGAGGGCATTTGCACCGGCAGACATCGCACACATCGCAATGATGTGCTGTGCACGGATCCCGGAGAGGTTGTCGGGGAGGTTGAAGAGCGCCCGGCCCGCCGAGATCGCAGCCCACGGCAGCAGGCCCGATGATACCGCGAGAACGATTTCGTGAAGCGTGTCCCCGCCGCTCGTCCCGAGGGCGGTCACCAGCGAGCCAAGGACAAGACCCAGAGCTCCCCGAGCGCCAAACATCAGGATGGCAAGCAGGCGCAGGGCGGCGGGCAGGAAAATCCAGTGCGCCCTGCCGCTATGTTCGAGCTCCGAGAACAGCCAGGCGTTGCCTTTGAAGCTTGCCATCCAGGCAAGCGCGACGACCGCGACGACAAGCGCCTCGCGGAAGGCCGCCTCCGGCTCAATCCTCACTTACGGACTCGTGCTCGGCACAAGTGCCTCGAGCGCGGAATGGACGTGACGGGCGTATTGCAGCGCCGCCTCGGTGGGCTCGACGAACTTGACCCGCCTGTCTTGCTGGTCGACGCGCAGCTGGACCACGCCCTTGTCGCGCAGCTTGATGATCCGCCGATAGGCAGTGGCCGGGGAAGTGCCGCTCATGGTCCCGATGACATCGCTGATCGAGATGTCCGTCTCGCGATGCCAGCGTACCAGCAGCGACCTGAGGAGCTCGTCCTCCTCGGCAGTCAGAACAGAGAAGGGCGAGAGATCGCGTATTGCGTTCAATAGGTTGAAAATCCTAATATAAATCGGATCGTCTACCACATTGGCCTCTCGAGCAAGGAAGGAAGGATTGGGGGGGTAGCGCCAAGGATCGGTAAAGGCAAACTGCGGGCCTGCCGCCGCCCGGCAGTTCGGCCTTGCCGACCCCAAAGATCTGCCGCGACCGGCCTTGGGGTGCCGGACCAGAGATCCGGCACCCCCTTGCGGCCAGGGACTACTTCACGTCGAAGCGGTCGAGCATCATGACCTTGTTCCAGGCCTTGGCGAAATCGGCGACGAACTTCGCCTCGCCGCCCTTCATGGCGTAGGTCTCGGCCACGGCGCGCATCTCGGAGTTCGAACCGAACACCAGATCGACTTCGGTCGCGGTCCATTTGAGCGCGCCGGTCTTGCGGTCGCGGCCTTCATAGAGCCCCTTGGTCGCCGCCGGCTTCCAGGTGTTGCCCATGTCGAGCAGGTTCACGAAGAAGTCGTTGCTCAGGCTGCCCGGGGTGTCCGTGAGAACGCCGTGCTTGGTGCCGCCGGTGTTGGCATCCAGCATCCGCATCCCGGCCAGCAGCACCGTCATTTCCGGCACGGTCAGTGTCAGCGTGTCGGCCTGATCGACCATCATCTGCGTCGGGGTGAGCCGCGCCTTTTCGCCGTAGAAGTTGCGGAAGGCATCAGCGGCCGGGCGCAGCAGCTCGAAGCTCCTGGCATCGGTCTGCGCATCGGTGGCATCGACCCGGCCGGGGGTGAAGGGCACGCTGACCGTGTGCCCGGCCGCCTTGGCCGCATCCTCGACAGCAACCGTGCCGCCCAGCACCACGAGATCGGCGATCGAGACCTTCTTCTTGCCCGCACCGGCGTTGAACTTCGCCTGCACGCCTTCCAGCGCCTTGACGACCTTTGCGATCACTTCTGGATCGTTCAGGCCCCAGTCCTTCTGCGGCGCGAGCCGGATGCGCGCGCCGTTGGCACCGCCGCGCATGTCGGTATCGCGGAAGGTGACCGCCGAGGCCCATGCGGTACGCACGAGTTCCGAACGCGACAGGCCGGTGGCGCGGATCGCCGTCTTCAGCTGCGCGACATCGCTGTTGTCGATCGCGGCATAGTCGGCCTTGGGCAGCGGGTCCTGCCAGATCAGGTCCTCGGCCGGAACCTCCGCGCCGACATAGCGCGCCTTGGGGCCAAGATCGCGGTGGGTGAGCTTGAACCATGCGCGGGCGAAGGCCGCGTCCATCGCCTTGGGGTCCTTGGCCCACTTGGCCGTGATCGCGCCGTAGGCCGGATCATAGCGCAGCGCGAGGTCCGTGGTCAGCATCACCGGAGCGTGGGTGACGTTGGGGTCGAAGGCATCGGGGACCACCTTCACGTCAGCCGCATTGACCGGTTCCCACTGCTTGGCGCCGGCCGGGCTGGTGGTCAGCTTCCATTCGAAGGCGTAGAGGTTGTCGAGATAGTTGCTGCTCCACTGCACGGGCGTGACGGTCCACGCGCCTTCGAGGCCGCTGGTGGTCGCATCCTTGCCGACGCCGGTGCCGCAGCTGTTCTTCCAGCCCAGACCCTGTGCCTCGACGCCCTCCGCCGCCGGCTCCTTGCCGACGCAGGTGGCGGCCTTCTTCGCGCCGTGCATCTTGCCGATGGTATGCCCGCCGATCACCAGCGCGGCGGTTTCCTCGTCGTTCATGCCCATCCGCGCGAAGGTGGTGCGGATCTGCTGGGCAGCGCGCTTGATGTCGGCGCTGCCTTCAGGGCCTTCGGGATTGACGTAGATGAGGCCCATTTCCGACGCGGCGAGCGGGCTGTCGAGCTCGCTCTCGGCGTTGCGCTCGGAGGTCAGGAACTTGGTTTCCGGGCCCCAATAGACCAGCTCCGGCTCCCAGGCATCGGCACGGCCACCGGCAAAGCCGAAGGTCTTGAAGCCGGCATTCTCCAGCGCGACATTGCCCGACAGGATGATGAGGTCCGACCACGAAAGCGCCGCGCCGTACTTCTGCTTCACCGGCCACAGCACGCGGCGGGCCTTGTCGAGGTTGCCGTTGTCGGGCCAGGAGTTGAGCGGCTCGAAGCGGATCTGCCCTCCGTCCGAACCGCCGCGCCCGTCGCCCGCACGATAGGTGCCGGCTGAGTGCCAGGCGAGGCGGATGAACAGGCCGGCGTAGTTGCCATAGTCGGCCGGCCACCAGTCCTGCGAGTTTGTCAGCGCCGCGTTGATATCGGCCTTCACCGCCTTGAGATCGAGCTTGGCGAACTCGGCCGCGTAATCGAAGGCCGGACCATGGGGGTCGGGGTTGTATTCGTTCTGCCGCAGGCGGGCGAGGTCGACGACATCGGGCCACCAGCCCTGCACATTGCGCGGCGCAGCCTCGGTCTGCGGCATCGCGGCGCGGCCCATGCCCGGTTCGCTGAAGCCGGGAGGCGTGGCGGCCAGAGGTGCGGTGGCGGCAAGGCCGGCGGAAAGGAGCAGGAGCGCCTTCGTTCTGAGTGTCATTGGGGATCCCTGTCTGAATGGTGATAGGCACGCACAGGGCTCGCCGCCTGACCGCTTGATCCCGGCAACGCGCCCCCGCGTCACCCGGGCGATTAGTGGGGATGGTCGCGGCTGGGAAACGGCTTGTCGCGATAACAGTGATAAGACTTTTCGATGAGGCGCGGGACCCGCTGGGGCCCGCGGATCCAGCGCCGGCGGGGTGCCGTCTCGCTTGCCATCAGGCGTTTAGGCGGCCCCCGCCAGTCGATATTGCGTGGGGCAGAGCTGACCAGAGGGGCCTGAGCGGGTCAGGAGGGGTGCTTGAATTTGCGCTTGTGCTTGTGGGCGGGCTTGCCGGGCTTGTGCGGCCCTGCGCCGCTGCCCGGATGGCCCTTGGCGCCCTTGGCGAAGCCGCGCGCGGGCGGCTTGGCCTTGAGAAAGCCGTGATCGGCGTTGCTGCGCGAGGGGCGCATCTGGCGGTTGGTGCGGGCGGCCTCGCGCGGGCCGGCTTCGGAGCGCTCGATCAGCAGCACCTCCTCCTCGCCCTCGTTCTGGCCGGTGCGCGCGGCGGTGGCGGCATATTTGTCGGCAAGTGCTCGGGGGATCTGGAAATAGGTCTCGGCCTGCCCGATGCGGATCGCGCCGATCTCGCCGCGGGTCACGTGGCCGCGGCGGCAGATCAGGGGGAGCAGCCAGCGCGGATCGGCGCCCTCGCTGCGGCCGATGTCCATCCGGAACCACACCGTGTCCTCGAAGCCGGGGCGATGGCGCTCCTTCTGCGCCTCGCGCGAATTGGCGAGGATGTCCTCGGGCTCGGGCAGGCGCGCGCGGTGGGCGTGGACGAGCATGGCGGCGATGTCCTCGGGGCTGCGCTCGGCCAGCAGGCGCTGGGCGAGATCGCGGTCGGCCTCGTCGAACTCGGTCGGGGCGAGGAGCTTGCCGAGCAGGCGTTCGCGGTCGCGGGTGGCGATCATCTCGCGGCCCGGCACCTCCTGCCACTCGGCTGCGATCTGCGCGCGGCCCAGCATGGCTTCGACCCGGCGGCGCGCGGGAAAGGGCACGATCAGCACCGCAACGCCCTTGCGTCCGGCGCGGCCGGTGCGGCCCGAGCGGTGCTGGAGTGTCTCGGCATCGCGCGGGATCTCGACATGGACGACGAGGCTCAGGGTCGGAAGGTCGATCCCGCGTGCGGCAACGTCGGTGGCAACGCAGACCCGCGCGCGGCCGTCGCGCAGGGCCTGCAGCGCCTGGTTGCGCTCGGACTGCGAGTGTTCGCCCGATAGCGCCACCACCGCAAAGCCGCGCTCCTGCAAGGTCGCATGGAGGTGGCGCACCTTCTCGCGCGTGGCGCAGAACAGGATCGCGGTCTCGGCCTCGTGGAAGCGCAGCAGGTTGACCACAGCGTTCTCGATCTCGGGCGGGGAGACGGTGACGGCCTGATAGGCGATATCGCCGTGGCCGCGGCCTTCGCTGATCGTCGCGATGCGCAGCGCCTCGTGCTGGTAGCGGCGGGCGAGCGCCTCGATCGGGCGCGGCATGGTGGCCGAGAACAGCAGCGTGCGGCGGGTGTCGGGGGTGGCATCGAGGATCGCCTCGAGCTCCTCGCGGAAGCCCATGTCGAGCATCTCGTCGGCTTCATCCAGCACCGCGACAGCGAGGGCGGAAAGGTCCAGCGCGCCGCGCTCGAAATGGTCGCGCAACCGGCCGGGGGTGCCGACGACGATCGCCGGACCCGATTGCAGGACCTTGCGCTCGGCCGAGGGGTTCATGCCGCCCACGCAGGTTGCGACCCGTGCGCCGGTGTTCCCGTAAAGCCACTGGAGCTCGCGGCTGACCTGCAAGGCAAGCTCGCGGGTGGGGGTGACGACGAGCGCGAGGGGTGCCTCGGGGAAGCCGATTTTTCCATGACCGTCAAGCAGTTGGCCTGCCATGGCGAGGCCAAAGGCAACCGTCTTGCCCGAACCGGTCTGGGCCGAGACGACGAGATCGCGGCCTGCCGCCTCGGGGCGCAGGACTTCGGCCTGGACCGGGGTCGCCTCGGCATAGCCGCGGGCGGTGAGGGCTGCTTCAATGGTGGCGGGCAGGGCGGGGAAGGGGATCGTGGACATGGGGGAGGAGGACTCGTCAGGTACGGCTCAACCGGGGGCGCAGGGGCGCTCGAGGACAGGCGTGGAGCTCGCGAAGATAAAGGGCGGTGCCGGTGCCAGCCCGCAGGGTCGAGGGCGGCCCATAGCCGCAAATGCAGCAAAGCGCGCCCCCAAAGTGACGCCAGGCCAAAAAGCCCGGGTGTTTCACGTGAAACACCCCTCCAGAGCCGCGCTGGACGGGGTCTGGAGGGGCGCAGAACGAGGCTGGAGGGGGTCTGGACGGGGGCTGGAGGCGCGCTAGCGCGAGCCGCGCGCGGCCAGAACGCCGGGCACGGTCAGCAGGATGATCCGCAGGTCGCGCCAGATGTTGCGGCTGCAGACATAGCGCATGTCGAACAGCACCCGCTCGAAATATTGCACGTCGCTGCGGCCCGAGATCTGCCACAGGCCGGTGATGCCGGGGCGCACCAGGCACTAGAGTGCGAAAAACGCGCCATAGCGCGCCGCCTCGGGCTCGACAATCGGGCGCGGGCCGACGATGCTCATCTCGCCCATCAGCACATTGAAGAACTGCGGCAGCTCATCAAGGCTGGAGCGGCGCAGGAAATTGCCGAGCCGCGTGATGCGCGGGTCGATCAACATGGTCCCGAAGCCTCTCGAGCTTGCCGGATCAATCCGATCCACTAGGTTTTGAACGAAGTGCGATAAGGCCCAACCCCCGCGCGTTGCTGCGCGGAGGGCGGGTGGCATCGCGACCGGGGGAGGATCTGGAAGCCGTCTTCACTAAGATGGCGGCTGGCGCGCGCTAGCCCCTTAATCGGAGCCCGCGATGGTCGCCGCGAAGGCTGCCGGATCGGCATTGCCACCCGTCAGCATGATCACCGTGTCCGGATCGAGCGGCACCTTGCCTGCCAGCGCCGCCGCCAGCGCCGCCGCACCGCCCGGTTCGAGCACCAGCCTGAGATTGGCAAAGGCGAAACGCTGGGCCGCGCGCACCTCGTCATCGGTGACGGTCACACCGGCCTCGGCGCGATCGATCAGCACCGCAAGGTTGAGCGGCTTGGTCGCGGTCGGCTGGAGCGCGTCGCAGATCGTCTTCGGCGCATCGGGCGCGGCATGGACGATCGTGCCCGCTGCCATGGCCCGGCCGACCATGTCCCAGCCGAACGGCTCGACCGGATGGACGGCGCTCTCCGGCGCACCGAGCGACAATCCTGCGGCAAGCCCTCCGCCGCCACAGCAGGCGATGATCCGCGATGGCGAGCGGCCGAGCTGGGCGGCGATCTCGATCGCGGCCGAGCCCTGTCCCTCGATCACCCAGGGGTCGCCGAAGGCGTGGACGAGGGTGCCACCCTGTTCTGCAATCAGCCTGGCTGCGACGGCATCACGGTCTTCTCTCGGACGCTGATAGAGCACGACGTCCGCCCCGAGCGCCTTCGTGTTCGCAAGCTTCACCTGCGGCGCATCATGCGGCATGACGATGGTTGCGCGGATGCCGAGCCGCCGCGCGCTCCAGGCCACGCCTTGCGCATGATTGCCCGAGGATACCGCAACCACGCCGGCAGCGCGCTCCTCTGGCGCAAGCGAGGACAGGCGCCACCACGCGCCCCTGATCTTGAACGAGCCGATGGGTTGCAGGTTGTCGGCCTTCACCCACGCCCGCACGCGGCCGATTTCCACCGGCAGGAGCGGGGTGGGCGGCAGGATCGCCGCCACGGCCTCGGCGGCCGCGCGCACGCCCTCGCTGGTCGGCCTTCTTTCATCGGTGCGGATCATTTGTTGCATGCCCTGCGTTGGAGTAATTCGTTCTCGCATCCACTTGCCCCGAAAACCGGTTCCCACTTTTCGGGGCAATGCACTAAGGCGCTGCGCAAGATTCGCATCGCTTCACGAAAGGTTCCTATCATGTCGGCAGCCAAATCCAGCCCCGAAAACAAGACGGTTCTCGTCATCGGTGCGGGCGGGGTGAGTTCCGTGTGCGTCCACAAGATGGCGTTCAACCCGCATATCTTCCCCGAAATCCATCTTGCCAGCCGCACCAAATCAAAGTGCGATGCGATCGCCAGGAGCGTCAAGGAACGCTGCGGGCGCGATATAGCGACCTATGAAATCGACGCCGAGGAAGTCCCGGCGATGGTCAATCTGATCCGCAAGACCGGGGCGAGTCTCGTCGTCAACCTCGCGCTGCCTTATCAGGATCTGCCGATCATGGACGCCTGCCTCGAAGCGGGCGTCGATTATCTCGACACCGCCAATTACGAACCCAAGGACGAGGCCAAGTTCGAATACAAGTGGCAGTGGGCCTATCAGGAGCGTTACAAGGACGCAGGCCTGATGGCGCTGCTGGGATCGGGCTTTGATCCGGGCGTCACCTCGGTCTTCACCATGTGGCTCAAGAAGCACAAATTGAAGACCATCCGCCAGCTCGACATCCTCGATTGCAACGGCGGTGACCACGGCCAGCACTTCGCCACCAACTTCAACCCCGAAATCAACATCCGCGAAGTGACCGCGCCCGCGCGCCACTGGGAGAACGGCGCGTGGGTCGAGACCCCGGCGATGTCGAACAAGGTCAATTTCGACTTCGAGGCGGTGGGGCCGAAGAATATGTACCTGATGTATCACGAGGAGCTGGAAAGCCTCGCCAAGTTCGTCCCCGAACTGGAGCGCGCGCGCTTCTGGATGACCTTCGGCGACCAGTACATCACCCACCTGACCGTGCTCCAGAACGTCGGCATGACCTCGATCGAGCCGGTGCGCTATCAGGGCAAGGACATCATCCCGCTGCAATTCCTCGCCGCCGTGCTCCCCAAGCCCGAGACGCTGGGCGAGACCACAAAGGGCAACACCAACATCGGCGTGATCGCGACCGGCGAGGCCTTGGACGGGTCGGGCGAGAAGACGTTCTACATCAAGAACATCTGCTCGCACGAAGCGGCCTATGAGGAGACCGGCAACCAGGCGGTTTCGTATACAACGGGCGTGCCTGCGATGATCGGCGCGGCGATGATGGTTCAGGGCCACTGGCAGGGTGAGGGCGTGTTCAACATCGAACAGCTCGATCCCGATCCCTTCATGGCAATGCTCAACCAGAACGGCCTGCCGTGGACGGTCGAGGAACTGGACGGCCCGGTCGGGTTCTGATCCGTGTAACTCACGCGAAGACGCGAAGGCGCGAAGATGTTGCACCCGGATCAACTGGAGGAAGTCGCCCGCGTCTGCGTCGATTGCGGGTACCATCTCCACAGGGATCTGGGGCCGGGGCTTCTGGAGTCGGCCTACGAGCTCGTCCTGGCCAAGGTCCTCCAGCAGCGAGGGTTGAGCGTCAGCAGACAGGTTTCGGTGCCTTTGATCTATCACGGCGTTGTCGTAGACAACGCTTTCAAGATCGACCTGCTGGTCGAAAAATGTCTCGTCATCGAGCTCAAGTCCACCGAGCGGTTGGCGGCCGTTCACGCCAAGCAGGTGCTCACCTATCTGAGGTTGATGAACCTGCCGCTGGGCCTGCTGATGAATTTCGGTCAGGGGACTTTCAAGGCCGGCCTCCAGCGGGTGGTGAACGATTATCAGGGAGATTACCGCAAGCGCTGACGGCTTCGCGTCTTCGCGTCTTCGCGTGAATCAGGAAACGAGCAGGACCTATGCAAACCAAAGCCGGTGATCCCGGGGCCTTTGCCCATTTCGACCTGTCGCGTGTCGACAGCCCCGCCTTCGTGGTCGATACCGCGAAGCTGCGGGCCAATTGCCGCCAGCTTGCGGCCGTGCGCGATGCGGCGGCGGCCGATGGCGGGGAGATCAGGGTCTTTGCTGCATTGAAGGCCTTCTCGATGTGGTCGGCCGCGCCGATCATCGGCGAATATCTCGATGGCGTTGCCACCTCCGGCCTGTGGGAAGCGCGTCTGGCCAGCGAATTCTACGACGGCGAGATCGCGACCTATTGCGCCGCCTTCAAGCCCGAGGATCTGGAGGAGATCTGCCGCCTTTCGGACCACATCATCTTCAACTCGCCCGGCCAGTTCCAGCGCGCCCGCCTGATCCTCGATCATGCCGCGGCCGCGGGCGCGAGTTTCAGTGTGGGTCTCAGGATCAATCCGCAGGTGCCCACCGGCGAGGTCGCCAAGTATGATCCTTCCGCGCCCGGCTCGCGGCTCGGCTATCCGCTCGACCAGCTCACCGAGGAGGACATGGAGGGGATCGAGGGCATCCACTTCCACAACCTGTGCGAACAGGATTTCGAGCCGCTGAAGGCCACCTGGGACCGGGTGTTCGACGCGATCGAGCCCTATTTCGACCAGCTCAAGTGGATCAACATGGGGGGCGGCCACCACATCACCCGCGCCGATTACCAGCGCGAGGAGCTCGCCGAATTCCTCAAGGATGCCGCCGCCGATACGGGCTGCGAGATCATCCTCGAGCCGGGCGAGGCGGTGGCGCTCGATGCGGGCATTCTGGTCGGCACCCTGCTCGACACCCACTTCAACGCAATGCCCGTGGGGATCACCGACATCTCGGCGACCTGCCACATGCCCGACGTGCTCGAGGCGCCCTATCGCCCGGCGATGCTCGGCGAATTGCACGACGAGGCGATGATCCCGATCCGCCTCGGCGGCCCTTCGTGTCTCGCGGGGGACGTGATCGGCGATTACCGCCTGCCGGTTGCGGCCGAGCCCGGGGCGCGCTTCGCCTTTCTCGATCAGGCGCACTATTCGATGGTCAAGACCAACACCTTCAACGGCGTGCCACTGCCCTCGATCTGGCTGTGGGATTCGGAAACCGATGCGCTCGAGTGCGTGAAGCGCTTTTCCTACGAGGATTTCCGCGACCGGTTGAGCTGAGGGAGCCGGGGAGGCAGAGGGGCGATTCTCACCCCTCGCCGGATTCGCGCTCCCATCAGGCAGCGGGCACCCGATCAGCCTGCGCTGCCGGTGCATTTTTCCGGTGCCGATCCGGTCACGGATCGATGTGAATTCTCCTCATGATATCAGCGGCCTGCAGCGCACTCCTGAAATGCCGCGTGTAAAAGCGACAGCGCCGGGCGCGCGGCGGCATTTTTCGTTTGCATTTCCCCCCCCAGGCCCTATCTGCGCGCTTCCGCTGCCCCAAGGGGACTTCCAAACCGCAAGGCAGCTTGTCGTTTTATGGTTCAACAGAGCCGTTTTGGGGGTCCCTTGAGTTGCACATCTATCCTGACGCACTGGCTGTAGTCCGCGACCTTCGTCCGGACGAACCCGTCATCCTCAACCGCCCGCACGCCGCGCGGCGCGCCGCC
>JAIXPX010000019.1 GCA_027486035.1 Erythrobacteraceae bacterium | reverse complement strand
ACGCTCATCAGCTTGGCGCGGTCATAGGCCGAGACGTCCTTGCCCGCCGCTTCCCAGGCGTCGAACACCTGCTGGCGGAAGTTCAGCGTCCAGTTGAAGCTGGGCGAGTTGTTGTAGACGAGCTTGGCGTTGGGCACGACTTCGCGGATGCGGTCGACCATTTCGGCGATCTGTTCAACGTGCGGCTTTTCGGTCTCGATCCAGAGAAGGTCAGCGCCGTTCTGGAGCGAGGTGATGCAGTCGAGCACCACGCGGTCCACACCCGTTCCGGCGCGGAACTGGTAGAGGTTCGAGGGCAGGCGCTTGGGCGCCAGCAGCTTGCCGTCGCGGCTGATGAAGACCTGGCCGTTGGAGATGTTGGCGGGATCGACTTCATCGGCGTCGAGGAAGCTGTTGTACTGGTCACCGAGGTCGCCCGGCTCCTTCGAGAAGGCGATCTGCTTGGTGAGGCCGGCACCCAGCGAGTCGGTGCGGGCCACGATGACACCGTCGTCGACGCCCATTTCGAGGAAGGCCATGCGGCAGGCGCGGATTTTCTGGAGGAAGTCCTCGTGCGGCACGGTGACCTTGCCGTCCTGGTGGCCGCACTGCTTTTCGTCCGAGACCTGATTCTCGATCTGGAGCGCGCAGGCACCTGCCTCGATCATCTTCTTGGCGAGGAGGTAGGTCGCCTCGGCATTGCCGAAACCGGCGTCGATATCGGCGATGATCGGCACCACGTGGGTCTCGTAATTGTCGATCGCGTTCTCGATGCGCTTGGCTTCCACGGCGTCACCGGCCTTGCGGGCGGCATCGAGGGCGCGGAACATCATGCCCAGTTCGCGGGCGTCGGCCTGCTTCAGGAAGGTGTAGAGCTCCTCGATCAATGCGGGCACCGAGGTCTTCTCGTGCATTGACTGGTCGGGCAGGGGGCCGAACTCGCTGCGCAGCGCGGCGACCATCCAGCCCGAGAGATAGAGGTAACGCTGCTTGGTGGTGCCGAAATGCTTCTTGATCGCGATCAGCTTCTGCTGCGCGATGAAGCCGTGCCAGCAGCCCAGCGACTGGGTGTATTGTGCCGGATCCGCGTCATAGGCGGCCATGTCGGCGCGCATGATCCTGGCGGTGTACTTGGCGATGTCGAGGCCGGTGGCGAAGCGGTTCTGGATCGCCATGCGCGCGGCGCTCTCGGGATCAATCGCGGCCCAGCTCGGACCGTTCGCGGTGACGATCTCGCGCATCCGGCCGATGGTGTTCTGGTAGCTCATGATGTTCTCCTGTCCATCCTGGGGGTGGCCAAGCCAGTGAGTGACTCGCCGCTGGATGGCTTGCGTTTGGCGTGCTGCGTCGCAGCAATACAGGAAAACTTACAGATATTCGTGTCGCTATGCCTACAATTCCTCCAAAACTTGTGTGAAGCCGTAAATTTTTTTACAAGACACGCTATGGTTGAAAACAATCTTCTCGCCGGACCGGCACTTCGTCGCCTGCGCAAGCGCGAAGGGCTTACGCAGGCAGCCATGGCGAGCATGCTCGGGATCTCGCCTTCCTACCTTAACCTGATCGAGCGCAACCAGCGCCCGCTCTCCGCCCGTGTGCTGGTGCAGGTGATCGAACGCTTCGATTTCGACCCGCGCTCGCTGCGTGAGGACGACGCGATCGGCGGCCTCGACGGAATGGTCCGACGGCTTTCGGACAAGCGTTTCGGCGACCTGGGTATCGACCGCGAGGAGGTGCAGGAACTGCTCGCCGCCGCGCCGCAGGTTGCCGCTGCCTTCGCGCGCCTCTATGATTCAGGGGGCGGCGAGCGCGTTTTGGTCGAGGACGCCGCCGCGGCGGCCCGCCGCGCAGTCGAGCGCTGGCAGAACCACTTCGCGGATTTGGACCACGCCGCCGAAGCACTCGCCGACGAGCTGCGCTTGTCGCGCGGGGAGATCAGCGGCGCACTCTCGGAACGGCTGCGCGAAAGGCACCAGCTTTCGGTCCGCATCCTGCCCGCGGAGGTCATGCCCGGACAGGTGCACCGTCTGGACCTGCATGCACGGCAATTGCAGCTCTCCGAGATGCTTCCGGGCGCGGCCCGACGTTTCCAGATCGCGCGGCAGGTGGGGATGCTCGAGATGCGGGAGGACATCGAGCTGCTGGTTGCCGGCGCAAACCTTGCCAGTGCCGAAGCGCGCGAGGTCTTGCGCGAGCATATCGGCGATTATCTCGCCGGCGCTCTGCTGCTCCCCTATCGCCGCTTTCTGCGCGCCTGCGAGGCGACGGGCTACGATCTTGCGGTTCTCCAGCGCCGCTTTGCCGTCAGCTTCGATCAGGTGGCGCAGCGCCTGACCACGCTGGGGCGCGTGGGAGAGCGGGGGCTGCCCTTCTTCACGGCGGTGATCGACCGGGCGGGGCGGATGACCCAGTTCACCGCCGGCGCGAGCGGCGCGCTCTATCCCCTCGAAGGGGCACGCTGGCCGGCATGGATCCCCTATGCCGCCTTCGAGCGGCCCGGCACAGTGCTGACCCAGGCCGCCACCTTCAGCGAGGGCGAGGGTCTGGCGCGGCACTGGTTCACGATCACCCGCACCGTTGATGGTGACGGCGTGATGTGTGCCGGAAGACGGGCGGTGGTGCTCGGGATCGAAGCGCGTTTCGCTGGCGAACTTGCCTATGCGCGCGGCTTGTCGCTCGACCGCGCCGATGCCGTTCCGCTGGGGACGCCGTGCCTGAGATGCGGACGGACCGAGTGCCTTACCCCCGCGCCTGCGCGCCTCGCCAGCGCTCTGCCCCGGCTGCGTACGACGACCTAGAATTGCTGGTTTGAGGCGTGGACGTGGAGGATGCGCCACACGTTGGCGCGACGGGTCAAAATGATGGTGCGGCGCCCGAGCCGGTCGGGGAACGCCATCAAGGCAGCTTCCGCAGAGGCCGCGGCATCCTCGCCACCGAGCGCTACAGCCGTGGCCGCGGCGGGTGTCGCCGCGAGGGCTGCACCAAGGCCGAGAGTCTCGCGGCGGTTGCTCTCGATCCTCAATGGACCATCCTCTTATGCCGGGTCCGGCGCCTCTATGCACCAACTCGCCACGCGGTCGCGTGGTGCTGGCTATGCATCTGAAGATCGGCACAAAATCGCGCCCGGACAGCCTTGTAAGTTTTACCGACACTTAAGCTCTTGGTGCTAGAGCTCAGGCAACCCACGGAAGGCTGAGTTTACCCATGATCTGGCTTCGCATTTCCTGCTTCTCCGAACCGGTGCTGCCCGTGGGCTTGCAGGAGAGCGGATCATGATCTGGACGGGCGGCATTCTCGCGCTCGCCGCCATGCTCGCCTGGGTCGTCGGTGCGGTGCTGAGCGCAGGCGCATGCGTGTGGCTGTGCCAACATGGCGAGCGCACGCGTCCCGATCGGCCAGGGCTCGTCACGGCCTCCCTTGCAGGTGCCGTCTGGTGCCTGCTGGCTGCGGTACTGGGTTCCGGGCACGATCTCGTGGTGATCGCGGTGATGGTCCGCAACCTCGCCCTGATCGCTACGATCTTCAGCCTGTTCGCCGCCGACGGGCGCAGCGACAGCCTCAAGCCGGTACGTCCTGTGATCATTGCGCTGGTGATGGTGCAGCTGCTTCAACCCCTCGTGCTGCTGGTGGGTGGCAGGGTCGCGGGCGTCGAGCACGCCGAGGTCGCTGTCACATCGGCAGGGCTGCTGATCGATATGCTCGTGGCGATCGGCGCGCTGATGCTGCTCCACAATCTCTACGCCGGTGCGGATACTGCGCTGCGTCCGGCGCTGCGCTGGACCGGCATGGCGCTCGCGGGGATCTTCGCCTATGATCTGAACCTCCACGCCCTTTCCTATCTGGGGGCCGCGCCAACGGCGCTCGGCGAGTTGAGAGGTCTGTTCGCGGGCGCGATGGCGGTGATCTTCGCCCTCGGCATGAGCGCCGCCGGGGCGCGGGTCCAGTTCAGCCCGAGCCGGACGGTCACCTTCCGCACCCTCTCGCTCCTGCTGATCGGCACCTATCTCGCCGCACTTGCAATGATGACCAAGGCGCTTGCCCTGATCGCCGGCGATGGGGTGCGGGCGGGGCAGGCCGTGTTTGCAGTGCTTGGCATTCTTGCGGCCGCTGTCGCTCTGCCATCGCCGCGGCTGAGGGCATGGCTGCGCGTCACGGCGACCAAGCATCTCTTCCAGCACCGCTACGATTACCGCGAGGAATGGCTGCGCTTCACCCGCACTATCGGGCGGGGCGGAACCGGTCATGCCAGTCTCGAGGAGCGCGCCGTCAAGGCGCTCGCGGACATGACCCAGAGCCCTGCCGGGCTGTTGCTCATGCGGGCGGACGATGGCCGTCTTGAACTGACCGCCCGCTGGAACTGGACGACCTTCGCCGTGCCTGCGGTGGCTGGTAATGCCGCGCTGTGCACTTTTCTGGAGGAGCACAATTTCATCCTCGCCCTCGACGAGGTGCGCGCCGGCACCGACCATGTTGCCGAGCGCGCCCCAGTGCCGGTCTGGCTGCTCGAGGTGGAGGAGGCCTGGGCGCTGGTGCCGCTCATCCATTTCGACCGGCTCGTGGGGGTAATCGTGCTTGCCCGTCCGCCGGGCGCCCGGCAGCTTGATTGGGAGGACTTCGATCTGCTGCGCGTCGCGGGCCAGCAGCTTGCCAGCTATCTGGCCGAGCAGGCCGGGCAGCAGGCGTTGATGGAGGCGAGCCGCTTCGACGAATTCAACCGCCGCATGGCCTTCGTGATGCACGACATCAAGAATCTCGTCAGCCAGCTCTCTCTGCTTGCCGCCAATGCCGAAAAGCACGCCGACAACCCCGCCTTCCGGGCCGACATGCTGGTGACCTTGCGGAGCTCGGTCGACAAGCTTTCCGCGCTGCTGGCGAGGCTCGGGCGGTATGGTTCCGGGCAGGTTTCGGCGCTGACCGCGATCGATCTTGTGGAACTCGCCCGCGCGGTCGCCGAGCGCTTCAGGGGCGTGCACCCGGTGGCCCTGACCCGCGAGGAGCCAGTGCGCGTGACGGGCAATCGCGAGGCGCTCGAGCAGGCGCTTATCCACCTCGTGCAGAATGCCATCGATGCCAGCGGCCCTGTCATGCCGGTGTTCCTCGATGTGAGCGCGCAAGGTGTTCACGGGATCATTGAGGTGGTCGATGCAGGACGGGGCATGAGCCCGGAATTCGTGCGCAGCGGCCTGTTCAAGCCCTTCGTCTCGTCCAAGTCCGGCGGCTTCGGCATCGGTGCCTTTGAAGCGCGCGAGCTTGTCAGGGCGATGGGCGGGCGCATCGCGGTGGAAAGCCGCGAGGGGATTGGGACCCGCTTCACGGTCGAACTCCCGCTGGCCGGGGCAGCGCGAGTGATCGACGAGAGCGGCGCGCAGACACAATCCTCACTGGAGTTTGCATAGTGGCAGCCGATAGAAAGCCGGTCCTTCTGGTTGTCGAGGACGATCCGGGCCTGCAGGCCCAGCTCAAGTGGGCCTACGATGATTTCGAGGTGGTCATTGCGGGCGACCGTGACAGCGCGATGGCGGCCTTGCGCTCCGAGGCCCCTGCGGTGGTGACGCTCGATCTCGGCCTGCCGCCCGATTCCGACGGCACCACCGAGGGCTTTGCCGTCCTCGATGCGATCATGCAGCTGAAGCCCGATACCAAGGTGATCGTCGCCAGCGGCCACGGTGCGCGGGAGAGCGCGCTCGTGGCGATCGCGCGGGGGGCTTACGATTTCTACCAGAAGCCGATCGATATCGAGGTACTCGGGCTGATCGTGCGCCGCGCCTTCAATCTGCGGGCGATCGAGGAGGAGAACCGCCGTCTCATTGCGAGCAGCGGCGCGGACAAGACCGTATTGGGGCGGCTGATCACCGGCGCGCCGGAGATGGTCAAGGTGGCGCGCACCATCGAGCGGGTGGCGCGCACTTCGGCCTCGGTGATGCTCCTTGGCGCGAGCGGGACGGGCAAGGAACTGCTGGCCAAGGGGCTCCATGATGCAAGCGACCGCGCGGCGGGGCCGTTCATCGCCATCAATTGCGCCGCGATCCCCGAGACCCTGCTCGAAAGCGAATTGTTCGGGCACGAGCGGGGCGCTTTCACGGGCGCGGTCAAGACGACCGAGGGCAAGATCGAGAGCGCCAACGGAGGCACGTTGTTCCTCGACGAAGTCGGCGATATCCCTCTGCCTTTGCAGGTGAAGTTGCTGCGTTTCCTTCAGGAGCGGACGATCGAGCGGGTCGGCGGGCGGCGCGCGATCCCGGTCAACACCCGGATCGTGTGCGCCACCCACCAGGACCTTGAGGGAATGATCCGCGAAGGCACTTTCCGCGAGGACCTGTTCTACCGGCTTGCCGAGATTGTTGTGCGAATCCCGACGCTTGCCGAGCGCCATGGCGATCCGATCCTGCTCGCCAAGGCCGTCCTCAAGCGCTTTGCTGCCGAGATGAACCCCACCGTTTCCGGCTTTGCCCCCGATGCGCTTGCCGCGATCGATGCGCATGATTGGCCGGGCAATGTCCGCGAGCTGGAGAACCGCGTGAAGCGCGCTGTCATCATGGCTGAAGGAAAGCTGGTAAGTGCCGAGGATCTCGATCTTTCATCCACCGCCCTTGAGGATGCTGCGGTGCTCAACCTCAAGGCCGCGCGCGAGGCGGCGGACCGGCGGGTGATCCGCCACGCCCTGTCGCGCAGCGAGGGCAATATCTCGAACACCGCCAAGCTGCTCGGGATCAGCCGGCCGACGCTCTATGACCTGCTCAAGCAATATGACCTCCAGGCCTGACGCAGGGGCAATGTTTCATGTGAAACATCCGCGTGGAGCCGCTCTGGAGGGGGTCTGGAGCGCGCTGGCAGGGCTCTGAACGGGTCTGGCGGGGGCCTGGAGCGGGCCTGAACCTGTCTGGAACGCAATGCCCCCGCTGGGCCGGTCTCGACATTCGCGCTGACACAGGGCAGGGCGCGAGGCCGATGGCTTTGCCCCTGCGCTTTCCCGCTCTCAAAGACCCGATGATCGCCGTGCTGGTGATAGCGACCGCGCTCGCGCTGGTCCTGCCGGCGGCGGGCGAGGCGCGTGCGGCCGCGACCACCGTGTCGAACGCGGGCATCTTCATCCTCTTTCTCGTCAACGGGATGCGCATCCGCCGCAGCGAGATCGCGCGCGGGCTGGCCAACGGGCGCTATTTCGGGCCGCTGATGATTTTCGTGTTCGGCGCCATGGGGCTCGTCGGCCTCGGCTTTGCCAAGCTCGCCGCCCCGCTGCTGCCGCCGCTGGTCGCGGTCGGCTTCGTCTATCTGGGCTGCCTGCCCTCGACCGTGCAGTCGGCGACCTCCTATACCAGCCTGGCGCAGGGCAATATCGGCCTTGCGGTGGTCGGCGCCGCGCTCATCAACATCGCCGGCGTCTTCATCAGCGCGCCGCTCTTCGCCGCCATCGCGGGCGGCGCGGCGGGCGACATCGGCAGCGAGGCGATCATCCGCATCGGCCTCATCCTCGTGCTGCCTTTCGTGATCGGCCAGGCGGTGCAGGACCGCTTCATCGCGCGCATTGCCGCCCACCGCGAGCGGGTCGCCTGGCTTGACCGGGCGGTGATCGGGATTGCCGTCTATGTCGCCTTCTCGGGCGCGGTCGAGCAGGGGCTGGCAGGGATGTTCGCGCCGGCCGACTGGATCGCGCTGGTCGCGCTGGTGCTGGCGATGCTCGCCCTTGCGCTGGGGGCGGCGTGGGGCTGCGCGGGCCTCCTCGGCCTGCCGCGCGCCGACCGCATCGCGTTCCTGTTTGCCGGATCGCAGAAGAGCGTTGCTACCGGAGCCCCGCTTGCCGCGATCCTGTTCGGACCCCATGCCGCAGGCTTCGTCATCGCCCCGCTGCTGCTCTACCACCTCGCCCAGCTCGTCCTTGCCGCGCCGCTGGCGCTGCGCCTGGGGCGGGACGCGGCGGACTAGGCCTTGGGCTGGTAGGTCTGGTCGGGGGTGGGGAAGGCGCGCGAGCGCACTTCCCCGGCATAGCGCGCGACCGTGCGGTCGATCACACCCGCGATGTCTTCATAGCGCTTCACGAAACGCGGCACGCGCTCGAACATGCCGAGCATGTCCTCGGTGACCAGCACCTGCCCGTCGCACTGCGCCGAGGCGCCGATGCCGATGGTGGGGCAGGAAACCGCCTTGGTCGCGGCAATCGCGATCGGTTCGATCACGCCCTCGATCACCATGGCGAAGGCCCCCGCCTCGTCCAAAGCCTTGGCGTCGGCAACGATCTTCCCGGCCTCGGCCTCGGAGCGCCCGCGCGCGCCGTAGCCGCCGAGCACGTTGACCGCCTGCGGGGTGAGGCCGACATGGCCCATCACCGGGATGCCGCGCTGGTTGAGGAAGGCGACCGTCGGCGCCATTGCCGCTCCGCCTTCGAGCTTCACCGCGGCCGCCCCGGTTTGCTTCAGGAGAAATGCTGCACTTTCAAATGCCTGCTGTGGCGAGCTTTCATAGCTTCCGAAGGGCATATCGACCACCACGACCGCATGATAGGAGCCGCGCACCACCGCCGCGCCGTGGTTGGCCATCATCTCGAGTGTCACCGGCACGGTCGAGGGCAGGCCATAGATCACCTGGCCGAGCGAGTCCCCGACCAGCAGGAGATCGCAATGGGCATCGAGAATCTGCGCCTGGCGGGCGGTGTAGGCGGTGAGCATCACCAGCGGTTCGCTGGTCACGCCGTCAGTCTTGCGGCCACGGATCGCGGGCACGGTGAGGCGCCGCATCGGCGCGGGCGTGGGGTTGGCGCGGCTCGTGCTCGTGTCGAGCTGGAAGGTGGTGGACATGGGCACAGGGTCTAGCGCCTGTGCGCCCCGGGGGAAAGCCTCGCATTCCGGCTTGTGTTGCGGGCGTGTTGCGCTAGCGTTGCGGCCACGTGATCGCCCGAGGGGGAAGCCTCGCGATCCATGGGAGACCGAAATCTGATGTTTCTTGATCCGGTAAAGCCGCGCGCCGCGCTGGCGTGCAGGGGGGACCGCTAATGGCCAGCAAACCGAACCGCTCCATCACCGAGCGGATGTTCGCAAGGAAGTCCATCGCTCAGGTCCAGCGCGAGAGCGCGAACAGCGAATTGAAGCGCTCGCTCGGCAAGTGGAACCTCTTGCTGCTGGGCGTGGGGTGCATCATCGGGGCGGGGATCTTCGTGCGCACCGGCAGCGCCGCGGCGCTCCATGCCGGGCCGGCGGTGCTCCTGTCTTTCGTGGTCGCGGGCATTGTCTGCGCCTTTGCCGGCCTGTGCTATGCCGAGCTGTCATCGACCCTGCCGGTCTCGGGCTCGGCCTATACCTATGGCTACACCACGCTGGGCGAGTTCGTGGCGTGGATCATGGGCGCGCTGCTGCTGCTCGAATACGGCCTTGCCGCATCGGTGGTGGCAGTGGGCTGGGGCGGCTATGTCGTGAGCCTGCTCGCCGACTTCGGTCTGCAGATTCCGCCGCAGCTGACCGGCCCTGCCGGCTACACGCTGATGCGTGATGGCGTGCCGGTGCTGGTCGATGGCCAGCCGGTGACCACGATCTTCAATCTCCCGGCCTTCCTCATCTGCATGGCGCTCGCCGCGCTGCTGGTGGTGGGCGTCTCGGAAAGCGCCAAGGTCAACAACGCCATCGTCGCCATCAAGGTGAGCGTGCTCACCGCCTTCATTCTGGTGGGCGGGGCGATCGTGATCTCCAACTTCCCTGATCTGGCGGCCAAGAACTGGGTGCCCTTCATCCCCGAGAACCAGGGTGATGGCCAGTTCGGCGTCGATGGCATCATGCGCGCGGCCTCGATCGTGTTCTTCGCCTATATTGGTTTCGAGGCTGTCTCGACCGCCGGGCAGGAAGCCAAGGATCCGGCCAGGGACATGCCCTTCGGCATCATCGGCAGCCTTGTGGTGTGCACCGTGATCTACATGCTGGTCGCCGCGATCATGACCCTGCTGGTGCCCTACAACACCCTGAACGTGCCCGATCCGGTCGCGGTGGTGGTCGACAATTTCGGGCCGACCTGGGGCTGGCTCGCCAAGATCATCAAGATCGGCGCGATCATCGGCCTGACCTCGGTGGTGCTGGTGCTGATGTATGCGCAGACTCGCATTTTCTACACCATGGCCCGTGACGGGTTGCTGCCCAAGGTCTTCAGCCGCGTGAACCCGCGTTTCCAGACCCCGGCGGTGAACACCATCGTGGTGGGCGTGGTGACGGCGATCGCGGCGGGCTTCTTCGACATCAACGTGCTGGGCGACATGACCTCGGTCGGCACGCTGGCGGCCTTTGCGATCGTGTGCCTTTCGGTGATCTACCTGCGCCGCGCCGCGCCGGAGCTTCCGCGCGGGTTCAAGGTGCCGCTCTATCCGGTGCTGCCACTGCTGGGCATCCTGTCCTGCGTCTATCTGATCACCACGGTGCCGCTCAATGTGCTGATGTTCTTCGTCTATTATATGGTCGGCGGGGTGGTGCTCTATTTCGTCTACGGCATCCGCAACTCGAACCTGCAGCACGGCGATCCGCAGGACGATGCGCCGGACATGGGCGAGTTGCCGGGGTCGGTGGTCGACTGACCGCCAGCCTTTCCGGTTGCGTCTTGAAGGGCGCGGGGAGCGGATTGTCGCTTCCCGCGCCCTTTGCATTGCCAGCGGGGCAATGTTGGAACATAATGCGAACAAATGAGTCGTTCGCTTATGCCTTCCCCGTCTTCCGGCCCCTCCTGCGCCCGCGTCTTGGCGCGCGCCAAGCCCGAGCCGCGCTGGCGGCCGGGGCTGGCCGTGCAGCCGTTCCATTCGGAAATCTTCGCTCCGGCGGGGGAGGCGAGCGGGGCGGGGCTGGCGCTGGCGCTGGCGCGCGATGCGCTCAAGGCGGCGGGGGAGAGTGACGATCTGCGCCAGGTGCTGTGGGTGCAGGACCGCGCCGCGATCCGGCTCGGCGGGCGTCCCTGCCTTGGCGGCCTGCCGCCGGACCTGCGCCACCGCCTGATCCACGTCGCCGCCGCCACGCCCGAAGACGCGCTCTTCGCGCTCGAGGAGGGCGTGCGCTGCCGCGATCTCGCCTGCGTGATCGGCGAGATCGCCGGCAACCCCCGCGCGCTCTCCTTCACCGCCTCGCGCCGGTTGAGCCTTGCGGCGGAACGGCACGGGGTGCGGTTGTGGCTGGTGCGGCTCGATGCCGAGCCCGGGCTTTCCTCGGCCCGGATGCGCTGGCGGGTGCGCGCCGCGCCGTCGCCGCCCCCCCGCTGGAATGCCGCCGCTCCGGGCCGGGCCGCCTGGCATGTCGAACTGTTCCGCGCGCGGGCCCACGCGCCGGGCGAATGGATATTGTGCGATGACAAGGCAGGACTCGTTCTCGCCCCCGCCCACGCCCCTGCCATTACCACGCCGGATCCTGTCGGTGTGGCTCGCCCGACTGTCGGTCGATCGCTGGCGGCGCGCATCCACGCCTGAGGCAGACAGCGCGCCCACCGCGCTGATCCTCGAGACCGCCCACGGCCCCCGCATCACCGCCGCCAATGACGCCGGCCATGTGGCGGGGGCGCGGGCGGGGATGCTGCTCGCCGATGCGCGGGCGCTGTGCCCCGGGCTTGTCGCCGTCCCCGCCGACCCGGCAGGCGATCTCGCCGCGCTCGAGAAGCTCGCCCTGTGGGCGCAGCGCTGGGCGCCGTGGAGTGCCCTCGATCCGCCCGACGGCCTGATCGTCGACATCACCGGCGCGGCGCACCTGCTGGGCGGGGAGGAGGCGCTGCTCGCCGATGTCGTGCGGGCCTTCGCCGCGCGGGGCCTCACCGCCCGTGCGGCGCTCGCGCCTACCGCCGGGGCCGCCTGGGCGCTGGCGCATTACGGGCCCGGCGGCGCGATCCTTGCGCCGGGTGACGATCCGCTGCGCCTGCTCGCGGACCTGCCGGTCGCCGCGCTGCGCCTCGATGACGATGTGCTCACCGTGCTGCGCCGTCTCGGGATCAAGCGCCTTGGCGAGCTGGCGGGGGTGAGCGGGGCGGGGGAGGAGGACGCGGGCTGCGAGGTCGCCGCGCGCGATGCGCTGCGCCGCCGGTTCCGGGGCCGCTCCTCGCCCGCCGCCAATCCGCTGCTGCGCCTCGACCAGCTGCTCGGGAAAGTGCCCGAGCCGCTGCTGCCCGTGATCGCCCGCCCCATGCCGCTGGTCCAGCGCCGCCTCGCCGAGCCGCTGCGCCACCGCGCGCCGCTCGACCAGGTGGTGGAGGACCTCGCCGCCGCCATGGTTCGCGCGCTCGAGGCGCGGGGGGAGGGCGCGCGGCGGCTCGAACTCGCGCTGTGGCGGGTCGATGGCGAGGTGCTGATGCGCCGCGTCGCGCTTGCCGCCGCGACCCGCGAAGCGGCGCACATCACCCGGCTCTTCGCCAGGCGGCTCGACGATGTCGAGGCGGGCTTCGGGATCGAGACCGTGCAACTGCGCGCCAGCTGGAGCGAGCCGCTCCCTCTCGGGCAGGCCGATCTCGATGCGGCGGCAGAGGAGCATGGCACCGCGCTCGCCGCCTGCATCGACCGGCTGACGGTGCGTCTCGGGCCGCGGGCCGTTACCCGCCCGGTGCCGCACGCCAGCCACCTGCCCGAGCGCGCGCAAGCCTGGCAGCCGCCGCTCGAACCCCCGCCGTCCCGGCAAGGCACGCTCGCCTTCCATGCCCGCCCCTTGAAGCTGCTCGACCGCCCGGAGCCGATCGCGGTGCTCTATGCCTCGCCCGATGGGCTCCCCCAGCGCTTCCGCTGGCGCGGGACGGTGCGCGAGGTGGTGCGTGCCGAGGGGCCGGAGCGGATCGCGCCCGAATGGTGGCGCGAACGCTCCACCGCGCGCCTGCGCGACTACTACCGGATCGAGGATGCATGCGGGGCGCGCTACTGGATCTACCGTCTGGGGTTGGCCGGTGACGGGCGCGGGGGTGTGCCCGGATGGTTCCTGCAGGGCCTCTGCGCCTGACGTAATTCTGGTGGGGCGCTAAACCTATTTTTAGCAAATGGTGCGAGAATCACCCCATGCAGTTCAGGATTCCGCGATCTTCCGAACGCCGGCCGATGAGCGTCACGGTCAAGAGCCATGTCCGTTCGCGCATGGTCTTCGTGGAACTGCTCGATATCTCCGAAGGCGGGTGCAAGATCCGCGGTAGCTGCGGCTTTGCCGCGCTGGGCGACCGGGTGACGATGAAGATCAATGGCATCAACACGCCCTTCGGCACGGTCGCGTGGGTCAACGACGACATTGCGGGCATTGCTTTCGAGGGCCAGCTGCACCCGGCGATGCTCGACTTCCTGTGCAGCTCGTCCGCTGCCGAACCCCGCCGCTGACCCGGCTCATCTGGGCGCAGCTTGCAAGCTTTGCATTAGGCTATGCCGACATGAGAACATATAAGGAACAGGAAAGCTGTTTCCCAAGGTTCTCATGCCGCACACCCTGTCGCAACCCACGCTCCGCCAACGCCTCGAAATTCTTGCCGACGCGGCGAAGTACGATGCCTCCTGCGCCTCCTCCGGCACGGCGAAGAAGAACTCGCTCGGCGGGAAAGGGATCGGCTCGACCGAGGGCATGGGCATCTGCCACGCCTATGCGCCGGACGGGCGCTGCATCTCGCTGCTCAAGATTCTGCTGACCAACCACTGCATCTTCGATTGCCACTACTGCATCAACCGCAAGAGCTCGAACGTCCCGCGCGCGCGCTTCACCCCGCAGGAGGTGGTCGACCTCACGCTCGATTTCTACCGGCGCAACTATATCGAGGGGCTGTTCCTCTCCTCCGGCATCGTCAAGAACGCCAATCACACGATGGAGCAGCTCGTCGAGGTGGCGCGGATATTGCGCGAAGAGCATGACTTCCGGGGCTATATCCACCTCAAGACCATTCCCGAGGCCGATGCCGAGATCATCCATGAGGCCGGGCTCTATGCCGACCGCGTGTCGATCAATGTCGAACTGCCCACCACCAGCGGGCTGAACCGCCTCGCCCCCGACAAGAACGCGGCCCAGATCGAAGGCGCGATGGGGCGCACCAAGGAGCGCATCCTCACCGCCAGGGACGAGCGCAAGCGTTTCCGCCATGCGCCCCGCTTCGCGCCGGCGGGCCAGTCGACCCAGATGATCGTCGGCGCGGACGATGCCAATGACGCGGCGATCATCGGCAAGGCGAGCCGGCTTTATGAGAGTTTCGGCCTGAGGCGCGTCTATTACAGCGCCTTCTCGCCGATCCCCGATGCCTCCGCCGTGCTGCCGCTGAAGCGCCCGCCCTTGCTGCGCGAACACCGGCTCTACCAATCCGACTGGCTGATGCGCTTCTACGGCTTTGCCCCCGAGGAGGTGGCGGACGCGGCGGGGACGGACGGCAATCTGCCGCTCGACATCGACCCCAAGCTCGCCTGGGCGCTCAAGTTCCGCGAGAGCTTCCCGGTCGACGTCAACCGCGCGGCCAGGGAGCTGCTGCTGCGCGTGCCGGGGCTGGGGACCAAGGCGGTGGGGCGGATCCTTGCCGTGCGGCGGCACCGGAACCTGCGCCTTGACGATGTGGCGCGGCTCACCGCCTCGCTTGCCAAGGTGCGTCCCTTCATCTGCACCGTTGATTGGCGACCGACACTGCTCACCGATCACGCCGACCTCAAGAGGCTGGTGGCCCCCAAGGCCGAACAGCTGGAGCTGTTCTGATGTGGCGCGGGGCTTCTTCTCCCCTCCCGCTCGCGGGAGTGGCAGCGAGACTTGCGAGCTTGCTCGCTAGTCGCAGCGGGGTGGGCCTGTCGGCCCAGCGCTTCGCGCACCCACCCCCGACCCCTCCCGCAAGCGGGAGGGGAGGAAGGTGACCGCGATGCAGAACGTTGCCGTCGCCTCGCATTACGCCGTCCATCTGCCCGCGCCCGACGACTTTGCCTTCTGGCGCGAGCGGGCACGCGGCCTGGTGCAATGCGACGTGCCCCCCGACCGGGTGGCATGGGTCGAGCCGGGGGCGACCGGCGATCTGTTCGGTGACAGTCCGGCGCGCTCGGAACGCCGCCTGCCGGTGCCGCCCGCCGAGGCGCCGCCGGTGCGTGCCAGCCAGCGCTTTCTCGCGGTCGCGCGCAGCGCGGCGCTGCACTCCGATCCCGCGCGCTTTGGGCTGCTTTACCGCGTGCTGTGGCGATTGCAGCGCTATCCCCGCCTGATGGAGGACAAGGCCGACATCGAGGTGCGCCGCCTGGAAGAACTCGCCAAATCGGTGCGGCGCGACGCGCACAAGATGCACGCCTTCGTCCGCTTCCGCGAGGTTGAGGAGGAAGGCGGCATGCCGCACTTCGTCGCCTGGTTCGAGCCCGATCACCATATCCTGCGCGCCGAAGCGGGCTTCTTCATGCGCCGCTTCGCCAATATGCGCTGGTCGATCCTCACCCCGCGCGGCAGCATCCACTGGGACGGCGAGAGCATGCACGAGGGGCCCCCGGCACGGCGCGGCGACGCACCTTCGGGTGACCCGGTGGAAGACCTGTGGCGCGCCTACTACGCCTCGATCTTCAATCCCGCGCGGCTGAAGGTGGGAGCGATGCTGTCGGAGATGCCGAAGAAGTACTGGAAGAACCTGCCCGAGGCCGCGCTCATCCCGCAGCTCATCGCCGGGGCGCAAGCGCGGGAGGCGCGGATGGTGGCATCGGGCAGCCGCGATAGGGGCGAGCGGCCCGCCACGCTGGAGGGCATCGGCACGGCGATCCACGCCTGTCGGATGTGTCCGATCGGTGAATTGGACAACCGCGCCGTGATGGGCGAGGGGCCTCTCGCGGCACCCCTGATGATCATCGGCGAGCAGCCGGGGGATCAGGAGGACCATACGGGGCGGCCCTTTGTGGGTCCGGCGGGAGAGCTTCTGGACGACTATCTCCAAGCCGCCGGGATCGACCGCCGCCAGGCCTATGTCACCAATGCGGTCAAGCACTTCAAGTTCACTTGGAAAGGCAAGCACCGCCTCCACCAGTCGCCCGGCGCCAAGGAGATCGACACCTGTCGCTGGTGGCTCGAGGCCGAGCGCGCGATCGTGAAGCCCCGCCTCGTGCTGGCGCTGGGGGCGAGTGCGGCGCGCGGATTGCTGGGCAAGACAGTGAGCATCACCAGGGCGCGCGGTACACCGATGCGGCTCGATGACGGCACCGAGCTGTGGGTCACCGCGCATCCCTCCTACCTGCTGCGCCTCGATGGCGAAGCGCGCGAGGAACAGGCGCGCCTCTTCGCGGCCGATCTGGCGGCCGTGCGCGAGCGGCTTGGCGAACTGGCGGGCTAGGCATGCCCGACGCCCCGCTCACTCCCGACAAGCGCAGGCTCGCCATCGACCCGGCCGACATCGCGCCGCCCGAGCGTGCGCCTTTCGTGGAGCTCGGCCTTGCGAGCTGCTTCAGCTTCCTGCGCGGCGCGTCGGATGCGGTCGATCTGGTGCTCGCCGCGCACGCGCTGGGATACGACGCGATTGCGATCGCCGACGTCAATTCGATGGCCGGGATAGTGCGCATCCACACCGAGGCGAAAACGCTGAAACTGCGCCCCGTGATCGGCTGCCGGATCGAGACCGTGGAGGGCCTCGCCTTCCTCGCCTACCCCGAGGACCGCGCCGCCTATGGACGCCTCACCCGGTTGATCAGCGCCGGGCGGATGCAGACGCTCTCGGGCGGGTGGCAGGACAAGGGCGTGTGCGAGATCGACCTTGCCATGCTCGCCGCCCATTCGGAAGGCGTGCAGCTGATCCTGCTGCCGCCCGACGATCTGGAAGCGGTGTTCACGATTCAGGTGCCGAGCAACGTCGTTCCGTTCCGTAGAAAGAGTATGAGCCAAGCTCGTCATGCTGAACTTGTTTCAGCATCCATCTCTCCTCCCGAGGCAATGGTGGCTGAGGAGGAATGGACCCTGGAAGCGAAGCTGTGCTTGCACAAACAAGTTCAGGGTGATGACAGAATGGAGCGCACCGCCCCTTTCCCCGACCTCCTCCCGCACATCGCCGAGCAGCTTCCGACCCTGCGCCACATCGCCGCCGCCTACCTCTATCGCGGCGACGACATCGCGCGGATCGAGCGATTGGACGCGCTCGCCCGCGCCCACGGCCTCGGCCTCCTCGCCACCAACGACGTCCACTACCACGCCCCCGAACGCCGCGCGCTTCAGGACGTGATGACCGCGATCCGGCACAAGACCACCGTGGCGGGGGCCGGGCACCTGCTCCACCCCAATGCCGAGCGGCACCTCAAGAGCCCGGCCGAAATGCAGCGCCTCTTCGCCCGCTGGCCCCACGCCATCGCCGCCGCGCGCGCGGTGGCGGACGCCTGCCGCTTCAGCCTCGACGAGCTGCGCTACGAATACCCGGAGGAGATTTATCCCGACGGGCAGTCCCCGCAGGCCTTCCTCGAAAGCGAGGTCTGGAAAGGGGCAGGGCGGCGCTACCCGGCGGGCGTGCCCGAGAGTGTCCGCGCCACGCTGGAGCGCGAGCTGGCCCTGATCGCCAGGCTCGATCTCGCCCGCTATTTCCTCACCATCAAGGACATCGTCGACTTCGCCCGCGGCCAGGAGCCGCCGATCCTGTGCCAGGGGCGGGGGAGCGCTGCCAATTCGGCGGTGTGCTATGTGCTCGGCATCACCAGCGTCGATCCGGCCAAGCACCAGCTTCTCTTCGACCGCTTCATCTCCGAGGAGCGCAAGGAGCCGCCCGATATCGACGTCGATTTCGAGCACGAGCGGCGCGAGGAGGTGATCCAGTACATCTACCGCAAATATGGCCGCCACCGCGCGGGGCTGTGCGCCACGGTGATCCACTACCGCCCGCGCATGGCGATCCGCGAGGTGGGCAGGGCGATGGGCCTCTCCGAGGACGTGACCTCGGCGCTCGCGCGGACCGTGTGGGGCGGGTGGGGGCGCGAGATCAGCGAGAAGCACGCCGCCGAAACCGGCATGGACGTGACCGATCCGCACTTGAGGCGCGTCCTCAAGCTCACCCAACAGATGATTGGAATGCCGCGCCATCTGGGCCAGCACGTCGGCGGTTTCATCCTCACCCAGAGCCCGCTGACCGAGACCGTGCCGGTCGGCAACGGCGCCATGCCCGATCGCTCCTTCATCGAGTGGGACAAGGACGACATCGACGCGCTCGGCATCCTCAAGGTCGACGTGCTGGCGCTGGGGATGCTGACCTGCATCCGCAAGTGCCTCAACCTCCTCGGCGCGCATCATGGCCGGGAGCTCACCCTCGCCACGGTCCCGCGCGAAGACCCGGAGACCTATGCGATGCTGAGGAAGGGGGATTCGCTCGGCGTCTTCCAGGTCGAGAGCCGCGCGCAGATGAACATGCTCCCCCGCCTGCGCCCGCGCGAGTTCTACGATCTCGTCATCCAGGTCGCGATCGTGCGGCCCGGACCGATCCAGGGCGACATGGTGCACCCCTACTTGAAGCGCAGGCGAGGGGCGGAAGCCGTCCAGATCCCCGCGCCCGCGCCCGAGCACGGCCCGCCCGACGAGCTCACCAGCATCCTCGGGCGCACGATGGGTGTGCCGATCTTCCAGGAACAGGCGATGAAGATTGCGCTCGATGCCGCGAAGTTCTCCAGCCTCGAAGCCAACCGGCTGAGGAAGGCGATGGCAACCTTCCGCAGCCGGGGCATGGTCGACGAGCTTCAGGACATGATGGTCGAGCGCATGGTCGCGCGCGGCTACGACCGCGACTTCGCGCAGCGCTGCTTCAACCAGATCCGGGGCTTCGGCGAATACGGCTTTCCCGAGAGCCACGCGGCGAGCTTCGCGCAGCTCGTCTATGTCTCGAGCTGGCTCAAATGCCACTACCCGGCGGCCTTTGCTGCCGCACTGCTCAATTCGCAGCCCATGGGCTTCTACGCGCCTACGCAGATTGTGCGCGATGCGCAGGAGCATGGGGTGGTGGTGCTGCCGCCGGACGTGAACCGCTCGGCCTGGGATTGCACGCTGGAAGGAGAGGGGGAGCCCTACGCCCTGCGCCTCGGCCTGCGCCAGATCGACGGCCTGCCCGAACATGTCGCCGCCGCGCTGGTGGCGGAGCGTGAGGAGCGCGGGGCTTACCCGAATGTCGCCGACCTGCAGGAGCGTGCGCGGCTTTCCCCTGCGCATATCGAGCGCCTTGCCAGCGCCGATGCCTTCACCTCGCTGGGCCTCTCGCGCAGGCAGGCGCTGTGGGATGCGCGCAGCCTCGTGCCGATGCCCGATCTGCCGCTGTTCCGCGCCGCCGGGGTGCGCGAAGAGGGGGCCGAGCGTGCGCAACTGCGGCTCCCCGCCATGCCGCTCTCCGAGGAGGTGGTGGCCGATTACCAGACCACGCGCCTCAGCCTGAAGGCGCATCCGATGGCCTTCCTGCGCCCCGATCTGGGGGCCCGCGGCTTCGTGCGCGCTGCAGACCTGCGCGCCCGCAAGTTCCGCTCGATGGTGCAGGTCGCGGGCGTGGTGCTGATCCGCCAGCGCCCGGGCAGCGCCAAGGGGGTGTGCTTCATCACCCTCGAGGACGAGACCGGGGTCATCAACCTCGTCGTCTGGCCCGACTTGAAGGAGAAGCAGCGCAAGGTGGTGATGGGCGCGCGGCTGATGGAGGTGCGGGGGCGCGTCGAATATGATGACGAGGTGATCCACGTCATCGCCCATCACATGACCGATGCGACCCACCGCCTCCATGCCCTGTCGGAAGACCTGCTCGACGCGCCGCTCGCCCGGGCCGATGAGGTCAACCGCCCGGTTCCGGGGCGCGGGCCCCCGTTCCCGCGCGATCTGGTCGACGAGCTGGTGCCTTCACCCAATGTCAAAGGGCACCCGCGCGATCACCGTATCCTGCCCAAATCGCGCGACTTCCACTGAGCGGCGCGATAGGCTGCCGGGGCAAACGGGGAGAATCACCATGCACAAAGCCGCCCAGCTCGTCGCTGCCATTGCCGCCGGTTCCACCGTGCTGGCGTTCCCGGCGCAGGCAGCGCCGCCGAGCGATTTGCCGCCTGCGATCTACACCGACCCCGCGCCCGACGCGGCCAATCCCGCGCGGATGGAGGTTCTTCACATCCCGAGCGGCGGGGTCGAAATCAACGGCGTCGCCTATCTCGCCTCGGGCAAGGGGCCGCATCCGACGGTGGTGATCTGTCATGGTTGGCCCGGGAACGAGAAGAATCTCGATCTTGCCCAGACCCTGCGCCGTGCGGGGTGGAATGCCATCACCTTCAATTATCGCGGCGCATGGGGCAGCCCCGGCGCGTTCCGCTTCGCTCAGAACCCGCAGGACGCCAAGGCGGTGCTCGCCTTCCTGCGCGACCCCGCCAATGCCGCAAGGCTCGGGGTCGACCCTGCGCGGATCGCCATGATCGGCCATTCGATGGGGGGCTGGGTGACGACGCTCGTAGCAAGCGAGGATCGGGGGCTGATCGGGGCGGGTTTGATCTCTGCCGCCAACATGGGCGTGATGCGCGGGCTCGACCGCGAGGGGGTCGTGCAAATGGCCTCGGAAAATTCCGAAGCCCTGTCGGATACGTCTCCCGAACAGATGGCGGAGGAACTCGTCGCGCGGCGTGCGGAGTTCGATTTCATGCGCTCGGCATCGGGGCTTGCGGGCACGCCGTTGCTGGTGCTCAGTTCCGATGATGGCCTCGCACCGCAGACCGATGCCCTGATCGATGCGGTGCGCAAGGCGGGTGGAGAGCGAATCACCGCCCACCACACCGCCACTGATCACAGCTGGTCGGACCGCCGGATCGAACTGGCCGCCCGGGTCATCAACTGGTTGGAAAGTCTCTAGGACCCTGCCCGCGGCTAGATCGGTTCGAGCGCGTAGCCGGCCGAGCGGACCGTGCGGATCGGATCCTTGCCGCCTTCGATGCCGATCGCTTTCCTGAGGCGGCGGATATGCACATCGACCGTGCGCAGCTCGATATCCGAATCCGTGCCCCAAACACCATCGAGAAGCTGCCCGCGGCTGAACACCCGTCCGGGGCTCTCCATGAAGAATTTGAGCAGCCGGTATTCGGTCGGCCCGAGTTGGAGCGCGCGGCCGCGACGCTGGACGCGGTGCGCGACCGGATCGAGCTTGAGGTCGCCGACCTCGATCGTCTCGCCGGCCAGCACCGGGCGAATGCGGCGCATCACCGCCGCGACGCGAGCCAGCAATTCGCGCGGCGAGAAGGGCTTGGTCAGATAGTCGTCCGCCCCGGTCTCGAGGCCGCGCACACGGTCGTCCTCGGCCTCGCGGGCGGTGAGCATGATGATGGGGACATGCGCCGTTTCCTTGTCGCGGCGCAACCGGCGGCACACCTCGATGCCGCTGGTGCCCTCGATCATCCAGTCGAGGATGATGAGATCGGGCACTTCCTCGGCGGCGAGGATCAGCGCCTCGTCGCCATCGGCGGTGCAGCGCACGGCATAGCCTTCGTTCCGAAAGCGGTATTCGAGCAACTCGGAAAGGGCGGGGTCGTCTTCGACCAGCAGCAATTTGGCAGCGGACATGCGCTCAATGCCTCCTCAAGCCCGCAAGCGCGGGCGGTGCCCGACGCTATGTGTCACCTGAGCGACAATTTGATGAAACCGGCGCCGAATTCAACAGCAGCGCCCGGTCTCAGCGGTCGCCCTCGGGCGGATAGACCCCGGTCGCAGCAAAGTGCACCATCTCGGCAACATTGGTCGCGTGGTCGCCGATCCGCTCGATGTTGCGGGCGACGAACAGGAGCTGCGCGGCGCTCGAAATGGTCGAAGGATTTTCAACCATGTAACTGACAAGATTGCGGAAGATCGAGTTGTAGAAACCGTCGACCTTGGCGTCGGTGGCGATCACCTCGCGTGCCAGCTCGGGGTCGCGCGCGGCATAGGCCGTGAGCACGTCGTGGACCATCTCGCCGGCCAGTTCCCCCATTGTCGGCAGCAGGGTCAAGGGCTCGAAGCGGGCGCGGCCCTCGATCATGCCGACTCGCTTGGCGATGTTCTTGGAATAGTCCCCGATGCGTTCCAGCACGCCGGCGATCTTGAGCGCGGCGATCACTTCGCGCAGGTCGTCAGCCATAGGCGCGCGCAGGGCGATGATCCGCACCGCGAGCTTGTCGACCTCCATCTCGAGCGCGTCGATGCGCTTGTCGCGGGCCACGACCTGCTCGGCCAACGTCTCGTCACCGCGCACGAGCGCGTCGAGCGATTCCGCGATGGCCACCTCGGCCAGCCCGCCCATTTCCGCGATCAGGCCGCGCAGGCGGGTGATGTCCTCATCGAATGCCTTGACGGTATGCTCAGCCATCACCCGTAACGTCCTGTAATATAGTCCTTCGTCCGCTCCTCGATGGGATTGGTGAAGATTTCCGATGTCGGACCATACTCCACCATCTTGCCGAGATGGAAGAAGGCAGTGCGCTGGCTCACGCGGGCGGCCTGCTGCATCGAGTGGGTGACGATCACGATGGCATAGCGCCCGGAGAGTTCATCGATCAGCTCCTCGATCTTGGCGGTCGCGATCGGGTCAAGCGCGCTTGCCGGTTCGTCCATCAGGATGACCTCGGGGTCAACCGCAATGGCGCGGGCAATGCACAGGCGCTGCTGCTGGCCGCCCGAGAGCGCCGTGCCCGAATCCTCGAGCCGGTCCTTGACCTCGTCCCACAGGCCGGCGCGGGTCAGCGAGCGTTCGACGATAATGTCGAGGTCAGCCTTCTTCTCGGCAAGTCCGTGGATCTTGGGGCCGTAGGCGATGTTCTCGTAGATCGACTTGGGGAAGGGGTTGGGCTTCTGGAACACCATGCCCACCCGCGCGCGCAGCTGGACCACGTCCATGCGGCTGCCGTGAATGTCCTCACCGTCGAGCTCGATCGTCCCGGTCACCCTGGCCGCGCCGATCGTGTCGTTCATGCGGTTGAAGCATCTGAGGAAGGTCGACTTCCCGCAGCCCGAGGGGCCGATGAAGGCCGTGACGTAATTGGGCGAGATGTCGATCGACACGTGGTCGATGGCTTTCTTGTCGCCGTAAAAAACGCAGACGTCGCGCGCGCGGATCTTCGCGTTTTCGTCGGCCATGTTGGGATGGATTACAGTCACCAGCGTTTCTCGAACTTGTTGCGAAGGTAGATGGCAAGGCCGTTCATGGCGAGCAAGAATACCAGCAGCACGATGATAGCCGCGCTGGTGCGCTCGACAAAGCCGCGATCGATCTCGTCCGACCACAGGAAGATCTGCATCGGCAGGACGGTGGCAGGGGAGGTAAAGCCCTCGGGCGGGGTCGCGACGAAAGCGCGCATCCCGATCAGGAGCAGCGGCGCGGTCTCGCCCAGAGCGCGGGCCATCCCGATGATGGTGCCGGTCAGCATCCCGGGCAGGGCGAGAGGCAGGACGTGGTGGAACACCACCTGCACCGGCGAGGCGCCGATCGCGAGCGCGCCGTCACGGATCGAGGGCGGTACGGCCTTGATCGCATTGCGGCCGGAAATGACGATCACCGGCATGGTCATCAGCGCCAGCGTCATCCCCCCGATGAGCGGCGCGGAGCGCAGGTTGGGGAAGATCGCCAGAAACACCGCCAACCCGAGCAGGCCGAAAATGATCGAGGGTACCGCCGCAAGGTTGCTGATCGAGACCTCGATAAGATCGGTCCAGCGGTTGCGCGGCGCGTATTCCTCCAGATAGAGCGCCGAGAGCACCCCGATCGGGAAGGCCAAGACCAGCGTCACCAGCATGGTCAGCATCGAGCCCTTGAGCGCGCCCCAGATGCCGACCGCCTGGGGGCTGGTCGCGTCGGAACGGGCAAGGAAGCCCCAGTCCCAGTTGCGGTCGAGCTTGCCTTCGTTTGAAAGCCTCGTCGCAAGCGCCCTGAGGTCTTCCGGTCCTTCACCCTGCATCGCGCCAGCCAGAGCCGAAGTGGCGGCGAGGTTGAAGGTCTTGCTGCCATTGATCAGGTCCGGATCGGCAACGAGCGCGGCAGCGACATCGCGCCACGCCTCGTCCGAGATCTGCGCCGCGCCCTGTGCGCCCAGTTGCTGTTCGCCAAAGAAGGTGACGATGTCGGGCAGGCCCTGCATCTCGAGGGTCTGCACCGCGCTGGGCGCCGCAAGCGAGGTCGGATCGCCCTTCACGCCGCTCGCGGCAAAGTCGATCGTGACTTCAAGCTCGGCGCGCTGGAAGCCGCTGATCCCGTTCAGCAGCATATTGCCGAGCAGGAACACCAGCACCGCGACCGAGAAGGCGACCGCGCCAAGGCCGATGCGGCGGAAATTGCGCTCGGCACGGTAGCGCCGGGCAAGCCGCGCCTCGAAGGCCGGCGTGCGTGTCGGGCCAAGCGGATGGGCGCCCGCTTCGCTTTCGGAAGGAAGGACGGATTGGCTCATTCGTAGGCCTCGCGGAAACGCCTGACGACGCGAAGGGCGATGAAGTTGAGCGCCAGCGTCACCATGAACAGGACAAAGCCGAGCGCGAAGGCGCTGAGCGTGGCCGGGTGATCGGTGCTCTGTTCGCCGGTGAGCAGCTTCACGATCTGGACCGTCACGGTCGACATGGGCTCAAGTGGATTGGCGGTGAGATTGGCCGCGGGCGAGGCTGCCATGACCACGATCATCGTCTCGCCGATGGCGCGGCTGACCGCGAGCATGATGCCCGCGACGATGCCGGGAAGTGCGGCGGGAAACAGCACGCGGCGGATCGTCTCGGACTTGGTCGCGCCCATCGCCAGGCTGCCGTCGCGCATCGCGGCCGGCACGGCGGCCATCGAATCGTCCGCCATCGAGGAGACGAAGGGAATGATCATCACCCCCATGACAATGCCCGCTGCCAGCGCGCTCTCGGTCGAGGCATTGGCGATGCCGATCGCCACGGCCGCATCGCGGATCATCGGGGCAAGCGTGAGGGCAGCGAAATAGCCGTAGACCACCGTGGGCACGCCCGCGAGCAGCTCGAGCAGCGGCTTGATCCAGGTGCGCACCCGCGGATCGGCATATTGGGTGAGATAGATCGCGCTCATCAGACCGAGCGGGATCGCCACGATCATGGCGATGATCGCACCGATGAAGATCGTGCCCCAGAACAGCGGAACGGCCCCGTAGCGGGTGGCATCGACCGCCTCGGGGCTGGCCATCGTGTCGGGTGCCCACTTGGTGCCGAACAGGAAGTCGAGCGGCGAGACCATGCCGAAGAAGCGCACAGTCTCGAACACCAGACTGGCAAAGATGCCGAGCGTGGTCAGGATCGCGACCAGCGAGGCGAGCAGCAGGATCGTCATGACCGTGCGCTCGACCTTGGTGCGCGCGCCGAACTGGGGCTTGAGGCGCAGGAAGGCGAGCGCGCCGCCGACCAGCGCGATCAGCACGGTGACGATGATGCCGATGGTGTTGTAGCGGGCATAGGCCTCGCGGAAGGGCGCGATCAGCGGCTCGGCCTCGTCGTTGAAGACACCGGGCGCCTGGCCGAGCGCCACGGCGCGGGCTTCGCCGAGGAAGGCATCGCGCTCGAAGCCGAATAGCGGCAGGCTTTCGGCTGCGGGCGAGGCGAGCACTGTCTGGAGCACCAGCCTGGGGACGATCGCGCCCCAGGCGATGACGAACAGCAGCACCGGGATCACGACCCAGAGTGCGACATACCAGGCATGGTAGACCGGCCGCGAGGCCGTGCGCACGCCGGCCTCGCCCGACTGGAAGCTCCACGCCTTCGCACGCCCGGCCAGCCAGCCGACAAGGCCAAGACCGATGGCAATGAGGATCAGGGTGATCGGCGACATGGTGAACCTGTGGTTTCCTGCAAGGCGAACGGGTTGTTATCGGAGCGGTGCTGTTCCGACCGGCCTCGACAGCGCCGTCCGGCTTTCATGCCATGGCGCGCGCATGTCGAAGAAATAAGACAAACTTATGACAATGTCCTCAACTCCGCTTCAGGCGTCGCGGATCGGACCGCTTCGGGCTCTCTTTTGGCGACGGGCAGCCGCACCACCACCCGCGTCCCCTTGCCGACTTCGCTGGTGATGTCGAGCCGGCCGCGATGGCGTTCCACAATGTGCTTGACGATGGCAAGGCCAAGGCCCGTCCCGCCCGAGGCGCGGCTGCGCCCCGGATCGGTGCGATAGAAACGGCGGGTGAGGTGGGGAATCTGGTCGGCGGCAATGCCTTCGCCCTCGTCACTGACCGTGATCCGCGCGGAATCGCGCTGCGCCATGTCGAGGATGACGCTGACCGTTCCCTCGGGCGCGCCATATTTGAGTGCGTTGTCGACGAGGTTTCGGACCACCTGTTCAAGCTGCGGCAGATCGCCCAGCACGACAGGCTCGGCGTCCAGTGCCAGCGCCAGCCGGTCGAGCCGCTGCGGCCCTGCCGCATCGCGCGCGGCGCGCTCGACGAGGGAGGCAAGATCGATCCGCGTGGTCGGCAGGTCGTGCTTCTCGGCCTCGACCCGGCTGAGGCTCATGAGGTCGCTGACCAGTGCCTGGAGCCGCTGTGCCTCGCGCTCGATGATGCCGAGGAACTTGCGCGCGACCGGCGTGTCGATCTCGCCGTCGCCTTCCCTGAGCGTTTCGACATAGCCGATGATCGCGGCGAGCGGCGTGCGCAGCTCGTGGCTGGCATTGGCGACGAAGTCCGTGTGCGCACGGCTGATGTCGGCCTCGGCGGTCTGGTTGATGAATTCGAGCATCGCCAGCCGCTCGTCGAGGCTCTGCCGGTTGATCTGCCAGATGTCGCCGCGCCGCACGAGCCCGCGCACGATCGCCTCGCCCTGGCGGTTCTCGTTCACGAGGGTGATCGCCTCGGGCTGGCGCAGCGCGACGCGGGCGTCCTGGCCGATCACGTGCTGCCCCAGCAATTGCCGCGCCGCGCGGTTGGCGATGGCGATGGCGTTGCGGTCGGTGACGAGGAGGGGGATCGATGAGTTTTCGATCAGGTCGCCGATTGATTCAATCGAAAGCGCCTGCTTGACTTTGGTCTTGGGCGGCTCGGGCGGGCGGCCGGCGGCAAGCATCAGCGAGCCCACCCAGACCGTCAGCACCGATATGGCGATGACGGGATCCGTGCCCAGCAGCATCAACGCCAGAAACGTCACCACCGCAAGCAGGATGCCGGCGACCGGAGTGTTCTGGCTGTTCCCCATGATCGCGGCCCTTACAGCCAAGCATCGGGTGAGGAAAGACAGGAGGCGCGCTTGTCACAAAGCGCGCAGGAAATCCTTGCCCGGCGAGCGAAGATGGGGCGCAAACGAAAAAGGGCGGCAAGGCCGAAGCCTGCCGCCCTCTTGCAACACACCCCGGGAGGTGGTGACCCCTACGGGAATCGAACCCGTGTTTCAGCCGTGAAAGGGCCGCGTCCTAACCGCTAGACGAAGGGGCCGTCGCGGTTGCGAGAGCGCGCCTTTAGGGGGGTGTTCGGAGGCGGTCAAGTCCCGACTTGCGGGCGAAGCGGCAAAAATTTCACCGCCACGTCACAGCCACGTCTCAGTCGGCGAAGGCCGCATCCTCGAGCTGCAATTCGGCGGCCGGGCGATTGCCCCAGTCGTCGATCCTGGCGCGCCCGGCGAGATGAAAGCGGCGGCCCTGGTTCCTGTGCAGCATGGTCTGGCCCATCTCGGTCTCGGCAGCGCGGAAGGCGATCGCCTTGAAGCTCTTGCCGTCATTGCCGCCGGCGATGATCCGCACATGATCCTTGCCGACAATGTCCGCCTTGATGATCCGCACCGGGCCGACCGCCACGCGCGGTGCGGGCCAGCCGACGCCGTAGGGGCCGCCCGCCTCGAGCGTTTCGACGAGGGCGGGGGTGAGCCCGCCGGGGGCCAGCGCGAGGTCGAGCAGCATTGCCGCTCCGGCGCGCGCGCGCTCGACATCGCGGGAAAGGCGCTCGTCGAGGAAGCCGGCGAAGTCGGCAAGCCGGGCGGGCTCGATCGTCAGGCCGGCCGCCATCGCGTGCCCGCCGCCTGCCACCAGCAGCCCCGCCTCGCGCGCGGCGATGATCGCCGCACCCAGGTCCACCCCGCTGATCGACCGGCCCGAGCCCTTGCCTTGGGTGTCGTCCAGAGCGATCACCACGGCAGGCTTGCCGGTCTTCTCCTTGATCCGGCCCGCGACGATGCCGATCACGCCGGGGTGCCAGCCATGACCGGCGATGACCTGCACCGCCATGTTGTGCTGGCCCGCAAGTTGCGCCTCGGCCGCCTCCTGCACTTGGGCTTCGATCGCGCGGCGCTCCTCGTTGAGCTGCGACAGCTGGGCGGCGATGGTGCGGGCTTCCTCGGGATCGGCGGTGGTGAGCAGGCGCACGCCCAGCGTGGATTCTCCGATGCGCCCTCCGGCGTTGATGCGCGGTCCAAGCGCGAAACCGAGGTCGCTGCATTGCGGCGCCCGCGCCAGGCGGCTTGCGTCCATCAGGGCTGCCATCCCGATCCGCTCTCGCCGGGCGAGCACCTTCAGCCCTTGCGCAACGAAAGCGCGGTTCAGGCCGTGGAGCGCGGCAACGTCGGCCACGGTGCCCAGCGCGACAAGATCGAGCAGGGCCATGAGGTCGGGCTCCTGGCGCCCCTGGCCAAACCAGCCGCGGGCGCGCAAGGATCGCACCAGCGCGACGCCGAGCAGAAAGGCAACGCCCACTGCTGCAAGATGGCCGTGCGCAGCGCCAAGATCGCTTTCATCGAGGCGGTTGGGGTTGACCAGCGCGTGTGCGGGCGGGAGCTCGGGCGAGCATTTGTGGTGGTCGACCACGATCACATCGACGCCCGCCGCCTTTGCCATGCCCAGCGCCTCGTGCGCCATCGCGCCGCAATCGACGGTAACGATCAGCTGCGATCCGTCTTCGGCGAGGCGGACCAGCGCCTCGCCGCTCGGGCCATAGCCCTCGAGCAGGCGGTCGGGGATGTAATAGCCGGCTTCGAGGCCGAGCTGGCGAAGGAGTGTCACGAGCAGCGCAGCGCTGGTCGCGCCGTCGACGTCGTAATCGCCGTAGATCGTCACCCGCTCGGCGCGGGTCACGGCCTCGGCGAGGCGTTCGGCGGCGGCGTCCATGTCGCGGAAGGTCGAAGGATCCGGGAGGAAGGCCCGCAAGGTGGGCTGGGCGTGGCGGGGCAGATCGTCCTCGGCGACGCCACGGGTGAGCAGCAATTGATCGAGGATCGAGCGGTCGAGCCCGCCGACGCCCGCCTCCTCGCCCAGGTCCATGTTTCCCCCGCGCCAGCGCCAGGCCTTGCCGGACAGCGAGCTTGCCACGCCGAGCACCGGCGCAAAGGCGGGCGGGGTGAGGGAGCGGGTGGCCATGCGCGGGCTGATAGCGCAAAGGCGGGGGCGCGGACAGGCGCGTGTGGTTGACAATCGACAGCTGCGCAGCGCAGCCTCTCAGCCCCATGTCCCTCGCCGAGCGCCAGCCCCGCCTGTTGATCCTGTGGCACAGCCGCACCGGCGCGAGTGCCGCCATGGCCCGGGCTGCCGCCGAGGGGGCGGGGGAGGCGGGCTGGCTGATGGCAGCCGGGGACGCGCTGCCGGAGACCCTGTTGGCCGCCGACGGCTATCTGTTCTGCTGCCCCGAAAACCTCGGCGCGATGAGCGGGCTGATGAAGGAAATGTTCGACCGCGCTTACTATCCGCTGCTCGGCCAGGTCGAGGGGCGTCCCTATGCGACACTGATTGCGGCCGGATCAGACGGGGAGGGGGCCCAGCGCCAGATCGACCGGATCGTCACCGGATGGCGGCTGAAACGGGTTGCCGAGCCGTTGATCGTCAATCTCGCTGCGCAGACGCCGCAAGCCATCACTGCGCCCAAGCAGGTGCCCGCCAATGCTCTGGCCGCCTGCCGTGAGATCGGCGGGGCGCTCGCCGAGGGGCTCAGGCTGGGGGTCTTCTGAACTTGCTCCAAAACGGTACTGACGGTCCCTTTGGGGACTCGACGCTGGCAGGCAAACAGGTCAAAGAAGTGGCTGCGTTTCTTGAAGATATCGGCCAGATTTCGAGGGGGGCCTGAACTATTTCACAACCGCAGCGCGCCCTTGATGCCCAGCTGCACCTGCTGTTTGCCAAAGGCAGCCGGCCTGATCGCCATGGGATCGAGGCTTTCACGGCTGCATGGCCCGCAGCCCACATCAGCCACGATCCCCGCACCGCGCAGGGTTCCCATGGGGATGCGGTGTGGCCGGGTCAGCAGCTCTGGCTCGAGCTTTTGTGCGATGGCCTGACCTTCGACCTGGCGGGTCTTGCGCCCGGTCCCGAAAGCCCTTTCCCGGTGCTCGAACATCGCTTCGATTGTCCCGAACTGCCGCTCCCCGCAGACCACGACACGATGACGCTGCGCCCCGGCCCGCACCTTGCTGGGGGTGGTAATGCGATGCCGCTGATGCGTACGCTGCTCGGCCTTGCCTGCCGGATGGTGCGCCATTTCGAGGGCCTTGTCGCGGTCAGCTGGGGCCCGGCGAGGAGCGTGATCGGGCGGCGCTATTTCGAATCCGTCACCAGCGCATGGCTCGACGGCGGTCCGTTTCCGGCGCTCGGTCTCGCCGCCTTTCTCGAAACCGCCGACCGCGCGCTCGAGAGTACCGGGCTCTCCTTCTGGATCGGCCGCGAGCTCAGGATCGAACCGCCCCTTGGCAGCGACCGTGTGGCGGCCACGCGGCTCGGCATCCGGCTCGTCAATCATCTCGTCCTTGCCGGCGAGCCTTCCGGTGACGAGCGGATCATGGCGGCGGACGGCACGCCGCTGGTTCTGCGCCTTGCGCGCGAGCGGGCGATCATAAGCGTTCAGCGCGAGTAGGATGCGGCTTCGGGATCACCCTCACCACCCGGTCCTTGCCTTTCGCGCCGTCAATGCGCGCGGTGCGGCAGGGTATGATCCCGGTCTCCAGCGTCATCACCTGCTGCCCTGTCAGCTCCTATCGCAGCGCTGCTTCGGGACGATGTTCGCCGCGGTCGGTCTGGTCCGTGTGGGGTTCGACGATTTCCGCCGCAACGGCTTGCTGCTGCCCGCCAGCGAGGAGGCATCGCTGCGCACGGGCATGCCCCTGCACCGCGGGCCGCACCGGCGCTACAATGAGGTGGTGATCGCCCGTGTCGGTACGATCGAGGCGCGCTGGGCCACGGCGCGGCGCGGCGACGAGGCGGAGGCGCTCGCCGAGGCGCTGATGCGCTTGCAGCTTCTCCAGGATGCCCTGCGCCGCCAGCTTCTCGCCGAGCGCCGGCGGGTCGTGCTCAATCGCAGGGATCCGCTCGGCACCGGCTACGACTTCTCCGAGCTCGACGCCATGGCCGAGGCGCTGTGGTCGCAGGATTAGGCGCTATTCGGCCGCCTCGGCCATGGCAGCCCACGAGCTGTAGCCCGAATTGCCCGCAAGCCGCGCCTTGGCTTCGTGATATTCGCGCTCGAAGCGGGCGACGAGGTCCTCGACCGTGCCCACTTCCTTGATCGTGCCGATGCCTTGGCCCGAACCCCAGATGTCCTTCCACGCCTTGGCCTTGGTATTGCCGCCGCTGCCGAAGTTCATCTTGCTGGGGTCGCTTTCAGGCAGGTTGTCCGGGTCCATCCCCGCCGCTTCGATCGAGGAGCGTAGGTAATTGCCGTGCACCCCGGTGAACAGGTTGGTGTAGACGATCCCTTCCGACGAACCTTCGACGATGCCGTTCTTGTAACCTTGATCGGCGTTCGCTTCCTTGGTGGCGATGAAGGCGCTGCCCGCATAGGCGAAATCCGCGCGCAGAGCCTGGGCTGCAAGGATCGTCGCCCCGTGGCCCACCGCGCCGGACAGCGCGACGAGGCCATCGAACCACTCGCGGATTTCCTGCATCAAGGCGAAGGGCGAAAGTGCACCGGCATGGCCGCCGGCGCCTGCCGCCACCGGGATAAGGCCCGTCGCGCCCTTCTCGATGGCCTTGTGCGCGAAGCGGTTGTTGATGACGTCGTGCATCGTCACGCCGCCCCAGTTGCGCACGGCGGTGTAGATGTCCTCGCGCGCGCCCAATGAGGTGATGACCATGGGCACCTGCCACTTCTCGCAGGTCGCCATGTCGGCATCGACGCGGTCGTTGGTCTTGTGGACGATCTGATTGACGGCGAAGGGCGCAGCGGGGCGATCGGGATTGGCGCGGTTATGGGCGGCCAGTTCCTCGGTGATCTGGTGGAGCCATTCGTCGAGCTGCGACTGCGGCCGCGCGTTGAGCGCCGGGAAGCTGCCGATGATTCCCGCCTTGCACTGCGCGATCACCAGTTCGGGGCCCGAGACGATGAACAGCGGCGATCCGATCAGCGGCAGGCGCAGGCGATCGAACGGGGCGGGAAGGGGCATGGGTTTCTCCTCAAAACTGTGTTCTTAACCCGTGTCTCTAGCGCGGGTTCCTGATGTGCCAAGTGCGTTTTTGCGAGTGACGTTGCGTCAGGCGAGCAGGCGTTCCAGTCCGTAGAACCGGGCCGCCGTGCCGGCGAAGAGCGACGCCTTCTCCTCCGCGCTGGCCCCTGCCGTGATCCGCTTGAAGGCGTTCCACAGCACCGGATAGGTCGCGCCCCAGCGGTCGACCGGATAATTGCTCTCGAACATCGCGCGGCTCGGCCCGAAGGCTTCGATACAGGTTTCGATATAGGGCCGCCACAGCCGCGCGAGTTCCTCCGAACCGACACCCGCAGCAGGGCCTTTCTCCGGCATGGCGCAATTGTGCATCGCCAGCCCGCCGAGTTTGACGACCACATTCTCGCACTTGCCCAGTTCGAGGATCGCCGCGCGCCAGATCGGGAATCGTTCCTCTAGTTTTCCGGCATAGCTCGCGCTGCCGAGCGGGGTGCCGCAGTGATCGAGGCAGATCGGCGTATCGGGAAAGGCCCGCGCCAGATCGATCACATCGCCGATTTGCGGCTCGAGGATCCAGGCATCGAAGCTCATCCCGCGCTTGCCGAGTTCGGCAAAGCCTTCGCGGAAGGTGGTATCGCGGTAGAGGCAGGGCGGGGCATGGAACGGCGGGCCGAGCACGTCGGGATCGGCATCCCAAGCGCCCTGATGGCGAATCCCCTTGAAGCGATCCGGCGCGGCGGCGAGCAGGCGGTCCAGCACCGCGCCCGCGCTGCTGCCGAGCATCAGGTTGGCATGGCCGACGATCCCGGCACAGGCACGAAAGCGCCCGTAAAGTCCGCTCGCCGATTGCGCCGCGACGCCGTTCACATACTCGACCTCGCCGACCGGCTTCAGAGCATCGCCATAGGCCCCGTTGTAGAAGGCACCGCACTCCATGAAGACCGTGGCGATGATGTTATGCCCGCTGGTCACGTCCTGATGCAGGTGATCGAAAGTGTAATAGGCCGCCGGAACCAGCGTCTCGATAAACCGGTGTCGCGGTTCGGGAAACATCGGGATCAAGGGGCGTAGGTCCCACAGGTGGTGATGCGGATCGATGATCGGCAGTTCGGGCTCGAGGATCTCTTCGGTCATGGTCTCTCCCTCGCGCCTGCGACGGCGCTGATGGAAGGAAAACTAGCCGCCCGATAGCGCGGCGCAAGGCCTCAAAGGGTCAGGCGACAGCCCGGGCATAGAGGTGCCAGGTGGCATGCCCCAGCACCGGGAGCGCCACCACCAGACTGAGAAAGGCCGGCCCGCACATAGACACCGCCGAAGAACAGCCCGAAGCGCGGCATGGCACAAAAATCGCGCCAGCCAGCAGAGAGGGCTGCCGTCAGATCACCTCAGGCGAGATCGCCCGCAACCTCGGGGGTCGGCGGCACGGCAAGACCGGTCGTTGGCGTTTGCATGCGTGGGCTCTCCCTCTCTCGGGGGTGACCTGCGCGCAAACCGGGGCCTGCGCAAGGGGAGGCGGGGCTCAGGCGGGGTCGGAAGCCACAGCCGAATTCGCCGCCGAGAGCACGGCACGCACACTCGCGGTGGCGATGTCCTCGTCGATCCCGCAGCCCCAGATGGTGCGCCCGTCGGGACTCCGGCATTCCAGATAGGCTGCCGCGCGCGCATCCGTACCCGCGCCGAGCGCGTGTTCGGTGTAGTCGATCACCTCGAGCTCCACCCCGAAGGCTTCGCGCAGGGTGCCCATCACCGAGGAGATGAGGCCGTTGCCGCGTCCCGAGACACTGCGCTCGGACCCGTCGACCGCGATCGTGCCGGCAAAGATGCGCGTCCCGTCCGAGGCCCGGCTTTCCTCGTAGCGGACGAGCTGGAAATGCTTGGGGTGGATCTTGACGTGATAGGCGCGGCGGAAGGCGTCCCAGATGTCGGGAGCATTCAATTCGCGGCCCAGAGCATCGGCCATGGCTTGCACGTGCTTCGAGAAATCGGCCTGCATCTTCTTGGGGAGCTTCAGGCCCTGGTCCTTCTCCAGCACCCAGGCAAAGCCGCCCTTGCCGGACTGCGAATTGACGCGGATCACCGCCTCGTAGCTGCGCCCCAGATCGGCGGGGTCGATGGGGAGGTAGGGCACGCGCCAGAAATCGTCGTTCTGCGTCTCGCGCGCCTCAAAACCCTTCTTGATCGCGTCCTGGTGGGAGCCGCTGAAGGCTGTGTAGACCAGTTCCCCACCATAGGGGTGACGCTGGTGGACGGGGATGTCGTTGCAGTACGCGACCGTCTCGATCACCCGGTCGATGTCGGAGAAGTCCAGTTTCGGATCAACGCCTTGCGTATAGAGGTTCAAGGCCATCGTCACGAGGCAGCAATTGCCGGTCCGCTCGCCATTGCCGAAGAGGCAGCCCTCGACCCGGTCGGCCCCGGCCATCAGGCCGAGCTCCGCCGCCGCGACGCCCGTGCCGCGGTCATTGTGGGTGTGGAGCGAGAGGATCGCGCTTTCGCGGTTCGGCAAATGCCGCCCGAAATATTCGATCTGGTCGGCGTAGATGTTCGGCGTCGCCGCCTCGACCGTGGCGGGCAGGTTGAGGATGATCGGGTGTTCGGGTGTGGGGGCGAGCACCTCCATCACCGCGGCGCAGACCTCGATCGAGAAATCGAGCTCGGCGGTGGAGAAGGTCTCCGGCGAGTACTGGAAGTGCCAGTCCGTGCCCGGATATCTCGCCGCCTCGTCGCGCATCACCTTGGCGCCCGCAACCGCGATGGCCTTCACCTCCTCGCGGCTCATGCGGAACACGATGTCACGCCACGCCGGGCTGACGGCGTTGTAGAGATGGACGATCGCCGAACGCGCGCCCTCGAGGCTGGCAAACGAGGTGCGGATCAGGTCCTCGCGGCTCTGGGTCAGCACCTGAACGATCACGTCCTCGGGAATCGCATCGGACTTGACGAGGCCGGAGATGAAATCGAACTCGGTCGCGCCCGCGCTGGGAAAGCCGATCTCGATCTCCTTGAGGCCCACTTCCACCAGAAGGTCGAAGAAGCGGCGCTTCTTCACCGCGTCCATGGGATCGATGATCGACTGGTTGCCGTCGCGCAGGTCCGTCGAGAGCCAGCGCGGCGCCCTCTCGATCAGGCGCGAAGGCCATTGGCGGTTCGGGAGGTCGATCCGGCCGAAAGGACGATACTTGGCGGAAGGCTGCTTGAGCATGGGCATGGGAAAAGGCTCGTCGCGGGAAGGTGGGGAAAGCTGCGGCGGGTGACCCTTGGGAGCGGGGCCGCGCCGATATCCGCGCGGCTGCCTACGCCCAAGGGCGCATAAGTCGAAGCAGCGAAAGTCCGTATCCCGTCATCGCGCGATCCTTTGCCGATTATTGCGCGCTGTGCAAGCCGGGAATGGCACCGATTGCGCAGAACACCTATCCGCAGCGGGCGTCGCGGATGATGCCTTGTGCATCGAGCATCAGCGACAGGCGCGGGCTGGTCGGGTCGGGATTGACATCCGCGGTGCTCCCGAAGGCGACGAAGCGCAGGTTCTCCGTGCGACCAATCGTCTGGGCGATGGCGGCGCGGGTGGTCTGGTCGGCGAGCTTGCCGATGTAAGGTGCCATAAGCGGCGCGCCGCAGTTGGCCGCCGCCGGATCGGTGAGGGTTCCTTGCGCGAAGGCACCTGGCGCAGCCCCCGGGAGCGGCGCGGCCACGATGGGCGTGGCCGTGGCAGCAGGCGCGGGCACCGCTCCGGGTGTCGCCTCGCTGGCGCCGATCCGCGCCGCGAAGCTTTCGGCATCATTGGCGGGGCTTCCAGGCTCGCTCCCGCAGGCGGCCAGTGCGAGCGGAGCAAGGGCGAGGGCAAGCGAGCGGGCGAAGCGTTTCATCGGATGGTTCCTCCTGTCGTGGCCCGGGGCCAAGCTGCCTTGCGTTGCAGGATCATGACAAGGGCCTGATGCGCAGGCGGTCCGGGGTGAGCCCATCGACGCGTTTTACCCCCATCAGCCGCATCCCGCGCTCGATCTCGTCCTTGAGGATTCCGAGCGCGCGCTCGACCCCCTCCTGCCCGGCCGCCGCCAGGGCATAGAGGTAGAGCCGCCCGCCCGAGGCCGCGGTTGCACCCGAGCACAGGGCTTTAAGGACATGGGTGCCGCGCCGCACCCCGCCATCGCAGATGATCTCGATCTTGCCCCCGACCGCTTCGACGATCTCCGGGAGCTGATCGAAGGGTGCGCGGCTGCCATCGAGCTGCCGCCCCCCGTGGTTCGAAATCATGATCGCATCCGCCCCGATCTCGACCGCCCGGCGCGCGTCGGCAGCGCTCATCACGCCCTTGAGGACGAATGTCCCGCCCCAGTCCTGCCGGATCTTCGCGGCGGTGTCCCAGTCCATCGCGGTGTCGAGCATGGTGTTGAAATAATCGGCGATGCTCACCGCCTTGCCGGTGCCCTCGGCGACATGGGTGTCGAGGTTGGGGAGCCGGAATTTCTCCCGGCCAAGGTAATCGAGCGTCCAGCGGGGGCGGGTCGCGTAGCTGATGATGCTGGCCGGGGTGAAACGCGGCGGAGTGGTGAAGCCGCTCCTCAGGCACCGCTCGCGCTTGCCCGACACGATGGTGTCGACCGTCAGCGCGAGGGCATCGAACCGCGCCGCCTGGCAGCGCTGGATCATGCTGGCGTTGAGGCCCTTGTCCTTGTGGACGTAAAGCTGGAACAGCTTGGACCCACTGGTGAGTGCGGCGATCTCCTCGATCGAGCGCGTGGCAAGGCTGGAGATCCCGAACCACAGCCCGAATTTCTCCGCCGCCTTTGCGACCGCGGTTTCGCCCTGCCAGTGGAACGCCCGCTGCACAGCGGTGGGCGAGAGCATCAGGGGGAGGGCGGAACGGCGCCCGAGGATGGTGCAGGAGGTGTCGATTTCCGCCACGCCGGCGAGCACGTCCGGGACAAGATCGACGCCGGCAAAAGCAGCGGTGTTCCTTGCCTTGGTCAGCTCGTCATCCGCCGCGCCGTCGATGTAATCGAACACGGGAAAGGGCAGCCGCGCTTTGGCGAGCTTCCGGAAATCATCGATGTTGTGGCAATCGGACAGGCGCATCGTGAATGCTGCCTGCCCGATTGGCGGAGGAGTGTCGAGGGGCTGTTACTGCTTCTCGAATGCCACGGAGATATCCAGCTCCACCGCGTCGCTGACGAAGGGGATGCCATAGTTCACCCCGAAGTCCGACCGCTTGATGCTGGTCTCGCCCGCGAAGCCGATGGTCGGCTTCTTGTTGCAGGGGTTGCTGCCCGCGCCGGTGAATTCGGCCTCGAAAGTGACGCGCGCGGGGTCCTTGGCACCGGGCACCTGCAGCGCGGCTTGCGTTACCATTTCATGACGCGGGTGGCGATCATCGTCCCAGCCGGTTGATCCCGCCGGTGGCTCCGCTGTGCCCGGCCCCAGGCGGTGCCTTGAGCCCGCAAGACCTGCGCATGAACCAGCAACGACCCCTTCCTGGTCTTTCGCAACCATGACACCAGGTTTCAACGTGCGTGTATCGAGCGGCCCAGTGCAAGTTCGTCGAACAAATCGAGGTATGAGCGGGCCGAAGCCGCAGCATCATGATGCGCCACTCCGGCGGCGCGTTCGCCATGGGTTGCGAATGGCAGGTCCAGCGCGCGGGACAGGGCCTCTGCCAGCGCATCGGGCCTGACGCCCGTCACGATCTCTCCGCGGATCGGCCGGTCGATCAGGGCACCCAGCGTTGGCGTGCAGGCCGTTGCCACAACCGGGACGTCGGCGGCAAGCGCTTCGACCACAACCGCGGGATAGCCTTCATAGCGGGAGGAAAGCAGCAGTGCCGACGCGCGCGAAAGCCGCTCGGGAATGTCATCGACATAACCCGGCATGGCGACGTCGGCACCTATCCCGAGGCGTCTCGCCAACGCTTCGAGGCGGGCGCGTTCTGCCCCTTCGCCGAGTATCTCCAGCGTCGCTGGCCGCCGCGCCCGCAGGCGGGCAAAGGCCTCCAGCGCCAGAGCCAGGTTCTTTTGCGGCTCGAGCCGGGCAATGGCCAGTATCAGGGGCGGGTCCGACGGCCCCTTGCGCGCCGGTGCCTTGAAACCCGCCGGCAGGTTCGGTTCGGCGATGACCGGCGCGGCAAGGCAGGCGGGGATCAACGGACGCCCCTGTTCGGCCAGTTCGGGCGCCATGAAGGCCATGGCGTCGAGCGGCCCGCAGATGCGCGACAGCAAATGGCGCGCAGCCACCATCAGCGGGCCAGGCAGATCCGGCAGCAGCGGATTGCTGACCTTGCCGACCATGACGATCTCCGGCATCGCGCGGCGGAAGGCCGGGGCCAACACGAAATGGAAGTTGCCCGGAATGAAGACTACGTCGGGGGCGATCCGCGCGAGGACCGGAGCCATGGCCTTGCCGAGACGAAGGCGGGAGAACGTGCTGCGCGGCAGTTCGGGATCAAGCGCAACGATGCGCGCGCGCGGATCGACCTGATCGATCGTGCCGCCACCCCGCGAACCGCACAGGAAGGTGACATGGCAGCCATCGTCGATCCAGTGGCGGGAGAGGGTGAGCGCGACGCGCTCCGTCCCCCCGCGGGCAAAATCGTGAAACGGGATCAGGATGTGGCGCGCGCTCACCGGATCAGGGCATCGGCAAAGGGTCAGTTCTTCGCCTTGTCGACCAGCTTGTTCGCTGCGATCCACGGCATCATCGCCCGCAGTTTTTCCCCGGTCTGCTCGATCGGGTGGGCGGCAGCGCGCTTCCTCGCCGCCTTCAGCTCGGGCTGGCCGGCGCGGTTGTCGAGCACGAAGTTCTTGACGAAGCGGCCCGACTGGATGTCCTCGAGCACGCGCTTCATCTCGGCCTTGGTCTCGGCGGTGATGATGCGCGGGCCGGTGGT
>JAIXPX010000052.1 GCA_027486035.1 Erythrobacteraceae bacterium | reverse complement strand
AAGATCGGCAAGCTGACCTTCCCGTTCCTCGGCGACCAGAACCACGTGCTGTCGAACAATTTCGGCGTGCTGCGTGAAGGCGTGGGCCTTGCCGACCGTGCGACCTTCGTGGTCGATCCCGATGGCGTGATCCAGATCATGGAAATCACCTGCGAGGGCGTGGGCCGCAATGCCAACGAACTGACCCGCAAGATCAAGGCCGCGCAGTACGTGCGCGCCAACCCGGGCCAGGTATGCCCGGCGGCGTGGGAAGAGGGCGCCGAGACCCTTGCTCCCTCGCTCGACCTGGTTGGCAAGATCTAACCGGACCGGCCGCGCGTCCAGGGCCACCCCCCCTACCCCCGGCCCCGCGCGCGGTCGCAAATCCCGAGAGCCCCGCAAGAGTCCTCGGGTCGTAGCCGGGACCGGATGTGTCTGCCTCTTCCCCCCCCTTTTGAGGCAGGCCGCCCGGTCCCGCGTTACCCAACCTCGGATCATCCCAGACCAATGCGCGGGGCTGCCCCGCGTCCGGAGGAACCCATGCTCGACGCCGCCATGCAGGCCCAGCTCAAGACCTACCTCGCAAACTTGCGCGAAGGCGTGGAACTGGTCGCCTCGCTCGACGACAGCGAGAAGTCGCGCCAGACGCGCCAGCTTCTGGAGCAGATCGCCGCGCTCCATGATCTGGTGACGGCCCGGTTCGACGGGACCGACGAGCGCAAGCCGAGCTTCGTGATCCGCCGCGCGAGCGATGCGGAAAAGTGGGTGCGCTTCGCGGGCCTTCCCATGGGCCACGAATTCACCTCGCTGGTGCTCGCCCTGCTGTGGGCCGGCGGCCACCCGCCCAAGGTCGACGCCGACCTGATCGAGCAGGTCCGCGCGCTCGAGGGCGATTATCACTTCGAGATGTTCTTCTCGCTCTCGTGCCACAACTGCCCCGACGTGGTGCAGGCGCTCACCCTGATGGCGCTCGAGAACCCGCGCATCACCGCAACCCTGATCGAGGGCGGCACCTTCCAGGCGGAGGTTGACCGCCGCGATATCATGGCGGTCCCCGCGACCTTCCTCAACGGCGAGCCCTTCTACAACGGCAAGATGGAGCTGGCCGAGATCCTCGCGAAGCTCGACGTGAATGCCGATGCGAAGCAGGCCGAGAAGCTGGCGGCCAAGGCGCCCTTCGAAGTGCTGGTGATCGGCGGCGGCCCGGCCGGGGCCGCGGCAGCGGTCTATACCGCGCGCAAGGGTTTCCGCACCGGCATCGCCGCCGAACGTTTCGGCGGGCAGCTGATGGACACGCTCGGGATCGAGAACCTCCCCGGCACGCCTTACACCGAAGGCCCGAAGCTGACCGACAGCCTCAAGCAGCACGTCGGCGAATACGAGATCGACCTGATGGACCTCGCCCGCGCGGTGGAGCTGCGCGCGGCCAAGGCCGTCGGCGGCTATCACGAGGTGGTGATGGCCAACGGCGCCACCCTGCGCGCCCGTTCGCTGATCCTCTCCACCGGCGCGCGCTGGCGCAACCTCGGCGTGCCGGGCGAGGCGGAGTATCGCAACAAGGGCGTCGCCTATTGCCCGCACTGCGACGGGCCGCTGTTCAAGGGCAAGAACATCGCGGTGATCGGCGGCGGCAATTCCGGCGTCGAGGCGGCGATCGACCTTGCGACGATCGTCGGCCACGTCACCCTGATCGAGTTCGACGTGAAGCTGCGCGCCGACGAGGTGCTCCAGCGCAAGCTGCGCTCGATGCCCAATGTCGAGATCATCACCAATGGCCAGACCACCGAGGTGCTGGGCGAGAACGGCAAGGTCAGCGGCCTCGTGGTCAAGAACCGCGCCAATGGCGATGAGCGCCGGATCGACCTCGAAGGCGTGTTCGTCCAGATCGGCCTCGTCCCCAACACCGAATGGCTGCGCGAGACGGGCCTTGAGCTTTCGAAGTTCGGCGAGATCGTGATCGACGATCACGGCGCGACCAGCATCCCCGGCATCTACGCCGCGGGCGATTGCACCACCGTGCCGCACAAGCAGATCGTGGTGGCCATGGGCGAAGGCGCGAAGGCGGGGCTGGGGGCGTTCGACTTCCTTATTCGGAATGAGCCGGTCGAGGACGTGGCGCAGGCGGCGTAAGCCACATTCCCACCCCTAACCCCTCCCGCAAGCGGGAGGGGGACTGAGTAGCGCTGATTTCTCCCCTCCCGCTTGCGGGAGGGGCTGGGGGTGGGCCCGAGAACGGCCCGCCCTTTTTCATCCCCGCACCGCCCCCACTAATCGCCCCGCTCAATCAAAATGCGCGCATTAATCGATTGGACGCTCCATCCCGAAAGCGTCATCCTCGCTCCCTAGGCTACGCCCATAGGCGAGTCTGATCACGAGAGGAGGATCATCATGGACGCCAAAACCGGAGAGATGAGCGGCGGTTGCCCGTTCCACGGCAGCACCGACATGCGCAACCTGCTGGGCCGCACCAACCGCGACTGGTGGCCCGAGGCGCTGCAGGTCGACATTCTCAAGGAGCGTGGGCGCAGCGCCAACCCCTATGGCGAGGACTTCGACTATGCCGAGGCCTTCAACGCGCTCGATTACGCTGCGCTCAAGGCCGATCTCACCGCGCTGATGACCGACAGCCAGCCCTGGTGGCCGGCGGATTATGGCCACTACGGCCCCTTCTTCATCCGCATGGCGTGGCACGCGGCGGGCACCTACCGCACGGGTGACGGGCGCGGCGGTGCGAACAGCGGCCAGCAGCGCTTTGCTCCGCTCAACTCGTGGCCCGACAACGGCAACCTCGACAAGGCGCGGCGTCTGCTGTGGCCGATCAAGCAGAAATACGGGAAGAACATCAGCTGGGCGGACCTCTTCATCCTCGCCGGCAATGTCGCCATCGAATCGATGGGCGGGCCTGTGTTCGGCTTCGGCGGCGGCCGCGCCGACGTCTATGAGCCGGAGAGCGTCTACTGGGGCACCGAGGAGCAGTGGGTCAACGAAGGCGTTGCCACCCGCATCCGTCCCAAGGACAATGCCGCGCTCGAAAACCCGCTCGCCGCGATCCAGATGGGCCTCATCTACGTCAACCCCGAAGGGCCGCAGGGTAACCCGCATGATCCCGAGGGCATGGCCCGCGACATGCGCGAAACCTTCGCCCGCATGGCGATGAATGACGAGGAGACCGTCGCGCTGGTCGCGGGCGGCCACGCCTTCGGCAAGGCGCATGGCGGCGCTCCTGCCGACAGCTTCGGCGGCGCACCGGAAAGCGAAGACCTGCACCTTCAGGGCTTCGGCTGGCTGGTCGATCAGGACGAGATCACCGGCGGCAACATCACCACCTCGGGTATTGAGGGCGCGTGGTCGAACAACCCGACCCAGTGGGGCGGCGACTATTTCCGCATCCTCTTCAAGTACGACTTCGAACTGGTGCAATCGCCCGCTGGTGCGAACCAGTGGACCCCGATCAACCCCGATCCGGCCGACATGGCCCCCGACGCGCGCGACCCCAACAAGCGCGTGCCGACGATCATGACCACCGCCGACATGGCGCTCAAGAACGACCCGGGCTACCGCAAGATTTCCGAGAAGTTCCTGAACGATCAGGCCGCGCTCGACGATGCCTTCGCCCGCGCGTGGTTCAAGCTGTGCCATCGCGATATGGGGCCGAAGATCCGTTACCTCGGGCCGGAAGTGCCCGAAGAAACGCTGATCTGGCAGGACCCGGTTCCGGCGGGCACCACGCCTGCCGATGCTGAGGTAGCGCGCTTCAAGGCCGCGATCCTCGGTTCCGGGCTTTCGGTGCGCGAGCTGGTCAAGGCGGCCTGGGCCTCGGCCTCGACCTACCGCAATTCGGACCACCGCGGCGGGGCCAACGGCGCGCGGGTGCGGCTGGCTCCGCAGAGCGGCTGGGCGGCGAATGATCCGGAGGAGCTGGCCAAGGTGCTTGCGACCATCGAAGCCCATCGCGGCTCGCTGAGCATGGCCGATGCGATCGTGCTGGCGGGTTCGGCGGCGGTCGAGAAGGCGGCGAAGGATGCGGGCTTCGACGTGACCGTGCCGTTCCTCGGCGGGCGCGGCGATGCGGGCGAGGAGCACACCGATGCCGCAAGCTTCGAGCCGCTCGAACCCTTTGCCGACGGCTTCCGCAACTACCTCAAGACCAAGGCGCAGGTCCGCACCGAGGAGATGCTGATCGACAAGGCGCATCTGCTTGGCCTGTCGATCCCGGAAATGACCGTGCTGGTCGGCGGGATGCGGGCGCTGGGCGCGGTTGGCGGCAATACCGGACACGGCGTCTTCACCGCCACCCCCGGCAAGCTGACGCCCGACTTCTTCCGCAACCTCCTCGACATGGGGACCAAGTGGGCTCCGGTCGATGGCTCGGGTGACGAGGAATATGTCGGCACCGACCGGGCGACGGGCGCGGAAAAGTGGCGCGCGACCCGCACCGATCTCGTCTTCGGCTCCAACTCGATCCTGCGCGCGCAGGCCGAGGTCTATGCCGAGAGCGGGAACGAGGGCAAGTTCGTGTGCGACTTCATCTCGGCCTGGACCAAGGTGATGAACGCCGACCGCTTCGATGTGACCTGGGCCAAGCACCACGCCTGAGGCGCGTCCAACTGACCAGCAAGAGGCCCCCGGTGTCGCGCCGGGGGCCTTTTTGGTTGGTAGCGCAACCTCTCCTGCTTGAAGGATTGCGTGAGCCGCCTAGGGTGCGCCCATGCATAAACTCGCCCCCCTGTTCCTCGCCGCAACCGCTCTGCTTGCCGCGCCGACTCTGGCGCAGGACGCCCCCGCCCACACCGGCACGACGACCGAGGCCACGCGGAGCATGGGCCCCGGCGCGCGGCCGGTGGGGGCGCAGTGGAGCCGCAGCCCTGTCGTCGCCCCGCACGCCATGGCCGCCACCGCCCATCCGCTGGCAACCCAGATCGCGCTCGATATCCTCAAGGCGGGCGGCAGCGCGGTTGACGCCGCGATTGCCGCCAATGCGGCGCTCGGGCTGATGGAGCCGACCGGCAACGACATCGGCGGCGACCTGTTTGCCATCGTCTGGGATCCGAAGGCCGGCCAGCTGGTCGGCATCAACGGCTCGGGCCGCTCGCCTGCGGGGCAAACGCTTGCGCAGTTGAAGGCCAAGCTCCCCAAGGGCGCGACCAGCCTGCCGCCGGTCGGGCACCTGCCGGTGACGATCCCCGGCACGGTCGATGCGTGGTTCGATCTCCATGCCCGCTTCGGCAAGCTGCCGATGGGCGAGGTGCTGGCGCCCACGATCCGCTATGCGCGCGAAGGCCACCCCGTCGCGCCCGTGATCGCGATGTATCTGGAGCGCGGCCTGAAGAATTACGAGGCCCAGCAAAAGCGCGTGCCCTTCGACTTCACCAACGCCCGCAAGACGTGGTTCGCCAATGGCCGCGCGCCCCAGCCGGGCGAGATGTTCCGCAATCCCGATCTGGCGAACACGCTCGAACGAATCGCACAAAACGGCCGCGACGAATTCTACGCGGGCGAGACCGCGCGCATCATGGTCGATTACCTCCAGCGGCAGGGCAGCGCTTTCACCCTTGCCGATTTTGCCGCGCATGACAGCACCTGGGTGGACGTCGCCTGCGTCCCCTATCGCAAGGGTTACGAGCTGTGCGAGCTGCCGCCGAACTCGCAAGGCTTTGCGGCGCTCCAGATGGTCAACATCCTCAAGAACGTCGATCTTGCGCAGTGGGAGCGCGGCAGCCCGCAGGTGCTCCACACCATCACCGAGGCCAAGCGCCTCGCCTTCGAGGATGCGGCGCGCTTCTATGCCGATCCGGCCTTCGCCAAAACGCCCAAGGAGCTGCTGACCGACGCATACGGCAAGCAGCGTTTCGCCCTGATCGATCCGGCCAAGGCAACCCCCGCTTTCACCCCAGGCGCACTGATCGCCCCGAAGCTCGAGGGCGAGGGCGACACCACCTATCTGACCGTTGCCGACAAGGACGGGATGATGGTGAGCCTGATCCAGTCGAACTATCGCGGGATGGGCAGCGGGCTGGTGCCCGATGGCCTCGGCTTCATGTTCCAGGACCGCGGCGAGCTCTACAGCCTCGATTCCGCCCATCCCAACGCCTATGCCCCGGCCAAGCGGCCCTTCCAGACGATCATCCCGGCCTTCATCAGGAAGGACGGCAAGCCCTGGGCGAGCTTCGGGCTGATGGGCGGCGGGATGCAGCCGCAGGGCCATGTGCAGGTGCTGGTCAATCTCGTGGATTACGGGATGAACCTGCAGGAGGCGGGCGATGCCGCGCGGCTCCACCACGATGGCGGTCGCCAGCCGACCGATGCGCTGGCGGGGAGCAAGGCGGACACCGCGCCGATCGACACCCTTGGCGTGCTCCAGGTCGAGCCGGGCATCCCGGCGGCCACTGTCGCCGCGCTCAGGGCCATGGGTCACAAGGTCGAGGTCGAGAGCACCGGCATCCCCTTCGGCGGCTACCAGATCATCGCGCGCGATCCGGTCAGCGGGGTCTACACCGGAGCCACCGAAATGCGGAAGGACGGGCAGGCGAGCGGTTATTAGAGCTTCTTGACGAGGCGCTCATTTGATATAAAGGTGATATCACAATTTATACCGATGGAGTTCCGTCATGTCCCCTGCTGATGCCCCTGCCCTCAACCGCAGCCGCGAAGTCCCGGCTGTCACCCAGAGCGGCTATGTCATGCTGCTTGTCAGTCTTGTGCTGGTGGCGGTCGCCGGCTGGCTCTTCATCACGGCCGTCAGCGGCGAGGGGCCGCCGGAAGGCCTGCCGCTGATCGGCGCGCTCGTCAGCGGCTTTATCGGCCTGTTCATCCTCACCGGCTTCTACATGATCAACCCCAACGAAGCCGCCGCGATCCAGCTGTTCGGCGCTTACAAGGGCACCGATCGCAACGAAGGCCTGCGCTGGGTCCTGCCGTGGCTGGCCCGCAAGAAGATCGCGGTGCGCGCCAACAACGTCATCTCGCAGACGATCAAGGTCAACGACGCGCGCGGCAATCCGATCGAGATGGCAGCCCAGGTCGTGTGGCGCGTCACCGACACCGCCCAGGCGCTGTTCGACGTTGACGATTACCGCGCCTTCGTGACCGCCCAGATCGAAGCGGCGGTGCGTTCGATCGGCTCGCGCTATCCCTATGACGATATCGAGCACCTCGAAGTGACCCTGCGCGGCAACCACGAGGAAGTGAGTGCCGAACTGCGCCTCGCGCTGATCGAGCGGCTTTCGGTGGCGGGCATCACGGTCGACGAATGCGGCCTCACCCACCTCGCCTATGCCCCCGAGATCGCCGGCGCGATGCTGCGCCGCCAGCAGGCAGAGGCGGTGATCGCCGCCCGCCGCAAGCTGGTCGAGGGCGCGGTCTCGATGGTCGAGATGGCGCTGACGCAGCTGTCCGAAAAGGACGTCGTCCACCTCGACGACGAACGCAAGGCGGCGATGGTTTCGAACCTGATGGTGGTGCTGTGCGGCGAGCGCGACACCCAGCCGGTGGTCAACGCAGGGTCGCTCTACTGACGATCATGTGATGAGTGCCAAGAAAGCCTTTGCCCTGCGCCTCGATCCGGCGCTTCACGATGCGGTCCAGCGGCTCGCCGATGCCGAGCTGCGCAGCGTGAACGCCGAGATCGAGGTGCTGCTGCGCGAGGCGCTCGCCCGGCGCGGGGTAAGGCCCGCCCGCAGCGACGCACCCAAGCGCGGCCGCCCGCCGGGCGCGCGGACACAGGGCGATGACAATGCGTGACGAGGACAAGCCCTTCGTGATGTACCGAAAGGGACCGATGAACTTCACCATCGTCCCGCGCGGGGTGCGGGGCTGGGCGCAGTTCGGCGTGTGGATGGCGCTGCTGGTGCCGCTGGTCGTGTGGTTCGCAGACTATGCCGAAGCGCACGAGGGCGATCCGCAATTCGCCATCGGTATGGTGCTGTTTTTCGCCGGGATGCTGGTCTGGACGCTGGGCGGCATCTGGTGGATGCGCGCGCGGGCCGAGGTTGTCGATCTTGATGCGATGCTCAAGCTCAAGCGCGAACAGGACCGCAAACGCCGCGGGCGCTAACCCCGCGCAATCGCATAGCTGCGCACCAGCCGGTAGCCCGCCTCGGGCTCCTCCATCGGGCAGGTGCAACCGATCCTCCGTCATGAGGGCACCGGATGCGCGATCCCGATACCTGCCGGGCAGCTTCCACGGGTTTTTCGCCGAAAGCGGAAATTCTGGAAGCGACCCCGAAGCGGGCATCAGTTCTTCTGGGACCAAACATATATTCTGCTTCCCAACTGCGAGCCTTCTCTCCAGGTGCATGCGTAAGTCAGAAACTGCTTGAAAGAAGGCGTATGACAACTGGCGCTACCTATCGTCCCCGTCATTTCTCGCTGTGCGGGATCCGATCAGCCGGACCACTGCTAGCGAAAGTTTATGAAATCCTAGCCGAAGGGCGGGAGGCCGGTGATGTGGATCGGGCAATCGACCATATTGCCAGGCATGTCAGAGACGATCTATTCGCACACGTGAATTGCACCGGCGTTGGCTACATTGTGATTCACCGCGGAGAGATGGCCGATTGGCTTCTGGCGCGCACGTGGCTCGAAGGAGGCATCGTCGCCGGCGTTGTCTATAATGGCGACGGGCGCACTTTTGAGAAAGTTTCAGCGCCACTCATCGAATGCGTTTGGGAGGCGGTAGCGGCGTCCCATGAACGCGGCGCTTGGATACGTGCGGGGATGTCGGTCGCTGGCCAAGATCAGTATCTTTCAGACACCCTGCCGGCCGGCTACTACTGACAAAAGCCGCCATTCGCCTCCCCACCCACTTGCAGTCCTAACCGAGCCAGCTGGCGCTTTCCAAAAGCGGACTCCGGGCCCCCGCAGTGATCACCCCTTCGCCGCGTGCTCCGCGCGGGCGATTTCGTGCAGCCAGTCGGCGTGGCGCGGGGCCTGCTTGGTCTCAGACCACTCCTCCAGCATCACCGGGGCGACGCGGGCGAGTTCGGCATATTGCTCGGCCGTGCCGATATCGGCGGCAAGCTCCACCCGGTGCCCGTTGGGATCGAAGAAGTAGATCGACTTGAAGATGCCGTGATGCGTCGGCCCGAGCACGTCGATGCCTTGCGCCTCGATATGGGCCTTGGCCGCCAGCAGCGCCGCTTCCGAAGGCACCTTCAGCGCGAGGTGCTGCACCCATTGCGGGGTGTTCGGGTCCCTGCCCATCTCGGGCTGGTTGGGCAGCTCGAAAAAGGCGAGGATGTTGCCGTTCCCCGCGTCGAGGAAGATGTGCATGTAGGGATCATATTCGCCGGTCGAAGGCACGTGATCCTCGGCAAAGGCGGTGGTGTAGGTCATGCCGAGCACGCGGGCGTACCACTCCACCGTCTCTTTCGCGTCCTTGCAGCGATAGGCGGCGTGGTGGATGCCCCCAAGCTGGACAGGGTGATTGACGGGGTGGGTCATTCCGCCGGCTCCTCGACATTGAGCACGCCGCGCAGGATCTGGTCGCGCTCCATGCTTTCGAACAGGGCCTTGAAGTTGCCCTCGCCGAAGCCTTCGTCGCCCTTGTGCTGGATGATTTCGTAGAACACCTGCCCGAACTGCGCCTGGGCGAAGATCTGGAGCAGCAGGCGGGGGCTGCCACCTTCCGTGGTGCCGTCGAGGAGGATGCCCCGCATTCTGAGCGCCTCGACATCCTCGCCGTGGCCCGGCAGGCGGCCCTCGAGCATCTCGTAATAGGTCGCAGGCGGCGCGGTCATGAAGGGGACGCCGAGCTTTTGCAGCCGGTCCCAGCAGGCGGGGAGGTCCTCGCAGATCAGCGCGATGTGCTGGATGCCCTCGCCGTTGAAGGCGCGCAGGAACTCCTCGATCTGGCCCTTGCCGCCCTCGCCTTCTTCGTTGAGCGGGATGCGGATCTTGCCGTCGGGCGCGGTCAGAGCCTTGGAGGTGAGGCCGGTATATTCGCCCTTGATGTCGAAGAAGCGGATCTCGCGGAAGTTGAAGAGCGTCTCGTAATAGTCCGCCCAATACTTCATCCGCCCGCCATAGACGTTGTGGGTGAGGTGATCGATGGTGTGGAAGCCCGCGCCTTCGGGGTGCTTTTCGACCCCCGGCAGATACTCGAAATCGATGTCGTAGATGGTGAGGCCGTTGCCGCCCTCCGCGCCCTCGTAGCGGTCGACCAGATAGAGGATCGCCCCGCCGATGCCGCGGATCGCGGGGATGCGCAGTTCCATGACCCCGGTCTGCACGGCGACCGGCTCTGCGCCCTTGGCGATGAGGTGGTCATAGGCCTTGGCGGCGTCGCGCACGCGGAAGGCCATGCCGCAGGCCGAGGGGCCATGCTCACGCGCGAAATACCACGCCGCCGAGCGCGGCTCGTAATTGGCGATGAGGTTGATGCCGCCCTGCCGCCACAGGTGGACGTCCTTCGAGCGGTGCTGCGCCACGCGGGTGAAGCCCATGGCTTCGAACACCGGCTCCAGCATGCCCTTTTCCGGCGCGCAGAACTCGACGAATTCGAACCCGTCGAGCCCGGCGGGGTTGTCGAAGAGGTCGTGAGTGGGCGCGTTCATGCTGCAAATCCCCGCTGGCGAGATAGTTTCAATTGAAACTACTTAGCCCAAAGGGCCGATTCGCGCAAGGTCAGGCGATCCGCCCTATCGTCCGCCCGCGCTCGTCCTGGGTTAGAGCCAAACGCAAGCCGAAAGGCTCGCCGCTCTCGAAGGCCCCGGCGGTGGCGGCATCGGAAAGGTCGGCATTGCCCACCACCCGCTCGCCCGCGTCAGAGCGACCGATGAAGATCGCCTCGGCGCCCTTGGGGCCGCGGTTGATGGTGTAGGTCTCGACCACCGCGCTATCCACCGGCGCCTTGGCGAGCGGCACCTTGTCGGTCGCCTTGGGGAGCTTGGCGAAGCGGTCGCCCTCGCTCCAGTCGGCAGGCTCGGTCGAATAGATGCCGGTCGCATATTTGCTCATCCACCCGCCGTTCGCGCCCACCAGCGCGAAAGAACCCCGGTCATCCCGCACCCGCTGCACCGCTTCGGCGATGGCGTGGGCCGAATAATTGTTCCCCGCCCCGCCGAAGAACGGCAAGCCGCCCGTCAGCGTCAGCCCGCGCGGATCGTCGGCGGAAAGGCCGAAGTGGTCGCACTGGTTGAACACGGGGATCGCGAAGCAGGAATAGAAGTCGATGTAGCGCATGTCGGCGATTCCCTTGCCCGCCCGCGCCAGCGCCGCATCGACGCTGGCGAGGCTGGCCGGGTTCCCCGCAAGATCGGGCCGCTGCGAAAGCTTCAATTCGGTCGCGGCGGTGACGGCGTGGATGTGCACCCACCGGTCCTCCGGCACGCCGAGTTGGCGCGCGAGGCCCGCCGAGGCGACGATCACCGCCGCCGCCTGGTTCACCTGATCGCGCGCGACAGTCATGCGCGGATAGGGTTCCGCCACGATCCTGTTGCGGTCGGTGACGGTCGCCAGCTCCTCGGCCGTGCGCTCGACCGGGGCCGCCGAATGCGGGTTCGCCGCAGCCACGCGCGTGAAGGGCGCGAACAGCTTGCCGATTTCGAGGCGGTATTCTTCCAGCCCCATGCCCAGCCGGTGCCGCCGCGCATTCTCGGCCAGCGCATAGAGCGGGATCGCCCCGCTTGCGCCGTGCATGAACAGGATGGGCTCCAACAGTTCATCGACCCCGAAGCCCTGATCCTCGAAGGTGCCGGGCACCTCCTCCGACCAGTCGGGAATCTCGCCCTTGGCCGACAGCGCCAGCACAGTCGAGATCGCCTCGCTGCCGACGATCACCGCGCAGCGGCTGTCCCCCGCCGCGATGGCCGCAGCGAATTCGCCCACCAATTGCTGGTTGGTCTGCCCGCCGGTGGTCGTCAGGATCGCGCGGGCCGGATTGGCCCCGACCCGCTTGGCAATCGCGCGCGGCACATTGTTCGCCGCCCCGAAAGGCGGCTTGCGATCCGGGCGCGACATCTCGAAGGCGCGGATCGCGGCGAGGGTGTCGATGGCATCGGCCACCGACCCGCTCGCCCCGCTGTCCGCAATCGCTGCCCCCAGCGCCCGTCCGGCAAGGTCCATATAGGACAGGGCCTCGTAACCGGGCTCTCCGACGCGTTCGGAATATTGCCCGACCCCGATGATGACGGGCGTGGTGTCAGCGATCATGCGGCTGCGCTCCTCAGTCGACGAAGCCGTCCACACGCTCGACGATGATCGCCGGGGCCATGCCGCCCGCCGCGCACATCGTCACGAGGCCATAGCGGCCGCCGCGGCGTTCCAGTTCATCGACGACGGTGCCGATCAGGATCGAGCCCGTCGCGCCGATGGGGTGGCCGAGGGCGATCGAGCCGCCGTTGACGTTGACCTTGTCCCAGTCGAGTTCGAGATCGCGCACGAACTTGGCGGCGACCACCGCAAAGGCCTCGTTGATTTCGTAGAGGTCGATATCGTCCTTCGAGAGGCCGGCCTTGGCCAGCACCTTCTTCGCCGCCGGGACGGGGGCGTTGAGCATCAGCGTCGGGTCGTCACCCATGTTGGCGGTGGCGACAATGCGCGCGCGGGGCTTGAGGCCGTGCTTCTGCGCGTAATCCTTCGAGGTGATCAGCACCGCGGCCGCACCGTCCACGACGCCCGAGGAGTTGCCCGCGTGGTGGAAGTGCTTGATCTCGAGATCAGGGTACTTCTGGTTGATCAGCTTGCGGAAGGTCGTGCCCGCCTCGTCGAGCGGCACGTCGGCGATCTTGGGGAAGGCCGGTTCGAGCTTGGCGAGGTCTTCGCGGGTGGTCTGCGGGCGGGGATATTCCTCGCGGTCGAGCAGCACCGTGCCGTCATCGGCCACCACCGGCACGACCGACTTGGCGAAGCGGTTTTCGGCGATGGCTTCGGCGGCGCGGACCTGCGAGCGGTAGCCAACCTCGTCCAGTTCCTCGCGGGTGAAGCCTTCCTTCGATGCGATGGCATCGCCGCAGATGCCCTGGTGCGACTGCGGGTGCACCTTTTGCAGGCGCGCATTGTAGCTGCCCATCATCGGCGGCTTGATCCCGGCGCGCATCTTTTCCTGGCTCATGGCGGCGGTGAGGCTCATCATCTCGGTGCCCCCGGCGACGACGCAATCTTCCATCCCGCTCATCACCTGCGCAGCGGCGAGCGCGACGCTGGTGATGCCGCCGCCGCAGAAGCGATCCAGCGTGGTGCCGGACGAGGTGATGTCATAGCCCGCATCGAGCGCGGCCATGCGGCCCATGTCGCCCGCCTGCATCCCGTCCTGCGTCGAGACCGACCAGATCACATCGTCGACGGTCTTGGTGTCGAGATTGTTGCGGTCCTTGATCGCCTTGAGCACGGTCGCGGCGAGGTGCTGCGGGTGGCACGCGGCGAGCGCACCCTTGCCCTGCTTGCCGATCCCGCGCGGGGTGCGAACGGCGTCGATGATGTAGGCTTCGGCCATGGGGAATCCTCTCCACTTCTAGCGAAATTGCGGTTGACGCGTCCGTAAACCCACTGCACCACTCGCACAAGAATTGCGTTTCGAAACGCAATCACATTTTCGATAGGAGAGAGAGCGTGAGCGATACCGCCGCACCTGAAGTTCTTACCCAAGTCGAGGACGGCGTCCTCATCGTCACCATCAACCGCCCCGAGGCGAAGAACGCCATGACCAAGGCCGCCTCCGAGGCGATCGCGGCGGCGATGGACCGGCTCGATGCCGAAGACGATCTGCGCGTCGGCATCCTCACCGGCGCGGGCGGGACGTTCTGTTCGGGGATGGATTTGAAGGGCTTCCTGCGCGGCGAATCGCCCTCGGTCGAAGGGCGCGGTTTTGGCGGCGTGGTACAGGCCCCGCCCGCCAAGCCGCTGATCGCCGCGGTGGAAGGCTATGCGCTGGCCGGCGGTCTCGAGCTGATGATCGCCTGCGACCTTGTGGTGGCGCACTCCGGCGCGAAGTTCGGCATCCCCGAAGTGAAGCGCGGCCTTGTCGCGGCGGCGGGCGGCGTGATGATGCTGCCTGACCAGATCCCCGAGCGCATCGCGCTCGAACTCGCCCTGACCGGGGACTTCATCGGTGCGGAGCGCGCGTACCAGCTCGGCCTGATCAACGAAGTGACCGAAGGCTCCGCGCTGGAAGGTGCCAAGGCGCTGGCGGCAAGGATTGCGGCCAACGGGCCTCTCGCGGTGAAGGTGTCCAAGGCGGTGATGAAGCAATCGCGCGGCTGGCCGATGGACGAACGCTACGCCAACCAGGGCAAGCTGATCGGCCCGGTGTTCGTCAGCCACGACGCGCGCGAGGGCGCGGCGGCCTTCGCTGAAAAGCGCAAGCCGAACTGGACGGGCAAGTAAGAACCGGCCCGTTTGAGAGGGGGAGCTGACAGGTTCAGACCCCCTCCAGATCGGTTTAGACCCCGCTTGGACCCCCTTTAGACCCCTTCCAGACCCCGCCTCGCTGCACTGTTTCACGTGAAACAGCGAAGTCCGGGATCACCAGGAGAGAATGAAATGCCTGTCATAGACGTGCCCCAACCCGCCTTCATGGAAGAGGAAGAGATCGCGATCTTCGCCGATGCGGTCGGCAAGTTCTACGCCCAGCACGCGCCCGCCAAGCGGGTCGAAAAGTGGCGCGAGGACGGGATGGTCGAGCGCGAGTTCTGGCGCGAGGCGGGCGCTGCCGGCCTGCTCGGCGTGTCGGTGCCGACCGAATATGGCGGCCACGGCGGCGACTTCCGCCACGACATGGTGGTGATTTCCAAGCAGGGTGAATACGGCGTTGATGGATTCGGCGCGAGCCTCCACAACACCATCATCCTGCCCTACCTCGTGCGCCACGGCACCGAGGAGCAGAAGCAGAAGTACCTCCCCCGCCTCGTCAGCGGCGATCTCGTCAGCGCCATCGCGATGAGCGAGCCGGATGCGGGGTCCGACCTCCAGTCGATTAAGACCACCGCGCTGAAAGACGGCAACGGCTATCGGCTCAACGGCTCCAAGACCTGGATCTCGAACGGTCAGCTTGCGGACTTCATCATCGTCGTCGCCAAGACCGACCCTGCCGAGGGCGCCAAGGGCATCTCGCTGCTGCTGCTCGAAACCGAGGGTGCCGAAGGCTTCCAGCGCGGCAAGAAGCTCGACAAGATCGGGCTCGATGCGCAGGATACGAGCGAGCTCTTCTTCGATAACGTCTTCATTCCGGCGGATAATCTGCTCGGCGGCGTCGAAGGGCGCGGCTTCTATCAGCTGATGGGCGAGCTGCCGCAGGAGCGGCTGGTGATCGCCATGAACGCCATTGCGGGAATCGAGAAGGCGCTCGATGTGACGGTCGAATACGTCAAGAACCGCAAGGCCTTCGGCAAGACCATCTGGGACTTCCAGAACACCCAGTTCACCCTCGCCGACCTCAAGGCGCGCGGCACCGCCGCCCGCGTCTTCGTCAACGACTGCATCGCCAAGCTGCTCGAGGGCAAGCTCGACGTGGCGACCGCAAGCATGGCGAAATACTGGGTGACCGAGCTTCAGAGCGAGGTGGTCGACAAGTGCCTCCAGTTCCACGGCGGCGCGGGCTACATCAATGATTACGCCATCGCCCGGATGTACCGCGACACCCGCATCGCGCGGATCTACGGCGGCTCGAACGAGATCATGAAGATGCTGATCGCGCGTTCTATGTGAGCGTGCGCGCATCCGGGGGCACGTCCTCGGCGAGCTTCAGGCCCTCATGGGCCTAATCGCCTGCGGGCGGCCGTTCCAGCGCGATGATCGAGAATTGAAAAGGCGGCCCCGCGAGGGGCCGCCTTTTTCGTGCCCGCCCCCCCGGTTGTGATCGCGCAAGTCCGACGCCGAAGGCGTCGCGAGCGCACGCGCGCGCGCCGCAGGTGCTTGAGCCTGAATAGCTCGAAACGCACCGGGGGCGAACCCGCGGAGGCGGGTTCAAGGATCAAAAAGAAAGAGCGGCCCGGTCGCCCGAGCCGCCCCCTCTCCCGCTCCGTTTGCGGAGCTAACTTGTTCTGCGCGCCTTAGAACTTCGCGCGCAGGGTGACGCCGTACTGGCGCGGCGGCAGGGTGAAGGCCGAACGCGAGTTGGTCGCGCCGGTGCTGCGCAGCGTGGTGTTGAAGGTCACCCCGCGCACCACTTCGTCGGTCAGGTTGTTGACCCAGCCTTCAAGCGCATACTTGCCGCCGGCAAAGCGCAGGCCCGCGCGCATGTTGACGAAGGCCTTGCCGTCCTGGATGTCGGCGACAATCTTCGGCTGGGCAGCGACCGCGCCGGCAACGCCGAGCGTGGCGATCTGCTGGGCGCTCGGCGGCACGATCGCCTGGGTGGCGGTGCGCTGGTCGTCCTCCATCCGAACCTGCCCCGAGACAAAGAACTCGAGGTTGTCGTTGATCGGCTTCTCCCACATCGCACCGGCCAGAGCCACGATCCGCGGTGCATTGGTGAGATCGTTGCCGCAAAGACCCACCACCTGCGGAGCGATCTGGGTGCCGGCGCAATCGTCCGGGTAGCTCGCTTCGAGGAAGGTGGCAGCCAGGTTCAGGGTCAGGCCGTCAGCCGGACGCACGAGGCTTTCGATTTCGACCCCGCGGGTGTTGGCCTTGGGCACGTTGAAGGTGGCAAAGGCCGTGCCGGTGAACTCGAGCACCTGGAAGTTGGTGAACTTCTCGTAGAAGCCGGCAATGTTGACCGTCACCGAACGATCGGCAGTCTGGGCCTTGAGGCCAACTTCATAGGCATCGACCTCTTCCGACAGGAAGCGCGGGTCTGCGCCGCCCACCGCCGCGGTGGTATCGAGGTTGATACCGCCCGCCTTGTAGCCGTGGGTGAAGCTCGCATAGGCGTTGACCGACGGGCTGAACTCATAGGCGAGCTTGCCGGTGTAGATCAGCTCCTCGTCCTTGAAGTTCGACTGGAAGGTGCGCGGCAGCGGCAGGGCAGCGGCCTGCGGCAGGTTCACCGGGGCGGTGAAGCCGAAGCAGCCGATGCCGATGAAGGCGGGAACCAGCGCCGCGTTGACCGCACCGATCGCGCCGAGCCGCGAGAGCGTCGCCGGGCAGACCTGGTTGTTGACCGAGTTCTGCCGGAAGCCGCCCGACTTGTCTTCCCACGAATAGCGCAGGCCGACAGTCAGCTCGAGCCCGTCGGTAAGCTCGAGGCTGTTATGGGTGAACAGCGCGTAGCTCTTGGCATCCTGCTGGAAGGCGTTGGCGTTGCTGGTCCCCGTCGGGTTGACCCCGGTGAAGGTCTGGAGCGGCAGCGGGCCCGCGGCAGCGCCAAGGAAGGCGCCAAAGTTGCGGTCATAGTCCGCGCCGAGCGAGAAGGCCGCCGACTGGTCGATCTGTTCGTCCGAGAAGAACCCGCCGACCATGTAGTTGAGCCTGCCGCCCATGCCTTCGCCCTGCAAGCGCAGTTCCGCGGTCCAGGTGTCGAGATCAAGGTTCAGGCGGTTGACGTTGAAGATGTCGAGACCGGTGAAGTCCGAATCGTAACGCTCGAAGCTCTGGTACTTGCGGTACGAACCGATGAAGATGATGTTGGCACTGTCCGAAACCGGGAATTCCAGCTCGCCGGTCACCCCGTAGTTGTCGATGTCCGCCTCGGGCGCGAAGTTGGCCGAGACGATGCGGTTGTCCATCGCGCGCTCGAAGCCGCCGTTGTCACGCGGCGCGGTGGCGGTGAAGGGCTGGCCATTGCCGCCATTCGCGCCGAGGCCAACTGCGGCAAAGGCGCCGTTCGTGACCAGCGGCGTCTGGTAGAGCTCGATCGCGCCGCAGCAGCTCGACTGGCTCTTGGAATAGTCGGCAATGATGCGGCCGCGGATCCCGCTTTCGGTATCCCAGCCGATCTGGCCGCGCACCAGCCACTGGTCGGCGGTGTTGGTCTCGCCGATCTTGCGACCGGTGCGGTCGACGACATCGAGGAAGCCGTCACGCTGGCGCAACGCGCCGGTGAGGCGGACAGCCACCGTGTCCTTGACCACCGGCACGTTGATCGCGCCCTGCAGGCTCCTCTCGTCGAAATTGCCGTATTCCGCGTTCACGAAGCCCCCGAAGGAGGTGACATCGGGACGCACGTTGGTGATGTTGAGGGCCCCTGCCGAGGTGTTGCGGCCGAAAAGCGTGCCCTGCGGGCCGCGCAGCACTTCGACGCGCTCGACATCGACGAATTCGCTCAGCGCCACGCCCGGACGCGACTGGTAGGCGCCATCGATGAAGATGCCGACTGCGCTTTCGAAGCCGATATTGTTCGAGGTCGTGCCGATGCCGCGTACGCGCAGCACCACCGAGCCCGAGGCGAGCTGCGCCTGGCTGGCGGTGAAGGACGGCGCGAGGGCCGAGATCTGCTGGATGTTGACAACGCGCTGCGCCTCGAGCTGCTGCGGCGAGATTGCGGTCACCGCCAGCGGAATGTCCTGCACGTCCTGCGCGCGGCGGGTGGCAGTCACGATGATGACGCCGTCATCCCCTGCCGGTGCCGCAGCGGTATCGGTGTCCTGGGCGAAAGCAGGCGTGGTCAATGCGCTGCAGGCCATGAGGCCACAGGCGAGCTTTGCGATCTTGCGCGTCATGAATTTCCCTCTCTCCACATGCCAGCCGGTCTTGGTGCCGGGCTTGGTCAGCGCGGGGGAGCCTATCAGGGTCGCGTCACCTAACAAGAGTCACAGGCAAAGTTCTGGGCGAATGTAGCAAAAATGCAACATCATGTGCTGCAACGCAGCATGAGGGCCCTGACCCTCAGCGCCCCCGCAGCAATCTTTCCCAGCTTCTCGCCGCGGCGTCAGAACCCGTAGCGCAGGCCGAGCCACAGCGTGCGCGGCGCGCCAAGGTCGATCGAGCCGCCCTGGTTGCGGGTGATCACCGCCTCGCCGGTGATATTCTCCGCCCGGGCGACCAGCGACATCCCGCTCCCGAGCGGCGCGGCGAGGAAAGCGTCAAGCGTTGTCGCGGGTACCAGCAGGTCGGTCTGGCGGTCATCCTCGAATTGCGCGCTGACGTGGCGCAAGGTTCCCGCCAGCCGCCAGCCGGCAGCCGGTTCCCAGCCGAGAGTCAAGGTGGCGGCGAATTCCGGCGTCTGGGCCGGACGCTTGCCGTCGAGATCGGCGGAGAGCCCCCGCCCGCGCACCGCTGCGTCGGTCCAGGCCAGTGCCCCGTCGAGGCTCACCGCGCCCAGCTTTGCCGCGACACTCGCCTCGATCCCGCGCGCCTTGATGGCAGGCAGGTTCGCACGGCGGCGCAGGTTGGGGCCGACCGTCACATTGGCGATGGCATTCTCGACCGCGTTGTCGAACGCGGTCACCGCGATCACCACCGCGTTCACCGGCTGCCAGTCGAACCCCACCTCGAAGCCTTGCAGCCGTTCATTGGCAAGGCTGGCGTTCGCCTCGGTGGTGACCGGGAAGACCACGAAGGGCCGGTAAAGCTCGTTGAGGGTCGGCAGGCGCAGCCCGGTATAGGCCGCCGCGCGAAGATCGAGGCGGCGGGTGGCATAGAACAGAGCGCCCGCCCGCCAGCTTGCCGACCAGCCGGAGCGGTCGGGCGCAGCGATATTGCCGAGGGGTGCGCCCGTCGCGCTCACGGCATTGTAGAAACCGCCGGTGATGCTGCTGCGATCCGCCCGCACCCCGCCGTTCAGGGTGAGCGGGCCGATCTGCCAGTCATCTTCGAGGAACAGGCCCAGATTGTCGGTCGCGCCCCCGGCCCGGCGGCGCTCGGTGACGCGCCCGGTGACGGCATTAAGCGCCTCCTCCTGCATCTCGCCCTCGGCGCGGCGCCAGTCGGCACCGATGCGGATATCGTGACCTTCGAGCAGGGGCGGGCGCAGCTCGACCTTGCCACCAATCCCGGTAGAGGGCGTGGCGCGCTGGTCGAGGGTCGGCGTGAAGCGGGTCGAGGAGATCACGACATTGCCCAAATCGCGCGCCTGGACATAGGCGAGCGCATCGAACTGCCACTCTCCGCGCCCGACTAGGCGGATCGAGGCATCCTGCCCTTCGCTGAAGGAATCGGAACCCCGGAACCGGAGCGTGCGATCATCGCGGAAGGCAGCGATGCGGGCCTGAACCTCGACCTCGCCGGTGAGCGGCGCGACCGCGCGCATGGCCGCGTTCCAGCTTTCGAAGGCGGCCCGCGCGGTGGCAGGCACGCGCTGTGCCTCGGGCGTGGTGAAAAAGCCCTGTCCCCGGTCCCAGCGCCCGCTCGCCACGGCAAAGCCGCTGCCGAGGCGCTGTGTCAGCACGCCGCTGGCCTCGGTCTCGCCGCGCTGGTTGACCGCCGCGCTGCCGAGGAACGGCCCGCCCGCCCCCGGCCCGGCACTTTCCATCTCGATCGTGCCCGCCAGAGCGCCTGCCCCGAACGGTCCCGAGCCGCCGCCGCGCGTCACCCGGATCGTGCCGAGCGTCTCGGGCGGGATTGCGGAGAGAGGGATATAGCCGAAGAAGGGATCGGCCAGTGGCACCCCGTCGAGCAGCACCAATGCGCGGCTCGTCGCGTTGCCGCCCAAGGCCCGCAGCGTCACCCCTTGCGCACTGGGGTTGGAGGAACGGCTATCGGAGCGGCGGAATTGCTGGAAGCCCGCGACATTGCGCAGCACGTCCTCGATCCGGCCCGATGGACTGCTGACGATCGTCTCGCGCTCGAGCGTGGTGGTGGCGTAGATCGCGCTCGAGAGCGCCGGATCGAGCCCGCGCCCGGTGACGATAATGGCCTCGCCCTCGGCGACGGGCTCTCCCCCGCTGTCGCCGGCGTCCTGCGCGGCCAGCGGCGCTGCGACAAGTGCGAGGGGCAGCGGGGCGAACAGGCAGGCACGGAGGGTCATGGCTGCGCGCTTTAGAGCCTGGCCCGCAGGACGTCACCCCAAACTCAGTTGCACTTTGCCATTCAAGACTCGCTTTTGCGGGAGCTGTGTGGTTACATCGGTGTCAACAAGGGAGAGAGAGGGCCTGCCATGCTTGCCACACCGCCGGATTTCGACGTGCTGATCGTGGGTGCCGGGATCTCCGGCATCGGCATGGCCGCACACATGGAGATGAAGGCGCCGCACCACTCCTATTGCATCGTCGAGCGGCGCGATAATCTCGGCGGAACGTGGGATCTGTTCCGCTATCCCGGCATCCGCTCGGACAGCGACATGCACACGCTGGGCTTCGATTTCGAGCCGTGGCGGCACGAGAAGAGCATCGCCGATGCGCCTGCGATCCTCGAATATCTCGATCGCATCGTCGATGAACGCGGCATCCGCCAGCACATGCGCTTCGGACTCAAGGTGGTCAGCGCCGACTTCCACCACGATGACGCGCGCTGGCATGTCGAGATGGAAAAGGCCGACGGTTCGCGCACGCACCTCACCGCAAACTTCCTCTATCTCGGCGCAGGCTATTACGACTACGACGAACCTTATGATCCCGGCTTCGACTTCGGCGAGTTCGAAGGACAGGTGCTCCACCCGCAATTCTGGCCTGAGAACCTCGACTATGCGGGCAAGAACGTCGTCGTGATCGGCTCGGGCGCGACGGCGGTGACCATTGTTCCCTCGATGGCGCGCGAGGCAGGCCATGTGACGATGCTCCAGCGCACGCCGACCTGGATGTTCACCCGTCCTGCCAAGGACGCGATCGCCAACTTCCTGCGCGCCGTCCTGCCGGAAACGCTCGCCTACCGGCTGACCCGTTTCAAGAACATCAAGATGCAGGATTTCTCCTTCAAGCTGGCGCGCGACAAGCCGCAGAAGGTGATCGACGCGCTCTACAAGAAGATCGAGAAGTCGCTCGGGCCGGATTACGACAAGGCGACCTTCACCCCCCCCTACAAGCCGTGGGAACAGCGCCTGTGCCTGGTGCCGGACGAGGACCTGTTCCGCGCCATGAAGGCGGGCAAGGCCGACGTCGTGACCGGGCATATCGCCAAGTTCGAGAAGGGGGGCGTGCGCCTCACCGATGGCCGCTTCCTCCCCGCCGACATCGTCGTGACCGCGACCGGCCTCAAGCTCGCGGTGGCGGGGAAGATCGACGTCCGCGTCGATGGCGAGGCGGTGAAGTTCAACGAGCGGTTCTACTACAAGGGCTGCATGTTCTCGAACCTGCCCAATCTGGCGGTGGTGTTCGGCTATCTCAATGCCAGCTGGACCCTGAGGGCCGACATCAACTCGGATTACGTCTGCCGCGTTCTCGAGCATATGCGCCGGACAGGGGCGACCATCGCCACGCCGGTGCTCACGAAAGAGGCAGAGGCGGCGATCGTCGAGGATGACGTGTTCGATTTCTCGAGCGGCTACATCCAGCGCGGCAAGCACATCATGCCGAAAAACTCGGTGAGCTATCCCTGGCGGCTCAACCAGGAATATGTGGTCGACCGCAAGCGCATGAAGGACGACCCGCTGACCGACGGCTTGCTCACCTTCACCCGCGCCGGGGCCAATGCACACGGGGCGGAGGAACAGCTCGAGGCGGCGGAGTAGTTCCACACTCCGTCACCCCTGCGCAGGCAGGGGTCCATCAATCCTTTCGCACTGCGGAACCGACAGATGGATCCCCGCCCGCGCGGGAATGACGATTAGGGGGTTGGGATCGGACCCATTCTCTTTTAGTCCTGTCATCATGACCTCTCCCGACAAGATCTGGACCGCCGGGCTCATCGTCATCGGCGACGAAATCCTCTCCGGCCGCACCCAGGACAAGAACATCGCGCAGGTGGCGAGCTGGCTTCAGGTGCAGGGCATCCGCCTCGCCGAGGTGCGGGTCGTCCCCGACGTTGAGGCGCGGATCGTCGAGGCCGTGAACGCACTGCGCGTCGCCTATGACTATCTCTTCACCACCGGCGGAATCGGCCCGACCCATGACGATATCACCGTCGATGCGGTGGCTGCGGCCTTGGGTGTGCCGGTCGTGATCCACCCAGAGGCGCGCGCCTTGCTGGAGCGCTATTACGCCACCCGCGGCGGGCTCAACGAGGGGCGGCTGAGGATGGCGCGGGTGCCCGAGGGCTCGGAGCTGATCCCCAACCGCATGTCCGGCGCGCCCGGCATCCGGCGCGGCAACCTGTTCGTGATGGCGGGGGTGCCGCACATCACCGCCGGGATGCTCGATGCGCTCACTGGCCAGCTTGAGGGCGGCGCGCCGCTCATTTCCGAGACGATCGGCTGCTGGGTGGCTGAAAGCGAGGTCGCCGAGCTGCTGGCCCGTGTCGAAGCGGCGCATGAAAGCTGCCAGATCGGCTCCTATCCCTTCTTCCGCGAAGGCCGGGTGGGCGCGAATTTCGTGGTCCGCTCGGTCAGTGCCGATGATCTCGCAAACTGCTGCAAGGCGCTGGGCGACGGGCTCGCCGCTCTGGGCTACGACTTCACGCCCGGCGGCATCTGAGGCCGGGGCAAAGGGACATCAGGGCCGGTCGGACGGCGCGGCGGGACCGCCCGATCGCTCGACAGCGCTGCGGCGGTTGCGTTCGTGCTGGCGCGCGCTTTCGACAAAGGCGCTGCGCACCGAGGGCGCGCCGCTGAGCGAGCCGTAGCGGATGGCGAGATAGAGCCACACCGCAAGGATGACACCGAGCAGTCCACCCGCGGCGATGCCGAGGCGCAGGTCATGGTTCAGCAGCAGCGCGAAGGCAGCCAGCGCGACCGCGCCGACCAGCCACTTGGTTGCGAGCCATCCGGCAAGGCGCTCCGAGGGAAGGGGCATGGGGCAAGACCTCTTGAAGGCGCGCGGGCGGGGGTGCCGCGCAGCTACCCTGAAAATGGGATCGCCGGGGAAAAAAGCAAGAGGGCCGAACGACTTGTCGGCCTCAAGACGAAGGGGCCGGAAAGCACGACGCTTCCGGCCCCCGCTTTTCCTGATTGCCCGACCTTGAGGTCGGACAGATTAGGCGCCTTCGACTTCCGACAGGTCGACCTTGAGGCCCGGGCCCATCGACGAGGTCACGGTGACCTTGCGGACATACTTGCCCTTGGCGCCCGAGGGCTTCGACTTCACGACGGCTTCGGTCAGCGCCTTGAAGTTCGCCTTCAGCGCGTCGTCCGAGAAGCTCAGCTTGCCGATGCCGGAGTGGATGATGCCCTGCTTTTCGACCCGGAATTCGACCTGGCCGCTCTTGGCGTCCTTGACCGCCTGGGCGACGTTCGGGGTCACGGTGCCGAGCTTCGGGTTCGGCATCAGCCCCTTGGGGCCGAGGATCTTGCCGAGACGGCCGACCACGCCCATCATGTCGGGCGAGGCGATCACGCGGCCATAATCGAGGTTGCCGGCCATCATGTCTTCCATGAGGTCTTCAGCGCCGACCTTGTCCGCCCCGGCAGCGAGCGCCTTCTCGGCGTTCTCGCCGCGCGCGAACACGGCGACCTTGACGTCCTTGCCCGTGCCCGAGGGCAGCGAGACCATGCCGCGGACCATCTGGTCGGCGTGACGCGGATCGACGCCGAGGTTCATGGCGACTTCGACGGTTTCGTCGAACTTGCCCTTGAACTGGCGCAGCACGCCGAGGGCTTCCTCGACGGTGTAGAGCTTCTCGCGGTCGAGATCGGCGAGGATCTTCGCCTTCTTGGTGATCTTTGCCATGTGCTTAGCCCTCCACCACTTGCAGGCCCATCGAGCGGGCCGAGCCGGCGATGATCTTCATCGCCTGTTCCACGTCATTGGCGTTGAGGTCGGCCATCTTGGCTTCGGCGATCTCGCGCAGCTGCGACTGCTTGATGGTTCCGGCCGAGACCTTGCCCGGCTCCTTCGAGCCCGACTTGAGGTTCGCTGCCTTCTTGATGAAGTAGGTCGCCGGCGCGGTCTTGGTGACGAAGGTGAAGGAACGGTCGCCGTAGACGGTGATGACCGTCGGGATCGGCATCCCCTTTTCCATCTCCTGCGTGGCGGCATTGAACGCCTTGCAGAATTCCATGATGTTCACGCCGCGCTGACCCAGCGCCGGACCGATCGGCGGCGAGGGCGTTGCAGAGCCGGCGGGCACCTGCAGCTTGATATAGCCTTCGATTTTCTTGGCCATGAGGCCTTGCTCCTGTTCGCACTCTTGCCGCGCTGTTTCCAGCCCGGCTCATGTTAAGCGGTCAAACGCCCCGGCTTGTGCATTGCCGCAAGCTCCCGCACGGAATCACCCCGAGCAAGGCTCCGAGCGAAGGCGCGCGCCTAGGCGCAAGCGGCGCAAAAAGCAACCCGGCTGTGACGGCGGCGCAGCGCAAGCGGACAAAGCGGACACCCTGTCCGCTTGGCGGGAATTCTGTTTCATCATTTATTTCATGAGTTTAAATCGATTCTCGCCAAGCGGACGGACAGGAGAGCAGGGCCTTGTTTAGCGCCGCAAACATCGGACGACCTCGCAGGCCGGACACAACGATGGGAAAGAGCCGGGGCGGGACGGTAACAGCGAGGCGCGGAGTAGGAAACGGATGGCGAAACGTCCGCTTTCCCTTACAAGCAGCCAAAACCCGCCGTTCGGCTAGCGACCCCATTGCGGTCATCCGCTCTAGCCCTGCGCGATCCCGAAAGCGCACCTTCTTCTCTCGGCCGGGGTCACTCTTGGACGGCCGGTTCTGTTTAATCGGGAGGGCCAAGGTGGGGGGCGCTAGACGAAGCGGCCGCTTGCCTCGCTGTACAAATTCAAAATCGTGAAGTTACGCAGGCCTACCAAGGCCTTCACTCAATCGATGTTCAATCACTCACGGGAAAAAGGCGAGATCGCGGGGCGCATTTCGCCGCCCTGCGTGCGAGCTGTGATTGTGTGAGTGAGCCTGGCAATGACAAGGTCCCGATCCGGTACGATTGCTTCGGGTGCGCAAAGCTGGCGCTACGCTGGGCGTTTTGCCTGCCTGACGTTTGCCGCCTGCCTGTGGGCGGCAGGGCCGGCGCGCGCCGCTGAAGATGAACCCGATCCGGCGTCATCCGCTGCACCGCTCATCACGCTGACGGGCGAATACATCCTCGATTTGGTGGCGGTGGCGCAAGGTAGCGGCACTGGCGCACGCTATGTCGATCTTGCTTCGCTAGCAGCAGACCTCGACCTTGAAACCGCAGCGGGTTGGCGGGGTGCACGCCTTGTCGCGCAAGGGATTGCCGGCACCGGGCAGCGGCCGAATGACCTTGCCGGAACCTTGCAAGGCATCAACAACAGCGAAGTGCCTCACAACCGGCTCAAGCTTTACCAGCTCTATCTGACGCAGCGCCTTGGCGAATGGCCGGTGACGCTAAGCGCCGGCTTCATCGACTTGAACGAGCAGTTCTACAGCAACGAGGCCGCCAGTCTGCTGATCGCCCCGGCCTTCGGGATCGGTTCGGAACTGGCCGCGACCGGACCCAATGGCCCGGCGATCTTCCCTTCGACCGCGCTTACCGCAGCTGTGCAGGTTCAGCCCACCGGCGATAGCTACATGGCCTTTGCCATCGTCAATGCCGAAGCGGGGGTGCTGGGCGATGACGGCGGTATCCGGCCGATGTTCCAAAACGGCGCGCTGATCATTGGCGAGGCGGGCTGGACGGGATCGGGCAAGATCGCGTTCGGCGCATGGGCCTATACCGACAGGCAGGATGATGTTCGCCTGCTCAACGCAGAGGGCGATCCGCTGCGGCAACGGGCGCAAGGCGGCTATGTTCTGCTGGAATGGCCGATCGGCGCCGCGATTGCGCCTGCGCCAGATGCGCCGCGCAAGGCCAGCCTGTTCCTGCGCGCGGGGATTTCGGACGGCAACACGACCCCCTATCGGGGCGGGTGGCAGGCCGGGGTTTTGGTCAATAGTGTGTTGCCCGGCCGCTCCGAAAGCCAGCTTTCGTTCGGCGCCAACCAAGCGTTTCTGTCGGACAAGTTCCGGCTCAATGAAAGTGCCGTCGGCAATCCGTTGCGGGGCGCGGAAACCGGGCTCGAGCTTACCGTCGCCGACCGGGTCATGCCCTGGCTGAACGTGCAAGCGGATGCCCAATATGTCCACAACCCGAGCCGGGCTGCAGGATCGCGTGACGCGATCATTGTCGGCCTGCGCTTCGTTCTTGCTTTCATGCGGCAGTGGTGACCCTGCAATCGCCCCCAAGGATCCTTTCGTCTATGACCATCAAGCAACGTGCGATCCTGATCGGGTCGGTCCTTATTGGCCTCACTCTGGTGCAGACGCTTTCCGCTGTCTGGAGCGATAACCAGCGCACCCGGAGCGATCGCGAGAACGAGGTGATCGTCGCCATGCTGCGCAACCACATGGTAGGCGATATGATGCACGATGCAGCGCGAGGTGCAGTTTTTGCTGCGCTTTACGGTGCCGCAATCGAAAGCCCGGCCCAGGTGCGCCAGGCTAGCGACGACCTTGACGAATATGCGACGAACTACCGTCAGATCATGGCCGAGAACCGCAAGCTTGCGGTTGACCCGCAACTACATCAGCAGCTTGAGGCAACCAATCGCGATGTCGAGCTTTACCTCTCGACCGCGCGCAAGATGGTCGATGCCGCCGCCAGCGGGCGATCCAATGCGGTGCAACTCTTCCCCGAATTCAATGCCAGCTTCGATCAGCTTGAGGGCTCGATGGAGAAGATCGGCCTCTCTTTTGAGGACCTGCTGGCAGAGCGCCACGCCGCCGCGCAGTCGAGCAGCCTGTGGTTGATGATCGGCCTGGCGTTGCTGTCCTTCACCGTGCTGGGCGCGACGGTCCGTTTGATGCAGAAAACAGTCATTCTCAGGCTCGACAGGCTCGCCGAACGGCTCAAGGCGCTGGGGGCTGGCGATTATGCAAGCCCGGTGTCCGACGTGGAGGTCACGGACGAGATCGGCGAGATCGCTCGCGCTGCCGAACTCTTCCGGACAGCCGCGATCGCCAAGCAGGCCGCCGACCGTCAGCAGGCAATCGTGGTTGACCAGCTTGGCGGCGGATTGCAGGCACTCGCCGCGCGTGATCTATCCAAGCGCATCGACACGCCATTTGCGCCCGAATACGAGATCCTCCGCTCAAACTTCAACCGCACGGCGGCCGAACTCAGCTCGGTGATGCTGCAGGTCGCTGGTGCCGCCGAAACCGTCTCGGTTGGTGCGCAGGAGATCCACGGCGCGTCGAACGATCTTGCCAAGCGCAACGAATTGCAGGCGGCACGGGTCGAACAGACGAGCGCCGCGCTCGGCGACGTGGTGGGCAATGTCCAGAACACGGCGGCCAGCGCCAAGGAGGTCCAGTCCGTGATCGCCGAGGCCAATAGCCAAGTCGCAGCGGGTGACGAGATCGTCCGACAGGCTGTCGACACCATGGCTTCGGTCGAGCAGTCATCGCAGGAAGTGGGCAATATCATCACCCTGATCGAAGGCATCGCCTTCCAGACCAACCTGCTGGCATTGAACGCCGGCGTCGAAGCCGCGCGTGCGGGTGAATCGGGCAAGGGATTTGCCGTGGTCGCCAATGAAGTGCGTGCGCTCGCCCAGCGCAGCGCCGATGCAGCCAACGAGATTGCCGCCCTGATAAACGCCAGCACCGAACAGGTCAGCCGGGGTGTGGCGCTGGTCGGGCAGACCGGTCAGTCCTTCGCCCGGATCATGGAGCAATTCAGCCGCATCGACACGCACGTCCGCACCATTGCCGAACGATCACAGGGGCAGGCAGACAATCTCCAACAGGTCAGCCTGGCATCGACCGACATGGGGCGGATGACCCAGCAGAACGCGGCAATGGTGGAACAAGCAACGGCTGCCGCCAGCAGTCTCGCTCAACAATCGGCCGAGCTGCGACAGCTCGTGGCAGCCTTTACGCTCCACGGGCCGACAGGAGCCGGGCAACCGCTTGGGCTGGCAGATCCGCGTTTCGCCAGCCGTCACGTCCTGGATCGTGAAGCAGCCTGAACCGCTAACGCCCGAATGTCTTCCGAGGCAGAGCCGCTCAGCGAGATGGGCGCCCGGTTTCGGGTCAGTCGCGCAAGCCAGCCTGCCGCGACCTATGCGAGAACACCGATGCCGACCGTGGCCGGGGCCCTTCTGTGCCTGGCTGCGGCTAACAGACCGCTCGCTCGCAAATCCGCAATGCCGCCTCGTCCCTCGCCCGAGATCGGACATCGCGCGCGCGATTGCGCGGCCCGCCGCAGGGCTACGCCCTGTCGCTGGCCGCGTCGCCATCCACGCCGCGCGGCACGCGCAGGCCCTTGGTCCGGCTGGTGAGGTGGAACGCCTTGCACAGCGCGCATTTGTAGGCGCGCAAGGGTGTGTCGGCTGCAACCGCGACCGCCTCGGCCGCCTCGCGCGTGGCGAAGCGGCGCTTCTTCTGGCAGATGCCGGGGCGGGTCTTCAACGAAGCCTCACCCCAAACAACATCACTTCACCAGTTCGACTTCCTCGAAGCCCAGTTCCACCGGGGTGGCGCGGCCGAAGATCGAGACCGAGACCTTGACCTTCTGCTTGTCGAAATCGAGCTCTTCCACGATCCCGTTGAAGCTCGCGAAGGGTCCGGCGTTGACCTTGACCGAATCCCCGATCTCGTAATCGACGCTGATGTCGCGCTTGGGCGCGGCCTGGGCCTCGGCGACACCGCCGAAATAGCGCGAGGCTTCCTTCTCGGAGATCGGCTGCGGCTTGTTGCCCGAGCCGAGGAAGCCGGTCACCTTGGGGGTGTTCTTGACGAGGTGGTAGATATCGTCGGTCATGTTCAGCTTGGCGAGCACGTAGCCGGGCATGAACTTGCGTTCGACCTGCACCTTCTTGCCGCGCTTCACTTCGGTGACGGTCTCGGTCGGCACCTGCACTTCCTCGACGCCTTCGGAAAGGCCGAGGCGCTCGGCTTCGGCGATGATCGCGTCGCGCACCTTGTTCTCGAAACCGGAGTAAGCGTGGATGATGTACCAGCGAGCCATGGGGGATCCTTGAAAATGGGGTCTGACGGGCAGAGGCGGAAGGGCGCTGCGCCTTACTGGAGCAGGCCGATCAGCGCCTTCACGACCGCGCCGAACAGGCTGTCGATGCCGAGGAAGAAGGCCGAGAGAATCAGCATGAAGATGAAGACGAAGATCGCGGTGCGCACGGTCTCCTCGCGGGTCGGCCAGACGATCTTGTTCGACTCGGCCTTGACCTGGTTGAAGAACTCGCCCGGCGAGGTCCTGCGCTTCTTTTCTTCGGCCCCATCCTTGGGAGCGATCATCTTGTCGGCCATGTGAGCCTCAATCCTTCGCGTAATGCCTTCACGTCTCGTCCGGTCGGCTTTCAGGTAGGGCTCCGCGCCGCCCGGGACAAGGTCGCCGGAGGGGCTGGAGATTTTCACCGATGTCGGAAAAGACGCCAAGGCCCTTACGCGGGCGGACAGGCGATTGCAAGGTGACTCGCGCAAGGAGCAGGGGCAGCGTGTGTAGCGCAGCGGAACGAGGGATCTGCCGGGAGGACGAAGCGGCGGAGGCCGCTTCGAAAAACAGGAATGGCAGGGGTGACAGGATTCGAACCCGTGGCCCTCGGTTTTGGAGACCGATGCTCTACCAGCTGAGCTACACCCCTGCACTCGCGGCAGGGGCGCCCTTTAACGAAGGCATCCGGCATAGGCAATCCACTTTACCTCGCCGCCCGTGCGCCTGTAGTAGGGGAGCTGCGATGCACGCGCCCTCCCGCCCTCCGGTCCCGGTCGAGACCCTGCTGCTCGCCTATCGCAGCGGCATCTTTCCGATGGCCGACCGGCGCGACGATCCCGAGGTGTTCTGGGTCGAACCGCGCGAGCGGGCGATCATTCCGCTCGAGGGGCTGCACCTCTCGAAGAGCTTGCGGAAGGTGCTGCGCGCCGACCGCTTCACCGTGACCGTCGACCAGGCCTTCGAGGCGGTGATCCGCGCCTGCGCCGAGCCGCGTCCCGAGCATCCCGAGACGTGGATCAGCGAGCGGATCGTGCAGAGCTACCTCAATCTCCACCGCGCCGGGCACGCCCATTCGGTCGAATGCTGGCTGCCGGGCGAAGAGGGCGGCGCGCCGGAGCTGGCCGGCGGGCTCTACGGCGTGTCCTTCGACCGGGTGTTCTGCGGCGAATCGATGTTCAGCCGGGTGCCCGACGCAAGCAAGGTCGCGCTGGCCTGGCTGGTGGCGCTGATGCGCCGCGCCGGATTCGCTCTGCTCGACTGCCAGTTCATGACCGGGCATCTGCGCTCGATGGGCGCGGTCGAGCTGGCGCAGGCCGATTACCGCAAGCTGGTCGAGCGGGCGGGCGGCCAGCCGCAGGCGAGCCTCGGCATGGCGTGGCGGTGGTTCGCCGAAGGCTATGCGGCAGGCGGAGTCGCGGCCGGGGCGGGCGCGGCGGCAGGCGTCGCTTCGGGTGCCGGGCTGGCCGATGCCGCAGGGCTCGGGTCGGCCTCGGGCGAGGCCGGGCCCTCCTCGCCGGGGAAGCGCATCACGCAGTCCTTGACCCAGACGTCATAGACGGGGTGCTCGACGACATTGAGGCTCGGGCTTTCGAGGAACATCCAGCCCGAGAAGACCCGCGCGTGGTTCTGCTGGCCGCGTCCGCGGATGTCGACCTGCACGAAGGCGCCGGTCTGCTGCGGCATTTCCCAGGGCGCGGTGCGCTCGCAGGCGGAGACACGCACGATCACCGGCCCGATGGCGCGGGCCTCGCCGGGCTTCAGGCGGATCTCTTGCGAGACATTGTTGCGCTTGTTGAGCAGGCCGATCACCGCGACCCGCTCGTTCATCGGAGTCGCGCCGTAGCTCTTGCCGGGCGCAGCCGTGGTCACGCCGGCAGGGGCGGCGGCGGGGCTCTCCCCGTCGAGCGGCACCTGAACGGCGCCCTGCCGTTCGGGCGCGAAATAGTCGCAACCCGCAAGCGTCAGGGCCAGCGTCGGGACGAGCGCTAACCGCAGGAGACGGACAAGCGCCCTCACCGCGCTTCTACTCGGCGCCGCCGGGGGTCCATGCCTCGTAGTCGCCGACCGCCCGGGCGCGCACACCGCCGCGTTCGAGCGCGCCTTTGGGGCGATAGGCGGCAGCCGTGCCGGTGGCGTTGGGGGTGTAGTCGACCTCCCAGATCTTGGCCGGGGGCAGGTGGCTTTCGGGCACGTCGTCATAAGTGCCGTGGAGCCAGCCGTGCCATTCGGCCGGCACGCGGCTGGCATCATTGGCGCCGGCGTAAATCACCCAGCGCTTCTCGCGGCTGGTGTAGGAGCCGTCATTGGCGGCGAGGGCCTTGGGCCGCTGGCGGTAATACTTGTTGCCTGCCGCATCGGTGCCGACGTGTTCGCCCTTGGCGCGGCCTGCCCACAGAAGCGTGCCGATGGTGGCGCCGTCCCACCAGGTGAAGATTTTCGCGAGGATACCCATAACCCTCGCGCCTAGCGGAATTGGCGCAGAGCGCCAAGGCGGAAGATTACCACCGGGCACCGATTCCCGATCAGACCCGCTCGAGCGGCAGGAAGGGCGGCGCTGGCAGGTCGACCGCTATTCCATCGCCCGCGCGCACCGCACCGCTCGCCAGCGCGATGGTCATGATGCCCGACTTGCGGATCAGCGTCCCGTCGCTGCGCTTTTCGAGCACCGCTGCAAGCAGCCCGCGCTGGAAGCTCTCGATCTGGGCGCAGGGGTTGCGCAGACCCGTGACTTGAAGGCGCACCGTTTCGCCGATCCGCAGCACCGCGCCGCGCGGCAGGCCAAGCAGGTCGACTCCGCGGGTCGTGATGTTCTCGCCCAGATCGCCGGGCTGCACGCTGAAACCCTTTGCGCCGACCTCGTCGAACAGTTCAGCGTGGATCAGATGCACCTGCCGCAGATTGGGCTGCGTGGGATCGACCCTAACTCGCGAGCGGTGCTTGACCGTTTCCCCGCTGTGCGCATCGCCCGCTACGCCGAGACCGGCTACGATCTCGATCGCTGGCACCAGCGCCTTTGAGAAATGATGGCCCGCATCCCGCGCGACAGCGACGACATGGGCGATCATGGCGTACCGCTACTCCGAAAGAGTGTAGCTAACCCGGTCCCCCGGCACGATCCCGAGCGCCGCTGCTCTCCCGGCGCGCAGTTCGAGCACAGCGCCCGCGGGGCCCTTCGAGGTCACCGACGCGAGCGAATAGGGCTCGGTGTTGGCCGCGATGTTGATGATCCGTCCGTCGGCCCCGATGAAGATGATGTCGAGCGAAAGCGGCGTGTTCTTCATCCAGAAGCTTCGCGGCTCGGGCGTGTCGGAGGGGAAGATCATCCCCTCGAAATCGCCGAGGGCATCGCGGAACATGAGGCCGCGCGCCTGGGCTTCGGGCGTGTCGGCAAGCTCGACCTTGAAAGGGATGCGCTTGCCGCCGCGCTCGACCACGAGGTCGATCACCTTCAGACCCGACACCGGGTGCACTGCCGCCGCCTGCGGTGGCGCAGCGGGGCTCTGGGCGCTCGCCGTGGCGCTCTCGCCCGCCGAGCAGGCCGCCAGCCCCAGTGCCAGCATCGCAGCCGCCAGAATGTGCCTTACCATTGGTCTTCGGTCCCTTCCTCGTCAGCCGCTTCGGCGACCCATTGCTCGACATCCGCGACGCTGCCAGCGGCAAGGATGAAGCGGGCGTGTTCGTACCGGTGGCCTGCGCGCAGCAATGCTGCAACGGCTTTTTCGTGAGCCTTGCGCCGCACGAGGGGATCGCCGTCTGCGAGCTGTGCACCGAACGGGCCGAGCCGCCGTTTGCGCGCCATCAGCGCCGCTGCCCGCCGCCCGGCCGCCTCGCCGGGGGCGTGCTGGCGGCGCAGGCCTTCCCCCACGCCGGCATGGCGCAGGCTCTCCTCGACCCGCCGCCCGCCATAGCCGCGGCTGCCGAGGTCGCGGGCGCGCGTCCGGGCATAGGCATCATCATCGACATAGCCGAGCGCGACCAGCCGGGCGACGAGCGCAGGCAGGTCGGGCGCGATCACCCGCCCCTCGGCATCCGCGGCCAGCCCGCGTTCCCTGATCTTGCGGGCGAGATAGGCTTCCAGCCGCGCCGCGGTCGAGGCGAAACGGGCCGCGTAATGGAGCGCAAGGTCGCGCAAGGCGGCCTCGGTCAGCGGGGGTTTCACCCGCTTGCCGCCCCGGCTTTGCCCGGTGCGATCCTCTCCGGCATGGCGACCGGGGGATGACGAATTCGCTTTACCTGAAACCATTTCGCCTTATTCGTGCCACTTTCCTTATCAAATGCGAACCAGGAAACCGCCGGACTTTGCCCGGCGACACGGGGTTATGCCAGAGCGCGAGGGGAAGCCACCATGAACCGCGCCGCAACTTACGGGTATCTCTGACCATTATGACCGACGCCGCTCTGACGCCGACGCCGAATGATTGCGACCTGCCGCGAATCCGCGCGCAATTCGCAACCTTCAACGAAGCGATCGACTATGCCGCGCAGAGCCTCAAGGGGCTTAACTTCCACGACATGCGCGGCGAGCTGGCGCACGTCTATCCCTATCGCCAGATGCGCGAGGACGCGCTGGTCATGGCCCGCCGCCTGGTCGCGGCGGGCATCGGGAAGGAAGACCGCGTCGCCCTGATCGCCGAGACCGGCGCCGAGTTCGCCGCGCTGTTCTGCGCCTGCGTCTATGCCGGGGCCTGGCCTGTGCCGCTGCCGCTGCCGACCACCTTCGGCGGCAAGGACAACTATATCGACCAGCTCGCGATCCAGCTCATGAGCTCGGACCCCAAGCTGCTGCTCTACCCCGAGGAAATCGCCGAGATGGCCTCGGCCGCCGCCGCGCGGCAGGGCTGCGCTGCGGAAAGCTGGCAGGATTTCGCCCGGCGCGAGGCCCCCGGGTGCACCCTGCCCGAGGCTTCGCCGGACGATATCTGCTATCTGCAATACTCCTCCGGCTCGACCCGCTTCCCCACCGGCGTGGCGGTCACGCACCGGGCGCTGCTGCACAATCTCTACGGCCATTCGACCACCATGAACCTGGGCACCAATGACCGCTGCGTGAGCTGGTTGCCGTGGTATCACGACATGGGCCTCGTCGGGTGCTTTCTCTCGCTGATCGCCAACCAGGTCTCGGCCGACTACATCAAGCCCGATGCCTTCGCGCGCCGCCCGCTGGCGTGGCTCGACATGATCAGCCGCAACAAGGGCAACTCGCTCTCCTATTCGCCCACCTTCGGCTACGATATCTGTGCGCGCCGCATCTCCAGCCAGTCGAACGTCGCGGAACGTTTCGACCTGTCGCGCTGGCGGATTGCGGGCAACGGCGCGGACATGATCCGCCCCGACGTGATGCAGAACTTCGTCAACGCCTTTGCACCGGCCGGCTTCAAGGCCTCGTCCTTCACCCCCTCCTACGGCCTTGCCGAGGCGGTGCTGGCGGTGACGGTGATGCCGCCGGGCGAGGGTATCCGGGTCGAGCTGGTCGAGGAGGAGCGCCTCTCGGGCGCGCCGCGCGACCTGTCGCGTCCGGCCCGCTACCGCGCCATCGTCAATTGCGGAAAAGCCCTGCCCGACATGGAGGTCGAAATCCGCAGCGAAAGCGGCACCGCCAAGGCCGACCACCAGATCGGCAAGGTGTGGTGCCGCGGCCCCAGCGTCATGCACTCCTACTTCCGCAACGAGGAAGCGACGCGCGACTGTCTCGCCGCCGATGCGGAGGGGAACGTCTGGCTCGATACCGGCGACATGGGCTACACCGCGAATGGCTACCTGTTCATCGTCGGCCGGGCGAAGGACATGATCATCATCAACGGCAAGAACCACTGGCCGCAGGATATCGAGTGGGCGGTGGAGCAGCTCCCCGGCTTCAACCACGGCGATATCGCCGCCTTCGCGATCGAGATCGAGAACGGCGAGGAAGCCCCCGCGGTGCTGGTCCACTGCAAGGTCAGCGATCCGGAGGAGCGCGTGAAGCTGCGCGACCAGATCGCCGACAAGGTGCGTTCAGTCACCGGCATGAGCTGCATCGTCGAACTCGTCCCCCCGCGCACCCTGCCGCGCACAAGCTCGGGCAAGCTCAGCCGCGCCAAGGCGAAGAAGCTCTATCTGGCGGGCGAGATCGTACCCATCGATCTGGCGGCCTGACCAAATACGTCTCCCCGGACTTGATCCGGGGCCCCGCTGCCTTTCTCCTGCGCCATAAGAAGCGGGATCCCGGGTCCCCGGCCTTCGCCGGGGCAGGCAAGCCCGGGAAGACGAAGTTGACCGCTGTTTCCCCCGTCACCCCAGCGCAAGCTGGGGCCTAGAGCCTCACAGGACAGCGCTTGCCGCCCTGGGTCCCAGCTTTCGCTGGGATGACGGGTAGCGGCAGGTTGCAGCGTTGCGCCGAACTATCGGGAATGACCGGGATTGGGTGGATTTTTCCCAGTACTTCAAGTACCTGGCGATGTGCCAACTTGGTAAGGAGATTGAGTGTGTTTAAGCTCTTGCTGCTTGCTGGTGCGTCCTTAGCCCCGGCGTTCTCATTCTCGCACGAAGATCGGGGAGGCCATGAGGCTGACATCTTTCCTGTCTCCTCGGCTGAGGAGACCAAGGCAACCCTTGAGCAACTGATTGATCAAGAATCCGAGCCATTGAGGCGCACTACCATAGCCCGCGAGCATTCGCAGGGTGGTCAAATTGCCATGACGACCCTCCAATATGGGGCCGGTGAGGCAGCAATTGCATACCTCTATCACGATGTTTCTAGCGCCCAAGGGGATGATTACATCTGCCGGATCAGGGTTGATCCCAAAAGCGAAGTGGGCTTGTTTCGAACGATAAATTGGTGCCTCAGCTTCATCGACCCAGCCTACCGTCTTACCGTAAATGTTCCTTTGACGAAGCCGCGTTGAACAACCATAAGCTGGCAACAATCTTAGCGCCCTTGTTCATGACCGGTTCGGGGTCGATACCTGCACGGCAGCTTGTGTCTCCCACCCCGTCGAAGCGGACGCTCCCACCCCCACACCGGCGATAGACGCCCACCCCCATCCGACCTACCATGCACCCCACGCTTGAAAGGCGTGTCTTAGATCACTAATACAGTGAGAGAGCCTCGCGTGCGCGCAGGGCTGAAGGGAGCACGAGGCACGAAGATGAGCACCGAGACCACCACCGCCACCGCGACCGAATTCACCCTCACCCCGCCCGATCCGGTGCCGGTCGTCGCGCCCGAGAAGGCGGCGGGGCTCGTGCCGGTCACCACTGAGCAGAAATCCAAGCTCGACAGCAAGGTCGACGCCTTCGTCGACGAGCTGGTCGCGGCCGATGCGCGCTCGCCCCAGTTCGGCGAGAAGGTCGACCAGATCACCCGCATGGGGCAGGAACAGATCCGCGCCGCCGCCGCCATGTCGAACCGCTTCCTTGATCGTCCGGTGCGGGCGATGGATGCCGACGGTTCGGTCGGCAAGGACCTCGCCGAACTGCGCCGCACCGTCGAAGACCTCGATCCCGGCCGGCAGGGCAAGCTGTCGGGTCCGCGCAAGATCCTGGGGATCATTCCCTTCGGCAACAGGATCAAGAACTACTTCGACAGCTACACCAGCGCGCAGGGGCATATCGCCTCGATCCTCACCCGGCTCGAAAGCGGGAAGAAGGAGCTGCATCTCGATAACGCCGCGATCGATACCGAGCGCCAGAAACTGTGGGCGGCGATGGGCGAGCTGGAGCAGATGATCCACATCGCCAAGACGCTGGACGAGCGGCTGGAGGCCAAGGCGCTGGAACTCGACAGCTCCGATCCCGAAAAGGCCAAGGCGCTGCGCGAGAGCGCGCTGTTCTATGTCCGCCAGCGCACGCAGGACCTGCTGACCCAGATGGCGGTGAGCGTGCAGGGCTATCTCGCGCTCGATCTGGTCAAGAAGAACAATGTCGAGCTGGTGAAGGGCGTCGATCGCGCCAGCACCACCACCGTCGGCGCGCTGCGCACGGCGGTGACGGTGGCGCAGGCGATGACCAACCAGCGCCTCGTGCTGGGGCAGATCACGGCGCTCAATAAGACCACCAGCGACATCATCGATTCGACCAGCACGCTGCTGCGCGAACAGACCGCGCAGATCCACGAACAGGCCGCCGCCAGCACGATCCCGCTGGAGACGCTCCAGCGCGCCTTCCAGAACATCTATGACACGATGGACGAGGTTGACGCCTTCAAGGTGCGCGCGCTCGACTCGATGAAGCAGACGGTGAATGTCCTCACCAGCGAGGTCGAGCGGTCGAAGGGCTATATCGCCCGCGCCGAAGGCCAGGCGCAGGCGCAGGCGAAGGTCGCCTCGCAAACCCCTTCGTTGCTCGCGCTGGATAAATAATGCCCGATACGACCGCCGAATCCGACCGCATCCTGCGCGAGGCCAAGCGCAGCCTCGTCACCCAGCGTGATGGCGGCACCCATCGCCCCGCGTCCCGCGGGAGCATCGGCAAGGCCTCGGCAGAACTGAAGCTGAAAAGCCTGCTGAAGCGCGTGCGCAACATCGCGCTGGCGGTGGTGGCGATCTGGATCGGCGCGGGCATCTTTAGCGCGGTCATCGGCCCGCTGCTGTTCTGGGGCTTCATGGCGACGCTGCTCGCCACGGTCATCGCGGTCGGCGTATTCGCGGTGTCGGGCAAGGTGAAGGTGCCCCGGCGCGAGGAACTGAAGCAGGGCAACCCGCACCAGATGGTCGCCCGCACCGAGCTGTGGCTCGAAGCCCAGCGCCCCGCCCTTCCCCCGCCCGCACAGGTGCTGGTCGACCGGCTGGGCGTGCAGCTCGATGCGCTGGGGCTCCAGCTCAAGGGCCTCGGCGAGAACGAGCCGGCGATGGCCGAAGTGCGCGAGCTGGTGGGCGAATACATCCCCGAGACGATCGACAATTACCGCAAGATCCCCGCGCACCTTCGCCAGGAGGACTATGCCGGCAAGACCGCCGATCAGCGCCTCGTCGAGAGCCTCAACAAGCTTTCGGGCGAGGTCGACCGGGTGACGCGCCGCCTCGCGGAAGGCGCGCTCGATGATCTGGCGATCAGGAGCCGCTATCTCGAATACCGCTATGGCGGGGCCGAGGCGCTGGAGGATGCGGGCGGGATGCCCGACACCGGCGTGCCGCTGCCCGATTTCTCCGCGATCCCCGCGAAGCAGGCCAAAGAACAGGAACGCTGAGCCATGCGCGTTGCCCTTCCCCATACCCTCGGCAAGGACGAGGTGCGCCGCCGGATGCACAGGCACGCGGACGAGATCGGCGGCTTCTTCCCGGCGGGCCTTGCCCGGGTAACGACCGGCTGGCCGAACGAGGACCGCATGACCATCACCGCCGAGGTGATGGGCCAGTCGATCCCGGGCGGGGTCGAGATCCGCGAGCACGAGGTCATCATCGAGATGGACCTGCCGCTGCTGCTCTCGGTGATGAAGGGCCCGCTTGAGGCCGCCGTAAAGAAAGAGGCCGGCCGGCTTCTCGCACCCTGACGGGGGACCGCAAAAGGGGGGCAGCCGAGAGCCGCAATTGCCTTGCGATCCGACCTGTGTCATACTGGCTGGACACGACTTTTGCCTAATTTGCCTGACGCGGGATCGCGGGTAGAGCGGCTTGAAAGCCGGTCGGGCGGAAAGGGACGGGTCAGATGGCACCGGTCAGGGATGGGGCATTCGGCGGCAGTGACGCGAGCCTTCGCGCGCACCTCAGGGCAGCGACCGTGGCTGCGCACGACCTTCTCGATCATGCGATGCAGGACGCCAGCGGCTGGCAGACCCGCGCCGATTATGCGCGCTTCCTCGCTCTGCAATACGCTGCCCGTGCGCCGCTCGAGGCGTGGCTCGCCGCCAATGCGCCCGCCGATCTGGTCCCGCCGGCGCAGACCCCCCTGCTGGAACGCGATCTGGCGGCTCTGAACGCGCCCCTGCCTGCCTCCAGCCCCCCCTTTGACCCCATGCAGACCCCTTCCAGCCCCGCGTTGGAGGCCGTGTTTCACGTGAAACACGCCGCCTTGGGGGCGGCCTGGGTGCTGGCCGGCTCCGCACTGGGCAACAGGGCGATTGCAAAGCAGGTGGCCCGGACCGGGGGCGGCGCATGGCCGGTCGCCTTCCTCGGCGACGATGCCATGATGGGGTTCTGGCAATCCTTGCGCACCCGCATCGAACAGCCCGCCGCCAGGGGCGAGGCCGAGGGCGCGGCGCAAGCGGCCGAAGCGGTGTTCGCCCATTTTCTGCGGGTGGCCGAGGTTGCGCAGGTTTCCGAAAAGACGCCTGAAGGCATCGGGGCATGAACCTCCACCAGCGCACCGACACGCTGACCGAATGCGACCGCGAGCCGATCCACCATATCGGCGCGGTGCAGAGCTTTGGCGGGCTGATCACGGTCGATGGCGCAGGGCGGATCGTCCATGCCTCGGCCAATGTCGCACAGCTCCTCGGCCTTGCGGCCCTGCCCGAAACCGGCACGCCGCTGGCGCAGGTGATCGCTGCTCCGGCCCTCGCCAGCCTCACCGCCGCCCTCGCCGCAGCCACCGCTCCCGATGCCATCGAGCGGCGCTTCGGCCTTGACTTATCAGCGGAAAATCGCCCCTTCGATTGCGCCGTGCATCACAGCCACGGCCTCGGTGTGATCGAATTCGAGCCCCATGCCCGCAATGATTTCGCCGATCATGTGAGCATGATCGTGCCCGTCATCGCCCAGCTCGAACAGGCCTCCAGCCTTGGCGTCTTGTGCGACACCGCCGCCCGGCTGGTGCGCCAGATGACCGACTATGACCGGGTGATGATCTACCGCTTCTACCCCGACGAGAGCGGCGAGGTGTTCGCCGAGGACCGCCACGAGGATCTCGAGTCGTTCGAGGGTCTGCGCTACCCCGCCGCCGACATCCCGCAGCAGGCGCGCGAGCTGTTCCGCCGCAACCGCTTCCGCATCATCGCCGACATGAACGCGCCCGCCGTGCCGATCCTTCCCGCATCGGGCCCGGGCGACGCGCCGCTCGACCTGTCGATGTCGATGCTGCGTTCGCACTCGGCAATGCACCTCGCCTATATGCGCAACATGGGCGTGGGCGCGAGCCTTGCCATCGCCATCGTCCGGCACGACCGGCTGTGGGGGATGATTTCCTGCCACCACCGCGGGGCCCGCCTGCCGCCCTACTCGCTGCGCACCGTGGCGGAGCTTTTGAGCCAGACCTTCTCGCTGATGCTCGACCGGATACTGGTGGCCCAGGCCGAGGCCCTGCGCGAGCGGGCCCGGCAATTGAACGACCGGCTGCTGCTGCGCATGGCGGGCGGGGTCGCTCTTGCCGAAAGCCTGCCGATGATCGAGGAGCTGCTGCGCGGCACCATCCCGCACGACGGCATCTCGCTGTTCGCCGATGGCGAATACCGCGCCAGCGGCGAGGCACCGGAGGAGGCCGAGTTCCGGATCATCGCCCCCCTGCTCGCCAGCACGCTGGGCGGTGCGACCCACGCCTCGACCCGCCTTGCCGACCAGATCGCCGAGGCCGCGTCCTTCGCGGGCCGCGCGGCGGGCGCTCTGGTGCTGCCGCTGTCGCGCGGCACACGCGATTCGCTGGTGCTGTGGCGCCGTCCGCTGGAGCGCACCGTGACCTGGGCGGGTAACCCGCAGAAAGCCGCCGCCGCGCCGGGCGAACTGCTCCAGCCGCGCGCCAGCTTTGCCGCCTGGCACGAGACCGTGCGCGGCCACAGCGCCGAGTGGAGCGCGGAGGAGTGCGAGATTGCCGCCCGCCTGCGCCGCACGCTGATCGAGGTGATCCTGCGCATGAGCGAGGATCTGACCCGCGAGCGCGCGCGCGCGGCCGAACAGCAGGACCTGCTGATCGCCGAACTCAACCACCGCGTGCGCAACATTCTCGGCCTGATCCGCGCGCTGGTCGCCCAGTCGCAGGCCGAGGCGCTTTCAGTGCCCGGCTTTGCCGCGATCATCGGCGGGCGCATCGCGGCACTCGCCAGCGCGCATGACAACATCACCGAGAAGAACTGGGGCCCGGCCAGCCTTATCCGGCTGATCGAGGGCGAGCTTGCCCCCTATGGCGGCATCGACCGGGCGCGCTTCCGGCTGCGGGGCGAAGATGTGCTGATCAGCCCCGAGGCCTACACCATCATCGCTCTCGTGGTGCACGAACTCGCCACGAACTCGGCGAAATATGGCAGTCTTTCCGCCAGCGCCGGGACAGTCGAGGTAAGCCTCGCACGCACGGCCTTCGGCGACCTTGCGATCGGCTGGCGCGAGGCCGGTGGCCCGCCGGTCACCGCACCGACCCGCCACGGCTTCGGCTCGACGATCATAACCCGCTCGATCCCCCACGACCTTCAGGGCGAGGCCGATGTGCGCTACCGCCTCGCGGGCCTGGAGGCCGATTTCCTTGTCCCGGCACGCTATCTCTCGGCCCCCGGGGGCGCGGCCCGCCGCAGCCCTGCGCCCGCATCCGCGCCTGCCCCGGCCCCCACAGCCCGTCCTGCCGCCGCCGCGTCCCAGCCCGCGCGGGTGCTGGTGGTCGAAGACAGCATCATCATCGCGCTCGATACCGAGGAGAACCTCAAGCGCCTCGGGGTTGGCGAGGTCCGTCTCGAAAGCTCGGTGGAAGCCGCGCTGGCAGCGATCGCCGAACAGGCGCCCGACTTCGCGATCATCGATTTCAACCTCGGCGGTGAATCCTCGCAACCCATCGCCGAGGCGCTGCGCGCCGCCGGCGTGCGCTTCGTGCTGGCCACGGGCTATGCCGAAGGCGCGGCCAGCTTCGCGCGGTTCGGCGCCGAAGCGGTGCTGCGCAAGCCTTACGGGATGACCGAGATCGAGCGGCTGCTGGCGGGCGATTGAGGCTCAGGCCGCGCGGGTCAGCAGGGTCACGCCTGCCCCGCTGAAATCGAGACTGTCCAGCCCTTCTGCAACCAGGCATTCCCCCGCCCCTGCGCGGGCCGAGCCGTCCCTCGCCGAAACCTCCCCCGCCAGCGGCAACGCCAGCAGCACCCCCCGATAGGCGGCGAGCGTGGCCGCATCGGGCTCCCCCTCGATCCGGTCGAGCCGGAAGTGCGGGCCGGTGGCCAGCACCGCCGCACCGCCCGCGACCGAGCGGCGATACGCGGCGGGATGGGGCACGCCCTCGGCCACCGCGAGCGCGCGATCGAGATGGAGTTCGCGCGGGCGGCCATAATCGTAAAGGCGGAAGGTGGTGTCGCTGGTCTGCTGGACCTCGACGAGCGCGAGGCCCGGGCCGATCGCGTGGACGGTGCCGGCGGGCAGGTAGAAGAAATCGCCGGGCCGCGCCGGGTGCCAGGTGAGCAGGCTCTCGATGCTCCCGTCGCGCGCCGCAGCCGCGATCTCGGCCGGGGTAACCTCGCGTTCGAAGCCGATCGCGAGCCGGGCATCGGCCTCAGCCTCCAGCACCAGCCAGCACTCCTCCTTGCCCGCCTCGCCGGCCAGCGCGGAAGCCTCGGAGGGGTGAACCTGAACCGACAGCTTCTCCGAGGTGAAGAGGTATTTGACCAGCACCTGCGGCAGCTCGGGCGGGGGCTCGAACCAGATCTCGCCGATCCTTTCGCCGGGCGGTGCCGCGAAGGGCGCAGGGAGCGTGTTGCGGCCCCAGACCTTGGGCACCATGCGCGTGGCGAGGCGGCGCGCGGTCACTGGCCGGCCGCACCCGGGAGCTTGCCGACGCCTTGCGCGCCGTCGCGGGTGGTGACCAGCACCTCGCCGCCTGCAACGACGATGCACAGGCCTTCGACCCCGACCGCCGACACCCGCGGCCCATCGGTCATCACCAGGACGTCGCGGCACCCGGCGAGGTCGACGGTGCCGTGCAGGATGTTGCCGTGCGCGTCGGCATCGCCGGCCAGCACATCGGCGAGCGCGGCCCAGTTGCCGATATCGGACCAGCCCATGTCGGCCGGGACCATGGCGGCGCGGGCGGTGTTCTCCATCACGGCATAGTCGATCGATTCGCCGGCGATGGCGAGGAAAGGCGCGGCCGCCGGGTGGAACCGCGCGCCCTCTTCGCGCCCTCCGGCCACGGCCTCGGCCACCTGCCGCGCCATCCCGGGACGATACGCGGCGAGTTCGGCCAGGATGTGCCCGGCGCGGAACGCGAAGATCCCGCCGTTCCAGCTGTACTCGCCGCTCGCCAGATAGGCCTCGGCCCGCGCAAGGTCGGGCTTCTCGACGAATTTCCGGATCGCATAGCCTCCCTCGAGCGGCTCGCCGCGCCTCAGATAGCCGTAGCCTGTCTCGGGGCGGTCGGCAGCGATTCCGAAGGATACGAGATAGTTCTGCCGCGCGAGCGCGGCCGCGGCCTGCGCGGCGGCACGGAAGGCCTGCGGGCTGGCGACATGGTGGTCGCTGGGGCAGACCAGCATCACCGCATCGAGCGGCAGCAGCGCGGCCGCCAGCGCGATCGCGGGGGCGGTGTTGCGGGCAGCAGGCTCGATCACCAGCCGCGCGCCCGGCAGCCCGCGAAGCTGGGCCGTGACGAGATCGGCATGGGCCTCGCCGGCGACCACGATCGGCGGGGCGAAGGTCGCCCTATCCGCGACCCGGCGCAGCGCCTGCTCGAACAGCGTCTCATCGCTCACCAAGGGCAGAAAGGGCTTGGGCAGCGCCTTGCGGCTCATCGGCCAGAGCCGGGTGCCGCTCCCCCCACACAAGATCACCGGATGGATTGCGGTCACGCCCCTTGAACCCCACAAGTCATGTCGCGGGCTATATCAGCGCGAGGCAGCGATGCCACCGCGAAGTTACGCAGGCCACCGCGCCGCAGGTTCGTACCGGCGCGGGTCAGAACCATTGCTGGCGCCAGTAGAACGGAGCGGGCACCGGATTGCCGCTGGCGTCCTTTGCCGGCCGGAAACCGAGGCGGCTCTCCACCAGGCGACAGGTGATGCGGTCGGCTTCGGGGTCGGGGCTGGGGCGGATGATCGCGCAATCGCGCGCCCGCCCGTCAGTGCCGATGGTCACGCGCACGATCACCTGCGTGCCGCGCCGCGCTGCGCGCCCGCCCTCGGGCAGGGGGAAGTCGCGGGCATTGTCGATCGCGCCGGAGATGTGGACCGGCCCGGCCGCGACGCCGCCGCCCCGTCCCTCGCCGCCATTGCCGCTTCCGGTGCCTGCCCCGCGCCCGGCCGCGCCGGTCCCCTCGCCCGCTGCTGCCGCGCCGGAGAGGCTGGCGATCCCGGTCGAGGCGGCGCGGGGCAGCGGGCGATCCGCCTTGATCGGCAGGCGCGGGGGCGGGGCGGCTCCCGGCCTTGCGACCGCATCGGGGCCCGGATCACCCTGCGCGCCGCGGTCAGGCGCGGCAGGGGTCGCGCGCGGGGCAGGCGCAGGGGGCGGCGGACTGATGCTGAAAGCGGCCGTCGCCTGTGTGCGGACCGCAACGGTCATCTGCGGCGCCAGCGCTAGGGCAAGGCCATAGAGCACAGCCAGATGCATCAGCACGATCAGCACCGCAAGCGGCCAGCTCGTCCGCCGGCGATGCATCCCGAAACGCTGGTTCTCCGGCAGATCCACGGCCCTTCCCGTAATTGATCCGATACGGATTCACTTGTCCCCGCAACCGGCGGGGCGCGGCTATAACAAAGGTGCGATATTGGACGATGGAGCGCACCCGATCGAGCGCGCAGGGGATCATGACCGACACGGCGCGCGAGACCGCGCCCGAGACCAGGCGGAGGGCGCCTCCCCCTGCGCGGTCGGCGCGCCCGGAGATGAAGTGCGTTCCGCGTCCGCGCCTGCCGAGGGCTCGTCCGCGCATTCACCGCCGGAGCGCATATTGGCCGCGGCGGCCCCTGCCCGGCGCGGATCAGGTGCAGGCAGCGGGTCCGAATGCGCGAGCGACGGGGCGAGCGGCGGGGCGAGCGGCGGGGGCAGCACCGGCAAGCCCCTCCTGCTTCTGCCCACCCGCCTGCTCCGCTCCGCGCGCCTTGCCACAGCACCGCCGGACCGCGCCAGCCTTGTGGCGGGCCTGGCGGGAGGCGCAGCCTATCTGGCGCTCGCCTGCCTCGGCCTTTGGCTTGCCCGAACGAGCGGCCACAGCGCCATCATGGGGCTGCCCAATGCCCTCGCCGTGGCGGTGCTGCTGAGAGCGCGGCTCAAGGCCGAGCTTCCGTTCCTCCTCGCCTGCTTCGCCGCGAGCCTTGCCGCCCATGCGGTGCTGCACCTGCCCGGGAGCGTCGCGCTGCCGCTTGCCCTGGCCGATCTCGCCGCGATCCTGGTGGTCCTCGCCCTGACCCGCAGGCCGGATCGCCGCGATGTGCAGATGGACCACATCGCCGATCTCGGCCGCTTTGTCTGGGCTGGCGGACTGATGGGGCCGCTTGTCGGAGCGATCCTCGCCGTTCCGGCGCAGGGGATGGCCCTTGGCGAGATCAGGCCGGAAATGGTCACCCGCGTCCTCGGCGGCAGCATGGCGATGGTGCTGGTCGTGCCTGCCGCCCTGCTGCTGGTCGACCGGGTGCGCGGCACGCTGACCCCGCCCCCGGCAAGCCCGGCGGAGCAGGCCGCCCTGCTGGTCGGCGGCACACTCGCGGCCTTTCTCGTCTTCAACCAGGCCAGCTACCCGCTGATCTTCCTGATCCAGCCGGTCATCCTGCTCCACGCCTTTCGTGTCGGCAGTCTGGGCAGTGCGGTCCATGTGGGAGCGGTGGCTGTGGTTGCGGGGGTGATGACCTATCGGGGCGAGGGACCGATCGCGGCCGCGACCCTGGGGGAGGCGGCCCGGCTCCAGCTGCTCCAGGCCTTGATCGCCGCCAACTTTCTCACCGGGCTCCCGGTCGCCGCGATGCTGGCCGGGCGCGACCGGATGATGGCCCAACTCGAACTGGGCAAGCGCGAGATCGATCTTCTGGCACGCAACATCGGCGACGCGGTCCTGCGCTTCGACCTCGGCGGCATCTGCACCTATGCATCGCCCTCGGTGCGCGAGGTGCTCGGGGCTGCCCCGGAAGCTCTGCTCGGCCGCAACGTTGCCGCGCACCTGCATCCCGAAACCCGCGAACCCGCCGCAGCGGCCTTCGCGCGCCTGCTGGCGGGGCACAGCGAGCGCGAGCGCGTCACCTATCGCCGGCTCGAAGATGGAGACAGCGGTGCGCCGGTGTTCATCGAGGCCGATTGCGCGGTGCTCGCCAACCCGCAAACCGGCGCGCCCGAGGGCGTGGTGATCGCCGCGCGCGACGTGACCGAAAGGGTCGAGCTGGAGCAGCTCCTCGTCCGGGCGCGTCGCCACGCCGAGGATGCGGCGCGGGACAAGTCCGATTTCCTGGCGAACATGAGCCACGAGATCCGCACGCCCATGAACGGGGTGCTGGGCTTTGCCGAGCTGATGCTTCAAGGCGATCTCGAGGCCGAGCAGCGCCGTTTTGCCGAGCTGATCGTGCACTCGGGGCGGGCCATGATGATGCTGCTCAATGACGTGCTCGACCTTTCGAAGATCGAGAGCGGGCAATTCGCGATCAACCGCGCGCCGGTCGACCTTGCCGCCTGCCTCGGCGAATGCGTCGCCCTCCATCGTCCGGCGGCCGAGGGCAAGGGCTTGGCGCTCGCGATGTCGCGGGAGGCTTGCCCCGGCGATCGGGCGCAGGGTGACAGCGATCTCTGGGTGCTGACCGACGGGCTGCGCCTGCGGCAGATCCTGCTCAACCTGATCGGCAATGCGGTGAAGTTCACCGAGGTCGGCGGCGTTCGGGTGATCTGCCGCATCGCGGGTGACGAGCTGTGCGTCAGCGTCGAGGATAGCGGCATTGGGATCGGCCCGGCCCAGCTTGCGGCGATCTTCGATCCTTTCACCCAAGGGCAAAGCGATACCGCGCGGCGCTTTGGCGGTACGGGTCTCGGCCTTTCGATCAGCCGCCAGCTCGCCGCACTGTTGGGCGGCCGGATCGAGGTCGAAAGCGTGGCGGGCAAAGGATCGCGCTTCACCCTGGTGCTGCCTGCCGTTCTGGTCCCGCCGCTGCGCGACCTCGCCCCTGGCCCGGCGCCTGTCCCCGTCACCGGCCCGGTATCGACGGAACGGGAGATCGCCTATCGCGCAACCGACGTGCCAGGACTGATCGGCGCCTCGCGCATCCTGCTGGTCGAGGATCACGAGATCAACCGGATCCTTGTCACCGAGATGCTCGAGCGCTGCGGACAGGAGGTCGCGCTCGCGCATGACGGGCACGAGGCGATCGCGATGGTGGTGGATTCGATCGTGCGCGGCCGGCCCTTCGATCTGGTGCTGATGGATGTGCAGATGCCGGGATGCGACGGCCTCGCCGCGACACGGGCGATCCGGGCGGAGGGGATCGGGCCGGAATTGCTGCCGGTGATCGCGCTTACCGCCGACGCCTTCCCCGATGATGTCATGGCAGCGCGCGAGGCGGGGATGCAGGCCCATCTCGCCAAGCCGGTGGTCTTTGCCCAGCTTGCGCGGACGCTTCAGCGTTGGCTGCCGACCCGCATCGTCGAGGATGACATAGCCTTGGCCTGCGTCTCGGCGCTGTCCCGCTCGCCGCGGCTGGTGACCCGCTGGCAGGCGCGGCGGCGCGATACGCTGGCGCTGGTGCAGCGCGCGCTTGACGAGGGGTGGCTGGACAAGGCCGGGGGTGCCGCACGCGGCCGCGAGGGCGACGCCCATGCCGGCCAGCGCATCAGGCTTGCCGGGCAGCTCCACACGCTTGCGGGCACGGCCGCGCTGTTCGATGAGCCCGCGCTGGGCGAAGCGGCAGGAGCGCTGGAGCAGGCCTTGCGGTCCGGCGCCTGCGCGGCAGCGAGCGCGGCTCTTGCCCGCGCCCTCGTCGACATTGCGACCGCGCATGAGACCATACCCGCGGGCGATCTGGCGCTGGGCTGATGCGGCTCCGGGCCGCCTCGGGCGCGCCCGGGTATCGAACGGATCACACCATGGCAAAAGGGCGACCCGTTGCCGGGCCGCCCTTTCACGTGTTCAGCTATGCTGCCGCGATCAGAAGCGGACGCGAGCGCCGAAACGGATGCCCCAGAGCGACCCGTTGATCTGGGTCGGCTCGGCCGGCGCACGGAAGGTGGTGCCGGTGCGGTTTTCGTAGCGGTACTGCGCACAGGGCTGGCTCACCGTGGCGACCGCGCCTGTGCTGGTAAGGCAGGCCACGTTCACGACCGGCGCGGTGTAGGGGAAGCCGACCTGCTGGATCGTGCCCCAGTCCTTGTCGATGAAGTTGAGGACGTTCTCCATTTCCATCGACAGTTCGAGCTTGCCGCCGAGCACGAAGGGCACTTCCTGACGGACAGCGAGGTCCAGCTTGTGCACCCACGGGGTCTTGGCGATGTTCTTCGGCGCGATCTGGCCCTGGAAGTCCTTCAGCGCCGAGTTGAGCACGAAGTTCTGGAAGCCGGCGAAGTCGAAGTTCGCCGCATAGACGACCTTCGGATCGGCGGTCGCGCTGCTCACGTTCGGCACGTAGAGCAGGTTGCGCTCGTTGCGGCCGGTAACCCCGAACACGCTCGAACGGTTGGTGCCCGCAGCCTGGTCGGCGAAGGTGTAGCTGTAACGCTGACCCGAACGCAGGTTATAGAACAGCTCGATGCGGGTGTTGTTATCGCCGAACAGCTCGCCGTCGAAGCCGGTGCCGAGGCGGAACTGGTGGTCACGCTGGTAGTTCGAAATGCCCAGAGCCGAGAAGTTGGCATCGATGCCGACGGCGGTGTTGGTGTAGTTCGAGAAGGCCACCGACGAGGTGCCCGGGCTCTGGTCAACGACATCGCCGTAGGTGTAGGCGCCGTTCAGGAACAGGCCCGAACCCCACCGCTTGTTGAAGCGGCCCACGATGTTCCAGCTGTCACCGAAGTCGGTGTTGGTCAGCAGGACATCGGTGTTCACCCCGGTCTGGCCGGCGAGGATGTTGTAGCGGTTGCGACCGTCGGGCAGCGTGCCGTTGGCGACCGAGCGCAGATCGGTCCACTCGAGGGCGTTGTTGACCTTCGAGTAGATCACGTCGGCGCCGAGGTTCCAGCCGTCACCGAAGAAGCCGAGATCGGCTTCGTAGTCGACCGAGCCCGAGAAGCGCCACTGCGACTGGGGCTTGAAGTTCGGATCGATGGCATTGGTCGGCGAAGCCGCGGTGCCGGTGGTGCGGATGGCGTCGATCAGCGACTGCGGGATGCCGGTGCCGCCCGAGACGTTGTTGAGCGTCGCCGCGCCGATGGCGCTCTGCTGCGCCGCGGTGAGGCCGGTGATGCCCGAGATGGTGAAGGTGTCGGCCGCCGGGGTGGCACCCGGGGTGCGGCGAACCTGCACGCGGCCGAGCGTCGGGCCGGGGTTCGAGTAGCTGTTCGAAATCCACACCAGCGGGTTGCCGCCGCCGAACAGACCGGCCGAACCGCGGATCTGGAGGCGGTCGGTCGGCTTCCAGTTCAGGCCGAAGCGCGGCTGGAAGAGGTCACGGCCATTGAGGTTCGCGGTGTTGGAGAAGCCGAAGCGGCCGAGGAACGCGTCGTTCGCGAAGGGGCGATCCGGCGTGTCGAACAGGTCGTAGCGCACGCCCGCGACCACCGTCAGCGTGTCGGTCACGTCGATGGTGTCCATCAGGCCGAAGGTCCAGCTGTTGTTCTGGAAGTCGGCGGTGACGGTCTCGATCCCGCCGCGCAGCGGCACGGCGATATCGACTTCGTTGGCACGGCGGTTCTGGAGATCGGCGATGCTGTCAAAGTACCACGCACCCGAGACGCGCTGGGCGAAGAGGTTACGCACGTCCTGGCGGCGGCGCTCGGCAATCACCTTGAAGGTGTGGCTGCCGGCCTGCAGCGTGGCGGCGAATTCGACCGCCAGCGACTGGCTGTCGAGCTCGTTCGCCTGACGGCTGATGTCGGGGCCGAAGTTGAGGCGCTGGCGGCCCGGGGCGCAGACCAGCGGCAGCGAGCCGTTGGCAGGCTGGCCGGCGGCCGGAGCGGCCGGGTTCACCGGATCAAGACAGACCTGGAACTGGCCGAAGGTGGCTTCGCCAAAGGGCTGCTGCAGACGGATGTAGTCGGCATAGGAGACGCGCAGCTGGGTCGAGAAGTTGTCGGTCCACTGGTTGTTGGACTGGATGATCCCGAAGTGGTTCTTCGCGCCCTGCGTGTAGTTGTTCGACAGCAGGTTGTAGGTCGGGTTGTTGGCGACGATCTGGCCGGTGCCGGTCTGGCCGGCCAGCAGCGCCGCATCGTTCCAGATGTAGGTGGCGCTCAGACGGTGGCCGTCGGTGACGTTCCAGTCGATCTTGGCAACCAGCTTGTCGTCCTTCTCGACGATCGAGTTGGCAACGCCCTGGGTGTCGAAGCTGTAGACGTTCTTGGCAATGTCGGTGATCTGCTGGATCGCCGTGCCGGTCAGGCCGAGCTGCGAGGGATCGACATCGGCCGGGACGGTGTCACGGGTGCGCTCGTAGGTGACCGCGAAGAACAGCTTGTCCTTGATGATCGGGCCGGTGACCTGGGCGGTGTAGACCTGCGATTCGAACGAGCCGACGCGGGTCAGCTCGCGCGCACGGGTGCCGCGCAGATCGTCGTTCTGGAAGTAGGCGCCGCCCAGCACGGTGAAGCGGTTGCCGCCCGAACGCAGCTGGGTGTTGATCGCGCCGCCCTGGAAGAAGCCCTGCTGGATATCGACCGGTGCGACTTCGACCGAGAATTCGCCGATCGCATCGAGCGGCACCGGGCCGCGCGAGGAGACCAGGCCGCCCGATTCAAGGCCGAAGGGATCGCCGAAGGCCACGCCATCGACGGTGAAGCGGTTGAAGCGGTTGTTCTGTCCGGCGATGCTGATCGCGTTGTTGTTGGTCGCGTCGAGGTTCACCAGCGGATCGCGCGCCGCGAGGTTGCGGATATCGCGGTTGACGTTGGCGACGCCGGCAATGTCACGGGCCGAAAGCACGGTGGCCGCACCGGTCCCGAGGGTGATCGCCGAACGCTGGCGCGCGCCCGAAACGATGATCGTCTGGCCTTCGGGCACGAGCGCCACGCTGACACGCTGGGCCTGGCCTGCATTGAGGAAGCCGATCTCCTGGGTAGCAACCTCGAAGCCGGCAGCCGACACCTCGATGGTGAAGGGGCCGCCGAGACGCAGGCCGGCCGCGTTGAAGCTGCCGGTGCTGTCGGTGGTCTGGGTCGAGGTGGTGCCCGAGGGCACGTGGGTGACGGTGACGGAGGCGCCGACGACAGCAGCGCCGCTCTCGTCCGTTACGGTACCGCGCACCGACGAGGTGGTTTCCTGCGCGAAAGCCGGCGTGGCGATCGTCGTGGTCGCAGCAAGGCTGACGATGCTGGCCGCAAGGAGATACTTAAGCTTCATGGATGGAGCCCCTGGGTAACGTGGAGAGACGAGAACGGTATGGTGACAAGGCCTGCTAGGCCCGAACGCTTGCGGCAAAGCGACTGTTCTGTGACAGTTTGATGAAATGCCCTACCCCTGCGGCGCGTTTCCTTAGTCGCAACTGCGCCGATTGCCACAAAAGTCTCGCGCTCGCGCGCGTTCCGCCGCCTTGTGTTGCATCGCAGCAACGCCCGTTAAGAATTTCTTGAGAGAGTTCAGATTGCGGCCGTTTTGGGCCTCGTCAGGCGAGGTTGATCTCGCGCAGCCGCTGCATCAGGAAATCATGCGCGCTGATCGGCGGAGCCGGCGGATTCGCCGCCGAATCGTCGATGCATTCGGGCAGGGGCTCGATCAGGAAATCGGGCCGGAAATGCAGGAAGAACGGCATCGAATAGCGCGAGCGCTTCGCCGCCTCGCCGCGCGGGTTGACCACCCGGTGCGTGGTCGAGCGCAGCTTGCCGTTGGTCTGGCGCTCCAGCATGTCGCCGACATTGATCACCAGCGCGCCCTCGGCGGCCGGGATCGGCAGCCACTCGCCCTGCCTGGTGAGCAGTTCGAGACCCGCTTCCTCCGCCCCGAGCAAGAGGGTGATGGTGTTGATATCGCCATGCGCGGCGGCGCGGATCGCGCCTTCCGGAGCGCCCTCGCCCAGCGGCGGATAGTGCAGCAGGCGCATCACCGAATTGCCGTCTTCCACGCTCGCGGCGAAGAAATCACGCGGCCGTCCCAGATGCAGCGCGATCGCCTCGAGCACGCGGCCACCGGTGGTCTCGAAGGCGGCGTAGAGCGCGCTCATCGTCTCGCGGAAGTCGGCGACCTCGGCGGGCCAGATGTTGGGCGCCATATATTCGCTGAGCGGGTGGCCTGCGGGCAGGTCACGGCCAACGTGCCAGAACTCCTTGAGATCGAAGACCTCCGCGTCCTTGGCCTTTTCGGTGCCGAACGGGGTATAGCCGCGCGCGCCCCCGCCGCCCTCGATCTTGTAGGCGCGCTTCACGTCGTCGGGCAGCGCGAAGAACGCCTTCGACACCGCCTCGGCGCGGTCGATCAGGGCCTGGGGGATGCCGTGGTCGCGCACCACCGCAAAGCCATATTCGCCAAAGCTGCGGCCAAGCTCGTCGGCGATGGTTTCGAGCGGCTGGGCGAGGCTTACGGATGCGATGTCGGTCATTTCCGCGCCCTTACACCTGCGGCCTCGTTGCTGCCAAGGGGAACTGCGACGCGCCGCGTCAGAGTGGCAGGAACAGGCTCGCCAGCGCCGCGCTCATGAGGTTGGCAAGGCTCCCGGCGGCCAGCGCCTTCAGCCCCAGCCTGGCGATCACCGGACGCTGGTTGGGGGCAAGGCCGCCCGTCACCGCCATCTGGATCGCGATCGAGGAGAAGTTGGCAAAGCCGCACAAGGCAAAGGTGACGATGGCGCGGCTGCGCGCGGTCAGCTCGGTGCCCGTCATCTGACCGAGGTCGATGAAGGCGACGAATTCGTTGAGGACGATCTTGGTGCCGAACAACCCGCCGGCGATCTGCGCCTGCTGCCAATCGGAAATGCCGATCAGGAACATGACCGGCGCGAAGACATAGCCGAGCAGCTTCTGGAAGCTGATCCCCTCGAGCCATGCCGCGGCGGCCGGATCCAGGGGCGTGCCGAGCCGGTCGGCCAGGCCGACGATCCCGCCGCCGAGACCCGCCAGCATCCCGTTGGCAAGCGCCACCAGCGCGACGAACACCATCACCATCGCGCCGACCGCAACCGCCAGCTTGACGCCGGTCTGGGTGCCTTGCGCGGCGGCCTCGATGATATTGGCGGGGCGCTGGCCTTCCTCGAAGGTTTCCGCCGCGCTCACCTCGTCGGCCTTCGCCCCGCCCTCGAGGATCGAGGCAGGCCCGACCGCGCTGATCCGGGCCTGGGGCAGTTCGACCTCCTCGCCGTTCTCGTCATACATGACGACGCGGGTCGATTCGGACGGCGATCTCGACTTGCCGGCGCGGGCGACCGCGGCGGCACCGACATGCGTGTCGCGGTCTGCGGGGGCCGGATCGTCGGGCATGATGATCTTGGCCATGAGGATGCCGCCCGGCGCCGACATGAAAGCCGCAGCAAGCAGGAAGGGCACGGCCTCGGCACCGATGAAGCTGGCATAGGCGGCAAGGATCGTCCCCGCCACGCCCGCCATGCCCACTGCCATCAGCGTGAACAGGCCCGAAGGCGAGAGCGCGGCGAGATAGGGCCGCACCACCAGCGGACTTTCCGACTGGCCGACGAAGATGTTGGCCGCAGCGCCCAGCGCCTCGACCTTGCTCACGCCGGTGATCCAGCCGATCGCGCCGCCCACCCAGCGCACCAGCCGCTGCATGATGCCGAGGTGGTAGAGGATCGAGACGATCGCGGCGAAGAACACGATCACCGGCAGGGCGGCGATCACAAAGGTGTTGGCGAAGGGATTGCTCTCCATCGGCCCGAAGACCGAGGTGATGCCGATCTTGGAGAAATCGAGCAGCGCGATCACGCCGCTGGACAGCCCCCCGATCACCGCGACGCCCGCATCGGTGCGCAGCACGATCAGCGCGGTGATCGCCTGGAGGCCGAAGGCCGAGGCGACGACGCGCAGGTTGATGCCGCGGCGGTTGGAGGACAGCGCGAGGGCGATAGCGAGGATGGCGGCCACGCCTGCGAGGCTCAGCAGGATGGACGTGAGACTTGCGTTCACGGCGGTTATTGCCCCTTGATGGCTGAAATCGGTCCCGATCCGGGCGCGCGAACATCCTGTCCTGCACACGGCACGCCCGGGCGTGGCAGTTTGCGCCCCCACTTGCAAGCCGGATGCGACAGCGCGCGGGGCAAACCCCGTTCCCTGCACCGGTGACAGCACGGGCGCAGGCGCTTTTCTTTTGGCCGGGCGCTGGCTAGCACCGGCAGCCATGGACACGCCCGCAATCGCCAGCCTCGCCCCCAAGCCCACTGCCTCGCCGATCACCATGCCGCTCGGCATGTTCGTCTTCACGCTGCTCTATGGCGGGATGACGGTGCTCGCCGGGGTGCTTGCCTACAAGCAGGTGCAGCTCTGGCCCACGAGCCTTGCGGTGGAGAGCGGGATCTTCCCCTTCCTGCTGCTGGTGGTGATATCGAGCACGCTCTCGCAGCTCTACGGGCGCGCGGCGGCCAAGCGGATCGTGTGGTGGGGCTTCCTGCCGCTGGGCCTGTCGGCGCTGCTGATGCAGCTGGTGCTGGGCCTGCCCGCCTCCTCCGAGATGATCGCCTTCCGCCCCGATGACCTCGCCGCCTTCGAGCGTGTGCACGCCTCGACCTGGCGGGTGTGGATGGCGGGCCCGGCCTCCTACATCACCTCGCTGCTGCTCAACATCTGGATCTTCGACCGGTTGCGCGGCAAGGGCGAGGGCGAGAGCACGTTCGGGTTGATGGTGCGCGGCGCCATCGCCTCGGCGCTGTCACAGGCGGTGGATTCCGTGATCTTCATCACGCTGGCCTTCTATGGCGAGTTCGACATCACCGACCTGATGATCGGCCAGGTGCTCGCCAAGGTCTTTCTGAGCCTGGTGCTGGTGCCCTTCCTGATTACTTTCGGGGTGCAGGCAGCCCAGCGGCTCGACGCGCGCAAGGCGGATTAAGGCGAATCCCGGCAGCCCCACTGGGGAAAGCCCGATCGGCCCATCGGGCCGCAAGGCCAAGCGGCCGCCCGCAGCGGGTTCGTAGCGAAGCGGAGAACATCGAGCGAGGACGCAGCTGCGGATGCGGCTGCGAAAACAGAATGGTGAGCCCGACAGGATTCGAACCTGTGACCCGCTGATTAAAAGTCAGCTGCTCTACCTACTGAGCTACGGGCCCACCCATGTGCCGCGCGCTGGCGGCAGGCGCGCTCACCTAGGCAGGGGGCGCGGGCGGGTCAAGCGGGCATGGGACTGGGCGAGGCTCAGGCCGCTCGCCGGATCGCGCCACAGGGGGGCAATCATCCGCGCCGGAGCGAGAACGAAGGTGCGCGCGGCGAAGGCCGGATGGGGAATCGCCAGTTCCGCCGAGCGCCAGCGTCCGCCGCTCCACAGGATGATGTCGCCATCCAGCACCCGGTCGCCCCAGCGCTGGCCCCGCCGCCGGCCGAAGGCGCGCTCCATGTGCTTGAGGGCGGCGAGCAGTGCCGTGGGTGCCAATTCGCTCTCCAGCACCAGCGCGGCATTGGCGAAGCGGCGCCGCGCCGCACCCATCGGCGCAGTGGCGATCACCGCCGAGCGCGCCGTCACCGTGCCGAGGCTCGCACATTCCTCCATCGCCGCGCGCAGCACGCCCTCGGGCGGGCCATAGAGATGGTGCCGCCGGTTGCTGCCGAGCGCGATCAGATAGGTGCTGCTCACCAATCAGATGTCTTGCGCGATCCGCCCGTAGAGCTGCGGGCGGCGGTCGCGGAAGAAGCCCATGCCCGCCCGGTGCCTGGCGGCGCGGGCGAGATCGAGGCGGGCGGTCAGCCCGCCGGTCTCTGTCGCGCCGAACAGCGCCAGATCATCGCCCCATTCGTCGCAGATGAAGGAGTGGCCGTAGAAGCTCTGGGCGCGGGTCTCGGGCCCTTCGTGGCCGATGCGGTTGCTGGCCACCACCGGCATGCAATTCGACACCGCATGGCCGATCATCGCGCGGCGCCACATCCGGCTGGTGTCGAGATCGGCGTCATAGGGCTCCGATCCGATCGCGGTGGGATAGAGCAGCACCTCGGCCCCCATCAGCGCCATCACCCGTGCGCATTCGGGATACCACTGGTCCCAGCAGATGCCGACGCCGACCTTGACGATGGCGCCGCCCTCGCCCGGCACGTCCCACACCTTGAAGCCGTCGTTCCCGGGGCGGAAGTAGTACTTCTCCTCGTAGCCCGGCCCGTCGGGGATGTGGCTCTTGCGATAGGTGCCCATGATCGCGCCGTCGGGGCCGATCATGGCAAGGGTGTTGTAATAGTGGTGCCCGTCACGCTCGAAGAAGCTGGTGGGGATCGTCACCTTCAGCTTCGCCGCGAGGCCTCGCATGGCGATGACGCTGGGGTGCTCGGCCGTGGGCCGGGCGAGCGCGAACAGCGCCTCGTCCTCGTCGCGGCAGAAATACTCGCCGGAAAACAGCTCGGGCGGCAGGATCAGCTGCGCGCCCGCAGCCGCAGCGTCCTCGACCAGCGCCGAGACGGCAGCGATGTTGGCGGCTTCGTCCGAGGAGCCGAGGGGAAGCTGAAGGGCGGCGACGGTGATGGCTGTCATGCCGCCGCCCTTAACGCATCACTTCGCTTTCTTGAACAGCAGAGTCATGCGGTCGCTTTCGCCGAGGCCCTTGAGGTCCTCGCGCTTGGTCGCCAGCGTCGGGGGCATTTCCCACACGCCGCCCTTGTGATCGGCGATATCCCTGGGGTTGGCGCTGATCTCGCTCGCGGCGACCAGTTCGAAGCCGTTGATGCGCATGATGTCGACCACGTCCTCCTGCCGCAGATAGCCCTTGGTGCCATTGGCATAGGACCACGGCGCATCCGGCTTCGCGCGGTGCTGCTCGACACCGATGAGCCCGTCATCCTTGAGCAGCTCGCGCATCGCCCTGAGCTCGGTGTCGAGGATGCCCATGCGCAGCGGGTTGTGCAGCGCGCGCATCAGCAGGATGCGATCAAAGGTGCCCTTCTGGCCTTCGAGATTGTCGAGCGTCAGGCCGGAGAACTTCTCGGCCGGAAGCCCGGTATAGCCCGCCACTTCCTTGCCGAAGCCTGCCGCCGCCTCGCGGATGCGCTGCTGGCGGGCGGGATCGGTGGTGGCGCTGACGGGGTTGGTGTAGAGGCCGACGAGCTGCCCCTCGCCGCCGAGGTAGTGGCCGAGCAGGCGGGTGTACCAGCCGCCGCCGGGCGAATACTCGCCGACCTTCATGTGCGGACCGACATGGAAGAAGGCCAGGGTTTCCGCCGGGTGGCGCTGGGAATCGCGGGCCTTGTCCTCGGCGCGGGTGGGATGGTTGATCGCCGCCGAGAGCTGCGCGCCATGCTCCTTCATGAAGTGGGCGGTGTCCTTGATGTGGGCCTCGTCGACAGCCCCGCCCTTCATGGCGTGGCCGGCATGGCCCGCATGGCCCGCGTGGCCGGCCTGCTGGGCCGCAAGCGGCGCGGCGATGGCGAGGCCGCTCGCGGCGGCGAGGGCGATGATCATCCTGGTCATGCTGGAACTCTCCCGGAATTTGAGGATCCTGTGCCACGGGTGGTGGCATTTGCAGGTCGCTGGCCTATCTCTGCCACAAAGCAACGGAGAATTCGATGAGCAACATGGAGACGGCGATCATTGCAGGCGGGTGCTTCTGGTGCACCGAGGCCGTGTTCCGCGATGTGGTGGGCGTGCGCGGGGTCGAGAGCGGCTATATCGGCGGCACGAAGGCGAATCCGACCTACAAGGAGGTCTGCACCGGCACGACCGGCCATGCCGAAGCGATCCGCGTGACCTTCGATCCCCACGCGATCAGCCTTGCCCAGATCTACGACGTGTTCCTCGGCACGCATGATCCGACGCAATTGAACCGGCAGGGGGGCGACATCGGGACGCAGTATCGCAGCGCGATCTTCCCGCTCTCGGACGAACAGGGCGAGGAAGCCAAGGCCGCGATTGCCCGCTGGAATGCCGAGAACGGCAAGGTGGCGGTGACCACGATCGAGGGCCTCTCGGGCGGCGTTCAGGTGGCCGAATGGTATCCGGCAGAAGACTACCATCAGGAATACTGGGACGGTCAGGGACAGAGCAATCCCTACTGCCTCGCGGTGATCCCGCCCAAGCTGATGAAGCTCAGGAAGAGCTTCCAGAAATATGTGAAGTAGGGTGGGTGGGCAGAACAACTCTCGTCTCCCCGGCCCCCGAGCCGGGGCTTGGCTTTTTTGTTTGCGTGCCCGCCTCCGCGGGCACGTCCTCGCTGCGTTTCGCGCGTGCCGCGCGAGCAGCTGCGGCTCGCGCGCGTGCGCTCGCGGCCCGTCCTTTGGCGGGCCGAAATCGCTCTGCCTCCGCTCGCTAAACTCCTGAACCGGCTCGGGGGCCGGGGTGACGAAAACTCAGTTTTTGACCCACCGGCCCACAAAGAACCCGTCCAGCCCGCCTTGATCGGCCAGCATTCCGGGATGGGTGCGCAGCCAGCCCTCGGCGGTGGGCGCGAGACCGACGGGCAGTTCGTCAGCGGTGATCGGCGCTGGCGTTAGGCCCAGCTCGGCGTCGATCCAGGCCGCCTGTTCCTCGCCTTCCTCGGCCTCCAGCGAGCACACCGCATAGACCAGCACGCCGCCGGGGTTCAGCCACCCGGCGGCCTTGGCAACCAGGGCCCGCTGCAGCTCGGCCATCTCCGCGATCTGCCCCTTGCCGATGCGGTGGAGCACATCGGGGTGGCGGCGGCTGGTGCCGGTGGCGGTGCAGGGCGCGTCGATCAGGATCGCGTCGAAGCGGTGCTTGGGCTCCCACGTCAGCGCATCGGCGCGCACGGGCGAGGCCTTGAGGCCGGTGCGCTTGAGGTTGTCTTTCAGCAGATCGAGGCGGCGCTTCGACATGTCGAGCGCGGTCACGTTCCACCCTGCCGCTGCCAGTTGCATCGTCTTGCCGCCGGGCGCGGCGCACAGGTCGAGCGCGTGCCTGCCCTCCCCCGGCCCGAGCAGCCGCGCAGGCAGCGAAGCGGCGAGATCCTGCACCCACCATGCGCCCTCCTTGAAATCGGCAAGGCTCTCGACCGCCGCGCCGCGCGGCAGGCGGATATGCCCCGGCGCAAGGCTAACGCCGCCCATCCGCACCGCGCGGGCCTGGGTTTCGGCGGGGTCGCGCAGGGCAAGGTCGAGTTCCGGCGGAAAGGCGAGGCCGGGGGCGATCGCGGCGGCCTTCTCCGCACCCCAGCGGGCGGTGACACGTTCGGGCAGGGTCGGCACCTCGGGGAGCTTCACACCCTGCCTGTCGAGCGCCGAGAACACCCCGTGGGCGAGCCTGCGCGGGCCGCCTTCGAGCAGCGCAAGGCCGGTCGCGATCACGGCGTGCGGGGGCGTTTCGAGGCGCAGGGTCTGGGCGAGCATCAGCCGCAGGACCATACGCGCCTTGGCATCATCGGGCAGGCGCTGCTTGGTCGCCGAGTCGATCAGGGCGTCGCAATCGGTCAGCCAGCGCAGCGTCTCGCCGGCGATGGCGCGGGCCAACGCGCGGTCGGGTGCCTTGCGGATCTCGGCGAGGGCGCTGCCCTCGGCCTGTTCCAGCGTTTCGCCCCGGCGCAGCACGGCATCGAGCAGGCGGAGCGCGGCGCGGCGCACGGGGAGTCCGGGGGGGAGTGCCATCGGCGGCGCTCTACCCATGCTTGAAACAAAGCGCCAGCGCGCGCATTGGAGACAGCATGACCCAAGAGAAGTCCGCAGCCGCCAAGGCGTTCAAGAAGCCCGCGCACTGGAGCAATGATCCCGCGCCCGCGCCCAAGGCGGTCGCGGTGGATGAGAAGCTCTCCCCCACCCGCTATGGCGACTGGGAGAAAGACGGCATCGCGGTCGATTTTTGATTTTTTGCTTTGGCCCTCAAACCCCGGGCGCGGGCCATCCGGCCCACTTGGCTCCGCCGCATAAGCGGCGACGCGCAGTCGCGCTTGCGACGCCTGTCGGCGTCGTTGCTTTTGAGATCACGCATAGGTGCCCTTGAGCGCGTTCCAGCCCCGCTCCAGCCGCGTTCAGGCCCCCTTCAGACCCCTCTTAGACCCCCGCCAGACACGCGCGGAAACGGTGTTTCACGTGAAACATCTAGAGCGGGGTGAACGTCACCTTCAACCCGTCTCTGGGTTGGGGGATCGGCCAGTCCTGCCATTCGGGGCTGTAGCCGGCGGGCACCTCGATCCGGTAGCGCTGGAGCAGTTGGGCAAGCAGGATCTTCACCTGCATATAGGCAAAGTGCAGCCCGAGGCACATATGCGCGCCCCCGCCGAACGGCACCCAGGCATATTTGTGCCGCGCCTTCACCTTGTCCGGCGTGAAGCGCAGCGGATCGAAGGCGTGCGGGTTCTCCCAATATTCCTCCGAATGATGGGTCCAGTGGATATTGATCCCCACCATCGCGCCCGCCGGGATGCGGTAGCCGCCATACTCGAATTCCCTGAGCGCCCGGCGCGGCATCGAGGGGACGGGGGGGACCATCCGCAGCGATTCCTTGAACGCCATCTCGGTGAGATCGAGCTTCGCCAGATCGTCATAGTCGAGCGGGCGCGGATTGCCATCGCCGTCAGGCCCGCCGGTAACGGCGAGAATTTCCTCCCGAAGCTTCTCCTGCCAGACAGGGTTGGCGGCGAGGTGATAGATCAGCGAGGTGGCCGAGGAGGTGATCGTGTCATGCGCCGCCATCATCAGGAAGTTCATGTGATCGACCACCTCGTCGACCGGCAGCAGCGAGCCATCCTCGCGCGTGGCGGTGGCGAACTGGCTGAACATGTCCTGCCCCCCGCCCTCGGCGCGGCGGCGCAAGGTTTCCTTCGTGAAATAGTCGACGAGGAAGGCGCGGCCATCGACGCCCTTCTTCATCCGGGTGAAGGGCAGCGGGCGCCGCACCGGCGCGACCGAGGCCTGCACCATATCGACGAAAGCTTCGTTGATTGTGTCGGCTTCCGGCCCCCAGGGCAGGCCGATGAAGCTGTCGGCGGCGAGGTCGAGCGTGAGCTTCTTGATCGCCGGATAGAACTGCTTCGGCCCCGCCCAGGTGGCGACCTCGCGCGCGATGCCGCGGTTGAGCGCGCCCGAATAATGCCGCATCGGCTCGGGCTTGAAGGCGATCGAGAGCGCCCGGCGGTCGATGCGGTGATGCTCGAAATCGAGCAGCATCAGCCCGCGCGGGAAAAGCTGGTCGAGCACCGGCCCCCAGCCCTGTTCGCTGGAGAAGATCTTGTCCTTGTTGAACAAGAGCAGCTCGTTCGCCTCGGCCCCGATCAGCGCCACCTGCCAGCCGCCAAAGGCGCGGTTCTTGTAGACCTTGCCGTGGTTCGCGATCATCCGCTGGGCAAAGGCGTGCGGGTCGGCGAGCATGGTGAAGGTGTTGCCCACCACCGGCCAGCCGGCATCGCCCGGGATATGGGCGAGATCAGCCTCGCTCAGGCGCTGGTCGCTCCAGTGGCGAGGCGCATCGGCGGACGCGGTTTCGGACGGACGCGGGGCTTGGGCAAGAGTGGCCATGGGGGTCTCGATGCTCCGGCGAGAGTTCGGATTCGCAACTGACTCTTATGTAAATACGCGCCTGCGTCAAATCCAACCCGAAAGCTCGCGGCGCAGCATTGCCTCGATCATGCCAAGCCCGGCTTGCGATGTGTTGAGGCACTCGAGCACGGCATAATCCTCCCCGCCCGCCTCGAGGAATTCGTCGCGGCCCTCGAGCGCGAGTTCCTCGAGCGTCTCGACGCAATCGGCCGCAAAGCCGGGGGCGGCGACGACGAGCCGCTTCGTACCCTTGCCCCCTTCCGCGATCAGCGTCGCATCGGTCGAAGGCTCGAGCCACGCCGCCGGGCCAAAACGCGACTGGAAGGTCGTCTCGAAACGCACGCCAGCGAACTGCGGCCGCGTTTCCAGCGCCTCGCGCAGCAGACGCGCGGTCTTGGAGCAATGGCAGTAATAGGGGTCGCCCTTCTCGAGCGTTTGCTGCGGCATCCCGTGGAAGCTCAGCAGCATCACCTCGGGCGTGAAGGTCAGGGCCTCGACCTGCCGGGTGAGATCATCGGCAAGCGCGGCGATATAGGTCGGCTCGTCGTGATAGGGCGGCACAAAGCGCAAGGCAGGCTGCCAGCGCATCGCCTTCAGCACCCGCGCGACCTCGTCGAACACGGTCGCGGTCGTGGCGGCGCAATATTGCGGATACATCGGCGCGATGAGGATGCGATCGCAGCCATCCGCCATCAGCGCGGTAAGGCGGCTCTCGATCGAGGGATTGCCATATCGCATCGCGTAATCGAGCACGACCTTCTCGCCGAAGCGGCCCCCCATCGCCTCGGCCTGCCGGGCGGTGATGTCCGCGAGCGGCGAGCCGCGCTCGGTCCAGATCTTGGTATAGGCCTCCGAGCTTTTCTTGGGCCGGGTGTTGAGAATGATGCCGCGCAGGATCAACTGCCACACGAAGGGCGGAATCTCCACCACGCGCGTGTCGGAGAGGAACTGCTTGAGATAGCGCTTGACCGATTCCGGGTCAGGCCCGTCGGGCGTGCCGAGGTTGATCAGCAAGACGCCGATGCGGCCGCTTTTCGCAGGAGGGTGATCGCCCGGAAGGCGCTGGGTCTGCCAGGTCATAGCCCGCCTAACGCGCGGTGCGCGTTTCGTTTCCGGGCGGCGACAAAGGGCGCCCCGTGCTGTGACAAATATGTCGGGATCATATGCCGTCCGAAAGTAGGGGCAACCGCCTCAGCCGCAACCCCGTAGCCGAAAACAGCGCGTTGGCAATCGCCGGCGGCGCGGCCACCGCACCGAGTTCGCCGGGGTCGGCCGGCGGGGCATCGCTGGCGATGAACTCGATGCGCATCTCCGGACAATCGGCAAGCGTCGGCAGGCCGAGCGCCGCGTCGCTCGCCACCTCCGGGAGCCCGCCACGCAGCCGCAGCGGATTGCCGAGCGCGATGCCGATGCCGAACACGAGGCCGCCCTCTATCTGTTGGCGGGCGATGTCGTGATTGATGATGCGTCCGATATCGACCGCGGCCGAAAGGCGGATCACCCGCACCCCGCCCTCGCTTGGGCGAGCAGTCGCGACGCAGGCGATGCGCGCGGCATCCGCCCCCTCGCCGATCCGCGCACAGGCAAGTCCCTGCCCGCTATTGTCGACCCCGCCATCCCACTGGGCAAGCTGGGCCGCGCGCTGGAGACAGGCGGCAAGGCGCACGTCGCTCCCCAGCATCGACATGCGATAGGACAGCGGCTCGCGCCCGTGACGCGCGGCGATCTCGTCGATGAAGCTTTCGATCGCGAAGATCGTCGGGCCATGGGCGTTGCCGCGCACCCGGCCGACCGGCAGCCCGATGGCCGCAGGCACGTGCTCCACCAACAGAGCCGGGATCTGGTAGGGCGGCACCGCGCCTTCGCAGGCGAGCGGGTCCGGTCCGCCGGTGGTCTCGCGGATTGCAGCAGCCGGCGTCAGGTTCTCGAACAGGCGCTTGCCGAATTCGCGGGCGGCGGGCGGCGTGGCGATCCGCAGGCGCATCGCCTCGATCGCGCCGCCCTGTCCCGGCGCTCCGCCCTTGGCGAGCTGCGCGCCGAGCAGCAGGTAGGCAGGCGCGCGCGGGCGGGCACGGATCAACTCCTCGCGGCGCGGCCAGGTGAGCTGCACGGGACGATCCAGCTCGCGGGCGATCTGCGCGATCTCGATGGCGTGGTCATGATCGAGCCGGGCATCGAAACTGCCGCCAGCGGGCACGGGATAGAGCGCCACATCCTCGGGCGCGAGGCCGATCGCGCGGGCCGCGGCGATGCGCGTCTGTTCGGGTGCCTGGGTCGCAATCCACAGGTCGAGCCGCCCGTCCTCGAACCGCGCTGCTGCCGTCGCGGTCTCGGCCGGCATCGCATAGGCCGGCTCGACCTCATACCGCCGGCCGATATCGACCCGCTGGAGCGCTTCGCCCCCCTCGCCGGTTTCGGCAATGGTGAAGGCCTTGCCGCTGACCAGCAGCGTATCGAGCTTGGCGGCGATATCGGTGCTGTTGATCCGCGCTGCGGTCGTCCAGCGCGGCTTCATCGCCTCGAGCGCCGTCTCGGCGCTCCACCAGGTATCGGCGGCGACCGCCAGCCAGCGCTTGCTCTGGACGATCCCGGCAAGGCCGCGAATACCCGCCGCGCCGTTGCGATCGAAACCGGCCAGTTCGCTGTCGTCGACCGGCCCGTGGCGGATCGAGGCAAACACCATGCCGGGCAGGCGCACGTCGCCGGCAAAGCGAAAGGAGCCGTCGACCTTGGAGGGAAGATCAATGCGCGCACATGCGGGCGCGGCATCGAAATCGGCGGGCAGCGGCTTTTCGCGCGGGGGCTCGGGGCGCAGCGGCGGGGGGGCAGGCGGGGCGAAAGCGGCGGCGGCCTCGGCCAGCTCGCCGAAGCTCGCGCGCTTGCCGTCGTGGGTCACAAAGCCGTTCTCGACCTCGCATTCCTCCCAGGCGGTGCCCCATTTTTCCGCAGCGGCCTGCGCGAGCATCGCTCGCGCTGCGGCGGCGGCTTCGCGGCAGGGCCCTTCGTAGGCAGCGAGCGAGGTTCCGCCCGCAGTCGCGTTGAAGCGCCGCGATCCGGCAAAGCGCCGGGCGATCAGGTCGTCGCTGCCCTCGGAGATGCCGGCGAAGGCCGGATCCCAAAGCGGCATCCACTTCCTTGCCAGCGGGACATTGCCATAGGCACCCGAGACCGGCGCCGGTTCGACCGCGACCTGCCGCCAATCCGCGCCCAGCTCATAGGCGACGATCTGAGGCAGCAGCGTGGTGATCCCCTGTCCCATCTCGAGCTGCGGCACAGCGACCGTCACCACCCCGTCGGCAGCGATCTTGAGCCAGGCGCCGAACACATGCTCGTCATGGGCCGCGACCAGCGGGGTGCGGTAGCTGCGGGGCATCAGCCACCAGGCCACGACGAGGCCGCCGCCTGCCGCCGCTCCGGCGAGCAACCCGCGCCGCGTTACCGCCATGGGTCAGATCTTCCCCGTGTCGAGCCAGCGCGCCAGTCGCTCGGCGATCACCATGAAGGGCGCCGCCTCCTCGCCCTCGCCAGCCGCAGGAGGTTCGCCCTTGTCGCCGGCTATGCGGGTTGCCAGGGTCAGCGGCACGCGGCCGATGAAGGGGATCTCCAGTGCTGCGGCAAACTTCTCGACGCCGCCCTGCCCGAAGGGATCGCTGACCTCGCCGCAATGCGGGCAGGCATAGCCGGCCATGTTCTCGACGAGGCCGATGATCGGCACCTCGCCCTGCTCGAACAGCTGCCCGGCGCGCGCCGCATCGATCAGCGCCAGGTCCTGCGGGGTCGAGACCAGTACCGCCCCGTCGGGCCGGTGAGCCGAGAGCATCGAGAGCTGCACGTCGCCCGTCCCCGGCGGCAGGTCGACGAGCAGGAGATCGGTCTCGCCCCAGTCGGCGTCGATCAATTGCGACAGGGCCTTGCCGGTCATCGGTCCGCGCCAGGCGAGCGCCTTGCCGGGAGCAACGATGTGCCCCATCGAGAGCACCTTGACGCCATAGGGGCTGTCGATCGCCACCAGCTGCGCCCCATCGGGCGTGGCGGCCGGCTTGATCCCTTCGGTCTTGAGCAGCTTGGGCTGCGAGGGTCCGTATATGTCGCCGTCGATCACGCCGACGCGGCGGCCCATCCTGGCCAGCGCGACCGCAAGATTGGTCGTCAGCGTCGACTTGCCCACACCGCCCTTGCCCGATCCCACCGCGATCAGGCGCCGTCGGCGGCGCTCTCCGGTAAGCGCGACGCGCACCTCGTCGATCTCGGGCAGGGGCAGGAGGGCAGCGGTGATCGCCGCCTCGAGCTCGGCGCGGCCGTCATCCGGGAGGTCTCCCGCCTCGGCGACGATCACCGCACGCCGCGCAACGATACGGGCCGAGCGCAAGCGGTGGTTGATTTCAGGGGTGAGAGCAGCGCGGATCGCCGCCTCTTCGGCTGCGGGTTGGCGGAGCATGGGCGACTGGTTGTCCATTTCGCCACGCCTCTAACACCAAATTCACGCAGCGAACCCCTGTTTTTCGCCCGAACCCATGCCTATAAACGGCTGATGCAGAGAATGGACGGCTGGAGAGAGCGTCTTGGCGCGGGCCTTAAGGGCCTTGCCATGGCCGGCAAGAACAACCCCTGGGGCGGCGGCTCGGGCGAGGAGCCCTCCGGCGACGGCGGTGCGGGTGGCGATGGTGGCGGTGGCCCGCGCAACCCCTGGCTCCCCGGCGGCAGCGAGCCCGGCAAGCGGCGCTCGGCCAGCATTGACGATATCTTCAAGAGCCGCGGCCCCGACGGTCAACGCAGCGGCGGCGGAAGCGGCGGGCCGACTTTCCGCCTGCCCGAGCGGCCCGGCGGCAAGAGCTGGCTGCCGGTCATCGGCGGCGGCATCGCGCTCGTCTGGCTCGCGGTCACCAGCGTCCACTTCGTCCAGCCCGGCGAGCAGGCGATCGTGACCTGGCTCGGGGGCAAGTATTACGGTACACTCGATTCCGGTACCAACCTCACCGCGCCCTGGCCAATCCACATGGTCGAGAAGGAAAACGTGACACAGGTTCGCCTCGAGGAAGTGCCCGGGACCAAGACCGAGAAGCTGATCCTGACCGGTGACCAGAACCTCGTCGATCTGTCCTATCTGATCCGCTGGAACATCTCTGATCTGACGCTCTTCAAGTACCAGCTCAGCGACCCGCAGAACGCACTGCTCGAGATCGGCGAGGCGGCCATGCGTGCCGCCGTCGCCCGCCAGAAGCTCGACACTGTGCTGACCGGCGCGGGCCGGGCCGAGATCGAGCAAGATGTGCGCACGGCCATGCAGGCACGGCTTGACGCATACCGCTCGGGTATCTCCGTGCAGGGCATCGAGATCAACAAGGTCGATCCGCCCTCCCGTGTCGAGGAAGCCTTCAAGGACGTGTCCTCCGCCCAGCAGGACGCGGACGCCGCGATCAATCGCTCGCGCGCCGTGGCGCAGCAGGTGCTCGCCCGGGCGCAGGGCGACGCGCGGGAGTTCAACGACATCTACGAGGAATACAAGCTCGCGCCCGAAGTGACGCGCCGACGCCTCTACTACGAGACCATGGAGCAGATCCTGTCCAAGACCGACAAGACGATCGTCGAATCCGGCAACGTCACGCCTTACCTGCCGCTTCCCGAACTGAAGCGGCGCGCACAGGCAGCTCCGCAGAAGCAGGGGGAATGACGCCATGAACGCTATCCTCCAGAACAGCAAATCGCTGGTCATCGGTGCCATCGTCCTGCTGGTGGCCCTGCTTTCCAGCGTCGTGATCGTGCCCGAGACACATCAGGGCGTGGTCATCGCTGCGGGCAAGCCGGTGCGCGTCTTCAACCAGTTCCGTCCCGAAGTGCCCTATGGCCAGACGGGGGCCGGTTTGCAGATGCGAGTCCCGATTTACGAGCAGGTGCGGATGATCGACCGCCGCGTGCTCGACCTCGATATGGAGCGCACCCAGGTGCTCTCCAACGACCAGCAACGTCTCCAGGTCGATGCCTATGCCCGCTATCGCATCATCGATCCCGTCAGACTGGTCGAGCGGGCCGGGTCGGAGACCCAGCTCGAAGCGCAGTTGCTGCCGATCCTGACCTCGGTGCTGCGCCAGGAGCTCGGGCGGCGACCTTTCTCGGCGCTGATCAATGCTGAGCGGGGCACGGCGATGGCCAACATCACCGCCGCGCTCGACAGGCAGGCTCGGACCTATGGCGCGCAGGTGCTCGACGTGCGGATCAAGGCGGCAGACCTGCCCGAAGGCCGGCCGCTCGATGCCGCCTTCACCCGCATGGAAACCGACCGGCAGGAGGAGGCCGCGACGATCCGCGCCGCAGGCCAGCGCGATGCGCAGATCATCCAGGCCGAGGCCAGCGCCCAGGCTGCCAACATCTACGCCGATGCCTATGGCAAGGACCCGAAGTTCTACGACTTCTACCGCGCCATGCAGAGCTATCGGCAGACCTTCCTCGCGGGCGAGGGTCAAAGCAGCATGGTCCTTTCGGACGACAGCGAATATTTCCGCCAGTTCAAGGGTAATCGCTGATCGACGAAGGGCCGATGCTCCCCGCCGAGCGCAGGCGATGTTCAACGCGCGTTCAGCGGCACGATAGGCATTTGGGGCAGCCCGCCGATGAAGCCGGCGGGACGGCGAAAGGATTGAGGAACGGCGCGGCACGCCCGCGCATTTCCGGCAAGAGATAAGGACCAAGAGGACGTGAACAAAGTGCGTTATGTATACGGACTGTCGAGCGCGCTGCTGGTGGGCGGCGCTGCCATCTCGCTGATCACGGGCTCGCCGCTGGGTGCGCAAGTGGCGCAGAACGACGATGCGGTCATGCAGCGGGTCGTGCCCGTCGAAGGCGCGCCGGCCAGCTTTGCCGATCTCACTGCGCAGCTTGCCCCGGCCGTGGTCAACATCTCGACCCGCCAGCGTATCGAGGTTGCCAGCAATCCCTTTGCCGGCACGCCCTTTGCCGAGCTGTTCAACCGGCGGCAGGGCGGGGGCGGACAGCCGCAGACGCGCGAGGCGCAGTCGCTGGGCTCGGGCTTCATCATCTCGGCGGATGGCGTGGTGGTCACCAACAATCACGTGATCAACCCGCCCGACACCCGCGCCAAGCTCGAGGCGATCACGATCACCTTGCCCGACGGCACGGAGTACGAGGCCGATCTGATCGGCTCGGACGCGGCCTCGGATCTGGCCGTGCTCAAGATCCGCGCCAACAAGACCTTCCCCTTCGTCAAGTTCGGGGATTCGAGCTCGGCGCGCGTGGGCGACTGGGTGGTCGCGATCGGCAACCCCTTCGGCCTCGGCGGGACCGTGACCAGCGGGATCATCTCCGCAGTCTACCGCAATACCGGCCAGGGCGGCGCCTATGACCGCTATCTCCAGACCGATGCCAGCATCAACCGCGGCAACTCGGGCGGCCCGCTGTTCGACATGCGCGGCAATGTGATCGGCATCAACAACGCGATCTTCTCGCCCTCGGGCGGCAGCGTCGGGATCGGCTTTGCCATCCCCGCCGAAATCGCAGCGCCGATCGTCGAGAAGCTGCGGTCGGGTCAGGAAATCCAGCGCGGCTATCTGGGTGTCGGGCTTGCCCCCATCGACGAGGACTTCGCCGCCGCGCTCGGCCTGCCCAAGCGCCGCGGCGAACTGGTGCAGACCGTGCAGGATGACAGCCCTGCCGCGCGCGCCGGCCTGAAGCCCGGGGACATCGTCACCCGCGTCAACGGCAAGGACGTGACGGCCGAACAGACCGTGTCCTTCCTCGTCGCCAATCTCCAGCCGGGCGCCAAGGTGCCGGTCGAGCTGCTGCGCGAAGGCCAGCGGCTCAGCCTCACCGTCACGCTCGGCAAGCGCCCGAGCGAGACGGAACTCCAGCAGCAGACGCAGACCTTCGATCCCAACGCGGAAGAGCCGATGGCTCCGGGCACGTCGGACACCACCATCGAGCAGAAGCTCGGGATGCAGGTGACACCTATGACCCCCGCGATCGCCCGCTCGCTGGGCGTGCCGACCGACACCAGGGGCGTGGTGATCGCCGCCGTCGATCAGAACGCCGACGTTGCCCGCAAGGGGCTGCGCCGGGGCGACATCATCCTTTCGGCCAATTACCAGCCGACCCCGACGGTCGAGGCGCTGCTCGCGCAGATCAAGACATCGGCCGAGGGCAAGCGCGACGCGATCGTGCTGCGCATCCAGCGCGGCAACCAGCCGCCTGCCTTCTTCGCGATCCGCCTGCGCTGATCGCGCCAGACCGACGACAAAAGGGCGCCGGGACTTGCTTCCGGCGCCCTTTTTCGTGCCGCAAGGCTGGTGCCTTACTGTTCAGGCGACTTGGGGGAGGGCTGCGGCTGAGGCCTGCGCGGCGGCCTCTGGCCCGCCTGCGGGACCGGACCGCCGGTCGCCTGTTCGAGGAAATCGGGGCTGACCGCCGTCGGCGCGTTGGGTCCGCGCTCTCCTTCCACCCCGAACGGACCTTGCGAGGGATTACGGCGCCCGGGCTCGACCATGTTGCCGGCCTCGTCGATGTAGTAGTAGTCCTCGGGCTCCCCGAACAGCGCCTCCTCGTCGGGCTCGAGCTGCCAGTCGGGCAATTCGAGCGTCACGTCGAACTGCTCGACCGGGCGGTTCCTGACGGCAAAGCCCATATAGGCCGCGAAGGCCTGCGCCGGAGCGCGCCCTCCCTGGAGACCGGGCACCGCCTTGGCATCGTCGCGGCCCATCCACACGCCGGTGGTTATGCCCGAGGAGAAGCCGATGAACCAGCCGTCCTTGTTCGAGCTGGTGGTGCCGGTCTTGCCCGCGACCGGCCGGCCGATATTGGCCGCACGGCCGGTGCCGGTCTGCACCGCCGCCTGGAGGAGGTCGGTAATTCCGGCGACAACATAGTCCGGCACCGCTGGCGCGCCCGACTTGGCCTGGCGGCTGTAGAGCACCTCGCCGCTGGCCCCCGTCACCTTGACGATCCCGTAGGGCTCGACCGGTACGCCCCTGGCGGTGATCCCGGCGAAGGCCTGGGTCATCTCGATCACCCGCACCTCGGAGGAGCCGAGCACCATCGAGGGATTGGTGTCGACCCTGGAACTTACCCCTAGGCGCCGCGCCATTGACGCCACCGTCCCGAAGCCGACCTCGTTGCCGAGCTGGGCGGCGACCGTGTTGATCGAATAGGCAAAGGCGGTGCGCAGGTCGGTCTCGCCGACATTGCGCCCGTTCGAGTTGCGCGGGCTCCAGCCGTCGATCGTCACGGGCGTGTCGACCACCTTGTCCTCGGGCGTGTAGCCGGCCTCGAGCGCGGCGAGGTAGACGAACAGCTTCCATGCCGAGCCCGGCTGGCGCAGCGCCGAGGTCGCGCGGTTGTAGTTGCTTGCGACATAGTCCGTGCCACCGACCATAGCGAGGATCGCCCCGTCACGATCGAGGCTGACCAGTGCGCCTTGCGCGTCCTTGGGCGTGTTCGCCTCGATCGCGGCGGTCGCGGCGCGCTGCATGCCGATATCGAGCGTCGTCCAGACCTCGATCGGCTCGTTGGTCTCGGGCAGGATGATGTCGAGCTGCGGCAACACCCAGTCGGTGAAGTAGCGCACCGAGTTCTGCCCCGCCTGTTCCTTGAGCTGTACGGCATCGACATCGACGCTGGCCTGATCGGCGCTGATGTAACCCTGCTCGCGCATCAGGCCGAGCACCACCTTGGCCCGGTCAACGGCAGCCTGCACGTCGGCTGTGGGCGAATACTGGCTCGGGGCCTTGACGAGGCCGGCGATGATCGCTGCCTCACCGACGCTGAGGTCGGTGGCGGGGTGGCTGAAGAATTTGCGCGAGGCGGAGTCGATCCCGTAAGCGCCGCCGCCGAAATAGACCTTGTTGAGATAGAGCTCGAGAATTTGCTCCTTCGAGAACTTCCACTCGAGCGCGAGTGCAAGCACCGCCTCGCGCGCCTTGCGATCCGGGGTCCGATTGCTGTTGAGGAACACGTTGCGCGCCAGCTGCTGGGTGATCGTCGAGGTACCCCCGATCCGCGAGCGCGAACCGGTGACCCATTCGACCATCGCGCCCGTCAGGCGCACGGGATCGATGCCGAGGTGCGAGCGGAACCGCTTGTCCTCCACCGCGACCATGGCATTCGTCATGTTCTCGGGGATGTCGCCGTAATTGATCCAGTCGCCGAAACTTGGCCCGATCTCGACAAGCTCGCGTCCGTCGCGCGCCCGGACCATAATAGTCTGGCCGGGTTGGGTGGCTTTCAGCGTTTCATAGCTGGGCAGCGACTGGGCGGCAAAGCCGACCGCGACGGCAAGAACCACAAGAACAAGAGCGGCAAAACCGCCGCCCCACTTGATCGCCCGGCGCAACCACGGGCGGCCGGCGGAGGGAGGCTGCCCTTCAGGGCCGCGCGGGCTTGCGCCTGAACGGCCAGAGCGCTCCGCCGCTGCCCGTCGCTGTCCGCGCGCGCCCTTGTTCTGCAACCGCTCACCCCTTTTCGACATGATTATCGCCCAATTGATCCAATCCCGCCTCCGGAGCGGGTCGCGGCCCCCTGCATAGGCAAGTTGTAACCGGGGGTGAACCCCGCGATTGCCCGGCTCTGCCCCCGTGCGCTGTCGATCAGTCTTGTGCGGGGGTGAAAAGGAGCGCCGCGGAATTGATGCAATAGCGAAGGCCACCCTGCTCTGGCGGGCCGTCGGGGAAGACATGGCCGAGATGCCCGCCACATTTGCCGCAGCGAACCTCGGTGCGGACCATGCCGTAGCTGGTGTCGCGATGCTCCTCGATCACCTCGTTTGTGGCAGGCCGGGTGAAGGCGGGCCAGCCGCAGCCGGAATTGTACTTGGCTGCCGAATAAAACAGCTGCGTCCCGCAGGCGGCGCAGTGGTATTCGCCCTCGTCGTAGAACTTGTCGTATGCGCCGGTGAAGGCCCGCTCGGTGCCGGCCTCGCGCAGGATGTGGTACTGCATGGGCGTGAGCTTCTCGCGCCACTCGGCATCGGTCACGCTGCGGGGATCGTCGGACATAAGCTACCTCTCCAGTGAGCCCTGATATCGGATTGTCGCAGACAATCCGCAAGGCCGACCGGCCGCCCGCAGCGACGGGGCCCTCAGGCCCCGCGAGCGAGGAGGCTAACCATCAAGAAGCGCGTAGTGCGGCGGCGGCTTGATCACGTCCATCCGCTCGGTGAGGAGCGGGCGGAAGCTGGGCCGGCTCTTGAACACCGAATACCAGCCGCGCGACTGTTCGTGCCCCGACCAATCGATCCCACCGAGGTAATCCGCGACCGAGATCTGCGCGGCAGCCGCAAGGTCGGCGAGGCTCATCGTCGAGCCCGCCACCCAGGGGCGGTTGTCGATCAGCCAGTCGAGATAGTCGAGATGGCCATGCGCCATCTTCATCGCATCGCGCAATGCGCCGCTGTCCGGCGGCAGGCGCAGGATGCGCTTCTTCATGCGCTCCGAGAGCAGCGGTGCGGTGACATCGGCGTAGAAATTCTCGTCGAACAGCGCGACCAGCCGGCGGATCTCGGCACGCTGCGCTGCGGTGCCGTTGATCATCGGGTTGCGATCGACCGTCTCCTCGAAGTATTCCGCGATCGCGCGGCTATCGGGGATGACGACGTTCTTGTCCTGCCGCGCCAGCACCGGGGTACGTCCCGCCGGGTTGAGGTTGAAGAACATGTCCGAGGCCGCCCAGGGGTCCTCGCGCACCAGATCGAAGGGGATGTTCTTCTCGCTCAGCAGCAGGCGAATCTTGCGGCTGAACGGGCAGAGCGGGAATTGGTAGAGAAGCCACATGATCATCAGCACATGCCGCAATTCGCAGGCCGAATCCATCGCCTGCGAACGGTAAGCGGGGGAGTAATCAGACCCCCGAGGCGTCCAGCATCACGAGACAAGCGGGCATCACCTTGTCGACGTCGTCATTGTCCAACATCGCCTGCGCTTCCGCGCTGACCAGCTGGCTGATCCCGCCCCGGTCAAGACCGGTTGCATCCATCAGCTGCGCCAGCGCACGCACGAAGAATTCCTTTCCGCGCACCTCGACCGGTGGCCATTTCTTCGCCGCGTCATTGCCCATCGCCTGCTCCCCGGCCACCAGCGCAAAGGCCGCCGCACAGCGCAGCAGCGCGCGATCCTCCTCTGACAGGTTGGGTGGAGCGACGGGTGCAGCCAGAAGCGCAAGCGCTGCGGCAAGAATCTGTGTCAGCATAGCCTGTCCTATGCGCTCGGAGATGAACCTGTGGCTACCGGAAAACGCGTTGCCCGGCGCGGCAATCCATCCTAATCCGCAACCCGGATGGAGAGAGGAAAGGCAATCAATGTTCAGTCACATCATGCTCGGCACGAGCGATTTTGACCGCGCCAAGGCATTCTACGACACGGTGCTCGCCACGCTGGGTGCCGGCCCCGGGATGATCAACGTCGCCGCTACCGGTCACCGCCGCGCGTTCTGGATGCATAACGGCGGGATGTTCTCGATCAGCGAACCGATCAACGACCAGCCCGCGACCTGCTCCAACGGCTCGACCATCGGCTTCGCCTGCGACAGCTTCGAACAGGTCAAGGCCTTCCACGATGCGGCTGTCGCCGCCGGCGGCAAGTCGATCGAAGATCCCCCGGGCCCGCGCACCGGCGCGATGGGCACGCTCAACCTCGGCTACGTGCTCGACCTCGACGGCCACAAGCTGTGCATGCTGCACCGGGCGGGTTGATCACCGGCTGAGTTCGAAGACGGCAAATTCGGCGCGCCAGTTAGCCGCTGGCGCGCCGATCCGTTTCTCGCCCGAGAAGAACCATGCGCGCTCCACCGCTGCGCCCTTCATCCGCGCAAGCTCGCGGAAGTCCTCGACGGTGACGTGGTGGATGTTCTGCGTTTCGTACCAGCTCACCGGCAGGGCGCGGGTCACCGGCATCCGCCCGCCGAACATCAGCGCGGCGCGGGTGCGCCAATGCGCGAAGTTCGGAAACGAGACGAAGGCGCGGCGGCCCACCCGCAGCAGCTCGTCGAGCATCAAGTCGGGCCGCGTCGCGGTTTGCAAGGTCTGGCTGAGGATCGTGTAGTCGAAGGCCTTGTCGGGGTAGTTCGCCAGATCGAGATTGGCATCGCCCTGCACGACGCTCAGCCCGCGCGCCACACAACGTTCGACCAGCGCGCCGTCGAGCTCCATCCCCCGCGCATCGCACCCGCTTGTCGCTTCCAGTTCCGCCATCAGCGCGCCGTCGCCGCAGCCGATGTCGAGCACCCGGCTACCGGGCGCGACATGGGCGGCGATGGCGGCAAGATCGGGGCGCAGGCAGGTCATTCCACGAACCCCTTCACCACCCGGTCGAGCTGGTCGTGCTCGAGCAGGAAGCTGTCGTGCCCATGCGGGGCGGAAAGCTCCACGAAGCTCACCTTCGCCCCCGCCGCGTTCAGCGCGTGGACCACGTGGCGGCTTTCGGCGGTGGGGTAGAGCCAGTCCGTATCGAAGCTGACGATGCAGAAGCGCGCCTCAGTGCCGCGGAACGCATTGGCGAGCTTGCCGCCATGCTCCTCGGCGATGTCGTAATAGTCCATCGCGCGGGTGATGTAGAGGTAGGAGTTCGCATCGAAGCGCCGGGTGAAGCCGGTGCCCTGATATCTGAGGTAGCTTTCCACCTGAAACTCGGCATCGAAGCCGAAGCCCTTGGCCTCACGGTTCTGCAAGCGGCGGCCGAACTTCTCGGTCAGCCCCGCTTCGGAGAGATAGGTGATGTGCGCCGCCATGCGCGCCACCGCGAGGCCGTTGTCGGGCTTGGCGTCGGCGGCATAGTAGTCCCCCTCGGCCCAGGCGGGATCAGCCATGATCGCCTGCCGCCCGACCTCGTGAAAGGCGATGTTCTGCGCCGAGTGCCTTGCGGTCGAGGCGATCACCAGCACGCGGGCGGCACGATCGGGCCAGTTGGCGGCAAGACTGAGCGCCTGCATCCCGCCCATCGACCCGCCAACCACGGCATGGAGCTTCGCGATCCCGAGGCCATCGAGCAGCGACACAAGGCCCCGCACCATGTCGCGGATGGTGATGACGGGGAAGCGCATGGCGTAAGGCGCGCCGTCAGCCGCGATGCTGGCGGGGCCGCTCGATCCCATGCAGCTCCCGATGACATTAGCGCAGACCACGAAGTGCCGGTCCGTGTCGATCGGCTTGCCCGGGCCGACCATCCTCTCCCACCACCCTGGCTTGCCGGTGATCGGGTGCGGGCTGGCGAGAAACTGGTCGCCGGTCAGCGCATGGCACACCAGCACGGCATTCGAAGCGTCCGGCGCCAACGTACCGTAAGTCTCGTAAGCGATCTCGCAGTTCTCCAGCACCTGCCCGCTGTCGAGCGGCAGGGGGTGGGGGATGCGATAGACCGGAGAGACGGGCGGTGCGGCGTTCATTGGCCTCGCGAATTGGGGGAGCCCCCCGTCCGTGTCAATCGGCACGGCGGGCGTGCTCTCGTTTTCGCGCTGTATTCGGCAAGCCAAACTGGCTATCGCGCAGCTCCCATGTCGAGACCCGAACCCAAGCCCTGGATCGCCGCGATCCACGCCTATGTCCCCGGCAAGTCAAAGTCGGCGAGCGGCAAGCCGCTGGTCAAGCTGTCGGCGAACGAGAACCCGCTCGGTGCCAGCCCCGCAGCGTTCGCGGCACTGGCCGAGACGCACAACCCGGCCGACTACCCCGATCCCGACGCGCGCGCGCTGCGCGAAAAGATCGCCGAAGTGCACGGGCTCAATCCCGACCGCATCGTCTGCGGCACAGGCTCGGGCGAGCTGCTCCACTGCGCGGTCCAGGCATTGGCCGGGCCCGGGGACGAGGTGCTCATGTCGCGCTATTCCTTCTCGCTCTACCCGCTGCTTGCCCAGAAGATCGGCGCAACGCCGGTCTTCGCCGCGCCCGAGGGTTTCGGCGCGAGCGTCGACAACCTTCTCGCCGCCGTGACCGAACGCACCCGCGTGGTGCTGCTCGACAACCCGAACAACCCGGTCGGCACCTTTCTCCCGCCCGCTGAGGTCGCCCGCCTCCACACAGGCCTGCCTTCCGACGTGCTGCTGGTGATCGACGAGGCCTATGCCGAGTATGTCGACCCCGCCTTTCAGACCCAGGCCTTCGCCCTCGCTGCCACCCACGAGAACGTGCTGGTCAGCCGCACCTTCTCCAAGGCCTATGGCCTCGCTGCGGAGCGGGTCGGCTGGGTCACTGGCTCGGCTCATCTGATCGACCTCGTCAACCGCATGCGCGGCGCGTTCAACGTTTCGGTGAGCGGGCAGAAGGCCGCGCTCGCCGCCTTGGGCGACCAGGACTTCGTCGCACGCAGCCGCAACCACAACGCGAGGGAGCGACAACGACTGGCCGAGGCCATCGCGATGCTCGGCAACCACGGCATTTCCGCGAGCCCGAGCGAGGCCAACTTCCTCCTCGTCCACTTCGAGGGCACCGTCACCGCCGCTGCGGCGCTCGAGGCTCTGTCCGACGCCGGTTACGCCGTGCGCCACCTGCCCTCGCAGGGACTGCCGAACAGCCTGCGCATCACCATCGGCACCGCGCAAGCGACCACCGACGTCATCGCCACGCTCCGCAAGCTGTGCGGGGTGGCGGCATGAGCATCGCCCGTGTCGCCATCGTCGGCCTTGGCCTGCTCGGCGGCTCGATCGGCCTCGCGGTCAAGGCGCGCGCGGCGCAGATCGCCACCACCGGCTGGGACCGCGACGCCTCGGTGCGCGAGCGGGCGGCGGCGCGGGGACTCGTCGGCACGGTGTGCGAGACCGCCGAGGCCGCCGTCGCCGATGCCGACCTCGTGATCCTCTGCGTCCCCGTGGGCGCGATGGGCGATGCGGCGCGGGCGATCGCGGCGGGGCTGAAGCCGGACGCCATCGTCAGCGACGTCGGCTCCTCCAAGGCGGCGGTGGCCGAAGCGCTCGCCGCCGCGCTCCCCGGCGCCACCATCATCCCCGCCCACCCCGTCGCCGGGACCGAGCAGAGCGGGCCGGAGGCGGGCTTCGCCACCCTCTTCGCGAGCCGCTGGTGCATCATCACCCCGCCCGAGGGGGCCGACCCCGCCGCGGTCGCCGCCCTCTCCGACTTCTGGACCGCGCTCGGCTCCAAGGTCGAGCTGATGGACGCCGCGCATCACGACCTCGTCCTCGCGGTGACCAGCCACATCCCGCACCTCATCGCCTACACCATCGTCGGCACTGCCAGCGATCTCGAGGACGTGACCCAGAGCGAGGTGATCAAGTACTCCGCCGGGGGCTTCCGCGACTTCACCCGCATCGCCGCCTCGGACCCCGTCATGTGGCGCGACGTGTTCCTCACCAACAAGGGCGCGGTGCTCGAGATGCTCGGCCGCTTCACCGAGGACCTCACCGCCCTCCAGCGCGCGATCCGCTCGGGCGACGGCGACACCCTGTTCGACCTCTTCACCCGCACCCGCGCGATCCGCCGCGCGGTGATCGAGCAGGGGCAGGACGACGAGCGGCCCGATTTTGGCCGGGTCCACGGCGACTGAGCCGGAACGCGGCATGTTTCACGTGAAACATGCAAAGTGGCCCGATCTGGCGGGGGTCTGGACGGGGTCTGGACGGGGCCTGGAGCTGTCTGGCGCCGGCCAAGGGGCATCCGGCGGCCACCTGCCAGGGGCCTGTGGCGCTTACTCCCCGGCGTTCAGCACATTGATCGCCGCGTGCACCCGCGCCTCGACCTCTTCGCGCGGGAGGCCCGCCGGGATCGCCTCGCCCACCTTGTAAGTGATCTGCCCCGGCCGCTTGATCACGTGGTGATAGAGCCGCCCGCTATCGACCGCGATCGGCACCACCGGCAGCTTGAGCAGCTTGTAGAGCCCGGCAAAGCCCGATTGCAGCGGCGGCCGTGTGCCCTGCGCGACGCGGGTGCCCTCGGGGAAGATCACCAGCGGACGCCCCTCCGCCACGCGCTGCTTCGCCAGGGCGAGCATCGCCCGCAGGGTCTTGGCCCCCTCTTCGCGCGCTACGGGGATGAGCCCGTAGACCAGCGCCGAATAGCCCCAGCCGGGGATGCGGAACAGCTCCTGCTTGGCGAAGACCGCAGGATCAGTGAACAGGCGCGGAGTGTCGATCGCCTCGAAGAAGGCCTCGTGCTTGACCGCGATCAGGACCGGCCCTTGCGGCAGCTCGCCCTCGAGCACCACCGCGATGCCGAGCACCTTGCGGGTGCACCAAAGGTGCCAGTGTCCCCACTTCGCCACGATCGGCCGCAGCCAGCGCTTCTGCGCAATCACCGCGATCACCGAGACGCTGACGAGGAACACGCTGCCGCCGTAGAACAGCACATAGAAGGCAAGGCTGCGCAGCGCGGCCAACAGCCACCTCACAGATCGGCCAGTCCCGCCGCGCGGCTGGCGATCAGCTTGTGATATTCGAGGAACAGCGTCTTCCCATTGGGCTGCGAGGGCACCGCATCGCGCACCACGGTGACATGGCCGGGCAGCGTCCGGTCAAGCTCGCCCGCGGCGCGGCGCATGTGCCAGTCGGTCGTCACCAGCCGCAAGGAGCGCACCTCGTTCTGGGCGACCCACTTGGCGGTCTCGGCCGCGTTGGAGCGGGTGTCGACCGCAGCAAAGCCGAGCGTGATGCAGCAGGCCATCTGGCGGGGGCGCACGCCGAACTGCGCGGCGAATTCGCGCGGGCGGACTTCGGGATCGACGCCGCTCACCAGCATCCGCTGCGCCTCTCCTGCCTCCAGCACGGCGAGCCCGCGCGCAATCCGGCCAGGGCCACCGGTGACGACGATCACCGCGTCGGTTGTCACACCGGGAGCGGCGGGCCGCGGCAGGGCGACGACAAACCACAGGAAGCCGATCGCCCAGACGAGGAACAGGAAAGAGACAGCGCGGCGGATCATTGCTGCGGGCCTTAAAGCCTGTCCGCGCGGGGGGGAAGCATGTCCTTGCGTCAATCCGCCGGGAGAATGTCGGCGCGCGGCGCTACAGCATATCGTCAAGCGCGCGCTCGAGCGTGATGCGCGTGGTCGCCAGCGCCAGCAGCAGGGCAGCGAGCGGTATTGCTGCAATCGCCAGCCAATCGGTGACACGCAGCCCGCCGCCGCTCACCAGACCGCTATCGAGCGCGGCAAACTGCTGGCCGAGCGCCCAGACGGCCGCCACGCCCGCCAGCGTCCCGAGCGTCGCGCCCAGCGTCGCCTCGCGCAACACGTCGCGCAGGAACATGCCCGCGATCTGCTGCTTGCTGGCGCCCAGCAGGTGCATGATCTCGACCGTGTCGCGCGCCGCAGAAAAGGCTCCCCGCGCCGCCAGCCACACCGCCGCTGCTGCCGCCAGAGCGACCAGCGCGATGAGGCCGAGAGCAAGATATTGCAGCGCCCGCAATGCATTGGCCACCGGACGCAGCCACACACCTTGCGCATCGACCCGCACGCGGGGAACCGCCGCCTTGAGTGCGGTCTCGATCCGGGCGATGGCCGCAGGGCTCGCGGGCCCGGCAAGCTCGACATCGATCAGCGCCGGGATCGGCACGTCGCCGCTTGCGGCAATATCCCCCAGCCACGGCTCGAGCATGGCGGCAAGCTCGGCCTCGGGCACCTGCCGCACCGCCTGCACCCCGTCCAGCCGCGTCAGCGCCCTGACCGCCGCCGCAGCGCGCACGCCGCGCAGATCGGGATTGGGCTCGATCACCTGCACGCTCACCGCCCGCCCCACCCCGGCATTGGCGTTGGCGGCAAGGTTGCGCAGGGCAAGGCCGCCCGAACCGGCGATCACCACCAGCGCCACGAGAATGGCGAGCACCCAGGGAATAGGGCCGGTGAAGCGCGAGGGCGGCAGGATCCGCGTGGCCGCGCGTCGGCGCTGGCGCGCGGGCAGCGCGCCCGCCGTTTCGGCCTCGGTCTCGGGGCCGGCGGGCGGCGGCGGCGGGACACGGCTCATGTCGCACCGCTCCCGATCGGGCCGGCGGGCTGGGGCGGATAGCGCAGCGCGCCGGTGGGGTCGAACAACTGGCCCTTGTTGAGGCGCATGATCAGCGATGCCGGCACCTTCTTGAGGAGGTGGACATCATGGGTGGCCACCACCACCGTCGTGCCCACGCGGCTGTTGAGCGCCTCGAACAGGCGCAGCAGCTTGAGCGCCATGTCGGGATCGACATTGCCGGTCGGCTCGTCGGCGATCAGCAGCTTGGGCCGCGCGATCACTGCCCGGGCAATCGCCACGCGCTGCTGCTCGCCGCCCGAGAGCGTCGCGGGCACGGCGTGGGTCCGGTGCGACAGGCCCACCCAGTCGAGCATGTCGCCCACCGCCTTGACCACCTTGCTCTCGTCGGTCCCGGCCAGCCGCAGCGGCAGGGCGACATTGTCGAAGGCGGTGAGATAGGGGACGAGCCGGAAGTTCTGGAACACCACCCCGAGCCGCCGGCGCAGGTGCGGCAGGCGGCTTTGCGGCATGGTGACGATGTCCTGCCCGAACATCCGGATCGCCCCGCGCGAGGGGGCCTGGGCAAGGTAGAGCAGCCTGAGCAGGCTGGTCTTCCCGGCACCGCTGGCGCCAGTCAGGAAATAGAAACTGCCGGGGTGCAGCGTGAAGGACAGATTGCTCAGCACCTCGGGCTCGGTGCCGTAGCGCAGCCCGACATTGTCGAATTTGACGTGCCCTTCGAGACGATCGCTCATTGCGCCGACCTATCAGGGCCGTCGCCGGGGGGAAAGCGGCAGAACCCGTCCCTTGCACCGCGAAGGCGCATATCGGGCCGCGCAATGTGGAAAACACCGGGTAAATGGGCAACTCGTCGGCGCATCCTCTTGTTTGCGGCCATGCGCGGACTATCACAAAGGCGCAATGATCATCGCCTGCCCAGCCTGTGGCACTCGTTACGCCGTGCCCGACGCCGCGATCGGCAGCGGGGGGCGCACCGTGCGCTGCGCCAAGTGCAGGCATAGCTGGTTCCAGAAGCCGGGCGATCCGGTTGCGGCGGCCCCGGTCGCAGCGCCTGCGCCTGCGCCTGCCCCGCGGCCTGTCCCGCAGGCAGCCCCGCCCCAGCCGCGTCCCGCACCGCAAGTGCCCGTGCCGCCCCCCGCGTCCGACCGTGCCGCGCCCGAACCTGTCGCGCCAGACACGGGCGCGCTCGCGAACCGCGCCCTGCGCCGGGCGATGGCAGCGCGCGACGGCACGGCAGGGGCGCCCTCCGCTCCGGCTCCGGCTCCGGCTCCGGCTCCGGTGACTGCGCCTTCGGCACCCCTCATGCGCGGTGAGCCACCCGCCGCCGCCTTTCCCGAACCGCCCTTCGCCGAGGACGTGGGCAGCCATGGCGACGAGGCGGACGAGGACAGCGCCGGTGGCGGCGGCTCGCGCTTCGCATTCCGCGCGCCCTTCACCCGCCCCCGTAACGGCCTGCGGATGTGGACGTTTGCCGCCACGCTCTTCGCGGTGATCGCCGGCGGCACCGCGGTGGCGGTCAATTATTACGGCCCGCCCGAATGGCTGCCGCTCCAGCGCCCGACCTTCGGCATCGGCAAGCCGGGGCTCGCGCTCGATTTCCCCAAGCAGCAGCAGCGCAAGGAAACGCTCGAGAGCGGCGAGACGATCTTCCGCGTGCGCGGCACGATCTCCAATACCGCAGCCGAGAACCTCGATGTGCCCAATCTGCTGGTGGTGTTCAGCGACCGGCGCGAGCGCAATATCGGTGACTGGGTGGTGGTTCCGGCCAAGCGCCGCCTCGCCCCGGGCGAGACCGTGACCGTGACCGAGGCGATCACCAACATCCCGCCCGGCGCGGCGGTGGCCGACCTCGGCTGGGCGCCGCGCTAGACGCGTTTTTCGAGGGCGGTGCGGGAGGCAGCGTTTAGCCCTTGCGCCCTCGCCAACCCCTTGCTAGGGGCGCCCTCCTACCGCGGGGACGGCCCACAGGGCTCCCCCGACAAACCCGAGTGCGGTCGTGGCGGAACTGGTAGACGCGCAACGTTGAGGTCGTTGTGGGCGAAAGCCCGTGGAAGTTCGAGTCTTCTCGACCGCACCAAACAGTCTCTCCTGAAAATCAGAGATAGCCCTCGGGCGCGCCGTGCCGCGAGCGTGGCGCAGTTCTGCGCGCTTTGGCGTTTCTACAGGGGCTGGAGACGCCGGCCTGCGCTGTGTCGATGACGCTGATGCGGTGGTGATCCCTGTCGTCAATCTTTCGGTCGGATCATCGTCCAGAAGCGCGGGCCGCCCGGCACCTTCCATTCGTCGACGATGGCAAAGCCGAGCCGCTGGTAAATGGCGACGTTGCTTTCCTTGGCGGTCTCGAGGCAGGTGTCCACCCCGATCCTATTCGCCTCGGCAATCCCGGCGCGGATCGCGCGGCCACCCCAGCCCTTGCCCTGCGCATCAGGGCGCACGGCGGCATAGCGCAGATAGAGATAGTCCTCGCCCGCCGGGACATGGCGGGAAAGATGCTTACCGACCGTGTCCGCACGTCCGAGCGCGGTCCCGAAAATCCGCACCATGCGCCATAGTTCGGCCGGGGAGAGCGGATCGTGGTGATGCACCTTGCCGGGCCGCCGCCACAGCGTCACCACCTCGCGCTCCGGCGAGGCGAGGATCATGCCGTGGCGCACATGATCGGCAAAACGCCACGCGAAGAAGCGCGGCAGGCGGCGGCGCCGGATTGCGGCATCGGGGAAAATCCATGCGAGCGCGGGATCGTCCTGAAACGCCAGCGCCAGCGTCTCTACCGCCCTGGGGCGCAAGATGGCCGCGCCGTCGATGATTGATTTCGGCTCGGTCATGACGGGAACGGTGCCTGTTTCACGGCGAGGCCGAAGCCCACGCGTGTGGCGAAAGCGAAACGACCGCCCGGAACGGCGCGCGCCTCCTTCTCGAGGCGGCGGATCAATTCGGCCTTGAAGGGCCCGCGCGGGTGCTGGCGCAGCACGCCGGCGACGAAGTCCTTGGGCAGATGGGCGAGCCTGAGGCCGGTCAGATCGACCATCGCGCCATATTGCGTGTAGGCCCCCAGCACCCCGTCGCGCTCCGGCGTGACGCCGATGGTGGTGTGGACGATGATCGCATCGGCGAGGTGATCGCCCACCGCCTCGGGCTCATGCGCATCGCAGGCGCACCGGCGCGCGGCGGCGGCGCTGCGCAGGGTGAAGTCCTCTCCCGCGATATCCTGCATCAGGCCGACATCATGCAGCAGGCCGCAGATGTGGAGCAACTCCGGATCGGGCTTGTGCCCGTCGATATGCGCAAGCGCGCGCGCGAAGATCGCAGCGCGGTAGCCGTGGCCGAGCAGCGCCGGGCTTTGGGAGAGCGCGGCTTCCTCGGCCAGCTTGACGAGCTTGCTGTCCGGCACCGGCGGAAGGTCATCAACCCGGCCCGGGCGGTGGAGGAAGGGGACAATGCGCTGCCACAGGTTCTGCACCTGCTGGCGCGAAGCGATGGCGAGGCCGCGCGCGCATTCGCTGCCGGACATAACCCCGCCGCTGCGGGCAAGCCAGCCAGGACCGCCAAAACGGTCGGGGTCGGGGAGCGAGGGAAGCGGGCGCTGTGTCATGAATTTCAAGTCCTGATTTAGAACCTTGCTGTCGCTGCTTTATCAGGTTTCGCGTGATCTATGCGGTGGTGGACCAGAGCAAGGGCAGAAAGGGCCTCCCCGTTTTGCCGGTATGCGCGAGGCGCCATGGCTCAGATTCCTCCCGCGATAAGTCCGGCGACGATCAGTTCGAGCACCGCAAAGATCGCCGGATAGCGGCCCAGCCGCCGGTCGATCAGTGCCGAGACCAGCCGCCCCGCCGCCATCCCCGCCGAGGCCAGCGCAAGGGCGAAGAGGATTCCACCCGCCAGCGGCGTTCCGGTAAGGCAGAAGGCCAGCAGCCCCGCCACGGTCAACGGAAAGCCGCCATAGACGGCGCGGATCTCGTTCTGGCTGTCGGGGGTCTCGGCGAGGATGTCGAAGTCTTCCAGCAGGCGCGCGGGCCGCAGCAAGGCGGCCAGCCCAATTAGAGCGTAGAACAGCGCGGCGGCGATGATCCCTGCAGCGCTCACGCGCTCTGCCCCCGCAAGGCGAGCCACGCGGCGAGCAGCAGCACCGGCACGCCGGCCAGATCGGCAAGGGCGATGACCCGCAGTTGCACCGGCATTCCGGCGGCCAACCAGATCGCCAGGAACGAGACCATGCTGATCCCCACCGTAACGCTCGTCAGGGGCCTCGCTTCCGGGCGCAGCGCCGCCCAGCCGCAGATCACCACCACCACGCAGAACAGCGCCGCGCGATGCTGCATCAGGACGAAGGTGCTGGATGCCGGGTCCAAGCCATACATCGCCACCAGCTGCGCCGGGCGCACCAGCGCGAGCGCGGGCGGGACGTGCAGCAGCATCAGGGCAAGCCAGCAGAGCCGCGCGATCATGCGTGCTGGCTCCTGCCGCCGGCACGCGCCAGCGCCCGGACCGCAAGCAGCGCGAGGAACGGCGGCACGATCACCGCCGCCAAGTCGAAGGCGAAGATGCCGTCGAAGGGAAAGCCGCGATGGCTCCAGATCTGAACATGGAAGATCGCGTGCAGGGCGGGCCAGAACGCGCCCGCCAGCGCGATGCTCGCCGCCTGCCGCAATACTCCCCACCCGAGCAATCCGCCGCTCGCCAGAAAGGCCAGACCGACATCGCGGATGAAATGGCTGTTGAACGGTCCCATCAGGGAAAGGCCGGGGACGAGAGCGTAGAAGGTCTCGGGCAGCGCAAGGATGAAAAGGCCGGTCAGGCCCCACCCCAGGGCCAGCGCCATCAGCCCTGCACGGATCATTGCACCAAGCCGCTGTTGGCGGCGATCACGGCGGTGTCGAGATAGGTGACCTTGCGCGCCACCAGCCCGCCGCGAAAGGTGATGACGTCGATCGCGGGCACGGAATAGGCCTGCACCCGCGGTTCGTAACGCCGCTCGCCCATCACGAAGGCCCGGGGCGGCGCCATGACGAAATCATATTCGATCACCACGAAGTCGGCGCCGAAATTCACCGCCCGCGGGGTAGAGCTGTAGGCGGGATTGTCGGCGAGGATCCGGGCAAACCGCGCCTCGATGGCGGCGCGTCCGACGACGGGAGGCTCGCCCTCGATAACCAGATGAAATACGGAGTCGGCTGTGTGCAGGGCCGCGATCCGCGCCGCATCGCGACTTGCCCAGGCGAGCGCATAGCGTTCGACAGCGGCCGGGAGGTTCTGAGTCGCGGCGCTCTGGGCCTGCGCCGCAACGGGCAGGGCCGCGCCCCAACCGGCGGCTCCCGCACCCAGCACCAGCAATCCGGCAAGCAACCGTGCTTTGGCCATGCGCAACCCTCCTTGCAGCGAGGGACTAGCTTCCTTCGCGGTGACATGTCAATAAGATGTTAACATGATGTGCTGAGCGGGCAGCCGAGAACCGAGGCAGGATGAACATGGCAAAAGCGCAAGCGACCCAAGCCCCAGACGTTTCGACGTCGACAGAACGACAGAGCGATCAGGCCTTCGAGCAGATCAAGCGCAGCATCATCCTGTGCCGCCTTGCGCCTGGCACCAGCTTCTCCGAAGCCGAGCTTTCGGCGATGCTCGGGCTCGGGAGAGCGGCAACGCGTGCGGCGCTGACGCGGCTGGGCGATACCGGGTTGATCCAGCCGATCCCGCGCCACGGCTATGTTGTGACGCCGATCACCATGGCCTCGGTCCGCGAGTTGTTCGAGCTGCGCCTGATCCTCGAGCCGGCCGCCGCTGCGCTGGCGACGGGCAAAGTCGACATTGCTCGTTTACGCGCCATCAACAGTGCCCCCCAGCAGGCGGTCAATGAAGGCGAGCAGCTCGCCTTCATTGACAGCAACCGCGCCTTTCACCGCGCCATCGTGGCGGCGACCGGCAATCGTCGACTGTTTGCGCTGCTCGAGGACGTCGGCGACGAGATGCAGCGGCTCGTCCATCTCGGGCTGTTTGGCGGGGCATCGAAGGATATCGAGCGCCGCGCCGCCGACCGTCAGCACGAGGATCTGATCGCGGCACTTGCCTCGGGCCATCCGGAAGCAGCCCGCGAGGCCGCGCGCCGCCACGTCGAACACGCCCGCGGCCTCGCCATCGAGGCGCTGATGAACGCCGACTGGCCCGTCCCGATCGGCTAGATCGATCAGCCGGACCCTTGCCATCAGACGGCCATCGCGCCGGGGAGCTGGTCGGGGCTGAAGCCTGTCACAACGACGAAGGGAATGCCGCGCTGCGCCAGCGCCTCGGCGACCCGGGCAAAGGGACCGACCACCGCGAAGCCCGCCAGCGTTACGGCATCGGCGATCTCCTGCGCGATGAAGAACTCGTCCTCCACAACCAGAAGGCGCGCCGCCATTACCGATACCCCTGCAGGTCGATGCTCAAGCCGGATCGCGCGCTAGTACGGTTTCAGCCGGGCAGTCGAGCCGCCAGACAAGCCCGGTCGCTCCAAAATCGGTTTCGACCTCGGCATCGAGGCTCGCCCGGATCATGTCGCCGGTGACGGTCGCGCCGAAGCCTCTCGTCGCCGGGGGCGAGACCGGGGGGCCATCGCTTTCGGTCCAGGTCATCTGGAACCGCTCCCCGCCACCCGCAGCCGGATACCGGCGCCAGGCCAGGCTCACCCGTCCGCAATCGGCCGACAGGGCTCCGTACTTGCTTGCATTGGCGACGAGTTCATGGATCGCCATGCCGATCGCCTGCACCGCGGCCGAAGACAGGGCGACGGTCTCGCCACTGAGGATGATGCGCTCATCGACGAGGTCCTTGAAATGCCCGAGCTGGGCGCGGACCAGAGCCTCAAGTTCGACGCCTTTTCATTCGCTGCCGACGAGCAGGTCCTGCCCTGCCGCCAGCGAGTGGATGCGGGCGGCGAAGTTGGCGATGAAGGTCGCCTTGTCGAGCGCGAAGGTATGAAACGGCGGGATGAAATAGTACCACGCGATCACGCCGCACAGCCGCGCCGAGAGGCTGCCGAGCCGCACGCCGAACAGAAAGGCGGTCAGGACGACCGCGGGAAAGAAGGTCACATAGGGAAAGGAATCGTCAAGCAGTATGCGGGCCACCCAGGCCAGAGCGACCATCGCAAGCGTCACCGCCAGCCCCAACGCGGGGACATGCCGCTGCGCCGGAAGCTCCTCGATCCCGTGGGTCAGGCGGCTTGCCTTAGCCTGTTCAGGCATGGCTTCGACCATACGTCTTTCCGCAAGGTGATGCACGTCGCCTGCCCGCAAAATGCTTCCGGACACCCGGCTTGATCCCCTGAACGCCAAAGAAAAGCAAAACTTCGTGCAAGGCCGTTGCCCCGCGCTGCCGCCCTGCCTATCCCTGTCACCGGAGAGGCAAGCATGAGCGCATTTCCGGCGCGGCCGGACGACATCACCGCCGATTGGTGGGGCACGGTTCTGGGCCGTGTGCCCGAGCGCTGGCGCTGGGAGGCGATCGGCACCGGACAGGTCGGCGACAGCGTGCGCTTCACGCTCGATTTCGGCGACGGCGCCGGGCCGGTGACCCTCGCGGGCAAGTTCGCCGCTGCCGATCCCACCAGCCGCGGCACGGCAGCGATGCTCGGGCTCTATGCCAAGGAGGTGCGCTTTTACCGCGACCTTGCCCCCGCCCTGCCGGTGCGCACGCCCGAGACCCTGTTCGCCGCGATGGCGGAGGACGGGGCAAGCTTCTGCCTGATCTTCGAGGACCTGGGCCCTGCGCGCGGCGGCAACCAGATCGCGGGGTGCTCGCTCGCCGATGCCCGTGCGGCCGTAAAGCAGGCCGCCGCGCTCCACGCGCCAAGCTGGCACGACCCGGCGATCCTGGGGCTCGACTGGCTCCAGCCGAGCCCCGCCGCCGCGGCGCAGGTCAAGGCCCTTTACCCCCGGGCGCAGGCGATCTTCCGCGAGCGTTACACCGGCCTCCTCGAACCCGAATATATGGACCTGTGCGAGGCGCTGGCCGAAATCACCGCCGCTACCGACCGCAAGAGCGAGAAGGTCAGCCTCGTCCACGGCGATTTCCGCCTCGACAACCTGCTGTTCGACATCAAGGGCGGCACGGAAGAAATCGCGGTGCTCGACTGGCAGACCCTGACGCTGGGCCATGGCCTCACCGACATCGGCTATTTCCTCGGCTGCGGTATCGGCGATGACCTGCGCCGCGCCCACGAGGGGGAACTGCTCGATCTCTACTGCGCCGAGATGACCGCGCGCGGCGTGCCGCTGACCCGCGACGAGGTATGGCGCGACTATGTCATGGGCGCGCTCCACGGGGTTTCCACCGCCGTGTTCAGCGCCGCCTTCGTCGAGCGCACCGCGCGCGGCGATGCCAATTTCCTGTCGATGGCGCGCGGTGCCTGCGCTCTCGCGCGCGAACACGGCAGCCTCGGGATGATGCAGAAGGGATGATGCCATGGCCCTGAGCCGCGCCGACGACTACCCGATCCACCAGACGCCCGAGCCCATCGCCTTTGCAGGGACGGACCGCAATTTCTACGACCGCTACTTCTTCAACGGCTATGCGCCCGATGGCAGCAGCTTCTTTGCGGTGGCCTTCGGGGTTTACCCCCACCTCGATGTCGCCGACGCGCATTTCTGCGTGGTGCGGGACGGCGTGCAGCACTGCCTTCATGCCTCGCGCAAGCTCGGGATGGAGCGCATGGAGCTGGCTTGCGGCCCGATCCGGATCGAGGTGATCGAGCCGCTGCGCCGCCTGCGGGTGATCGTCGAGGGAGAGGGCATTGCTGCCGATCTCACCTTCACCGGCAGGGCCTTTCCGATCGAGGAGCCGCGCTTCACCTGGCGCGTCGGCCCGCGCACGGTGATGGACTATACCCGTCTCACCCAGAACGGTCGTTACGAGGGGTGGATCGCGGTCGATGGCGTGCGCCAGCCGCTTGCCGCAGGAAGCATCGGCACCCGCGACCGCAGCTGGGGTGTGCGCCCCATAGGCGCGGCTGACCCGCAATTCGCCGGACGGGCGGTGCCGCAGTTCTTCTGGCAATGGACGCCAGTGAACCTGCCGGGCCGCAGCCTGTTCTTCCACTTGAACGCCCATGCCGACGGCGCGCCGTGGAACACCCGCGCGGTGATCGTGCCGGACGGGGCCGGGGCGGGCGAAGGGGGCGGCGGGATCACCGAGTTCCACGCGCCCGCGATGGCGACCACCCTGGCCGAGGGCACCCGCTGGCCTGCGCCCAGCGAGCTGGTGGTGGGCGAGGAGCGCTTCCGTCTCGTGCCTGTCAGCCGCTTCCAGATGCGCGGGCTCGGCTATACCTCGCCCAAGTGGGGCCACGGGCTCGACCACGGGCCGCTCGAGGTGGAGCGCGAGGACATCGACCTTCCCGGGATCGACCCGGCGCGCCCCGACAACCTCCACGTGCAGATGCTCTGCCACGTCGAGGGGCCGGGGGGCGAGACGGGCATGGGCGTGTTCGAGCAGCTTGCCATCGGCGATTATGCGCCGCTCGGGCTTGCAGGGCTTTCGGGCCGCTGATCAGCCGACTTCGAAGGCGAGCTTGCCGCTCACCGCGTGCCCGTCGGCGCCGGCTGCCTGCCAGCGCACTTCGTAGCTGCCCGCCGGAAGCGGCTTTTTCAGCGTCAGGGTTAAGGTCTTGCCGTCCGCCGACCAGGCGGGCGTGAAGTTGCGGATCGGCATCTCGCCGTGGTTCGCCATGCCCGGCATCGCGGTCATGACGATGCTGGCCGCAGCGCTGGCAGGGTTCACCTTCTCGCTGAAGGTGAGGGTGATCGCCTTGGGTGCCTTGGCAGCACTGCCCGCCGCAGGGGTCGAGGCGGCGAGCTTCACATGGGCGAGCAGCGGCGTGGCAGGGGCGGTCACGGCAAGCGCGAGGGCGGCGACAAGAGCAGCAATACGCATGGGGAGATTCACGTCCTTCGTGTTGATCAGAACCAGAAACGGATGCCGGCGATGAGGCTGGTGGCGGACGCCCCCTCGCCTCTTGCCCGCGCAAGATCGGCACCTGCGCCGATACGCCACGATTGCTCGATGCCGAGATAGGGCGCGAACTCGCGCCGGAACTCGTAGCGCAGCCTAACGCCGACCTCGATCTGGTCGATCCCTGCGCCGATCCCAAGCTCGGGAATGTCCTGCGCGGACAGATTGGCTTCCCCGCGCGGCTGGAGGATCAGGCGCTGGGTGATGCGCTGGTCGACCTCGGCCTCGATGCGGGCGGTGACGTGACCCCGATGCGACAGGAACACCGCAGCGTCCACCTCGAACAGGTAGGGCGCAAGGCCCTGCACGCCGATCACGGCATGAGTGGTGTCCGGCCCGGCGATGTCATGGCGGATGCCGGCCTGAAAGTCCCAGAAGGGCATGAAGGCCTTGGCGTAGAGCGCCTGCACTTCGGCCTCGTCGGGGTCCGCGCCCCATTCGCCTTCGCCCTCGGACTTGAACCACAGCCGCTCGGTCGGGCCGCCGTAATAGCCCTGGATGTCCCAGAGAAAGGCGTCCCTGCCCTCGCGCGCCTGCGTCTCCAGCCGGTCGCCCTGGAACCAGAACACCGGGAAGTCGCCGTGGGTGCGCTTCAGGTCCGCGCGCGAGGCGGCCATGGCCTCGGTGCCCCAGATCGCATCGGCGGCGCGCGGTGGCCCACTGCCGGCCTCGGGCGGAGGCGGGGTCTCCATCATCGGGCCGGGCGAGGCGTCCCGTGCGGGCGCGCCCATCTCATGCCCGGCGTGCTCGTCCTGCGCGGCGAGCGGCGCGGCGCCGCACAGGGCGACAAGAGCGAGTGCGGTCCTCACGCGTCCGGCCCCATCACCGTCACGGTCTGCATCATCCCGCCGTGCATGTGGTAGAGGAGGTGGCAGTGGAAGGCCCAGTCGCCCGGCTCGTCGGCGGTGAGATCGAACTGCGCGCTCGCGCCCGGCTGGACGATGACGATATTCTTGCGCGGCTGGTGCGCGGGGCTCTCGCCGTTGACCAGCGTGAAGAACATCCCGTGCAGGTGGATCGGGTGCGCCATCATCGTGTTGTTGACGAGCTTCACCCGCACCCGCTCGTTCCAGGCGAAGCGGATCGGCTTGTCGGAGACGGCGGAATACATCTCCCCGTCGAAGGACCACATATAGCGGTCCATATTGCCGGTGAGGTGCAGTTCGAGAAGGCGTGACGGCTCGCGCGTGTCGCGGTTCGGCTCGAGCGCCGAGAGCATCTTGTAGGTGAGCACGCGGTGAGGGACGTCGCGCAGGCCGATGCCCGGATCCCCGAGCTTGTCGACCGGGGCCATCGAGACCATGTCGATCCCGGGGCCGACCTTCACGTCGGGCGGCAGCAGCAGCGTGTCGCGCATTGTCATGCCGTCCATGCTGTGTCCGCCACTGTCGTGGCCGCCATGGTTCATCCCCATGTCGCCCATGTCGAGCAGCGGGGGCTTCCTCGGGGGCGGGATCGGCGCGCGGGCACCCGCCCGGCTGGCCAGGGTGGCCAGCGCCATGCCGGAACGGTCCATGCTTTCGGCAATGATGGTGTAGGCCTCGGCGCGCGGCTCCACGATCACGTCATAGGTCTCGGCCGTGCCGATCTGGAATTCGTCGACCTCGACCGGCTGCAGGTTCTGGCCGTCGGCCGCAATCACCGTCATCGGCAGGCCCGGAATGCGCAGGTTGAAGAAGGTCTGCGCCGACCCGTTGATGATCCTGAGGCGCACCCGCTCACCGGGGGTGAAAAGGAATTCCAGCCCCTCCTTGGGCCCGCGCCCGTTGGCAAGATAGGTGAAGGTGGAGCCGGTCACATCGGCGATGTCGGTCGCGGGCATCCGCATCTCGGCCCACATCCGGCGGTCTGCGGCCGAGAGGGGGTAGTCGTCGGCCCAGCTGGTCTGCTGGTAGTTGAAGTAGCCCTCACCCTTGCGCAGCCGGTCCATGATGAAATGGGGGTCGAGCGGGGTGAACTCGCTGAGCAGGAGGATGAACTCGCGGTCGTATCCGACCGGCTCCGGGCCTGCGGGGTCGATGATCAGCGGGCCATAATGGCCCTGCTGCTCCTGCAGGCCGGAATGGCTGTGATACCAGTAGGTGCCCGATTGGCGGATCGGGAATTCGTAGCTGAAGGTCTGCCCCGGCCTGATCCCGGGGAAGCTGATGCCCGGCACACCGTCCATGTGGAAGGGAAGCAGCAGCCCGTGCCAGTGGATCGAGGTGTCTTCGCCGAGGTGGTTGGTGACGTTGAGGCGGACGTTCTGCCCCTCCCTGAGGCGGATGAGCGGCCCCGGAACCGAGCCGTTGACCGCGATCCCACGCCCCTTGCGGCCCTGCACCACCCGCAGCCCCTCGCCGACAGCGAGGTCGATCACCGCGCCGGACAGCTGGTCGAAGCCGACCCGAATGGGCGCGCCGCCCCTGCCATGTCCTTGGCCCCGATGCAGGGCATGGCCCTGCGCCCAGGCCGGCATCGCGGCGAAAGCGGAGGCTGCACCTGCGCCCACAAGCAGGCGGCGGCGGGAAAGACGGGGAAGGATCATGACACTCACTACGCGGCGTGCGCCGGTTTGGCTTGCGGCTGGCCGCAATTTTGCGGCGGACAGACCGGAGGCTGCGGGCCTACAGCCTCTGCGCTGCACCATCAAGCAAGCTGCGACCAGACGCAAACGGCGGACAGGTCGCCCTGCCCGCCGCCAGCCTTGCCCTGCCTAAACGATCAGAACACGTAGCTCACACGGGCATAGAGAAAGCGTCCATTGAAGCCGAAAGGCGAGAAGGACGAATAGGGCAGGAAGTAGTTGTTGACCGACAGGTTCGCCTGCTGGCCGGTCACCGGATCGGTGGCGCGGCCGGTCGGGGCGACCGTGGGGTACTGGTCGAACAGGTTGTTCGCGCCCACCGCCAGCTCGATGCCTTCCGCAAAGCCGCCTTCAGGACGCAGGCGGAATTCCAGATCGGTGATCCAGCGCGGTGCGAGCAGCAGGTCGTTGATCGGCGTCGCACCCGGCGAGAAGACCTCGCCGAAGCGGTTGCTGCGCAGCGTCGCGCTCAGCCAGCCGCGCTCCCAGTCGGCACCGAGGTTGATGCGGTCCCTGGGCTGACCGCGCTCGATGCGCAGCGATTCCAGCCGGCCGAACAGGTCGATCCCCGGCACCTGCGAAAGGCTGCCCGGGTTGGTCCGGCGCCCGGTGATGTCGACATCGTTCCAGTTGTAGCCGCCGGTCAGCGACAGCGAGCCGAGGTCGCCAAGGTCGGTGCGATAGGTCGCGATGACATCGAAGCCGCGCGTGCGCGTGTCGATCCCGTTGAAGAAGAACCGCGCCGCCGAGATGCTGGTGAAGCCGGCATTGTTGAGGATCTGCGCGATCCCCAGACCGGGGTTGGTGCCCGACGGCGCGCCGGCCGCACTGCGCGTGGCGGTGAGGTTGTCGGTCAGCACGATACGGTCGTCGATGTCGATCTGGTAGTAGTCGAAGGTGACGTCGAGCCCGTCGACCTTGTTGAACACCGCGCCCGCCGACCAAGAAAGCGACTTCTCGGCCTTCAGCGGGCTCGCGCCCAGCGCCACCGCGACCGGGTTGTTGACCGGCAGGGTCACCGCATCGACCAGCACGCCGCCGATATTGTTGGTCGCCGCCGCAGCAAAGAACTGCTGCTGGAGCGAGGGAGCGCGGAAGCCGGTCGAGATCGCGCCGCGCAGCGCGAAGCCGTCGACCAGCTCGAGGCGGCTGGCGAGCTTCCCGTTCAGGGTCGAACCGAAGTCGGTGTAGTCCTCGTAACGGCCCGCGACCTGGACGTTGAAGGCGTCCGAGATGTCGGCATCGACTTCGACATAGGCCGAAATGTTCGAGCGCGAGTTGGGAAGCGTCACGTCCCTGCCGCCGATGCGCGGCTGGAAGCCCGGGAACACCTGGCTGCCCGGTGCGGCAAAAGCGGTCGCGGCCGCGCCGGTGATGAAGGCGTTGTTGGCCCCCACCAGCACCGGCCCGGCACGGTAGCTGTCGGGCTCGCCCGCGGTCAGCTGGTATTCCTCGCGGCGGTACTCGGCCCCGAAGGAGACGGTCAGGCCCTTGAAGCTCACATCGATGTCGCGGCTGACATCGAGGTTGCCGGTTACCTGGCTATAGGCGATGCCGCCTGCCTCGAATTCGGTCGGGCTGGCCGCGCCGAGCGAGGCATTGAGCGTGTCGGTGATGAAGAAGTCGGTCTTGTTGTCGCCGTAGGACAGCGACAGATCCCACTTCCAGCCGTCGATGTCGCCCTCGAGCCCGCCGACCATCGCGTAGTCCTTGGTGTCGGTGTTGATCAGCGGCAGGAAGCCGTCGGGATAGACCGCCAGCACGTTGCGGTTGTCGGCCGCACGGCGGTAGAAGCCGGCGGATTCCGCATTGCGCTTGCCGTAGCTGCCGAAGGCATAGAACGACAGGTCCTCGCGCAGCGGCACGCCCATGTTGACGACGATGTTGAGATCCTCGGTCTTCGGGTCGCCATAACGGTGATTGCGGCGGTCGAAGGTCAGCTCGCGCGGATCAAGCGCGCCCGACTGGGCATAGTTGCGCCGCGGATCGAAGCCGGACCGGTTGGTATCGTTGCGATCGCGATACTCGGCGGTGATGTTGATGAAGCCCTCGGCGCCCAGCGGCAGGCCGATATTGCCCCCGACGGTTAGCACCTCGCCATCGGTGACCTTCAGATCCTTGTCCGAATTGTTGAGCTGGAGCACGCCGTCGGCGGTCAGCGCCGGCACAGCACCCGCCGTACCGTTCACGCCGGTGACGTCCTTGACGCCTTCAAGCCGGGTGTTGAAGCCGCCGTAGTTGACGAAGAACCGGCCGCCCTTGCGCGCATCGTTGAGCTGGAAGTTGATCACGCCCGCGATCGCGTCCGAGCCGTATTGCGCCGCCGCGCCATCGCGCAGGACTTCAACGCGGCCGATCGACGAGGCCGGGATCTGATTGAGGTCGACCGCAGTCGAGCCGCGCCCGACCGAGCCGTTGAGGTTGAGCAGCGCCGCGACATGGCGGCGCTTACCGTTGATCAACACCAGCGTCTGGTCAGGGCCGAGGCCGCGCAGGGTTGCCGGGCGGATCGCATCGGTCCCGTCGGTGATCGAGGGCTGCGGGAAGTTGAGCGACGGCACGAGGTCGCGCAGCAGACGCGCGGTTTCAGTGAGGCCCGACTGGGTGAGCTGTTCGGCGGAGATCACGTCGACCGGCACCGGGCTTTCGGCGAGGGTGCGGCCCGCGCGGCGGGTACCGGTAACGATCAGCTGGTTGCCGCCCGCCTCGTCCTCGATGATTTCCGGCTCGGCTTCCTGCACCAGAGCGGCGGCAGCGGCGCTGCTGGCGGCGACGCCGGCCGAGCCATCGGCACCTTCGGCGGCCTGGGCAGCATTCGCCGCGAACAGCACCGCACCCACGGCGATGGCCGAACCGGACTGTAGAACCTTGGCAATCTTTCGCATGGTCTTCCCCGTGTTGTGTCTGGCGGTGTCGATCCGGCCGGGCCCTTGTCCCCCGCAGCCGGATGCACCGCACCTGTAATGTCGTCGCGCGGAGCCCAGCCTGCCCGGAAACCCGGACGCGGCTGTCCGCTTCGTCTTTTCAGGTGAGCGCGATCCCTGTCGCTTCCCAATGAACTCACGAATGTTGCGCCCGCGAAGCGGCAGAGCAACGAAAAAGCAAAGCCAGTCGCTTGTCAAACGCACAAGCCTTGCCGTGTGTCGTGATTTTGCAACACTCTTCTAGGCCGGTCGCAAGGGCCGCTCGGACCGGAACTCGACCTGTGTGCGCCCGCTCACCATCAGCGCCAGGCGCGCCGCGTCCCAGTTGGCAAGGCGCACGCAGCCGTGGCTTTCCTAGCGGCCGATCAGCCTCGACTCCGGTGTGCCGTGGATGCCGTGATGCTCCTTGTCGAGGTCAATCCACACCACTCCGACCGGGCTGTTGGGGCCGGGCGGAAGGTGCTCGACATCCCAGAACAGCTCGGGATGATAGACAAAGGTCGGATTGGTGCCGCCGCCCTTCATTTTCCACTCGCCAATGGGGAGAGGGTCATGCTCGGAGCCGGTGGTCACGGCGAAAGCGGCCACCAGGCGGCCATCGCCGCCATAGCGGTCGCCGCCGTGGTCGGCATCGCCGGGCTCGGCGTCCTCCTCATGGGGATCGGCGGCGCAGACGGCGCGAAGAAGAGCCGCTTCGCGCGCGGGTCGCGCACCGGCGTCAGCGCCGAAGACTGGCACCCCGATCACCGCCGCTAGGTCGATCCCATGTCGCTGTGCCAGCCCGAGACCGGCGAGGACGAGAGCGCCTTCCCCAAGCGCCTCGACGCGGCGACCGAACAGGCTCGCAGCCGCTGGACGAGAACGAGTGAGAGCGGCTCGCCGCTCGCCAGGTGGACGGCTGTGCCCGAGCGCGGCGGGATGCGCGCTCTCACGCCAGATCCTCCGGCGCCATCGGGCAGGTCCACGCCCCCGCGACCTGCCTGCCGCTCTACTGCCGCGCCTCGCTGATGTCGCCGTGCCGCTCGACCATCGGACTGACGCAGGCGCCGGAACTGGCTGTGGAGGTTGAAGACGATCGCCGGGAAGGGCATCCGGCGCGCGCGGCGCGCGGCCTTGGGGTGGAGGCCGACCGCTCTGGCTGCGGTCAAGGGAAGAGGCGCGGCGACACGCCCCGCCCGGTCAGCGGTTCAGCATCGCCTCGCGGGCCGGATCGCCGGCCTTGAAGATAAGGGTTTGGGGGCGGGTGCCGCCGCCGATATTGACGCGGTTTTCCTGCCGCGCCCAGATGTCGGTGAGGATCTGCGAATTGATCCGCAGGGCGGCCTTCCCGGCGGCGGGCGCGGGGATTTCCTGATAGACCCACAGGCTCCCGCCGGTGATCTCGCTGCCGACATAGGCCGGTGTCACCGCCGTGCCATCCACCGCGATCAGGAAGCGGCGGGTGACATAGGCTGCAAACTGCTCGCGGCTTTTGCTGCTGCCGATGATGTCGGGGTTACTGATCCCCTGCGCGGTGAGCGCGTGTTCGGCATCATGCAGCGGCACCTGGTGCATGATCTCGATCATCCCCGTGCGCGCATTGAGCGCGACGGTGGTGATCGCGATCTTCTGCTGGTGCGCCAGCGCGCTGCCGCCCCCCGCGAAGGGGGCGAGCAGCAAGGCCAGCGCCAGCATCAGGCGGCGCAGCATCACTTGCGCTTCTTGTCGGGCTCTGCCCCCGCAGCCTCGCCCATCAGGTCGCGGCCGAGGCGCGAGCGCGACGCCTCGTCCTTGAAGGCCTCGATGCGGCTGAGAATGATGCGGCGCGGATAGTGGTTGTTCTCGATGTCGGCATCGCCGGTTTCCCACTCGGGATCGATCACCACCTGCACCAGCTCCTTGCCCTTGGGGAAGACCAGCAGCTTGGCGACCTCTTTGGCGTTGCGGCGCCAGATCTCGGCCGGGATGGTGAGCTTCTCGGTCTTGCCGTCCTTGAAGGTGAGGCCGAGGATGATCGGCATCACCAGCCCGCCCTTGTTGGAGAAGTTGAGGACGTAGTAGTTCGCGTCCTCCTTCACCGCGCGGTCGAAAGCGGCGCGCTCCCACGGGACCAGACCTTCAAGAAAGTCCTTGTAGCCCTTGGTGTCCTTGGGGGTGACGGTGAACTCGTCGTTCTTGTCGTAGAAGTCGGTGACGCCGGGGTTCTCGAGCACCCAGATCGGCAGGCGCTGCTGCTGGTTGAGGCCGATGCCGACCGGCTGCGGCTCGTCGGCGCGCTCCTGGCGGCGGCGCGGCAGGTCGATGTCGGGGTTCTTGGTGTCGATCTTCAGGCGGTAGATCGAATCCAGCGCGATATCGACGTGATCGGTGGTGTAGAACCAGCCGCGCCAGAACCAGTCGAGATCGGTGCCGCTGGCTTCCTCCATGGTGCGGAAGAAATCGGCCGGCGCCGGGCGCTTGAACTTCCAGCGGCGGGCATATTCCCTGAGCGCGAAGTCGAAGCGTTCGCGCCCGATGATCGTGTCGCGCAGCACGTGGAGCGCGGCCGAGGGCTTGCCATAGGCGTTCGCGCCGAGGTCGTTGATCGAATCCGACTGGGTCATGATCGGCTGCTGGCTCGAGGAGACCATGTAGGGGATCATGTCGCGCGGCAGGCTCCGGCCCCACGGCATCTTGGGATCCCATTCATAGCCCGCAACCGAATCGAGAAAGGAGTTCAGCCCCTCGTCCATCCAGGTCCACTGGCGCTCGTCCGAGTTCACCGTCATCGGGAAGTAGATGTGCCCGACCTCGTGGATCACCACGCCGACCAGGAACACCTTCTCGGCCAGCGAATAGGTGCGCGAGCCATCCTTGTTGAGGTTGGTGCGCGGGCCGTTGAAGGTGATCATCGGATATTCCATCCCCCCGACCGGCCCGTTGACAGACTGCGCGGTGGGATAGGGATAGTCGAAGCTGAAGCGCGAATAGACCTTGAGCGTGTGGGCGACGGCGGCGGTCGAGTACTTGCGCCACAGATCGCCGCCCTCCTTCGGCCAGAAGCTCATTGCCATCACGGTCTCGTGCTCGGCGCCGGGCTGCTTGACCCCTTGTGCGTCCCACATGAACTTGCGGCTTGAGGCCCAGGCGAAATCGCGCACATTGGTGGCGGCGAACTTCCAGGTCTTGCTGCCCTTGGGATTGCCGGCTTCGGCAGCGGCGGCCTCCTGCGGGGTGACGATGAAAACCGGCGCATCGGCGTTCTTCGCAGTCTCCAGACGCTGGCGCTGGGCGGCGGTGAGCACGGCTTCCGGGTTCTGGAGCGTTCCGGTGGAGGCGACGATGTGGTCGGCGGGCACGGTCATCTCGACTTCGTAGTCGCCGAATTCGAGCGTGAATTCGCCGCGGCCCAGGAACTCCTTGTTGTGCCAGCCCTCGTAGTCCGAATAGACCACCATGCGCGGGAACCACTGGGCGAGCAGGAAGATGTCGTTGCCGCCCTTGCGCGGATCGTCGGGGAAGTGCTCGTAGCCCGAGCGCGCGTTGACCGCGTCCTCCTCGACGATGTTGAAGGCCCATTCGATGGCAAATTCGGTGGTCGCCCCCGGCGCGAGCGGCTGCGGCAGGTCGATCCGCATCAGCGTGCCGACAATGGTGTGCGGCAGGTCCGCGCCAGCCAGGGTCTTCACCGCGCTGATGTCATAGCCATAGGTGTTGTCGGCCATCGCCTGCTGGCGGCGCAGCTCCTCCATCGACAGCTTCGTGGGCTCGTTGCCCGACCCCAGCGTCACCTTGGGCCCGCGTCGCCCCGCGCCGCCGAAAGCATCGGTCAGCTCGGCCATCGAGTCCTTCCTGAAGATGTTCTGGTCGAGCTGCATCCACAGCCACGGAAGGGCGTCGGGCGAATTGTTGGTGTAGCGCACCGTCGCGCGCGCGGTGATGCGGCGCTTGGCCTCGTCGAGGCTTGCAGTGATCTTGTAGTCGACCTTCTGCTGCCAGTACTGGTGTCCCGGCGCACCGCTCGCATTGCGATAGGTATTCGGGGTGGGCAGCACCTCGTCGAGCTGGCGGAACTTGTCCTGGAAATCGCCCTTGGTCTGTTGAATGCCCTGGGCCTGGGCGGGGATGGCGGCCACGAGGGCAGCGGCAAACAGCACGAAACGCAGCAAGGACAGTCTCCGGATTGGCGGCAGACGCGCCAGACAGCGCAAATGGACCGCCCGCGCAAGGGGCTTTGCCGCCCGGCCATGCACATTTCTTTCGCGTGGCAAATCGAACACAATCCGCCTATCGCAGCCGCCACCATGACCGAGCCACTCTGGCACACCCTCCACGAGGCCGCCTGCGCCCGCGGCGAGGCGACCTATCGCGACCCCGAGACAGGCTACAGCGTGTTCACGCGCGTGGCCCACCTTGCGCGCGGCAAGTGCTGCGGCTCGGCCTGCCGTCATTGCCCTTACGGTCACGAAGCCGTACCGCGCAGCCGCTGACTTTCGGAGACCGCCCCATGAAGACCCGCGCCGCTGTCGCCTTTGCCGCCAGGCAGCCGCTCGAGATCGTCGAGCTCGATCTCGAAGGTCCGAAGGCGGGCGAGGTGCTGGTCGAGATCATGGCGACCGGCATCTGCCACACCGACGCCTACACGCTCGACGGCTTCGACAGCGAGGGCATCTTCCCCTCCGTGCTCGGCCACGAGGGCGCTGGCATTGTGCGCGAAGTGGGCGCTGGGGTGACCAGCGTGAAACCCGGCGATCACGTGATCCCGCTCTACACGCCCGAATGCCGCCAGTGTAAGTCATGCCTCAGCGGCAAGACCAACCTGTGCACCGCGATCCGCGCCACCCAAGGGAAAGGGCTGATGCCCGACGGCACCACGCGCTTCAGCTACAAGGGGCAGCCGATCTTCCATTACATGGGCTGCTCGACCTTTTCGAACTTCACCGTCCTCCCCGAAATCGCCGTCGCCAGAATCCGCGAGGACGCGCCGTTCCAGTCGGCCTGCTACATCGGCTGCGGGGTGACGACAGGCGTGGGCGCGGTGACCAACACCGCCAAGGTGCAGGTCGGCGACAATGTGGTGGTGTTCGGCCTCGGCGGGATCGGCCTCAACGTCATCCAGGGCGCGCGGCTGGCAGGCGCCAACCTCATCATCGGCGTCGACATCAATCCGGCGCGTGAGGAATGGGGCCAACGCTTCGGCATGACCCACTTCCTCGACAGCCGGGGCATGGGCCGCGAGGCAATCGTCGCCAGGATCGTGGAGATGACCGATGGCGGCGCGGACTACACCTTCGACGCCACCGGCAACACCGAGGTGATGCGCACCGCTCTGGAAGCCTGCCACCGCGGCTGGGGCACCTCGATCATCATCGGGGTGGCCGAGGCTGGCAAGGAGATCGCCACGCGCCCCTTCCAGCTCGTGACCGGGCGCAACTGGCGCGGCACGGCGTTCGGCGGGGCCAAGGGCCGCACCGACGTGCCCAAGATCGTCGACATGTACATGACCGGCAAGATCGCGATCGACCCGATGATCACCCACGTCATGGGCCTCGAGGAGATCAACACCGCCTTCGACCTGATGCACGAGGGCAAGTCGATCCGCTCGGTCGTGGTGTTCTAGAAGCGCGCCCCCTCACAAAAGCGCGCGATTGACTTGGGGGCGCGAAACGGGTTGTTCGCCGCCATGATTGCCCCGCGCTCCGCCCCCGAAACCCGCTTCCACCCCGTCGCCGGCACCGAGCTGGCCGTGCACCACTGGCCTTCCCAAGGGGCCGGAGCGCCGCTGGTCTTTGCCCATGCGACAGGCTTTCACGGACGGGTGTGGGACGCGATCATCGCGCGCTTCCCCGAACACCCCGCCCACGCCATCGACCTGCGCGGGCACGGGCAGACCGGCGGCGGGCCGGTGGAGGACTGGCGGGTGCTGGCGCAGGATGTCGCGGCGTTCCTTGCCGAGGCGGGGATCAGCGGCGCGGTCGGCATCGGTCATTCGATGGGCGCCCATACCCTGCTTCAGGTCGCTGCCGACAACCCGGGGCGGTTTGCCCGCCTCGTGCTGTTCGACCCCGTCATCCTCGCCCCCGAATTCTATGCGCCGGGCGAGCCGCTCTACAGCGCCGACAACCCCCACCCCGCGATCCGCCGCAAGCGCGATTTCGCCTCGCCCGAGGCGATGATCGAACGCTTCCGCGAGCGCGATCCGTACAACCTCTTCGACCCCCGCGTGTTCGAGGATTACTGCCGCCACGGCCTCGTCCCGGCCCCTTCGGGCGAGGGCATGGAGCTTGCCTGCGCGCCCGAGGACGAGGCGAGTGTCTATGCCTCGAGCCGCAGCAATCCCGGCATTCTCGAGGCCGCCAAGCACGTCGCCATCCCGGTGCTGGTGGTGCGCGCGCTGCACACCACGCTCAATGATTTCAAGAGCTCGCCGACCTGGCCCGAGCTGGCCAAGGTGCTGCCGCAGGGCACCGACCTCTATCGGCCGGACATGACCCATTTCCACCCCTTCCAGGACCCGGCGGATGCAGCGCGGATCATTGCGGAGTTTCTGGTCTAGGCTGTGTCTTGGTGGCGCAGACCTGCATCGCGCGTAAGCCCGATCCCAATCAATGTTTCAAGTGAAACATTAATCCCGACGCTTGCAGCAAATCACTGATATCCCTGCGAATTTATGCCCGAATCCGACTGTCGGCCTGTAGGAGATTGGCCCCGATCTGCCCCGCGAGGCCGCCATAGAAGGCCTTGAGGCTCGATCCGAGCGGCTGATCGCGGAGATGGTTCAGCTGCCCGACCAGCTGAAGCTGGTGCTCCAGCTGTTCTTCGTCGAGGAGCTGAACCTCACCGAAATCGCCGCTGTGCTCGAGGTCAGCGTGCCGCGGGTCCACCAGCTCAGGGCCAAGGCCCTCAAGGATCTGCGCGGGCTGCGGGAGGGGGAGTAGGGTGCAATCCGTTCCCCCGCCCCGGATCAGGTCCGGGACGGGGAAGGTTTGGCCTTACCCCGCATCCCCGTCCGCATGGCCACGGCCCTCGCTGGTGGTGCGCTGCGAGCCGCCGGCGCCGGTGCTGCCCTCGCCTTCCCACCAATAGGCGCGGCGCTTCGCGGTGCCGGTCTCGAGCTCGTTCATCGTCTTCGCATCATAGAGCCGCCCGCCGAGCATCACCTTCTCGATATTGTCCGAGTTGGCGATGTCCTTGCTCGGATCATCCGAGAGGATCACGAGATCGGCAAGCTTGCCGGGCTCGATGCTGCCGATGTCCTTGGCCATGCCCAGCGATTGCGCCGGCACGATCGTGCCCGCCTTCAGCGCCTCGACCGGGCTCATCCCGCCGCGCACGAAGCTCCACAGCTCCCAGTGCGCCCCGACGCCCGCCTGCTGGCCATGCGCGCCGATGCTGACCTTGACGCCGCGCTGCGCCAGCTTCCTCGCCTCGCGCGCGTTGTTGTCATCGACATAGGCCCAGTCGGGCGCCTTCACCCGCCGGCCATTGTCGGCGAGCAGCATCTTGGGCGGGGTGTGGACCATCAGCGGGTTTTCCCAGACATTGGTCGCCTGCCGCCAATAGGGATCGCCCGCCAGACCGCCATAGGTGACCACCAGGGTCGGCGTGTAGTTGGTCGCCGACTGGCTGAAGAACTGCAGCACGTCCTCATAGAAGACGTCGGCCGGAATATTGTGCTCCAGCGTCGAGTTGCCGTCAGCGGCGATGTTCATGTCCAAGCCGAACAGCGAGCCGCCCTCGGCCACCACCAGCATGTTCTCGGCCGCCGCGGCGCGCACCACCATCTGGCGCTGTTCGCGGCGCGGCTGGTTGTAGTTCTTCACCGAGATGCCGCCCTGCGCCTTGATCCGGCGGACATGGGCGAGCGCGTCCTCGTAGCTGTCGATCCGGGCGAAGACGCCGGCGGCCTTGGCGCCATAGATGATCTCGCCGGTCGAGAAGATGCGCGGCCCCGTCGTCAACCCCGCGCGCTGGCGCTCGGCCGCGGCGAAGACGGTGCTCGCCTGGCTCGAGGGATTGTGGATCGTCGTCACACCCATGGCGAGGTCCTGGATCAGCGTCCAGTTCTGCTGCGGGATGAGATCGCCGACCCCGTAGGCGCCATGCGCATGGGCATCGACAAGGCCGGGCATGATGGTCTTGCCGGTCGCATCGATGATCCGCGCGCCCTCGGGCAGCTTGATCTTCACGGTGGTGGCATCATGGACGCCGGTGATGCGGTCGCCCTCGATGATGATGAGGCCGTTTTCGATCACCCCGGCATCGTCGGTGGCAAGGCCGGGGCGCATCGTCAGCACCCGCGCGCCGGTGATGACCGTGGTGCCCGCCGGCCGCGCCTTCTGCACCGTCACGGCCAGCGGGATGCCGCTGGTCGGCGGGGTGTGGGCCGGGGCGGCCTTGTCGGTCTCCGCCTTGGGTGCGGCGGCAAAGAGCGCGCTCACCTCGGCGCTCTGGAGCGAGGGCCCGATCGACCAGAACAGCGTCTCGCCGCCGCGCGCCCAGCCGAGATAGTCCGCCCCCCCGGTGCTGACCTTGACGACCGGCAGCGCACTGGCCTGCTCGCCCACGTCGAGCGGCTTGCCGCCCGGCACCAGCGGCATGGCGAAGACCTCGTAGTTCTGGCGGAAGGCGATGGTCCGCCCGTCGGGCGCGATGCGCAGGTCATTGGCAAGCTCGCCGCGGGCATGGACGCGCTTTGCCTCGCCATTAAGATCGGTCGAGACCAGCGCGAGCTTGCCGCTGTCGCGCGCCACCATGAACAGGCGGTCGCGCCCTGCGCCCCATTGCGGGTTCGCCCCGTCGCGGGTGACGAGCTGCGGCTCCCCGCCCGCGACCGGGATGACGTAGATGCCCGGGTTTTCGGAGAAATCGGGCGCGGTCAGATAGCCGCCCTCGCGCTTCTCAAAGGCGAGCATCGTGCCGTCGGGCGAGAAGGCGAGGTTGCCGAAATGGCCCGGCCCCGTCAGCACGCGGCGGTTCTGGCCATTGGCATCGGCGATGACGATTGCGCCGAGCCTGTCGTCGCTCCAGCGCACGTAAGCCAGACGGCTACCGTCGCGGCTGAAGGCGGGGAAGGCCTCGATCGCGTCTGCCGGGTCGCCGGTCAGTGGACGGGGCAGATCCTTGCCCCTGGCCGACTTGACGTGGAGCCGCCCGAGGCTCTCGAACACCACCCGCGCGCCATCGGGCGAAAGGGTGGCGAAGCGCGGCATGGTGGTGGTGAAGCTGTCGGGCGCGACATCGATCACCGGGTGCGGTGCATCGGCAACCGCGCGGGTGTCATTGACCGTAAAGGGGATCACCGCATGGCCGGTGCCGTCGGCGTTGACCCGGTTGATCTTGCCGCCTGCCCAGAACACGATGCCGCTCGAATCCGGCAGCCAGTCGATATTGGGGTACACCCCGGTGACCGCCCAGGTCTCCTGCACGTCGAGGTCGAGCTTGCCGAAAATCATCCGCTCCCGGCCGCTGGCGAGGTCTTTCACCCACAGCTGGGTCTGGTCCTTTTCGCGGCGCACGAAGGCGATCGCCTTGCCATCGGGCGAGGGCGCGGGGCGCACCGCGCCGCCATAGCCGCTGACCGCCGTCGTGACCTCGCCGCTCGCCAGATCATGGCGCTCGATGGCGAAGATGCCGGTCTGGCTGTCCTGCGCATATTCGAAGATGTTCCCCGGCGTGGTGTTGCGGGTGTAGTAGATCGCGCTGCCATCGGGCGCGAAGATCGGCTCGCCCAGTTCCTTCTGGAGCCTCTCGTTGGCGCGCTCGACGACCTGCACCCCGCCGCCGCCCGAGACGTGGTAGAGCCAGATCTCGCCCGTGCCTGCGCTGCGCTCGGTGGTGAAGTGCTTCTTGGCGGCAATGAAGCGCCCGTCGGGCGACCAGCTCGGCTGGTTCAGCAGGCGGAAATCCTCCTTCGTCACCTGCCGCTTGTCGCTGCCGTCGGCGTTCATCACCCAGATATTGTCTCCGCCGCCGCGGTCGGAGGTGAAGGCGATGCGCTTGCCGTCCGGCGAGAAGCGCGGCTGGACGTCCCACGAGAGGCCCTCGCTGATGCGCGTCGGCGTGCCCCCGGTGATCGGCATGGTATAGATGTCGCCGAGCAGGGTGAAGGCGATCGTCTTCCCGTCGGGGGCGACGTCGATATCCATCCAGGTGCCCTCGTTGACCTTGACCGGCACCTGCTTCAGGACCGCGCCCTTGGGCGCCTCGACGCTCCACTTCTCCTCGGCCTTGGCGTCCTTTTTGGCAGGCGCAGCGGCGAGCGGGGTGCAGATGCCAAGGGCAAGGGTTGCGGCACCTGCAAGCAGGGCGGCGGCGAAATGGCGCATGGATTGAGTCTCCCTCTGTCGGCGCGGGAGACTAGCGGGGGGAAGGGATATTGCTAGGGGTGCGAAAGTCGTTGGTCGATTAGAGACGGCCGCTGAAGGGGCCTCAAGGATGCTGCAACGGATCACCAACAACTTCGCCGCGCTGACGCTGGGGGGCGTGGCGCTGGCGTGGCTCTATCCGCCCGCTTTCACGTGGATGACCGACGGACGGATTGCGCTCGCCGGACAGCCGCTGCTCAGCATCGCTCTGGGCATCATCATGCTGGCGATGGGCCTGACGCTGACCTTCGAGGACTATCGCGGCCTGTTGAAGTTGCCGCGTGCCTTCGTGGCCGGGGTGGCGCTGCAGTATACGGTGATGCCGCTGTCGGGCTTTGCCGTGGCGAAGCTGCTGGGGCTGGAGCCGGGGCTCGCCGTGGGCCTCATTCTGGTCGCCTGCTGCCCGGGAGGCACCGCTTCGAACATCGTCACCTATATCGCGCGCGGGCACGTGGCGCTATCGGTGGCGATGACCATGGCCTCGACCCTCGCTGCCGTGGCGCTGACCCCGCTGCTGACGGGGTGGCTGGCGGGGGCCTATGTGGAAATCGACCGCTGGAACCTGCTCGTCCAGATGGTCAGCGTGGTGCTGCTGCCGGTGGTGCTGGGGACGCTGCTCAACCGCCTGTTCCCACGCGCCGCTGAGCGGGTGAGCGCCGTGCTGCCGCTGGTGGCGATCGTGCTCGTGATCCTGATCGTCGGCGGGATCGTGGGCGGGGCGAAGGCGCAGATCATCGCCAATGCGGGCGTGCTTTTGCTCGCGACCTTCCTGCTCCACGCGAGCGGCTTTGCGCTGGGCTATGCGCTGGCGCGGATGCTGGGGCTAGGGGTGATCGAGGCCCGCACGATCAGCATCGAGGTGGGGATGCAGAATTCGGGGCTAGGCTCAGGCCTCGCCAAGACCCCTGCCTTTGCCGCGCAGTTCGCCAATGCGACGCAGGCCGCCCTCGCCCCGGTCCCGGCGGCGATTTCGGCGGTGTGGCACGTGGTGATCGGGAGCGTGCTCGCGGGGTGGTGGCGCCGAAGAGACGGGGGGCGGGGTTAGCCGCTAGCCGTACATCCCCCGCTTCGGCCCGAGATAGCCGAACAGGTAGGCCCCGACCTTGCGCATCTGGATTTCCTCGCTGCCCTCGGTGATCCGGTAGCGGCGGTGGTGGCGGTAGATGTGTTCGAAGGGCTTGTGCCGCGAATAGCCGATGCCGCCGTGGACCTGCATCGCCCGGTCCGCCGCCTCGCACACCAGCCGGTTCGCCCAGTAATTGCACATCGAGACCTTGTCCGAGATGGTCTTCTCGATCGCCTCGTGAGGCATATTGTCCATCTCCCACGCGGTCTTGAAGATCAGCAGCCTGAGCATCTCGGCCTGCGTCGCCAGTTCCACCAAGGGGAACTGGATCGCCTGATTGCGCGCCAGCTCCTCGCCGAAGGGCTTGCGTTCGCGGGCGTATTTCACGCTTTCGTCGATGCAATAGAGCGCCGCGCCGCAGCTTGAGGCGGCCTGCCGGATGCGGTTCTGGTGGACGAAGCTCTGCGCCAGCGCGAGGCCGCGGCCTTCGACGCCGAGGATCGCGCTATCGGGCACCCAGACATTGGTGACGCTGAGGCGCGGGTGGTCGGTGGGCATGTTGAAGGTCCACATCCACTCCTCGATTTTCAGCCCCTCGGTGGGGTTGGGGACGAGGAAGCAGGTGATCCCGCTCGCATCCCCCGCCTTGCCCGCCGTCCGCGCGAACATCGCGCAATGGGTGGCGACGTGCATGCCAGTGATCCACATCTTCTCGCCGTCGATCCGCCAGCCATCGACCCCGTCGCGGGTCTCCCTGACAGCCTGCGTCTCCATGTGGGTGGCGTCCGAGCCGTGATCGGGTTCGGTCAGCCCGAAGGCGACGCGCCGCGTGCGTTCAAACCCGCCGAGGATGAACTCCTGCTTCTGCTCCTCGGTGCCCCACTGGTCGAACATGGCGACGAAGGGGAAGTTGCCGACGATCGAGTGCTCGTTCTGGAGATCGTTGTGGAGGCCGAGGCCCTGACGCGCGAAATGCTCGCGGATCACCGCCATCCAGAGGTTGCTGCCGTCCTTGCCGCCATAGCGCTTGGGCGCGGAGAAGCGCCAATGGCCCGCCTTGTCGGCGCGGCGGGTGGCCTCTTTCAGCAGTTCCTCCCACTCGTGCCGGGGGAGCCCGCCCGCTTCGAAGTCCGTGCGCGCATATTCGCGGCGGTGATCGAAGAAGCGGATGTTGTCGTCCTGCTGTTCAAGCGGCTTGATCTCGGCGGCGATGAAGGCGTCGAGTTCGTCGAGATAGGCTTGCAGGTCGGCGGGGATGGCGAAGTCCATGTTCAGTCCTCTATCTTCCAGAGCGTCCTTGCCGCTGCGAGTGCCGGATACTTCGGCACGTCCGCCCTCAGCTTCTCAAATGCCGTACGACGAAGTTCGGACAGCACGCCGTCAGTCGCCAGCGAAACTCGCCCGGATAGCAAAGCCTCCGAACCGAGAGCGTCACTGGCATGCGCCCCAAGCTCAACCGATCGCGCAACAATCCCTAAAGCGTTGCGCGCCACAGCGAGCTGGAACCGGTCATGCCCGGTCAGCTTGTCTTTGAGAGTGGCTAGCCACTCGGAAACGGCAACTGCCATTTCTGCGTCACTCGCCTCACCAGCCGATTGGAATGTCCAGTCGTTGAGAACAACAGGCCGCGCCTTCTCCTCCTCCGGCGCATCCTCCTCCAGCAGCAACAGCAAGTCCAATTCCTGCTCGCTCGTCCGCCGCGAGATCACGACACGCTCCAGCATCCGGTCCGCGCCCGAGCGCCATTGCGCCGCCATCTTGAGGCAGCCCAAGGCCCACCACACGGTGCGATAGATCGTCCAGAAGCGGAAGCGGGCAGGGTCGAGGCGCACCCCCGCCTCGGCCTCATAGGCGGCGATATAGTCTTCGATGCTGCCCAGCCCCAGCGCAGGGCGGTCGTAGCGGGCGAAGCGCCACACCGCCATGCAGCCGAAGGCGAGGTCTTCGTGGCGGTCGCCGAAATGGGCGATCTCCCAGTCGAGCACGCCGGTCAGGCGCGATCCCTCGACCAGCAGATTGCCCATGCGGTAATCGCCGTGGTTGAGCACGGGCTCGACTTGCGGCGGGCAATTGTCCTCCAGCCACCTGAGCCCCAGCGCGATGATCGGGCGGTCGCCGCCCGCCTCCATGAACTGCGCTTTGAGGTCGGCAATGGCCGCGCGGTAATCCATCACCGGCACGCCTTCCGGCACGTCGGCCTGCCACAAGCGGTGGATGCGCGCCAAGTCCCGCGCCGCCTGCCGCAGCACCCCGTCCGGATCGTCGCAAGCCAGAATAACCTTGGGATCAGCCGTCCCCGGCAGGGCGCGCATCACGAAGCCGGAGCCGAGCCCGTCGCCTTCCTCCAGCACCGCCACCACTTCCGGCGCGGTGACGCCCTTGGCCCGCGCCGCTTCGATCAAAGCCGCTTCGACCGCGTGCCCATAAGGCCGCCCCTCCATGAAGGCGAGGCTCGGCGCGCGGCGCAGGACGAAAGGCTCGCCCCCAGCCTCGAACCGCCAGCTCTCCATCACCGCCCCGCCGGTGAGGCGCTGCGGCGCACATGACAAAGCGCCGAGCCCAACGCGGGCAAACGCCCGCGCCAGCCCGGCGCTCAGGTCTTCAGCCGTTAGCGCCACCGGATCAGGCGGGCACGTTGTCCTTCTTCACGGTGATCACCTGCGGATAGGTGAACTCCTTGAGGCCTTCCTTGCCATACTCGGCGCCAAAGCCCGACTGCTTGTGCCCGCCGAAGGGCGCAAAGGGCGAAAGGTGGAGATATTCGTTGACCCACACCGTGCCGGTTTCGAGCTGTTCGGCGATCTCCACGCCCTTTTCCGGATTGCCGGTCCACACCGCGCCGGCGAGGCCGTATTCCGAGTTGTTGGCGCGCGCGATGACTTCCTCTTCGGTCGAGAACTTCATCAGCGGCATGACCGGACCGAACTGTTCCTCGGCGACGATCCGCGCGTCTTCCGGCGGGTTGTCGAGGATGGTCAGCGGCACGAAGTAGCCGGTGCCCGAGGGATCGACATTGCCGCCCAGCAGGAACTTGTAGCCATTGTCCTTGGCGTCCTCGATCAGCTCCAGAACGCGCTCGTACTGCTTCTTGTTCTGGATCGGGCCGACGCCGGTGCCCTGCTGGCTGCCGTCGCCGACCTTCACGGTCTTGGCATATTCGACGATGGCGGCGCTGAGTTCATCATAGATGTCCTCGTGGATGTAGACGCGCTTGGCCGCCACGCAGATCTGTCCGGCGTTCGAGAAGCTCGACCAGAACAGCTGTTCGGCGACCTTCTTGGGATCGGCATCGGGCAGCACGATCGAAGCATCGTTGCCGCCCAGTTCCAGCGTGATGCGCTTGAGATCGGCGCTGGCGCCTTCCATGATCTTCTTGCCCGTCGCGGTCGAGCCGGTGAAGGTGATCTTGTCGATATCGGGGTGGCTGGTGATCATCGGACCCAGATCATCCTCGCCGGTGATGATGTTGACGACGCCCGCCGGCACCTTGTCGGCGATCAGCTCGGCGATCCTGAGGGTGGTCAGCGGGGTGAAGGGCGAGGGCTTTAGCACGATGGTGCAGCCCGAGAGCATGGCGGGGACGATCTTCTGGATCGCCATCATCACGGGGAAGTTCCACGGCACGATGCCGCCGACCACGCCCACGGGCACGCGGCGGGTGCGCGACAGGCGGGTGTCGCTGTCCTCGGTGATCTCCTCGTCGAGGCTGAGGGTCGATTGCGCCGCGCTCATCCCGGCCGCGCCGTAGATTTCGCCGCGCGCCTGATCGTGGGGCTTGCCCTGTTCGGAGGTGAGGAGGCGATAGAGTTCCTCGGCATTGGCCTTGATCGCGCCCGAAATCGCCATGATCGCGGCGCGGCGTTCCTCGATGGGGGTGTTCTTCCAGGTCTTGAAGGCGGCGCGCGCGGCGGCGACCGCCTTGTCGAGCTCGGCCTTGCCGCAGGCGGGCACCTGGCCGATCACCTGCTCGTTGGCCGGGTTGACCACGTCGAGCCAGCGGTCAGTCGCGACCATCTCGCCGCCGATAAGGTTCTTGTACTGGGTGACCATGGGATTGTCCTCTCTTGTCGAATGGGGGAGTCGTCTCTCTCGCCGGTGAAATTGGCGCGTTGCATTCAAAAACGCAATCGCTGCTTTGACCCCAAGGCTAGCGCGGGGCGCGGGCGCGATCACCTGACGATTGCGCTACGCCCGCGCGCGGCTATGGGAAGCAACCCGACTTGGCTACGAGAGGAACTTGCGCATGACCGACCCCCGCCCCGATCTGGTGCTTTACGGCAGCCCGCTTTCGCCCTTCCTGCGCAAGGCCGCCGGGGTATGCATCGCCAAGGGGGTGCCCTTCGAGGTCGAGGCGGTGAACGTCTTCGCGCCCCCGCCATGGTTCCTCGAAATCTCGCCGATGAAGCGCATCCCGGTGCTGCGCGACCGATCTGTGGCCGAAGAAGGCCTCGCGGGCACGATCCCCGACTCCTCGGCCATCTGCGCCTATATCGAGAAGAAGCACCCTGCCCCGGCGCTTTACCCGGACGATCCGATGGCGCTGGGCGAGGCCCTGTTCATCGAGGAATTCGCCGATACCTCGCTGGCGATGGCGGGCGGCCTCGGCATCTTCCGCCCGATCTTCTTCGCCATCTCCAAGGGCGAGGAACCCGGGCTCGACAAGGCCCGCGATGCCTGGGCCAACCAGCTGCCGCCGGTGTTCGACGTGCTCGAGACGCGGCTCGGCGGACGGGAGTATTTCGCCGGGAATGCGCTCTCGATTGCCGACATCACCGTGGCGTGCGTGCTGATGCAGATCGCGCTGGTGGCCGAGACGCCGCTGGCGCGCTGGCCGGGCCTTGCCGCGCATTATGCCGCGATGCAGGCCCTGCCGCTGGTCGCCGAGCCCTATGCCATGGCCGAGCGGATCGTGCGCAAGGCCTTGCCGACCCCCTTCGACCTGACCTAAGTCCCGCATCTCCCAGCAAGCAGAGGACGAGAGCGGCCATGGCCAGCGAATGGTGCATCGGGATCATCGGCGGATCGGGTCTCTACGCCATCGACGGGCTTGAGGATGCGCAGTGGATCGCGATCGAGACGCCATGGGGCGACCCCTCGGACGAGATCCTGTGCGGCACGCTCGCGGGAGTGAAGGTGCGCTTCCTTCCCCGCCACGGGCGCGGGCACCCGGTCTCGCCATCGGAGCTCAATGCGCGCGCCAATATCGACGCGCTGAAACGGGCGGGCTGCACCGATATCCTTGCGATCAGCGCGGTCGGCAGCTTGCGCGAGGAGCTGGAGCCGGGGCGTTTTGCCGTGGTCGAGCAGTTCATCGATCGCACCGTGAACCGGCCCTCCACCTTCTTCACCAGCGGCTTCGTCACCCATGTCTCGATGGCCGATCCGGTCTGCCCGCGCCTTTCGCAGATGGCCGCCGATGCGATCGCCAAGGCGAGGGGCAAGCTCGCGGTGGGGGCGACCTATCTCGCCATGGAAGGCCCGCAATTCTCGACCCGCGCCGAGAGCCGTATGTACCGGCAGTGGGGCGCGGATGTGATCGGCATGACCGCCATGCCCGAGGCCAAGCTCGCCCGCGAGGCGGAGCTGCCCTATGCGCTGGTCGGCATGGTCACCGATTATGATTGCTGGCGGGAGGGCGAGGCGGTCGACGTTGCCCAGGTGGTCAGCCAGATGCAGGCCAACAGCGCCTTGGCGCGGGCGATGGTCAGGAATTTCATCGCGGCGCTGCCCGAGACCCGCGCGCCCTCGCCCATCGATGTCGCGCTCGACGATGCCGTGATCACCGCCACGGCAGAGCATGATCCGGCCTTGTTGGCCAAGCTCGACGCAGTGGCGCGGCGGCTGTTTGCCTGAGCCAACCCCGTCGTCCCGGGCCTGACCCGGGATCCCGCTTTCTTGCGGAGACGCAAGACCGAAAAGCAGCGGGGCCCCGGATCACGTCCGGGGAGACGAAGGGGGTGCTACCCGCGCCGGCTTCGCAGCCAGATGGCGATCACCCAGAGGATGCAGACAGCCACAATCGGCAGGGATAGCTGGCCGACCATCCGGGGGATGGCGTAGCGAAACGGTTCGATGCAGCAGACCCCGTCGCTGCTGGAAACCCGCATTCCGTCCGCAGGTGCCCACCGCGCGCAAAGGATCGCGATCAATGCGACGCCGGCAGCGATCCCCTGTTTGCTCGCATTGGACATGGCCTCAATCCCCCACGAAATCGCCCGGCGTGCCCTCGTGCGGGGCTTCGTGGTTCGCCCAGTCCGCGCCTCCCGGCGGCGCGGCAGGCGCGCCTGCGGGACCGGGCGGCTCGCTCGGCTCGCGCTGGCGCAGGCGGTGAAGGTGGACCTTGGCGATCATGTTGGCGCTGATCGGCGCGGTGAGGAACAGGAACACCGACACCAGCAGCTCGTGCGTGGTCCAGACCCCCTGCGTCAGATGGAACCACAGCACCGAGGCGCCAAGGATCGCGCCGAGACCCAGGGTGGAGGCCTTGGTCGGGCCGTGCAGCCGCTCCATCAGCGAGGGCAGGCGGACCAGCCCCCAGCTACCGATAAGCGCAAAGCTGCCGCCGATAACGATCAGCGCGCTCACCAGAATCTCGGCCAGGGCAGCGGGGCTCATTCGATGATGTCCCCCCTCAGCAGGAACTTGGCATAGGCCACCGTCCCCACGAAGCCGACCATCGCCAGCAGCAGCGCCGCCTCGAAGGCGGCGCCGCTGCCCGACGCGATGCCGGTGAGGACGATGAGGCCGATGACATTGATCACCATCGTATCGAGCGCAAGGATGCGGTCGGACGCGCCCGGGCCCCTGACAAGGCGCCACAGGTTCATCGCCAGCGCGAGGCCGAGGGCCGCAAAGCCGAAGGCGAGCGCGCTCTCAATCACGGAAGATCTCCTTGAGCCGCGCCTCGTAGCGCGCCTTGACCTTGGCGATCTCGGCCGCCGGATCAGGGGCGTGGAGCGCATGGACGAGGAGATATCTGCCGCAGGCCGAGACATCGGCCGAGACCGTCCCCGGCGTCAGGCTGATCGTCCCGGCAAAGACCGTGATCGCCTCGGGACCGGCAAGCTCCAGCGGGATCGCCAACCAGGCGGGGCGCAGGTCGCGGGTTCGCTTGAACAGGATGATCGCGGCCACCTCGAGATTGGCGAGGATGATGTCCCGCACCACGATGGCGGCATAGGCCAGCGCCGGCAGGAACCGCACCCGCGGCCGTCCGGGCCACCACGGCGCGGTGAAGCGCGGCACCAGAATGCCGACGACGATGCCGAGCAACAGCGCGCCGAAACTGACCTCGCCCACCATCACCATCCACATGACGACAAGCAGCACGCTGAGACCGGGGTGGGGCAGGAGCCGCGCGATCATCGGCGTCCCTCCCCGAGCACGACCTGCGCGCCTGCGGCCGGATCGAGCACCTGGGCAGCGGCGGCGGCGGCATAGGCGCTCGCCCGGCCCGCCCCGGCCGATAGTCCCGCCAGCAGGACCAGCGCAAGCGCGGGGGCGACGAGATCGGCGCGGTTCGTGGGCGCGGGCGGCGCATCGCCATCGGTGGACTTCCAGAACACCGAACTGCCGGTCCGGGCAAAGCCAATCACGGCGATCAGGGTCGTGCCGAGGATCACCCCCCAGCTCCAGGCCCAGCTCCAGCCCCAACCGGGGTGCGCCGCCACCGCCTTCAGGATCAGCAGCTTGCCGATGAAGCCCGACAGGGGCGGCAGGCCGGTCGCAGCAATGGCAGCGGCCATGAACATCAGCGCGAGCCCTCCGCGCCCGGCAAAGGCCGGGCCGGGGCTTGCCGCATCGCCATGGCTCCCGCGCCGCCGTGCCGCCGCATCGGCAAGGAGAAACAGCGCCGCGCCCGCCAGGGTCGAGTGGGCCAGGTAGTAGAGCGCCGCTCCGAGGCTCGCGGCGCTCCATCCCGCGACCGCGACCAGCAGCGTGCCCGTCGATCCGATCACCGCGAAGGCCGCCTGTTCCGACAGGCTGCGCGCCGCGAACACGCCCGCAAAGCCGATCACCGCGCTCGCCAGTGCAGCGGGCAGCAGGTAAGGCGCGGGCACCCACGCCGCCGCACCCGCCGCCTCGCCGAACACCTGCGGCACGACGCGGATGATCGCATAGACCCCGACCTTGGTCATGATCGCGAAGAGCGCCGCCACGGCTGGCGTCGCCACGGCATAGGTCCGCACCAGCCAGAGGTGGAGCGGCGCCAGCGCGGCCTTCAGCGCAAAGACACTCACCAGCAGCAGCGCCGCGATCCGCAGCAGGCCCTGATCCGCCGCCGGAACCGCAGCGACCCTGAGCCCCATGTCGGCCATGTTGAGCGTGCCGGTGAGCGCATAGAGCATCCCCAGCGCGATCAGGAACAGCGCCGATCCGACAAGGTTCACCACCACATATTGCACCCCGGCCTTCAATCGCGCCGGCCCCTGCCCGTGCAGCATCAGGCCATAGGAGGCGATCAGCAGCACCTCGAAGAACACGAAGAGGTTGAACAGGTCGCCGGTGAGGAAGGCGCCGTTGAGGCCCATGAGCTGGAACTGGAACAGCGGGTGGAAATGCCAGCCCTTCATGTCCGCGCCGGTCAGCACCGCGTGGAGCAGCGCGATCAGCGCCAGCACCGCTGTGAGCACCAGCATGGCCGCCGCGAGGCGATCGACGACGATCACGATGCCGAAAGGCGCAGGCCAATCGCCCAGCGCATAGGACGTGATCGTCCCGTCGCCCGCCCCCGCCATCAACGCCAGCGCCGCAGCCAGCAGCGCAAGGCACGAGACCAGCGCCATCGCCACCCCCAGCCCGCGCCGCCGCCGCATCGCCAGCAGCGCCAGCGGCGCGGCCAGCGCCGGGATGAGGATCGGCAGGATCGCAAGATGCGCCGACAGGTTCACGATTCCCCGTCCCTCGAAGGCTCGTCCTTCATCAGCCCGTCCTGCGCGTCGCACGCCACCTTGTCGCCATCGACATGGTCGCTGCCGGTCTCGAGAAAGCTGCGCAAGGCAAGGACCACCACGAAGGCGGTCATGCCGAAGGTGATGACGATCGCAGTCAGCACCAGCGCCTGGGGCAGGGGATCGGCATATGGGGCGATGGCCCCGTCCCAGATCGGCGGGCGGCCGATGACGAGCCGACCGGACGCGAACAGGAACAGGTTCACCGCATAGGACAGCAGCGTCAGGCCCAGCACCACCGCAAAGGTGCGCGCCCGAAGGCACAGGTAGGTGCCGCCGGCGACCAGCACGCCGATGGCGCTGGCGACGAGGAATTCGTAAGTCATGCCCCGCGCCTCCCGCTGTCCCGCGCCGCTGCCCGTGCGGCCCGCATACCGATGTGGCTCAGCTGCGCCAGCGCCAGCATCACCGCGCCGAGCACCGTCAGGAACACGCCCGCATCGAACAGCATCGCGCTGGCCAGTTCGAATGTCCCGACCAGCGGCAGCTTGAAATAGTCGAACCACGAGGTGAGGAAGGGAGCGCCCAGCACCATTGCGCCCAGCCCCGTGGCGAGCGCCAGCAGGATGCCCCAGCCGATCAGCCGGTGCTCGCCGAAGGGCTTCCTCGCATCCGACCAGTCGAAACCGGCGGCGAGATACTGGACGAGGAAGGCGATGGCGACGACCAGCGCCGCGATGAAGCCCCCGCCCGGCTGGTTGTGGCCGCGCAGGAACAGGAAGATGCCGACCGTCAGTGTCAGCGGCAGGATGATCCGGCTGGCCGCGACCAGCATCATCGGATGGCGCTCGGGCGAGAGCGGCAGGTCCGTCCGCCAGGCCCGGAGGCGCGCGCCGGCAGCGCCGGTCGCGGTGGTATCGAGCAGTGCGAAGATGCTGAGCCCCGCGATGCCCAGCACGATGATCTCGCCGAAAGTGTCGAAGCCGCGGAAATCGACGAGGATGACGTTGACCACATTGGTCCCGCCGCCGCCGGTCTTGGCATTGGCGAGGTGGAAGGCAGCGATGCTCGCTCCGGGGTCGCGGGTGAGCATCGCCCAGGCGATCCCCCCGACAGCAAGGCCTGCGGCGATCGCCACAAGGGCATCGCGCCCCTTGCGCGGTGCGGATGACAGCGCGGGCGGCTGCTTGGGCAGCAGGTTGAGGGCGAGCAGCAGCAAGAGCACCGACACCGCCTCGACCGCGATCTGGGTGAGCGCGAGGTCGGGCGCGGAGAACTGGACGAAGGCAAGGCAGACCACAAGGCCGATCACGCTGATCAAGATCAGCGCGCGGAAGCGGTGGCGCGCATCGAGCACCACGGCTGCGGTGGCGGCTACGAGCAGCGCCCAGGCCGCGATCCCCGGCACGCTCGCGGCAATACCGGGGCGGTCGCCGGCCAGCGTGCCGCCGCCTGCCAGCGCACCGTCGATCACCAGCGCGATGGTCACGCCGAAGCTCGCCAGCAGCATGGTCTGGAGGCGCGGCCTATGGGTGGCGACAATCGCCTTTCTCACCCACCGGTCGGCAAGGCGCATGACGCGGTCGAAGATCAGCTTGGCATCGGGCAGGGGGGCGCGCTCCCACGCGGCGAGCAGGCGCTTGTGCTGCCACAGCAGCAGCACACCGCCCGCGACGGCGATCACGCTGAGGATCAGCGCAAGGTTCACCCCGTGCCACAGGCCGAGGTCGAGCTCGGGCGGGGTGCGTCCCGTCACGGCCCCCGTCGCCGGGCCGACCAGCGGGGCGGCAAGCAGCATCGGGACAAGGCCGAGCAGGAGAGCGAGGGTGGTCAGCAGCGCCGGGCTCGCCCACAGGCCGACCCCCGGTTCATGCGCCCGCGCGAAGGGTTCCGCTTCCCGCGGCTGGCCGAAGAACAGGTGCCCGGCAAGGCGCAGCGAATATCCCACCGAAAGGCCCGCCCCGAGGGTCACGAGTGCGGGGATCAGCCAAAGGGCATCGGGCGTCGCGAAGGCGAGCGCCTCGCCGAGGACGAGCTCCTTCGAGATGAACCCGCCCAGCGGCGGCAGCCCCGCCATCGCCGCGGCGGCGAGCGTGGCGATGAGCGCCGTGATCGGCATCGCCTTGGCAAGCCCGCCCAGACGGCGGATGTCGCGCGTCCCCGTCTCGTGCTCGACGATCCCCGCGCTCATGAACATCGCGGCCTTGAAGGCGGCGTGGTTGAGGATGTGCAGCACCGCCGCCATCGCCGCCGCCTCGAGGCTGAAGCCCAGCAGCATCACCAGCATTCCGAGCTGGCTGATGGTGGAATAGGCAAGGATGCTTTTCAGATCATGCCGGAACAGCGCGACCCCCGCGCCGAGCAGCATCGTGACCAGCCCGACGCTTGTCACCGTGATCGTGTAGAGTTCGGTCCCCGCCAGCACCGGCCACAGCCGCGCGAGGAGGAAGACCCCCGCCTTCACCATCGTCGCCGAGTGGAGATAGGCGCTGACCGGCGTCGGGGCGGCCATGGCGTGGGGCAGCCAGAAGTGGAACGGGAACTGCGCCGACTTGGTGAAGCAGCCGATCAGGATCAGCGTCAGGATCGCCGGGTAGAGCGGCGAGGCCTGCACCGCCTCGCCCCGGGTCAGGATCGTGGCGAGGTCGAAGCTGCCGGCGACGAGGCCGAGCAGCACCAGTCCGCCGATCAGGGCGAGCCCCCCGCCGCCGGTGACGGCAAGGGCCATGCGCGCACCCTGCCGGGCCTCGGGTTTGTGCTGCCAGAAGCCGATCAGCAGGAAGGAGGCGAGGCTGGTCAGCTCCCAGAAGACGAGCAGCAGGAGCACATTGCCGGCGATCACGATGCCGAGCATCGCGCCCTGGAACAGCATCAGGCTGGCGAAGAAGCGGCCGGTGTCCTCGCCCGGGTGGAGATAGGCATGGGCGAAGATCACCACCAGCAGGCCGATGCCGAGGATCAACAGGGCGAAGATCCAGCCCAGGGGATCGACCATCAGCGCGAGGTCGAGGCCGAGCGAGGGGACCCAGGCCCAGGTGGCGGAAGGGGTTGCACCGCCGAGCACCGGTCCGGCGAGCATCGCAAGGATGGCAAGGCCGCCCGCGCTCGCCGCGCTGGCTATGGCCGAATGCACCCTGCGCGGCGCGCCATGCAGCAGCGCGATGGCGAGCGCCGCGGCGAAGGGGAGGATGACCAGCGTCAGAAGTGTCACGGCAATGGCCATCGGGCGACCCTGGTGGTCCTTCCTCGACTAGAATGAGAGGCGCTCGAGGGCGCAAGCCCCTGACGGGCATAGCCGAGGGCTTGCGATCCTTACAACCCCGGGCGGCACGGGCGGTCGGCAGGCAGGTGGTCGCAGGCCTGTGCGGGAGAGCGGCAGGCCCCCGCCAGGCTCGTCCAGACCCCTGCTAGCTTCGTCCTGCACCCTGCCAGACACGGTTTGGTTGCGATGTTTCACGTGAAACATCGCCGCTGCCGGAGCAGCCGGTCACTCGCCCTCGAAGGCCATCAACGCATCGACCTTGACCCCGGCAGCGCGCAGCCGGTCGGCCCCGCCGAGATCGGGCAGGTCGATCACGAACAGGGCATGACTGACCTCGGCCCCCGCCTCGCGCAGCAATTGCGCCGCCGCCAGCGCCGTGCCGCCGGTGGCGATGAGATCGTCGACGATCACCACCTTCTCTCCCGGGCCGACGGCGCCCGGATCCATCTCGAGCCGGTCGGTGCCGTATTCGAGCGCGTAATCAATGCCGATGGTCACGATCGGCAGCTTGCCGGGCTTCCTCACCGGGACAAAGCCGAGGCCGAGTTGGACCGCGACCGCCGCGCCGAAGATGAATCCGCGCGCTTCCATACCCGCGATCTTCCGCGCGCCCGCAGCCGCAGCCAGCAACGCCAGGTGCCCGACGCTCGCGGCGAGGCCCTGCGGATGGCCGATCAGCGTGGTGATGTCGCGGAACTGGATGCCGGGATGGGGGAAGTCCGGCACGGTGCGCACGAGCGCCTTAAGCTCCTCGGGCAAGAGCTGCGGCCCGGATAAATGCGGCGATGTCATGACGGGTGCCCCTTTCCGCCCCCTCAAAGCACAAGCGCCCCGCCATCCGCAAGGGACGACGGGGCGCCATGTGCCTCGGGGCGAAGACGCTTACTTCTTCTTCGGCTTAACGCCGGCCCAGATCTGCTTGTAGGACAGGAAGGCCAGCGCCGTCGCAAACAGCAGGAAGCCGATCACGAACCAGCCGGTCTGCTTGCGCTGGATCAGCGAAGGCTCGGCCGTCCAGGTGAGGAAGGCAGCAACGTCCTTCGACATCTGCGGGATCGTTGCATTGGTGCCGTCGGCGTAGATCACCTGACCGTCGCTCAGCGGCGCGGGCATGGCGATGTTCACGTTGGGGAAGTGCTTGTTGAAGTAGAGCCCGTCGGGCACCTCAAAGCCGACCTTGGCGGCCTTGGCCGGATCGGGCTCGCCATAGCCGAGCATCAGGTCGTAGACGTAGTTCGACCCGTCGTGACGCGCCTTGGTGATCAGCGAGAGATCGGGCGGCACGCCCTGACCGGCGTAATAGACCGGCGGGAAGTAGTCGGTCGGCTTGCCGGGCGCCTCGGCCATTTCGCCGGTCGTCGGATCCTTGAACGGAATGGTCCAGCTCGCCGCTTCGGCCTGCACTTCGGCCTCGGTGTAGCCAAGCTGCTGCAGGTCACGGAACGCGACATACTTGAGGCTGTGGCACGACTTGCAGACCTCCTTGTAGACATGATAGCCGCGCTGCAGCTGGGCCACGTCCCACTTGCCGAAGGGGCCATCGAACGAGAAGCCGCCTTCCGGTCCATGGCCATGCTCGTAGAAAGCGTAAGACGGCGGCTGTTCAGGCGCCGGGCCGAAGGCGTAGTTGTATACACCGGGCACGAGCGACCACAGCACCAGCACCGCGGTGATGGCGAGGCCTGCGATGATGCCTCCGAGACGAATAGTCATGACCGAACTCTTTCCTGGTTATCGGTTCAGATTGCTTGAGCGCTGCGAGCGGCCGATCATTCGGCCGGTTGCAGCGAGCCTTCGGGCGCGGCGCCGGTGTCGCCACCGTCAACCGAACCGGCACGCGGCGCTTCCGCAGTCTTGTCGCCACCGAGCACCGCTTCGGTGATCGAGAACGGCAGGGGCCTAGGCACCTCGATCTGGCTGATGATCGGGAGGATCACCAGGAAGTGGAGGAAGTAATAGGCCGTCGCGATCTGGCTGATCACCACATAGGGCTCTTCCGCCGGAGCGCCGCCGCAGATGAACAGCGCGATCATGGTCGGGATCAGGCCGAACCAGAAGAACTTGCGGAACAGCGGACGGTAGTGGCCCGAGCGCACCGGGCTCTT
>JAIXPX010000007.1 GCA_027486035.1 Erythrobacteraceae bacterium | reverse complement strand
TTCCACTACATCAAGTTCCCCGACCGCGAGACGATGCAGGACATCATCGACGTCCACTTCCCCGGCATCCAGAAGACGCTGGTGAAGAAGGCGATGGATATCTTCTACGACCTGCGCGAGGTGCCGGGCCTCAAGAAGAAGCCCTCGACCAGCGAGCTGCTCGATTGGCTGAAGCTGCTGCTCAACGAGGACATGCCGCTCGACGTGCTCCAGAACAGCAACCCGGCGAGCGCGATCCCGCCGCTCCACGGCGCGCTGCTCAAGAATGAGCAGGACATCATGCTGTTCGAACGCCTCGCCTTCATGGCGCGCCGGAACCCGAGTTAGGCGGGCCGAGCTGAGATGCCGGCGGCCCATGAGGGCGGCTGCCTGTGCGGCGCGGTGCGGTTTGTCGCCGCCGCCGAGCCGCAGGGGGCGCGCTTCTGCTGGTGCCGCGATTGCCAGCGCATCGCCAGCGGCATGGCGACGGTCAACGTGCTGTTCGACGAGGACGCCGTCACCTACTCGGGCGAAATGACCCTGCTGCGGCTCGTCGCCGACAGCGGCAACACGGTCGAGCGGGGTTTCTGCAAGGTCTGCCGGGCGCAGATGTTCAGCCGCACTGTTGTCGGCCCGAAGCAGCCGATGCGGGTGCGTGCCGGGACGCTCGATGATCCTGAAATCTGCCCGCCGACCATGATCATCTGGGGCCGGAGCGCGCCGAGCTGGGCGCCCTTCCCCGCCGGGATGACTGTGCTGGAAGGCGGACCGGGCTCCGCCGAATTGGCGCCGCGGCCCGGTTGAGACAGGGTTTGCCGGCTTTTGAAAGTCAGGCTGATTGTGGCGGGGCCCAAATCGCTCCAGAGGCGGTCCAGACCCCTTCCAGGCCCGTTCAGGGGCCTTCCAGGCCCCCTCCAAACGCGTTCCGGAACCGTGTTTCACGTGAAACACCGGTTCTGGCCGGTGGTCAGTCGAACGAATAGGCCAGTTCGAAGTTGCCCCAGCGCTGCCCGGCGAATGCCAGCGGGAGATAGATGTTGCGGACCACCTGATAGGTCTCCCCATCACCCTCATGACGGTAGACCGCCATCATGTAGGGCGCGGCCGAGAGCTTGGCCTTGCGGTCGATCGCCTCAAGCATGATGCGCCCGTTGCGGCAGAACTGGGTGTCGTGATGGAGATCGCCCGTGGGCGGGCGGCTGCGCTCGGTGAGGTGGGTCGGCAGGAAGCCGTTCATGTCGGTGCAGACCGCCGCCAGCACGCGCGGATCGTTTGCCTTGGCGCGATCGAGGAAGGGGCGCCATTCGGCATGGGCCCAGTCGGTCAGGCGGGTGCGGTAGAGCTGCGGATCGGTGCCGGGAAGCATCTGGTAATCGGTGTCGAACAGCGCCGCTGCAGTGAGCGTCCCCCGGGCGAGCGCCGCCTCGGTGTGCGCAGCAAGCGCCTGCACCAGCGCCTGGGCCTGCGCGACCATCGCACTGTCCTCGGGCGAAAGGCCGGCGTGGACGATGCGGTCGAACATCTCGGAGGCCGTGATTTCCAGCTCCTCCATCCTGCGGTGCACGCCGTGTAGGCGATCCTCATTCCGGCGCGATGCGCTATCCAAAATGGTCAAGACGCGTTGGACTTTGTCGACATGGCCGGAGATCGTTCCGGTGGAACGGGCGATCACGTCGTTCTGCCGGTCGACCTCCTCGACCAGAGCGCCGACATTGGTGATGGTGCTCTCGATCCGGGCGACCGAGGCGCGGGCCTCGCCGCTCACCTTCGAGCCCGCCTCGATCCGCCCGATCACCACCGCCGCCTCGCCGCCCAGGGCATCGATGGTGGCGGCAATGTCCTCGGTCGCCTTGCGGGTGTCGCTGGCGAGGCTCTTCACCTCGGCCGCGACGACCGCGAAGGTGCGCCCGGCATCGCCTGCCCGCATCGCCTCGATGGTGGCGTTGAGCGCGAGAATATTTGTGGTTTCCGCAATATCGTCAATGTCTTGCGCCGAACGTCGGACCTGCTCTATCGCCGCCGAAAAGCTGGTGACGTGCTGGCCGAGCGTGTCGACCAGCTCGATCAGCGAGGCGATCTGGCCGAGCGAGGACTGGATCAGCGCCGTGCCCTCCGAGAGCCGTTCGATCGCGCGTTCGGACAGCAGCCGCGCCTCGTCGCTAGCCTCGGCTACCTTGTGCTGGTCGGCCTCCAGCGCGCGCACCGTCTCGGCCAGCGCCTCGTGCTCGGACCGCAGCGTCCTCGAAGAGGCGATCACCGCCTCGACAACGCCCGCGACGTCGGTGCAGCCCACCGCCACCGCGCCGCAGCTCTCAGGGATTATCCCCAGTGCGTGGGCATTGCTTGCATCGATGGGGAGCTGGTTCATGTCGGCAAGGGCCCCTGGTGGTTGCGCGGGCAACCTAGCGGCGGGATGGTAAGCGAAGGGTTAAGTGCCCGCCCTGAACTGCCAAGAAAGGGGACTGGTCAGGCTCCGGCGCGCGGGTTAAGCAGGCTCCCATGTTCTTCAATTTCGTCGACGAGCTTCGCGCCGCCGGGATCGGCGCCTCCTTCAAGGAGCACCTCACTTTGCTGGAGGCGCTCGACAAGGACGTTATCGAGCAGACGCCCGAGGCGTTCTACTACCTCTCGCGCGCAACCTTCGTGAAGGACGAAGGCCTGCTCGACCGCTTTGACCAGGTGTTCCAGAAGGTCTTCAAGGGGATCATGACCGATTACGGCCAGAACCCGGTCGACATTCCCGAAGACTGGCTGAAGGCCGTGGCCGAAAAGTTCCTCTCCCCGGAGGAGATGGAGAAGATCAAGTCCCTCGGCGATTGGGACGAGATCATGGAGACGCTCAAGAAGCGGCTCGAAGAACAGGAAAAGCGCCACCAGGGCGGCAACAAGTGGGTCGGCACCGGGGGCACATCGCCCTTCGGCAATTCCGGCTACAATCCCGAAGGCGTGCGGATCGGCGGCGAGAGCAAGCACGGCCGCGCGATCAAGGTCTGGGAAAAGCGCGAGTTCAAGAACCTCGACAACACCAAGGAACTCGGCACCCGCAACATCAAGATGGCGCTGCGGCGGCTGCGCCGCTTCGCCCGCGAAGGCGCGGCGGACGAGCTGGATATCCCCGGCACGATCGAAGGCACGGCGAAGCAGGGCTGGCTCGATATCCGCATGCGGCCCGAGCGGCGCAATGCCGTCAAGCTGCTGCTGTTCCTCGATGTCGGCGGGTCGATGGACCCCTTCATCAAGCTGGTGGAAGAACTGTTCAGCGCCGCCACGGCGGAGTTCAAGAACCTCGAATTCTTCTACTTCCACAACTGCCTCTACGAAGGCGTATGGAAGGACAACAAGCGCCGCTGGCAGGAGCGCACCAAGACCTGGGACGTGCTCCACAAATACGGCCACGATTACAAGATCGTCTTCGTGGGCGATGCGGCGATGAGCCCCTACGAGATCACCCATCCGGGCGGCTCGGTCGAGCACATGAACGAGGAGGCGGGCGCGGTGTGGCTGCAAAGGGTTGCCAACACCTACCCCGCGACCGTTTGGCTCAACCCCGTGCCGGAGAAGCAGTGGGGCTATTCGCAGTCGACCAAGATGATCAAGCAGCTGATGGGCGACCGGATGTATCCGCTGACGCTCGAAGGGCTGGATGACGCGATGCGGGAGCTGAGCCGGAAGCACGGGGCTTGATTGTACTCACCTGAGACCCGCCACACCCGCTTTGAAGCCGTCCGCCACAGGCTCGAAGCCTTCGATCCCGGCACGGGATGGCGGCTGTGGCTCTATGAGTTCCTACTGTTCGGGTTCAAGCAAGGCTGGGCCTGCCTGTTCGGCGGCTTGCTCCTGGCCCTGCTGCTGGGGACGCACCTTTTCTATCCCGACAGCGCGCCGCTTCACCGCTATGACTTCCTGACCCTCGCCGCCATCGCCATTCAGGCGGGAATGCTGGCCTTCCCGCTCGAGACATGGCGCGAGGCGCGGGTGATCCTCATTTTCCACGTCGTCGGCACGGTGATGGAGCTGTTCAAGACGCAGGCCGGATCATGGACCTATCCCGAGGCGAGCGTGCTCCATATCGGCGCGGTGCCGCTGTTTTCGGGGTTCATGTATGCGGCGGTGGGGAGTTACATCGCGCGGGTGTGGCGGACCTTCGACTTCCGCTTCACCGCCTATCCGCCCGCTTGGATGACATGGGCATTGGCGGCGGCGATCTATGTCAACTTCTTCACCCACCATTACACTATCGACATCCGATGGGGCCTGTTTGCCGCCACGGCCGCGATCTTCTGGCGCACCCGTGTCCACTTCCGCAACTGGCGCGTCCATCGCTGGATGCCGCTCTTGGTCGGCTTCGGCCTCGTCGCGCTGTTCATCTGGTTTGCCGAGAACATCGCCACCTTCGCCAATGTCTGGAACTATCCCGGACAGGAGAAGCAGTGGAAGATGGTCAGCCTCGCCAAATATGGTAGCTGGTATCTGCTGATGCTGATCAGCTTCGTGCTGGTGACGCTGGTGCAGCCGGTTAGGGAGTCCGACTAGCCCTTCCGGTCCAGCTCTGCGTCCAAGTGCAGGCTGCAGCGCCAGAAAAAGTACGCCGGCACCAGCCCCAGCACCGCCGCGCCGTAAAGCACGTAGCGCACCGAATCCGCGCCGAATGCGGGGCGCAGCCAGTCTGACAGCATCCCGAAGAATAGCGGGCCGAGGCCAAGGCCGATGAGGTTCTGGAAAAACAGCAGGCACGCCGCCGCAATCGCCCTCGCCCGCAGCGGCACCAGACCTTGTGCGGCGGAATAGGTCGGGCCGTAATAGAGCGAGTTGAACACCTGCGGCCCGAACAGCAGCACCAGCGCCAGCGGCCAGCTTGGCGCGTGATAGGCGGCGATGGCGAGCGGGATCGACAGGGTCATGCCCACGGCCGGAGCGGTCAGCACATGGCGGCGGCTCCTCGCGCCGAAGCGGTCGGCAAGGTAGCCGCCGAGCCAGGTGCCCAAGGCTCCGCCGATCCCGCTGATCAGCCCGAACCACAGCCCCACCTCGCCCGGGGTCATGGCGTGGGTGCGCTGGAAGAAGATCGTCGTCCAGGTGGTCTTGCCATAGGCGAGGAAGGCGGCGGCCGACCCTGCAAACAGCAGCAGCAGATAGGCGCGCGAACCCATCACCTCGGCCAGCGCCTGCCGCAAGGGCAGCGCGGGCGCGGAGGACATGGCGCGAAGCTGTGCCGCAGCGTCGGCGCGGCGCGGGTCCTTGAGGACGAACCACACCACCAGTGCCAGCGCGACGCCGGGCAGCCCTACCACCACGAAGGCCTCGCGCCAGCCCACCATATCTGCCAGCGTTCCCCCGATCACCATGCCGAGCAGAGTCCCCACCGGTATACCGAGCGAATAGAAGGCGAGCGCCGAGGCGCGCTTTTCGGGCGCCACCATGTCGCTGATCAGCGAGTGCGCGGGTGGCGTGCACCCCGCCTCCCCCACGCCCACGCCGATACGCGCCAGCAGCAGCTGCCAGAAGTTCTGCGCCAAACCGCACAGCGCGGTCATGGCAGACCAAACCCCAAGTGCCACGGCAATAAGGCGCGGGCGGCTTGTCGTCGGCCGGTCGGCGAAGCGTGCAATCGGAATGCCGAGAACGGTATAGAACAGTGCGAAGGCAAGGCCCGTCATCAGCCCGATCTGGGTGTCGGACAGCTCCAGATCGCGTGCGATCGGCTCAGCGAGGATGTTGACGATCTGGCGGTCGATGAAATTGAAAACGTAGACGACGAGCAGGATCCACAAGGTAAGCCTGACCCCTTTCGTGCGCTGGAGGGCGCCGGTTGACATGCCCGCTTCCACGCTCATGCCATGGACCTGCGTTCGAAAGCGCCACGCGCCAGGGCTTCGGCAAGAAAGGCTTCGCGCTCCGCGGCCGGATGATGGCAGAAGCGCGCGGCGAGCTGCGGCCAGGAGAAGCTTGGCTGCGCAAAGGCCCAGCGCGCTGCGTCGCTGATGAGACCCGCAAGCAGGCGGTGGTTGCCGATCACCAGAACCGATCCAGTGAGCGGCTGCTCGACCACAGAGAGCTGCCGCTGCAAGGCCGCAGAATTGCGTGCCGGCGGAAGATATTCGCGCATCACCCGGTCATCGAATGCCATCTCGCGCAGCAGATCCAGCACCGCAATGCCATATAGGGGCTGGACGCCGAAGGTGAGATGCAGTGAACGTTCGCTCGATGCGAGCGCATCATGGTAATGCCCGCGCGGAATGTAGAGAAGGTCGCCGGGCCGCATCGTGACCTCCATCACCACCCGGCCCTTCTTACGCTCGATGTAATCGGCATCGCGCTGAACGGTTGCCTCGACAGGCGCGTCCTCGACGCCCTCGTAGATGCGCCAGACCTTCTCGCCCTCGCAATGGATCGCAAACACCTCGTGCGGGTCGCAGTGGCTCGAAAAGGCCTGGACGCCGCGACGTGATGCATAGAGATTGACAGTCGCCTTGGCGACGAAGCTTTCGCCCAGAACGCGGCACATCTGCCTGAGGTCGGCGCTCTGGTCCTCCATGCCATCAATGACGAGGCTCGCGCCCACGGCCATCAGCGTCTCGATCAACGCAGGATCGGGGCGCGCCAGATTTCCTTGGGCGAATTCGCGGCTGACGGTGAAATGCGCCGGATCGACACCGCGCCCGTTTATGACGAGCTTGACGGCGTTCTGTGCCCAGCGTGCAGGCTCCCCGAGCAGCTCAGAAAGCCGCGCCAGGCTCATCAGACCGGCCTTGTCGAAGCCTCCGGCTGCATGGGGCACATGGAGCGGCCTTTTGCCGAAATGCTCGTCCCAGAACCGCTGCTCGTCGAATGGCGCGAGCAGGGTCGCAAGGTCGAAAGCGCCGATGTCCATTTATGATCCCTCCCGCGTGATGCGGCGTCAGTAAAGCAGGTGCCCGCGAACCTCGGCAACCCATGCGGCCTCGTCGAGCGCGGCCATCCCGTCCAGATCGTGGGGCGTTGCGGCCGGATCATCAACCCACTCGCGCAAGGACGGTCCGCCGTTGATGACGTCGATCGCAAGGCGTGTGAGCTCGTATTCGTAGGGGAAATCGCGCCACAGCGGGTAATCAGGGTAAAGCAGCCGGATCGCCTTGAACGCGAGCGCCTGCATCCGCCATGGGCGGAAGGCGTGGTGCTCGTAGAACCGGCCTTCGGCATGGATCATCAGCGCATTGCACAGCTTACCTGCATGCTTGTGGAAGGTTGGTTCGAACCAGCATTCGCGGATGGCGCAGCCAGCGAGCCACTCGGGCGCGAGCTTGTTCATGACCTTGAGCACGCCGCTCGCGTCGATATCGGGCGCGCCGAAGAGCACTTCGAGCGGCCTGGTCGTGCCCCGCCCTTCCGAAAGCGTCGTCCCCTCCAGCATCACCGTGCCGGCATAGGAGCGGGCCATGTTGATATTGGCGGCATTGGGCGAAGGGTTGATCCAGAGGCGTGACGTTGGCCAGCCGAAGCCGTCACTGTCGTCCGGACGCCAACCCTCCATCGCCACGACCTTGTAGGCGACGTCGAGCCCGAAATGCGCGATGAACCAGTGCCCCATCTCGCCCATCGTCAAGCCGTGGCGCATCGGCATCGGGGCGGCGCCGACGAAGCTTTCCTGGCCCGGCACCAACAATGTGCCCTCGACGGGGCGTCCCGCAGGGTTGGGCCGGTCGAGCACCCAAACCTCTTTGCCTAGCCTAGCCGCTTCCTCGAGAAGGTAGAGCAGCGTTGTGACGAAGGTGTAGATCCGGCAGCCGAGGTCCTGGAGATCGAACAGGAAGACGTCCGCACTCGACATCATCTGGCCCGTCGGCCGGCGCACTTCGCCATAGAGCGAGAAGACCGGGATGCCGTAGCGCGGATCCATCTCATCCGCGGTTTCGACCATGTTGTCCTGCTTGTCGCCCTTGAGCCCGTGCTGCGGGCCGAAGGCGCTGTTGATCTGCACCCCTGCCGCAAACAGTGCATCAAGGCTGTGCGCGAGGTCTTCCGTGACACTCGCCGGGTGCGCGACCAGCGCAACACGGCGGCCTTTCAACTGGCGGAGGAGTTCGGGGTCGGCGAGCAGCCGGTCGATGCCGTTCTTCATGGGTGAAGCGTTGGATCAGCGCCGCGCCAAAGGCAATTCATTTGCAGGCGCTGCTTGGGGAACATTCACCAGCGCCGAAGGGTTGCGTCATCATGGATGACACATGGACCTCGATTTTCGTCGCAGCCGGATGGGCGATCATCCTCGGCGGCGCTGGCGGCACGCTGACGGAGATCGGCCCCTGGTATCGCCAGTTGAAAAAGCCCGCCTGGCAGCCGCCTGACTGGCTGTTCGGTCCGGCATGGACCGTGATTCTCGGCCTTTCGGGGTGGAGTTTCTACATCGGCCTTACGCAAGCGCCCACGCCCGAGGGGCTCGCGCATGTCTGGGGGCTGTTCGGCGTCAATTTCGCCCTGCACTTCGCGTGGTCGCCGCTGTTCTTCAAGTTCAAGCGCCCCGACTGGGCTTTGGGCGAAAACATTGTCCTGTGGCTTTCAGTGCTCGGCCTCGTCGTGCTGCTGCCGCGAAACACTGGCAACAGCTTCGCCGGATGGCTCAACGTGCCCTACCTCGTTTGGGTAAGCTTCGCCCTCGTGCTCAACTGGAAGATCGTCCAGCTCAATCGGCCGTTCGGGCGGGCCGCAGCCGTCTAGCGCTCGACGATCAGCGCCCGGTTGGCCTCGGAATGGAACTCGGGCCTTCCGGGCGGGAAGGCCAGCGCCCAATACTGCTTCGTGCCGTCGGCGTGCTCGATGATCGCATTGAGGGCGACTTGTGCCGGATCGGGCAGGTCCGCCGCGATGCTTGCGGTAAGCACCAGCCCGCCCGCGTGATGCGAGCAGGCGATGCTGATGGCCTCGGCCGGTGCATCACGCATACCGGTGCGGAAGGAGTCGAAGTCGTAGGCGGCCCATTGTCCGGAGGGTGACAGGTTGAATTCGCGATAGCCGGTGCCCCCGAGCGGCTGCCAGAAGATTTCGAAGCAGGTCGTCTGCCACAAGTTGTCGCATCGGGCTGGGGTCGTTGCCGCGGGGATGACGATCCCTTGCACCTGTCCGTCGAGCCGGAACTCGGCCTGGCAGCCCTCGGGCGTGGCCGCAACAGAGGCGGTGACGGCGCGGATCGGGCCGAGGTCGCAGGCGACATGGAGCATCAGCGGGTGCATCGCTCCTGTCTGCCCCCTCCCTCCGCCGTCGGCAAGCCACTTCCCGTCGCGCAGCCTGCCTGATAGGGGCGCGAGCCATGAGCACCTACGAATCCGCCCTCCTGCGCCTGCTCGACGAGCGAGGCTACATCCACCAGCTGACCGACGCGGCCGGGCTTGACGCCCTTGCCGCCAAGCAGGTGGTGCCGGGCTATATCGGCTTCGACGCAACCGCGCCCTCGCTCCATATCGGCAGCCTCGTGCAGATCATGATGCTGCGCCGCCTTCAGCAAGCGGGCCACAAACCGGTGGTGGTCATGGGCGGCGGCACGACCCGCATCGGCGATCCGACGGGCCGCGACGAGAGCCGCAAGATGCTCACCGACGAGACGATCGAGGCGAATATCCGCTCGATCTTTACCGTTTTCGACAAGCTCCTCACCTTCGGTGACGGCCCGACCGATGCGGTGATGGTGAACAACCACGACTGGCTCGGCCAGCTGGGCTATATCCAGCTCCTCCAGGAGGTCGGCACGCATTTCACCGTCAACCGGATGCTGACCTTCGATTCGGTGAAGCTGCGGCTCGAACGCGAGCAGCCGATGACCTTCCTCGAATTCAATTACATGATCCTGCAAGGTTACGATTTCAGGCACTTGTCCCGCGAGCTTGGCGTGCGCTTGCAGATGGGCGGCTCGGACCAGTGGGGCAATATCGTCAACGGGATCGAACTCGGCCGGCGCATGGACGGAACCGAGCTGTTCGGCCTCACCACCCCCCTGCTGACCACCGCGAGCGGCGCCAAGATGGGCAAGACCGCCGCAGGTGCGGTGTGGCTCAACGAGGACCAGCTTCCGGCGTACGATTTCTGGCAATTCTGGCGCAATGTCGACGACGCCGATGTGGGCCGCTTCCTGCGCCTGTTCACCGACCTTCCGCTTGACGAGATCGCCCGGCTCGAGGCCCTCGAGGGTGCCGAGATCAACGCTGCCAAAATCGTGCTCGCCAACGAAGTGACCAAGCTGGTGCGCGACGAGGAAGCGGCTCTGCGCGCCGAGGCGACCGCGCGCGAGACCTTTGCCGGATCAGGCGCGGGTGATGATCTGCCGACCATCCATACAGGTGCCGATGGAATGCGACTGGCTGGGCTGCTGACCGAGCTCGGCCTTACGGCGTCAAACGGCGAGGCCAAGCGCAAGCTTGCCGAGGGGGCCGTCAAGCTGGAGGGCGAGAGCGTGAGCGATCCGGCGCAGCTCGTCCTGCCTCAGGAGGGTCAGACGCTCCGCCTCAGTCTCGGCAAGAAAAAGCACGCCCTCGTCCGGCGGTAAAATCTTGCGGGCTTGTCACCCCTTTACCAATTAGCAGCCTTTATCGATCAATCCTCCGCCGTCACACAGCCGGACGGGAAGGACCGCAAATCGTGGTGGTTGGAGCCAATCTCAGCGTAACCGAGCTGCGCCGCGCCGCGCGTCACCCGGTCGATTTTCCCGCGATCGTGGAGCATTTCGTTCACGGCGATCTGCATCTGCATGTGTGCAACCTGTCTGCCCACGGCTTCATGGTCGATGACGCCGATAGACTGAAGCGCGGCGACCGCATCATCATCCGGCTCCCGGTAGTTGGCCGGATCGAGGCCTATGTGATCTGGATCCATGAATCACGCGCGGGATTCCAGTTCGAGCGGATCCTCCGCCTCGATGATTTCAATGCGATGATCGACCATATCCAGCCCAACCCCCGCCTGCGCCGCCCCCGCTGATTGAGGCAAGAGGCTGCAAAGCCAGCCTGCCGCCCCGAATAGTTTCGCCTCCTTGGCAGCCGGCAAAACGCCTGCCATGGCGCGTTCGTGACTGGACCTTCTTCACCTCTGCGCATTGGTGACTATCGGCGCTACTGGCTTGCCCGCTTCATGGCCGTGTTCGCGACCATGTCGATGGTGGTGCTGCTGGGCTATCAGCTCTATGCCGTCGCGCGCGACGATTACGGGATGAGCGTTGCCGAGGCCTCGTTCGAGCTCGGGTTGCTCGGCCTGGCGCAATTCATTCCGCTGTTTCTGCTGACACCGGTCGCGGGTCTCGCCGCCGATCGGTTTGATCGCCGCCATGTCGCCGCCTTTGCAAACGGCATCGACGCTTGTGTGGCGGTGGTGCTTGCGGCGGCGACCTGGGCCGATGCACTCAGCCTCCCGTTTCTGTTCGTCCTCGCCGCCGCCCATGGTGCAGCCCGGGTCTTCGTCGGGCCGTCGATGAGCGCGATTGCGCCGAACATCGTGCCCCCTGCCCTGCTGCCACGTGCCATCGCCCTGTCATCGATCGCCTGGCAATCCGCTAGCGTGGCTGGGCCAGCCATTGGCGGACTCGTCTTCGCGCAGAGCGAATGGCTTCCCCACGCCATCTCGGCAGGGCTTCTGGGAAGTTCGATGCTGCTGATCCTGACCGTCCGCCCGGTCCGCGCCAGGCACGATGGCGTGCCATTGAAGCCCCTTCGGCAAATCATCGACGGGATGGCCTATGTCTGGCGGGAACGCTTCCTGCTCGGCTGCATCACCCTTGATCTTTTTGCTGTGCTCCTGGCTGGGGCGACGGCGCTCTTGCCGGTCTTCGCGCGCGATATCCTGTTTGTCGGGCCCGAGGGGCTGGGATTGATGCGGGCGGCTCCGGCGCTGGGCGCAGCGAGTGTCGCGCTGTGGCTCTCGTTCCGCCCGCTGGAGCGCGAGGTCGGCCTGAAGATGCTCTTGGCCGTTGCCGCCTTTGGCGGGCTGACGATCCTCTTTGCCGTATCGCGAAGCCTGATGCTGTCGCTGATCATCCTTGCCGCAATGGGCGCTGTCGACATGATCTCGGTCTTCATCAGGAGTTCGCTCGTCCAGCTTTTCACCCCGGACGACAAGCGCGGTCGGGTGTCGTCGATTTCGGGCCTCGCCATCTCCGCCTCCAACGAGCTTGGCGAGATGCAGTCCGGGCTCGCGGCGGCGTTGCTGGGCGCTGTCGGCGCGGTTGTATTCGGCGGCGCGGGTGCGATAGTCGTCACACTGGTCTGGGCGTGGTACTTCCCCGAACTGCGCCGCGCCCGCAGCTTCGAGCCGCAGGAACTCAATAGAGAGGTATCGACATGAAGGCTGACTCCATTCTCGCCACCATCGGCGGCACCCCGCACATCCGTCTCGCGCGGATCTTTCCCGAGCACGAGGTCTGGGTAAAGTCGGAGCGCGGCAATCCGGGCGGGTCGATCAAGGATCGCATCGCGCTGGCCATGATCGAGGATGCCGAGGCCCGCGGTGCCTTGAAGCCGGGCGGAACGATTGTCGAGCCGACCAGCGGCAACACCGGGATCGGTCTCGCTATGGTGGCGGCGGTCAAGGGTTACCGTCTCGTCCTCGTGATGCCCGAATCGATGTCGATCGAGCGCCGCCGCCTCATGCTGGCCTATGGTGCGAGTTTCGATCTGACCCCGCGCGAGAAGGGCATGAAGGGTGCCATCGAACGGGCCATGGAGCTGGTCGCGCAGACGCCCGGCGCATGGATGCCGAGCCAGTTCGACAATGGCGCGAACCCCGCTGTCCATGCCCGCACCACCGCGCAGGAGATCCTCGCCGACTTTGCCGATGCCCCGGTCGATGTCCTCATCACCGGCGTCGGCACCGGCGGCCACCTCACCGGCTGCGCCGAGGAGCTGAAAAAGCATTGGCCGCGCCTCAAGGCCTATGGCGTCGAGCCTGCACTTTCACCGGTCATCAATGGCGGCCAGCCCGGCCCGCACCCGATCCAGGGCATCGGTGCAGGCTTCATTCCCGGAAACCTCCACACCGCTGCGATCGACGGCGCCATCACGGTCGATGCCGAGGACGCCAAGGAAATGGCGCGACGGGCGGCCCGTGAGGAAGGGATGCTGGTCGGCATCTCCTCGGGGGCCACTCTGGCGGCGATCGCAAAGAAACTTCCCGAGCTCGCTTCCGGCAGCCGGGTCCTTGGCTTCAACTACGACACCGGAGAGCGCTATCTCTCGGTTCCCGAATTCCTGCCGGTAGAGTGAGCGCTCTCGAGAGAGTCAGCTATGCCGACGGTGCAACCGCGCTGACCGGATGGTTGGCGCGGCCGGCCGGGTCGGCGCGGGCTGCCGTGGCCGTCTTCCCGACCTTCATGAATTCGACCCCCGGTGTCGAGGCGAAGGCGAAGGCATTGGCAGACGCGGGGTGCCTTGCGCTGGTCGGCGACTTCTATGGTCCCGGGGCGCCGCATGACGCGGAAAGCGCTTTCGCAGCGATGACCGCCCTGCGTGCCGACCCGGAAGCGATGCGGTCCAGACTCCGGGCGACAACGGCAAGGCTGACGGAGCTCGCCCCTGACTTGCCACAGATCGCTATCGGCTTCTGCCTGGGTGGGATGGCCGTACTCGAGCTGGCGCGCGAGGGTGCAGACCTGGTTCTGGTGGCAAGCTTTCACGGCCTGCTGGCAACGCCCCTGCCCGCGACTGGGCCGATCAAGCCGAAGCTCCTTGTGTGCCACGGCGATGCGGACGCACTCGTGCCCCGCAGCGATGTCACCGCGTTTTGGGAGGAAATGGATCGCGCCAGGGCCGATTGGCAATTCATGTCCTTTGCCCGTGTGGAGCACGGCTTCACCAATCCCTTGACCCCTTCCGGTGCTCCCAATCCGGCCTATGACCCCATCGCCGACCGCCAATCATGGGCAGCGCTGATGGGCTTGATCGACGAGGTCACTCCGGCGGAGCAAGGATCTGCCAATAGACCTATTCCTTAACTCCCGCAGGGCTACCATGAGCCCATGGATCTTGCGCCCCTTGCAAACGGTCCGGGAGAACGGGCCACATGAAGTTCATCAAGCTCGAGTCGCGCGGCGGGAACTATCTTGTCGTCGCCGAAAACGTCGCCTGGCTGCGCACTGCCGAGAACGGCCAGACCAGCGTGGGCATCATCGGCAGTCAGCCGCTGTTGGTGGTCGGCTCGCTGGAAGAAGTCGCGGCGAAAATCCTGGCCGGCGTGAACGGCGGCGACGAAGCCGAGCCTGAGCTGCGCCAGGCGGTTCCGCCGCCCGCGACGCCTGCCCCGCCCGCTCGTCCAGAATATGGCGTCACGGACAGCTTGCCGGAGCCGGACGCGGGGGCCGAGCCGCTTGCCAGCGCTCCTGTCACCGGAGGCGAGGCGGCAACCATGCCCGGCGAGGCCTTGCCCTCATCCTCTCAATTGCGGTTTCCCGCAGATACGGCCCCGGATCGACCATTCCAGCCCCCTGCCAATGGCTTCAAGCTTCGAGCGGTTTCGCAGCGCATGATCGGCACACTGGAATAGCGGACTGCGCCTGCCCCTTTCCGCGCCAGGTGCTCCGTCAGCGGCGTGCGAAAGTGCCTGATTTTGGTGTGGCCATAACGGGCAAAGACGATCTCCCGAGACATCATCGATCTCAGCATGAGCAGGGCGCGCCCGTTGCCAAAGTCGCGGCTGATGGTACCTCTCGCGCAGAAGAGCGGGAGAGCATGACATGAAACGACGTTTGGCAGGCCTCGGGATGGTGGCGGCGATCGCGCTGGCGGCAGGGCCGCTCGCAGCAAAGACGCCCAAGCGCGAGCAGGTGGAGAGCGCCGTCAAAGCGCAGCACGAAGCGACCGTCACAGCGCTGCGGGACTGGGTTGCCCTCCCTACCATTGCTGCCGAGAAGCGCGGCACCCCCGAGGGCGCCGAGCATATGCGCAAGTTGGCGCTGGATGCCGGATTCCAGCAGGCGAAGATTATTCCGACAGATGGTGTTCCCGCAGTCTTCGCGACTCTCGACGCAGGCGCCAAGAGCACCGTCGGCATCTACTTCATGTATGATGTCAAACAGTTCGACCCGGCCGAGTGGAGTTCGCCGCCCCTCGAGGGGAAGCTGGTTGATCGCCCAGGGGAAGGAAAGACGATCATAGGGCGCGGCGTCGTCAACCAGAAAGGCCCGCAGATGGCCTTCCTCGCCGCCCTCAAGGCCATACAAGCGAGCGGACGCAAGCTTCCGGTCAACCTCGTCCTTGTCGCTGAGGGAGAGGAGGAAGTCGCGTCGACCCACTTCGATCAGGTCGTTGCAGTGCCCGAGGTGCAGGCGGCACTGGCAAGGACGGTCGGAGTGTTCATCCCCGCCGCCAACCAGAACCGCGACGGCAGCGCGGAAATCACTCTCGGGGCCAAGGGTGCGGTCGAATTCCAGCTCGTGGTGGGCGGGGAGACCTCGGACAAGTATCCCAAGACCGACGTCCACTCCTCGAACCATGCGCGGATCGAGAGCCCCGCGTGGCGGCTCGTCAAGGCGCTCGGCACGCTGGTCGCGGATGACGGGCACACCCCGGCGATCGACGGGTGGTTCGAAAACGTCGCCATGCTCACCCCGCGCCAGAAGGAGCTTATCGGTCAGGCCGCGAACGCGGAACGCGAAAAGCAGGAAAAGGCACTGCTTGGCGTCGGCAGGTGGATCGGGGACGAGGATTATCGCACCAGCCTCGAGCGGCTCTATTCTCAGCCTACCGTCAATATCCAGGGTCTTGTTGCGGGATACACCGGCGAGGGCGGAAAGACCGTGCTCCCGGGCCGCGCCGAGGCAAAACTTGAATTCCGCCTTGTACCGAACATGACCAAGGCCGAGGCCGTTGCGAAGCTGAACGCCCACCTCGCTAAGCGCGGTTTTGATGATGTGCGGGTGACCGTCTCGGGCGGCTATGGGCCCAATGAAACCGCGGAGGACTCGATCCTGATCCGTGCGCAGAAAAGGATGTTCGAGGAAAAGGAGGTGCCCTACACTATCCGCCCTCGCAATGCCGGGAGCTGGCCTGGGGTTGTATTCAACGGTGCCCCCCTGAACCTGCCTGCCTCGCAGTTCGGGCTCGGGCGCGGCGGCGGCGCGCATGCCCCGAACGAATGGTTTCTGATCGCGAGCAGCGACCCGAAGGTCTACGGCCTCGACGAGGCGACCATGGCCTATGTCGACTACCTCTATGTCCTTGCCGAGGAAGCCGCGCAGGCGAGGCGGTGACAGACAAAGGGGCCACCCTGCGCCCGCAGGACGGCCCCTTGTCTCGGTTGGCCAAAAGCCTCAGGCGGCGGTCGCGAAGGCCTCGGCCGGCAGCTTCATCATGTATTCGCTGCCCGCCTCGAGCTTGCGGCGCAGCGCGCCAGCATCAGGCAGAAAGCGTTCGGCGTAGTAGTTGGCCGAAACCAGCTTCGCCTCGTAGAAGGCCTTGTCGTCCGAACCCTCGGCGAGCTTCGCCAGCGCCACCTTGGCCATCATCAGCCAGAAATAGCCGAGCGTCACGATGCCCATGATGTGCATGTAGTGATGCGCGCCGGCGCCCAAGTGATTGGGATTGGCCATCGCGTTCTGCATGAACCACATGGTCGCCGCTTTCTGGTCGCCCAGCGCTTTTTCGAGCCGTTCCGCGACCGGCTTGAGCTCATCGACCTGCTTGGCGGCGGTGATTTCCTCGTCGATCATGGCGAAGAAAGCCTGGATCGCCTTGCCCCCGCCCGCAGCAAGCTTGCGGCCGCACAGGTCCATTGCCTGCACGCCATTGGCTCCTTCGTAAATCATCGCGATGCGGCTATCGCGCACGAACTGCTCCATGCCCCACTCGCGCACATAGCCGTGGCCGCCAAAGACCTGCTGCATGCTGGTGGCGATGTCATAGCCCTTGTCGGTGCCGTAACCCTTGATGACGGGCGTCATGAGACCGATCAGCAAGTCGGCCAGCTCGCGCTCCGCCGAGGTCTGCGCCTTGTGAGTGAGATCGACCTGAAGCGCACCCCACAGGCACAGGGCGCGCATTGCCTCGGTGAAGACCTTGGCGTCCATCAGCATCCGGCGCACATCGGGGTGGACGAAGATCGGATCGGCCTTGGCGCCGGGATCCACGGGGCCCGTCAACGCGCGGCCCTGACGGCGGTCGAGGGCGTAGTTCACCGCGTTCTGATAGGCGACCTCGGCCTGGGCATAGCCCTGGATGCCGACCCCGAGACGCGCGGCGTTCATCATGATGAACATGGCGGCCAGACCCTTGTTCTCCTCGCCTACGAGGTAGCCGGTCGCCCCGTCATAGTTTAGGAGGCAGGTGGCGTTGCCGTGGATGCCCATCTTCTTCTCGATCGAGCCGCAGGTCACGCCGTTGCGTTCTCCGGGGTTGCCGTCGGCATCGAGGATGAACTTCGGCACGATGAACAGCGAGATGCCCTTGGTCGAATCCGGCGCGCCCGGCGTCTTGGCCAGCACCAGATGGATGATGTTGCTGGTGAGGTCATGCTCGCCGGCGGAGATGAAGATCTTGGTGCCGGTGATCGCATAGGTGCCGTCGCCATTCGGCACAGCCTTGGTGCGGATCATGCCGAGATCGGTCCCGCAGTGGGGCTCGGTGAGGTTCATGGTACCCGACCATTCGCCCGATATCATCTTGGGCACGAAGGTCGCCTTCTGCTCTTCTGAGCCCTTGGCGATGATCGCCGCGATCGCGCCATTGGTGAGGCCGGGATACATGGCGAAGGCCTGGTTCGCGGTGCCGGTGTATTCCTCGAGAACGAAGCCGAGTACATGCGGCATCCCCTGCCCGCCGAATTCCTCTGGTTGGGCGAGCGTGCCCCAACCGCTTTCGACATAGGCCTGATAGGCCTCCTTGAAGCCGGGAGGCGTGGTGACAGAACCGTCCTCATGACGGGTGCAGCCATGCTCGTCGCCCGCCTGATTGATCGGGGCGAGCACCTCGGCACAGAACTTGCCGGCCTCGTTGATGACCGTGTCGATCATGTCGGGCGTGGCGTTCTCGAAGCCCGGTAGGTTGCCGTAGCTTGCAAGATCAAGCACTTCGTTGACAATGAAGCGCGTGTCGCGGGTTGGCGCGGTGTAGGTCGGCATCACTTGTTCCCTTGGGTGAGCGGCGTGGTTGGAGCGGGTCTTGGGCCGGGCGGATCAGCGCAAATCGAGCTTTTCGATCTCGGCCACGAAATCGGTCAGTTCGTTGATCGACGAATCGATGTCGTCGCGCTGCGCCTTGAGCTTGGCGATATGCGCGCGGCATTTCTCAATCGTTACGCGGCGCTGCTCGACCCGGCCGTCGTCGAGATCGTAAAGGTCGATCATCTCGCGGATTTCGGTGAGAGAGAATCCCACATTCTTGGCCCGCATGATCCACGCGAGGCGGGCGCGGTCCCGCTTGGAATACACGCGGGTGAGCCCGACACGCGCCGGGCATATGAGTCCTTCGTCCTCGTAGAAACGCAGTGCGCGAGCAGTGCAGCCGAACTCGGAGGTGAGGTCGGAGATCGTGAACTGTTCGCGCTCGTGGACGTCGGGCCGATCGAGATGCGCGCCATTGCGACGCGGTTCGGCAGCGGTTTCGGTGGGTGCGGAAGCAGTAGCCATGCCCCCACCTACCTTACGTTTACGTGAGCGTCAAGTCTGGGTGCCCGTCAGCACCGCCTCTCCGTCGCGAACAACCACCTGCCGATAAAAACAGCTTTCCGCGCCGGTATGGCAGGTTGGTCCTGCGGGAACTGCCCGGATCAACAAGGCGTCTTGATCGCAATCCACGCGCACCTCTTCCACTTGCAGGATGTGGCCCGAAGTCTCGCCCTTCATCCATAGCCGTTCGCGCGAACGGGACCAGAAATGAACCTTGCCGATGGCGAGTGTTGCCGCGAGTGCTTCTGCATTCATGTACGCAACCACGAGAACCGCCCCACTCGCAGCATCGACCACCACTGCGGTGATCAAGCCGGAACCGTCGAATTTGGGAGCGAACACGGCGCCATTTTCGCGCAGCTGCTGAGAAAGAACACCCTCTGTCACGCAACACCCCATGGGTTCGATGCTTTCGCCAATCATCGCGCCATGGCGCGAATGTTGCAATGAGACAACAGCGCCCTGCAAAAAATGCCTCGCGCCGACGATCACTCTTCCTACAGATGCAACACGGTGGAACAAGAGCACTGGGCCTTCGCAAGGGGCTCTCAACCGAACAGCGGCACCGCCCGGTGCCACGTTCAGGGGGCGACCGGACCGCAGACTGGAAGCGGGGTTCCAGTGCGACCGGATGAGCGATGGGGACAGGATCCCGGCAGCCAGCTTAGGGGGTGGTTGCCACGACCCGGGAGGGTGGATCCAAACCGTTTCGTCACGTGGCGCCCGGGGTCGAAAGGCCTCGGGCGTTATGTTTTCCGGGCCTCAGGGATGTCGAAGGCAGTGGCCTGCATCGACTTGGGCGAAGCAGGCCAGCGCTATGCCGGCGGGCTGCGCTTGTGCCATTGCGGCAATGCAGGCGCGGCTCGTGGCTCCGCTGGTCAACACATCGTCCACGAGCACCACATGGCGCCCCTTCAGCTCCCTAGCGTAGGCAGGATCAAGCCGGATGGCACCCCGCAGCACCCTCTCGCGCTCATCACGCCCCAGCCCTCCCAGGTTGGGAGTCCGCTTGTGCCGCACGAGCGCCGCCACCTCAGCCTGCCCCTTGCCGAACCGCTCCAGCTCCCGCGCGAGCAGCGCTGCCTGATTGAAGCCCCGCTGCCACAATCGACAGCGATGGAGCGGCACCGGCACGAGCAGCAACGGCGCGCTCCCGCTGTCCGTCATTGGCATTCTTGCAGCGATCAGGCGCGCGAGGAGGCGCGATAGCGCGATCCTTCCGCCGTGTTTGTAGGCGAGCACCAGCTTGCGAGAGGTTTCATTGTAGCACGTCGCGGCATAGACGGGAACCGCACCCTCACCGGCCTCGACAACAGGTGGAACATCGAGTGTGCTCCAGCAGTCCGAACACAATCCTTCCTGCGCAGCGATAGCGAGACCGCACGACGGACAGCGCGGCGGATAGACGAAGTCGACCAGCGGTTGCACGGAGCGGACGAGGTTGCGACCCAGGACCATCGCAGCACTGTCTCACAGCTTGCGCTCATCTTGCAAGCGCGGCAGGGCGGGCAGATGAGCGCTCCCGCAGTTCCCACCATATTCAGTCCACGGCGCCGCGCGGCGCGCCTTGCCCGGGCCTCAGCCCGGAACGCAACACCCGGTGCTGCCCGCTTCCTCGTTGAAGATATGGCAGAAGATTCGCTTGAGCGGCTCGCCTTTTTGCAGCACGTGCCGCAGCGTGCCATGGTCATCGGCGACTGGACCGACAGCCTCTCACCGGGCCTCCAGGCGATGGGCGCAGCGGTCGAAGAACCACGCGAGATCGATCTGGAAGCGCCCTACCCCCTCGGTGGTTTTGACCTGATTGTCGTCTTCGGCCTGCTCGATGCGGTCAATGATCTGCCCGGTACACTTATTCATCTGCACGCTGCTCTCGCCCCAGGCGGACTCGTGATGGCGCATTTCACCGGTGGCCAGAGCCTGCCAGCCCTGCGCTCCGCCATGCTTGCAGCCGAGCCCGAGCGGCCCGCCGCGCGCATTCATCCGCTGGTTGATCCGCGTGCTGCCACTGCTCTGCTCCAGCGCGCGGGCTGGAAAGACCCCGTGGTCGACACCCATGCACTGACCGTGCGCTATTCCACGCTCGACCGGCTTGTGTCCGACCTACGCGATCAGGGGCTCGGCAATGCCCTGGCCAAGCCCGCCACCCCGCTCGGCAAGGCAGCGATCACGCGCGCCCGCATCGCGTTTGCCGCCCGCGCCGAAGCCGATGGCAAGACCTCGGAGACCTTCGAGATCGTCACCCTCACCGGGCGGCGATCCCTCGCCGGAACCTAGCCCCGCTTCAATGCCGCCTGCGCCGCCGCCAACCGCGCGATCGGCACGCGGTAGGGCGAGGCGCTGACGTAATCGAGGCCGACGCTCTCGCAGAAGGCGATGCTCGCCGGGTCCCCGCCATGCTCGCCGCAGATGCCGAGCTTGATATCGGGCCGGGTCGCCCTGCCCCGCTCAGCCGCAAGTTCAACGAGCTGCCCCACACCCTCGATATCAAGGCTGACGAAAGGATCGCGCGGGAAGATGCCCTTGTCGACATAGACCGACAGGAACCGCGCCGCATCGTCGCGCGATACGCCGAGCGTGGTCTGGGTCAGGTCATTGGTGCCGAAGGAGAAGAATGCCCCCTCCTCTGCGATTTCGCCCGCCATCAGCGCTGCACGCGGCAGCTCGATCATCGTGCCGACCAGGTAATCGACCCGCGTACCGGTCTCGGCGAACACCGCCTCGGCTTCCTTGTCCACCAGCGCCTTGAGGATCGCCAATTCGCGCTTGGTGGCGACCAGCGGGATCATGATCTCGGGCAGCGGCGCCTCGCCCGAAGACAGCTTAACCGCACACACCGCCTCGAAGATCGCGCGCGCCTGCATGGCGTAGATCTCGGGGAAGGTGATGCCGAGACGGCACCCGCGATGGCCGAGCATCGGGTTGAATTCATGCAGCTCGCCCGCGCGGCGCTTCAAGTGATCGACCCCGAGGCCGGTCGCATCGGCCAGCTCGGCGAATTCCTCGTCGCCGTGGGGCAGGAACTCGTGGAGCGGCGGATCGAGCAGGCGGATCGTGCAGGGCAGGCCCGCCATGACCTCGAAGATCGCCTTGAAGTCGGCGCGCTGTTCGGGGAGCAGCTTGTCGAGCGCGCGGCGGCGGCCCGCTTCATCCTCGGCGAGGATCATCTGCCGCACCGCGCTGATGCGGCTTGCCTCGAAGAACATGTGCTCGGTGCGGCACAGCCCGATGCCTTCCGCCCCGAACTGGCGCGCCATGCGGCAGTCGTCGGGCGTCTCGGCATTGGTGCGCACCTTCATGCGCCTGAGCTTGTCCGCCCAGACCATCAGCGTGCCGAAGTCGCCCGCGAGCTCCGGTTCGACCGTGGGAACAATGCCGAGCATCACCTGCCCGGTCGCCCCGTCGAGGGTGATCGCATCGCCTTCCTTCAGCTCGGTCGACCCAATCCGCAGCGTGCGGGTGTTGCGGTCGATCGAGACCTGCCCCGCCCCCGAGACGCAAGGGCGCCCCATGCCGCGCGCCACCACCGCCGCGTGGCTTGTCATCCCGCCGCGCGCGGTGAGGATGCCCTGGGCTGCGTGCATCCCGTGGATGTCTTCGGGGCTGGTTTCGACCCGCACCAGGATCACCTTCTCGCCGCGCCCGGCCCACTGCTCGGCGGTGTCGGCGTCGAGCACGATCTTGCCCGCTGCCGCTCCCGGCGAGGCCGGCAGGCCGGTGGTCAGCACGTGGCGCTCGGCCTCGGGATCGAGCGTCGGGTGGAGCAGCTGGTCGAGCGCCATCGGGTCGACCCGCCGCACCGCCTCGCGTTCGTCGATCAGACCCTCGGCCACCATGTCGACCGCCATCTTCAGCGCAGCTTTCGCGGTGCGCTTGCCGGAGCGGGTCTGGAGCATCCACAGCTTGCCCCGCTCGACGGTAAATTCGATGTCCTGCATGTCCTTGTAGTGGAGTTCCAGCAGGTCGAAGACGCGGGCGAGCTCGGCATAGGCTTCGGGCAGCGCCTCTTCCATCGACAGCGGCTTGGCCCCTGCCGCCTCACGCGCGACCTTGGTGAGGTACTGGGGCGTGCGGATGCCCGCCACCACGTCCTCCCCTTGCGCGTTGATCAGGTACTCGCCGAAATAGACACGTGTCCCCGTCGCAGGATCGCGGGTGAAGGCGACGCCGGTGGCGCTTGTCTCGCCCATATTGCCGAACACCATGGCCTGCACGTTGACCGCCGTGCCCCAGTCGCCCGGGATGTCGTTCAACCGGCGGTAGACCTTGGCGCGGTCAGAATCCCAGCTGTCGAACACGGCGCGGATCGCGCCCCAGAGCTGCTCGGTCACGTCCTGCGGGAACGGGCGGCCAAGTTCCTCTGCGACAATCCCCTTGTATTCACCGACCAGCGCCTGCCAGTCCTCGGCAGCCATCTCGGTGTCGTTGTAGAAACCCTTGTCTTCCTTGGCGATCTCGAGCGCTTCCTCGAACAGCCCGTGATCGATGCCCAGCACCACGTCGGCATACATTTGGATGAAGCGGCGGTAGCTATCCCAGGCGAAGCGCGCGTCGCCTGACGAGGCCGCCAGCCCCTCGACCGTGGCATCGTTCAGCCCCAGGTTGAGCACCGTGTCCATCATCCCGGGCATCGACACCCGCGCGCCCGAACGGACCGAGACCAGCAGCGGATCGCCGGCGTCCCCGAACTTCTTGCCCACCGTGGCCTCGACATGACCGAGCGCCTTGGTCACCGCATCCCTCAGGCCGTCCGAGAACCCCGCCCCGCCCTGCAGATAGGCGACGCATTCCTCGGTGGTGATGGTGAAGCCCGGCGGTACCGGCAGGCCGATCGACGCCATTTCAGCGAGGTTCGCCCCCTTGCCGCCTGCGACGGTCTTGTCCTTCTGGCGCGGATCGGAGTGGTCGGCCTTGCCCCCGAATACATAGACCGTCTGGAGTGTCATGCCGGTTCCTCGCTGGTTGATTAAGTTCATGCGGAGCGGGTGTTTTCGGGGAATCAACTTACATATATTTCAAATATTTAGATCTGCTATTGCGTCACATGAGCAGCATGTGCCGCATCACCCCTCGATCCGGCTGAAATCGGCCACGCGGTGCACCGCATCACGGAAAGCCGCAAGCAGAGCAAGCCGCGCGGCGCGCTTGTCCGCATCGGCATCGTTGACGGTGACCTCTTCGAAGAATCGGTCGATCGGCGCGCGCAGCGTGGCGAGCGCGGCCATGGCCTCGCCGAACTGCTCGGCCTCGACGGCGGCGGCAGCGCGCGGGGCGGCGGCGGCCAGTGCATCGATCAGCGCCTGCTCGGCGGGTTCGGGGGTGTAGGTGAGCGCCTGCACGCCCTCCCCGCCCTCGAAGGCTTCCTTCTTGAGAATATTCGCCGCGCGCTTGTAGCCTGCGAGGAGGTTGGTGCCGTCCTCGGTGCCGACGAAGGCCTGCAGCGCATGGACGCGGGCGAGCAGGCGGACGAGATCATCCTCCCCGCCGAGCGCGAAAACCGCGTCGATCAGGTCGTGGCGAACGCCGGCTTCGCGCTGCTGGACTTTGAGGCGGTCGGCGAAGAAGTCGAGGAGGTCCCACGACGTTCTATGGTGATCTGTCCCGTTCCTGATGGAGCGGTTTTCGACCACTCCTGCCACGACGATTGATGCTGTTACGACACCCATTTTAGCCGCAGCTTCTTTGGCATCCTCAGCTGCGCCGGGCACCTTGGCCAATCGCTGATGAATTAGAATGTCGACCACTTGGTCGAATACGTGAAGCAAGTTTGATCTGATCCCGCATTCTAAGTGGGTACCGATTACCGCAAGCGATGCTCGACGGAGAGCAAAAGGGTCCTTTGAACCCGTTGGTCGCTCTGCAACCTCGTAGAACCCGACCAACGTATCCAGCTTATCCGCCAGCGACACCGCCACCGTCACCGGCGCGGTCGGCACATCGTCGCCCTGCCCGACCGGCTTGTAATGATCGCGGATCGCCTCGGCGACCTCCTGCGGCAGGCCTTCCTTGGCAGCGTAGTAGCCGCCCATCAGGCCCTGCAATTCGGGGAATTCGCCGACCATCTCGGTGACGAGATCGGCCTTGCACAGGTGCGCGGCTGCTTCCGCGAGGTCAGCCAAACGCGCCTTCGTCATGCCAGCGGAAGCTGGCACCTCGGGCGTATGGTCACTGCCGCCTGAGGCCCCAGCTTTCGCTGGGGTGACGATATCGGACTCAACCAGCCACCGCGCGAGCTTGGCCACGCGCTCGACCTTGTCGGCGACGGTGCCCAGCTTCTCGTGGAAGGTGATGCGCGACAGCTTTTTCGCGTGATCTTCCAGCGGGGTCTTCTGGTCCTGCTCCCAGAAGAACCGCGCGTCGGAAAGGCGCGCGGCGAGGACCTTGCGGTTGCCGTCGACCACCACGGCCGGGTCGCGCGCTTCGATATTGGCGGTGCAGACGAAAGCGTTGGCGAGGCGAGCAGCCGCACCTGCCCCTCCCCCATGCTGCGCATGGTCCCCCTCCCCTGAAGGGGAGGATTGGCACACGAAATATTTCTGGTTCACCCGCGCGGTCAGCTGGATGACCTCCGGCGGCACGTTGAGGAAGCTCTCGTCGAAGCGGCCGAGCAGCGGCACGGGCCATTCGGTCAGCCCGGCGTTCTCGATAACGAGACCCTCGTCGGCGACCAGCGTCAGGCCCGCCTCGGCGGCGGCCTTGGCGGCGCCTTCGCGGATGATCCGGCAGCGTTCAGAGAAATGGACGATCACATGGGCCGCGCGCAGCGTCTCGACATAGGAGCCGGCATCGGCGACCTCGACGGGGCCGGAATGGTGGAAGCGGTGCCCCATGGTGGTGCGCCCGCTCGTGATCCCGTCGACCTCGAAGGGCACCACGGCGCCATCCAGCAGGGCGATGATCCCCGACAAGGGGCGCACCCACCGCAGGCTCTCGGTCGTGATCGAGCCCGCGCCCCAGCGCATCGACTTGGGCCAGGGGAAGGTGCGGATGATCGCCGGGATGCTTTCGGCAAGCACTTCCGCCGTGTCGCGCCCGGGCTTTTCGACGATGGCGAAATAGACGCCGTCACGTTCGGTCAGTTGCTCTGCCGTGAGGCCCACCTTGCGCAGGAACCCCTCCAGCGCCTGAGGCGGCGCGCCGACCTTCGGCCCCTTGGTCTCCTCGCTCACGGCGCTCGTGGCGAGCGGCAGGCCGGCGGCGATCAGGGACAGACGGCGGGGCGTGGCGAAGGTCTCTATTGCTGGCGCCGACAAGCCGGCCTTGGCCAGCCCCTCGGCAAACAGCCGCGCCAGATCCTCCTTGGCCTTGGGCTGCATCCGGGCGGGGATTTCCTCGCAAGCCAGTTCGAGCAGGAAGTCGGCCATCAGACGAGGCTCCACCCGGGATACTTCGCCTGCCATTCGGGCGTCATCTTGGCGGCATAGGCCTCGCAGGATGAACGCGCGAGGTCGCGGACGCGGCCCATGTAGCTGGCGCGTTCCTGCACGCTGATCACGCCGCGGGCCTGCAACAGGTTGAACAGGTGGCTCGCCTCGATCGCCTGCTCGTAGGCCGCGATGGGCACCCCGGCTTCGAGCGAGCGCAAGCACTCGGCCTCGGCCCGGCGGAAGCCTTCGAACAGGGTTTCGGTATCGGCGACCTCGAAGTTCCACTTCGACATCTGGCGCTCGTTTTCGAGGAACACCTCGCCATAGGAGACGCCCGCGGTGTTGAACGCCAGATCATAGACGTTGTCGACGCCCTGGATGTACATGGCGAGGCGTTCGAGCCCGTAGGTCAGCTCGCCCGCGACAGGCTTGCAATCAAAGCCGCCCATCTGCTGGAAATAGGTGAACTGGGTGACTTCCATCCCGTCGCACCACACTTCCCAGCCCAGCCCCCATGCGCCGAGCGTGGGGCTTTCCCAGTCGTCCTCAACGAAGCGGATGTCGTGCGCCAGCGGATCGATCCCGATCGCGGCGAGGCTCTTCAGATAGAGCTCCTGAATGTCGCCCGGCGAGGGCTTCAGGATCACCTGGTACTGGTAATAGTGCTGGAGCCGGTTGGGGTTTTCGCCATAGCGCCCGTCGGTCGGACGGCGGCAGGGCTGGACGAAAGCGGCGTTCCACGGCTCCGGGCCGAGTGCGCGCAGGGTGGTCGCGGTGTGGAAGGTGCCCGCCCCCATGCGCATGTCATAGGGCTGGAGAATGACGCAGCCCGCCTCGTGGCTCCAGAAGTCGTGAAGCGTCAGGATCATGTCCTGGAACGAACGCGCCGGATCGCGCGGCGGAGGGGCAAAGGCTGGTGCGGCACTCATGGCGGCTCGCCATGGCCGAACACCCCCCAAGCGTCAATGTCGCAGCGCAGCACGGCTTGGGATAGGCTGGCGGGAGGCTCGCCGGGCGGCGGGCCTGTTCATCATATTCAAGCTCCTCAAGTCATGCAGATATGACAAAAAGTCAGGTGTGCTTGACATATTAGGCGAATCGCACCAGATAGGCGCGGCCTAGCCGGGATCCTTCAAACCCATGAGAAACCGCCTCAAAATCCTGCGCGCCGAGCGCGACTGGAGTCAGGCTGAACTGGCCGGGCGGCTCGACGTTTCGCGTCAGGCGGTCAACGCCATCGAAACCGGCAAGCATGACCCCTCTCTCCCCCTCGCCTTCCGTATCGCCCGGCTGTTCGATTTGCGGATCGAGGATATCTTCGACGACGGAGAACCCGCATGATCCTTGGCACCAAGCCGCAACTCGGCCCCGGCGAAAGCAACAGCGAGAAACGCCGCCTGCGCTACATGGGCTACATCGCCTTTTGCGGCATCGTGGGCGGGATTGGCGGATTTGCCACCGGCTTCTTCGATCAGGGTGATGGCAGTCTGCTGACCGGCGATTGGGAACTGCTGCGTCTCCCGCCCGCGCTGGCTCTGGTGATCGCGGCCCTGATGCTGGCCGGTTTTCTGGTGCTCCCGCTCTACGGTTTCCGTCTGGTTGACGATTACCAGCGCGAGCAAAGCCTTGTCGGATACACGGGCGGATTCCTGGGTGTCATGGCGGGCTTTCCCGTCTGGGCCGCGCTTCATGCCGGCGCGTTTGCGCCCGCCCCCAATGCTTTCGGGATCTTCGCCATCGGCTTCGTGTCGATGTGTGTGTCCTACCTCTATTCCCGCTGGCGGCTCTGATCCCGGGTCGCGGATCGTGCCAGCCCCCCTCTGTTGCCGAACCTAGCTGCCAACCCCATTTTCCGCTCATGAAAGGAAACCGCAAATGACCCGTGCCTCTCTGCTGATGCTTGCTGCCGCCCCTTTCGCGCTGTTCGCCGCGAACCCAGCGCTGGCCGAGGCCCAGCCTGCCCCGGCGGCGGCTGCCATGCCCGCCGCTGCCGCCCCCAACGGACCGGCGCTGTGGAAGGTGGCCGACAAGGACACCACGATCTACCTGTTCGGCACGGTCCACGTGCTGCCCAAGGATGTGGTGTGGTATGATGCGACCATCTCCAAGGCCTTCGAGGGTGCCGACACGATCGTCACCGAAATCCCGATGGATCCCGCGAGCGAGGCGGCCATGACCAAGCTGGCCATGGACAAGAGCAGGCTGCCGGCCGGAACGACGCTGCGCGCGCTGCTCAATGACGAGCAGAAGACCCAGTATATGACGGCGCTGGGCAGGCTTGGCTCGATGATCGAGGCGCAGCAGCTTGCCGGCGCACCCGCTGAAGCCAAGGCGCAGTACGAAGCCGCCAAGGCGCAGGGTCTGGTCCCCCCGCCGGGCGACGCGCTGGCCGGCCAGTTCGACGGGATGAAGCCGTGGATGGTGGGCCTCACCCTGTCGATTCTGCCCCTGACGCTCGAGGGCTATGATCCCAACAGCGGTGTCGAGAAGGTGCTCCTCGCCAAGGCGGGCAGCAAGCCCAAGGACGCGCTCGAGACCGCCGAGTTCCAGTTCGGCATCTTCGATGGCATGCCGCAGGACGCGCAGGTCAGCTTCATGATGGAAGCCGCGAAGGAAATGGGGAATATGAAGTCCACGCTCGACCGCATGGTCAATCACTGGGCGGCAGGCGATCCCGATGCGCTGGCCGCGGTGATGAACGAGGGCATGACAGACCCCAAGGTCGCCGAGGCGCTGCTCTACAACCGCAACGCCAACTGGGCTGACTGGATCAAGACCCGCATGGAGCAGCCTGGCACTGTGTTTGTCGCTGTCGGCGCGGGCCACCTCGCCGGGCCCAAGAGCGTTCAGGACTACCTGACGGCGAAGGGCATCAAGACGAGCCGGGTCAAGTAATGACCGGATCGGCAGGGGCGATGGCGCGGCGGTGGCTCGCTGCGCTTGTCGCCCCGCTGTTCCTCCTCGTGCTTGCCGGGTGCAGCGATGCCCCCGGCGAGACAGGCGGCAGGGAGCAGGCCAATCCCCTGCTCTACGAAATCGCCTCGGCTGACGGGGCAACCCGGGGCTGGATGCTCGGCACCATCCACGCCCTTTCCGACCGCACCGAGTGGCGGACCCCCGCCATCGAGCGGGCGATCGGGGATGCCGGCGTGCTGGTGGTCGAGATCAGGGGCCTGGGCGAGGAAAGCCACGTCGCCCGGGCCTTTGCCGCTCTGGCGACCTCCCCCGGCCTGCCCCCGCTCGCCGAGCGCGTGCCGCCCGAGCTTGCCGCGCCGCTCGCCACGATCCTGGCGCGCGGCGGCTTGTCTCCCGACCGGTTCGCCGGGACCGAAACCTGGGCCGCCGCGATCACGCTGGCCCGCGTCGATGCCACCGGCGACCCTGCCAATGGTGTGGACCGCGCGCTGCTGGCGGATTTCGCAGGGCGTCCGGTGCGGGAGCTCGAGGGCGCCGAGGCGCAGCTTGCGATCTTCGACGGCCTGCCCGAGACCGACCAGCGCGCCATGCTGGCGGCCGTCGTGCGCGATGCAGAGCGAGCCCGCAAGGATCCCGGGCGGCTCCAGCGCGCCTGGCTCGCAGGCGATACGACGGCGATCGAAGCCTCGACCCGCGAGGGCTTCCTCGCCGAGCCTGCCCTGCGCGAGGCACTGCTGACAGGCCGCAACCGCCGCTGGGCCAATGCCCTAGTCCCGCTGCTTGAGAGCGGCCCACGCCCGCTCGTCGCGGTCGGCAGCGCGCACCTTGTCGGCCCGGAGGGGCTTGCCGCGCTGATCGAGGCACGCGGGTACCGTGTCAGGCGCCTCGGGGCGCCTCGGCCCTAAATGGTTGCCAAGCGCGCCATTGGCCTCTAAGGGCCCGCGCTTCGGCGCTTCCGGTCATCCCTGGAGGCGGTCGCGCCGGTGACTAACCTATCAACACGCATTCGAAAGGCACGACCATGAGCGAAGCTCTGAACCTGCCGGCCGAAGCGCGCGAACGGGCTGGCAAGGGAGCCTCCCGAGCACTTCGCCGCGAAGGTCGGACTCCTGCTGTCATCTATGGCGGCAAGGAAGAACCCACCCTGATCCACGTCGAGCAGAAGGAACTGGTCCGTCAGCTGATGACCGGCCACTTCATGAACTCGATCGTCAACATCGAGATCGGTGGCCAGACCATCCGCACGCTCCCCAAGGACGTCGCCTTCCACCCCGTCACTGACCGCCCGACCCATGTCGACTTCCTCCGCCTGACCGGCGATGCGCGGGTCACCGTCCAGGTGCCCGTGGTGTTCGTCAACGAGGCAGGCTCGCCCGGCCTCAAGAAGGGCGGCGTGCTCAACATCGTGCGTCACGAACTCGAACTGGTCTGCGCCAGCGACAGCATCCCCGACGAGATCCATGTCGATGTCGGCGGCAAGGATGTGGGGGATTCGATCCACATCAGCGACGTCACCCTGCCCAAGGGCGTTGCCAGCGCGATCACCGACCGCGACTTCACCATCGCCACGCTCGTCGCCCCCTCGGCGCTCAAGAGCAGCGAAGGCGACACGACGACCGCCGACGCGGAATAATCCGCGCCGCGCCATCGACGGCTTACGGACGCCGGGCTTCGCAAGAAGTCCGGCGTTTCGTTTTTTGCAGGACACAGCTAGGGGACACGTCATGCAGATCTGGGTCGGCCTCGGAAATCCCGGACCGCGCTATGCGCTTCACCGGCACAATGTCGGCTTCATGGCGGTGGACGTGATCGCCGACATGCACGCCTTCGGCCCGGTGCAGACCAAGTTCTCCGGCTGGGTGCAGGAAGGCCGGATCGGCGCGCAGAAGGTTCTGCTGCTGAAGCCCGCCACCTTCATGAACGAGAGCGGCCGTGCGGTCGGAGAGGCTCTGCGGTTCTACAAGCTGGGGACCGAGGCGCTCACCGTGTTCCACGACGAGCTCGACCTTGCACCCTTCAAGGTCAAGGTGAAGCAGGGCGGCGGCCACGCCGGGCACAATGGCCTTCGCTCGATCGACCAGCACTGCGCCAGTCTCGGCGCGCCCGATTATCGCCGCATCCGCCTCGGCATCGGCCATCCGGGGCACAAGGACCGGGTGACCGGCCATGTGCTCGGCAACTTCGCCAAGGCCGAGGAGGACGATCTGGCCGCCATGCTCGGCGCGCTCGGGGCCGAGGCGGAATGGCTCGCCAAGGGTGACGAGGTGCGCTTCATGAGCGATGTCGCGCTGAGGATGCAGGGCTAGGCGGAGGCATGCGCCGCGTCCTCGTCATCGGCCCTTGCGGTTCGGGCAAGAGCACGCTGGCCCGCGAACTCGCGCCGCGCATGGGCCTGCCGCTTGTCCACATGGACCAGCTCGGGTGGCAGGCCGGGTGGGTCGAGACCGGCAAGGACGAGTTGCGCGCGCGCCTGATGGATGTTCTCGCGCAGGATGCGTGGCTGATCGAGGGCAATTACGGCAGCCTCCTAGCGCCCCGCCTCGAACGGGCGGACACGGTGATCTATCTCGATTTCCCCATCCGCCTGTGCCTGGGGCGTTTGTTGAAGCGGATCGTCACCCATCGTGGCCAGTCGCGCCCCGACATGCCCGAAGGCTGCCCCGAGCGCTTCGACCTCGGCTTCTTCTGGTATGTGATGAACTGGAACAGCGGCCCGCGCGTCCGCACCGAGGCGACGCTCGCAGGCTACACCGGCACCCTGATCCGCCTGACTTCGCCCGCCGCGCTGGCCGAATGGCGCGCACAGAGCGGCCTCGCCTGATCGGCCTCTAGCCATCGGCGCACCCGCCCGCTAAGGGCCGCGCTTTCCAGCTAGCCAAGAGAAAACACATCATGGGTTTCCGTTGCGGGATCGTCGGCCTGCCGAATGTCGGCAAGTCCACTCTGTTCAATGCGCTCACCGAGACGCAGGCCGCGCAGGCGGCGAACTATCCCTTCTGCACCATCGAGCCCAATGTCGGCCAGGTCGCCGTCCCTGACGAGCGCCTCCAGAAGATCGCCGCCATCGCCAAGAGCGCCAAGATCATCGAAACCCAGCTGGGCTTCGTCGATATCGCCGGCCTCGTGAAGGGCGCGAGCAAGGGCGAGGGTCTCGGCAACCAGTTCCTCGGCAATATCCGCGAGGTCGACGCCATCGTCCACGTGCTGCGCTGCTTCGAGGATGACGACATCCAGCACGTCGCCAACAAGGTCGATCCCATCGCCGATGCCGAGGTGGTCGAGACCGAATTGATGCTCTCTGACCTCGAAAGCCTCGAAAAGCGCGTCCCCGCCGCAGCCAAGCGCGCGACCGGGGGCGACAAGGAAGCCAAGGCGATGGCGAGCGTGCTCGGCCAGGCGCTGGAGCTGCTGCGCGAGGGCAAGCCCGCCCGCCTCACCGTCCCTAACGACGACGAGGAAGCGCGCCTGTTCAAGCAGGCAAAGCTGCTGACCGCCAAGCCGGTGCTCTATGTCTGCAATGTCGCCGAGGAAGATGCCGCGACCGGTAACGCGCTTTCCGAGAAGGTCTTCGCCAAGGCCGCCGCCGAGGGTGCCGAGGCGGTGGTGGTCTCCGCCGCCATCGAGGCCGAGCTTGTTGCCATGCCCGAAGAGGACCGGGGCGAGTTCCTCGAAGCCCTGGGCCTTACCGAAAGCGGCCTCGCCCGCGTGATCCGCGCCGGATACAAGCTGCTCGGCCTCAAGACCTTCTTCACCGCCGGCCCCAAGGAAGCGCGCGCCTGGACCTTCCCGGCGGGTGCCAAGGCGCCGCAGGCCGCAGGCGAGATCCACTCGGATTTCGAACGCGGCTTCATCCGCGCCGAGACCATCGCCTACGAGGACTACATCGCCCTCGGCGGCGAGGTCGGCGCGAAGGAGGCGGGCAAGCTCAGGCAGGAAGGCAAGGAATACGTGGTGCAGGACGGCGACGTGCTGCTCTTCAAGTTCAACGTCTGACAAGGCTCCCTCCATTCCTCCCGCATGAGGCCAGACCGATGCGATTGATCCTCCTTATCGCCGCCCTTGTCCTCACCCCTTTCGCAGCGCAGGCGAAAGAGGCGCAGCGCCCCGTCACCGTGCTCGTCGGGATCGACGGGTTCCGCGCCGACTATCTCGACCGCGGCCTGACCCCGCGCCTTGCCGCGCTGGCAAAGGACGGCGCGACCGGGCCGATGCGGCCGAGCTTTCCCACCAAGACCTTTCCCAACCACTATGCCCTCGTCACCGGCAAGCGCCCCGACCGCAACGGCATTTCCGGCAATTCGATGATCGATCCGCGCCGCCCAGGGGTGATGTTCAGCCTCGGCAATGCGGCCCAGGCGCTCGATCCCTTCTGGTGGAACGAGGCCGAACCGGTCTGGATCACGGCCGAGAAAGCCGGAATTCGCACCGCAACGATGTTCTGGCCGGGGAGCGAGGTGGCGTTCGAGGGCAAGCGCCCGTCAGACTGGCTGCGCTACGATCAGAACGTGGGCAATGTGCAGCGGGTGAACACCCTCATCGATTGGCTGCGCCGCCCCGCCGCAATCCGTCCGGCCTTCGCGACGATCTATTTCGACACGGTCGACACCGCGGGCCACCGCTTCGGTCCCGACAGCGCCGAGGTCAACGCATCGCTCGCCGAGGTGGACGCGCGGATCGGCGAACTGGTCGACGGCGCGGCGGCGCTCGGCGTGCCGCTCAACCTCGTGATCGTGGCCGACCACGGGATGCGTGCGACCGACGATAGCCGCGTGATCCAGCTTGACGGCCTGATCGACCGCGCAAGCTATGTGCCGGTGGAGACCGGTCCCTACGCCGCGATCGAGCCGGTGACCGGCACCGACAATCGCGTCGCCGAGGCCTTACTCAAACCCCACGAGCACATGACCTGCACGCGCAAGGAAGATCTGCCTGCGCGCCTGCACTGGGGCAGGAACCCGCGCGTCGCCGCAATCATCTGCATCGCCGAGGAGGGCTGGACCATCCTCGCCGGTCCGCCTGTCTACCCCGTGAAGGGCGGCGCCCATGGCTATGACAATGCCGACCCCGAAATGCTCGCCCTGTTCATCGCGCGCGGCCCCGCCTTCGCCAAAGGCGCGAAGCTGCCGGTGTTCGACAATGTCGCGGTCGCCGCCCTCCTGCGCGCCACACTCGGACTGCCCGAGGATGCCGATGCCGACGGCAAGCTGGCGGATGTGAAGGCGGCGCTCAAGTCACGCTGAGATCGTCGCCCCGTGCTCGACACGGGGATCGGAGCGACGAGGGATGCGCCAGGAAAGGCTAGTGCCGCCCGAACAGCTTCTCGACGTCTTCCATCGAAAGCTTCACCCAGGTCGGCCGCCCATGGTTGCACTGGCCTGATCGCGGCGTCGCTTCCATCTCGCGCAGCAGCGCGTTCATTTCGGCGACGCTGAGCGTCCGCCCTGCCCGCACCGAGCCGTGGCAAGCCATGGTCGCCAGCACCAGTTCGAGCCGCTCGGCGAGCAGCAGCGCGCCCGAGTCCTCCTGCTTGCCATGCTTGGCGATGTCGTCCGCCAGATCAGTGAGGAGCTTGGCCGTGTCGGCCTTGGCGATGGCCGATGGCACCGCGCGCACCAGCATCGCGGCAGGCCCGAAGCGCTCGATCACGAGTCCGTAGCGGGCGAGGCCCTCGGCAGCGTCCTCCAACCGGTCGCAATCGACTTCGTCCATCTCGATCACGTCGGGGACGAGCAAAGCTTGCGAACGGCGCACGCCCTCCTCGGCCCCCGCGGCGCGCAGGCGTTCGAGCACCAGACGTTCGTGCGCCGCGTGCTGGTCGACCAGCACGACGCCATCCGCGGCCTCGGCGACGATATAAGTGTTCGCGACCTGCCCGCGCGCGATCCCGAGGGGGTAAGATTGGGCTTCGGCGGAGACGGGCGCGGCTTCCTCGGCGCGGCCCATGGGCATGGGCTGCGGTTGAGACCAAGCCAGCGTGGCATCGCGTAGCAAGAGCCCCTCCCGCTCGCCCCCGGCACGTAGGCCGGGGCGGGTCTCAGGGTTGGGGTGGGCCTGTGGGGGCCAGAGCGGTGATTGAGGAGTTCCCACCCCCTGCCCCTCCCGCAAGCGGGAGGGGAGGAACTCGCCCTGTTCCATAACCGGCTCGCTTACCCACCGCGCCATGGCCGCTCGGTCCGGCCCCTGCGCGCTCCGCCGGTCGCCGGTCGCCAGCGCCTGCCGAAGCCCCGAGACGATGAAGCCGCGCACCCCCGCGCTGTCGCGGAACCGCACCTCGGTCTTGGCCGGGTGGACGTTCACGTCGACGTCCTGCGGCGGCAGGTCGAGGAACAACGCGAGCACCGCATGGCGATCGCGCGCCAGCATGTCGGCATAGGCGCCGCGCACCGCGCCCACCAGCAGCCGGTCCTTCACCGGCCGGCCATTGACGAAGAGATACTGGTGATCGGCCACCCCTCGGTTCCAGGTCGGGAGACCTGCAACGCCCGTCAGACGCATCAGCCCATAGGGCGTCTCTCGCTCCAGTGCGATGGCAACCGAATTGTCCTTCAGCTCGTGGGCGATGATCCGCGCGACGCGGGTCGCCAGTTCCTCGCCCGCTTGCAGCGACAGGACAGTGCGCTTGCCGCCCTCCCCTGCAGTCTCGAGCGTGAAGGCGATGTCGGGCCGGGCCATGGCGAGACGGCGCACCACGTCGAGACAGGCGGCATATTCGCTGCGGGCCGAGCGCAGGAACTTGCGGCGCGCCGGCACCTTGGCGAACAGCTCCTCGACCCGCACCCGTGTGCCCGGCGGGAGCGCGGCAGGTTCGTCGGAGAGCACCGCCCCGTGATCGACCACCCGCCGCCAGCCTTCTGCCGCGCCAGCCTCGCGGCTCTCGATGGTCAGTCTCGCAACGCTGGCAATCGAGGGCAGCGCCTCCCCGCGAAAGCCGAGCGTCGTCACCAGCTCGATCGCGCCGTCGGCGCCGATCAGCGAATCGGGGAGCTTGGAGGTGGCATGGCGTTCGAGCGCCAGCGCCATGGCTTCGGGGCCCATCCCGCAGCCGTCATCGACGACCTCGAGCCGCTGCAACCCGCCCTCTGCCAGCACAACGCCGATTCGATGCGCGCCAGCGTCGATCGCGTTCTCGACCAGCTCCTTGAGCGCCGCCGCCGGGCGCTCGACCACCTCGCCTGCGGCGATGCGGTTGACGAGTTCGGACGGGAGGCGGCGGATTTGGGGCATTTGCCGCCACGCTAGCGATGGCCGGACGCGTTTTCGAGAGGAGCGGCCAAGAAATCACCTCGGCGGTGGACAAATATTTTGGCCTTTTGCCCACGGATTCGCTAGGCGCACGCAGTCATGTCATAACCCGGCCCCATCCCCCGCCCGCCGCCCCGACAGCGGCTCGCGGCGCAGGCCTTGCAATCACCGGAACACCACGCCCCATGAGCTTCCTGTCCAATCTCTTCAAATTCGGCTCGCAGAACATGGCGATCGACCTCGGCACCGCCAACACGCTCGTCTATGTCCAGGATCGGGGCATCGTGCTCAACGAGCCCTCGGTGGTGGCGATCGAGACGATCAACGGCATCCGCCGCGTCAAGGCCGTGGGCGATGATGCGAAGATGATGATGGGCAAGACCCCCGACAGCATCGAGGCGATCCGCCCGCTGCGCGACGGCGTGATCGCCGACATCGAAGTGGCCGAGCAGATGATCAAGCACTTCATCCAGAAGGTGCATGGCAAGAAGTCGATGTTCCGCTATCCCGAAATCGTGATCTGCGTCCCCTCGGGATCGACCTCGGTCGAACGCCGCGCGATCCGCGATGCGGCCTCGAATGCGGGCGCATCGGACGTCCACCTGATCCTCGAGCCCATGGCCGCCGCCATCGGTGCCGATATGCCGGTGACCGAGCCGGTCGGCTCCATGGTGGTCGACATCGGCGGCGGCACGACCGAGGTTGCGGTGCTCAGCTTGCGCGGCCTTGCCTACACGACCTCGGTCCGCACCGGCGGCGACAAGATGGACGAAGCCATCGTCAGCTATGTGCGTCGTCACCACAATCTCCTGATCGGTGACGCCACCGCCGAGCGCATCAAGAAGGATTACGGCATCGCCATGATCCCGGAAGACGGCGTGGGCGAGATCATCACCCTGAAGGGCCGCGACCTCGTCAACGGCGTGCCTAAGGAAATCACGATCAACCAGGCCCATATCGCCGAGGCGCTCTCGGAACCCATCGGCGCGATCGTCGAAGGCGTGCGCATCGCGCTGGAAAACACCGCGCCCGAACTCGCGGCGGATATCGTCGATCAGGGCATCGTGCTCACCGGCGGGGGCGCGCTGATCCGGCGGCTCGACGAGCACCTGCGCGGGGAGACCGGCCTGCCCGTCTCGGTCGCGGAAGATCCGCTGCTGTGCGTCGCGATCGGCACCGGCCGGGCGATGGAAGATCCGATCTACCGCGGCGTGCTGCAGACCGCGTGATCGCAAGCCGCGCAATCCGGAAGGAATCCTAAGCCATGGCGCCCCCCTCTTCGCGCCGCTCGGGCTTTTCGAAGAAGGCGCAATACTCGCTGTTCACCGGCTATCTTCTGGCCGGAGCGGGGGCATTGCTCGGCTTCGCCTTGCTCGCGCTGTCGCTGTGGCAGCCCGCGGCCTTTGCGCCTTTGCGCGGAGCTGCCACCGACGCGGTTGCTCCGGCCGGAGAAGCAAGCGCGGCGGCACGCGCAGGCTCTCAGAGCCTGTTCGCCGGGATCGCCGGTTACATTAACGCGGGCCGGCAGAACGCCGAGCTTCGCCGCGAGATGGAGATCGCGCGCATCCGCCTCGCCGAAGCCGAGGCCGTCAGGGCCGAGAATGCGCGGCTGAAAGGCCTTCTCGGCCTGCGGGAAAGCGAAGCGAAGCCCGTGGCGGTCGCTCGCATCGTCGGCTCGAGCGCCACAAGCGGCCGTCGCCATGCCTATATCGGCGTCGGTGCGGCGAATGGCGTGCGCCCGGGAATGCCTGTTCTGTCCGAACGCGGGGTGATCGGCCGCGTGCTCGAGACGGGAAGGAGCTCGGCGCGGGTGCTGCTGCTCACCGACAGCGAGAGCGTGCTCCCGGTGCGCCGCGCCACGGACAACGTGATCGCCTTTGCCGAGGGGCGCGGGGACGGCTTGCTGCGTATCCGGCTGGTGAACCTCGGGGTTAACCCGCTGAAGGTCGGCGATCTGATGGTGACGAGCGGTGCGGGCGGCTATTACCGACCCGGGGTTGCGGTCGCGGTGATCGCGAAGATCACGCCTGACGGCGGCATCGCCCGGCTTGTCGCCGAACCTGGTGCGACCAATTACGTTGCCATCGAGCCGATTGCCCAGTTCGCTGCCGTCGAGGTGCTGAGCGCAACAGAGGGCCCTGCGCCTGTGCCGTCTCGCAGGACGTCTCCGAGGCCGACTGCCCCTGCCCCCTCTGCCCCTGTCCCCGACGGGATCGAGACGCCCGGCTGATGGAGCGGCTCGATCCCCGCGCGCGTTCGGACATCTATGGCAAGCGCATCAACCGCGCCGCCTCGCCGTGGCGCGCGGTCAGCGTTCCCTATCTGACCATCATGCTCGGCTCGCTGCTGCCGGTTCTGCTGGTCGCGGATCTCATGCCGCTCTCCCCCCCCTTCGGCTTTCTACTGCTGCTGGGGTGGCGCATGGTCCGGCCGGGGCTCATGCCACTCTGGGCCGGCGCGCCGCTCGGTGCCTTTGACGACCTCGTCAGCGGCCAGCCTTTCGGCAGCGCGATCCTGCTGTGGTCGCTCGCCATGATCACCATCGAGATGATCGAGACGCGCTTCCCATGGCGCGGGTTCTGGCAGGACTGGTTTACGGCCGGGGTGATGTCGGTGGTCTACTGGCTCGTGGCCCTGCTCGCCTCCGGCGCGAGCCTGACCTCCGATATGCTCACAGCGGCCCTGCCACAGGGCCTGCTGTCGGTCCTGTTCTATCCGATCGTCGCGCGAGCCGTGGCAGGACTCGACCGCTTCCGCCTCGCCCGTGCACGGACGATCAACTGATGAAGATCCCGTTCTTCGGCGACGGGCCCCGCCCCAGGACGCGGATCATCAGCGCCTCGATCCTGCGCGGCACCTTCGAGCGCCGCGCAGTGGTGATCGGCGCGGTGCAGGGCGGGATCGGCGTGCTCCTTGCCCTCCGGCTCGGCTATCTGGCGATTGCCGAGAACGAGAAATACCGCCTCGAATCCGAGAGCAACCGCGTCAACCTCACGCTCATCCCGCCGCGCCGGGGCTGGATTCTCGACCGCGACGGGGCCCCCCTCGCCTCGAACCGCGCCGACTTCCGGGTCGATCTCATCCCCGAACGGCTCGAGGACCCAGAGGGCACGATCGACCGCCTCGGCGCGCTGCTGGCGCTCGAGCCGTCACGGATCGCCGATATCAAGGACAAGGTGGCGGGCGCGCGCGGCTTCCAGCCCGTCGAGGTCGCAAGCGGGCTGCGTTACGAGCAGTTCGCCGCCCTGAGCGTGCGCCTGCCCGAGTTCCCCGGGGTTGTCCCCCAGCGCGGCTTTTCGCGCTTCTACCCCACCGCATCCTCGGTCGGGCATCTGGTCGGCTATGTCGGCCCCGCCTCGGCCGAGGAATATGAAAAAGAGCCCAACCCGCTGCTGATCACGCCGGGCTACAAGATCGGCAAGGACGGGCTCGAGAAGCGGTTCGAGAAGGAGCTGCGCGGTATCCCCGGAGCGCGGCGGGTCGAGGTCACCGCAGGCGGGCGTATCGTGCGCGATCTCGAAACGCGCGAGGACGTGCAGGGCAATCCCATCCGCCTCACCATCGACGGTCCGCTCCAGGACTATGCCGCGCGCCGCATCGGGCTTGAGAGCGGCTCGGTCGTTGTGATGGACTGCCGCAGCGGCGACCTCTTGTGCATGGCCTCGATGCCGAGCTTCGATCCCAATTCCTTCTCCGACGGGATCGGCGGCGTGGAATATGCGATGCTGCGCGACGACGAGCGCGTGCCGCTGCGCAACAAGGTCTTGAAGGGGCTCTATCCGCCCGGCTCCACGGTCAAGCCGATGGTCTCGATGGCACTGATGCAGGCCGGGATCGATCCGGAGGAGACCGTCAACTGCGCCGGGGGCCTGCGGGTGGGCAACCGCGTGTTCGGCTGCTGGAACCGGCGCGGCCACGGCCCGACCAACATGGCCAAGGCCATCTACCAGAGCTGCGACGTCTATTTCTATGCCATGGCCCAGCGCACCGGGATGGACCCGATTGCCGCCATGGCGCGGCGCTGCGGGATGGGACAGGAATTCCCCCTGCCTGTAATCAGCCAGTTCTTCGGCACCGTGCCCGATCCCGCCTGGAAGATGAAGAAGTGGGGCCGAGAGTGGCAGACCTTCGACACGGTCAATGCCACCATCGGGCAAGGTTACATGCTCTCCAGCCCGCTTCAGCTCGCGGTGATGGCCTCGCGCCTCGCCACCGGCAAGCACGTCATGCCGCGCCTGACGCTCGACACCAAACCCAAAGGCTTCGACACCATCGACTTTCCGTCCGAGCAGGTGGACTATGTCCGCCAGGCGATGAGCGATGTCGTCAACGGCCCCGGCACCGCAGGGCGCGCGCGTCTGCCGATCGAGGGCACGCTGATGGCGGGCAAGACCGGCACCGCCCAGGTCGTTTCGCTCTCCATCTCGAACGGCAAGTCGGGTCCATGGAAGTACCGCGACCACGGCCTCTTCATCTTTTTCGCCCCCTATGACAACCCGCGCTATGCCGGCGCTGTCGTGATCGAGCACGGGGGCGGCTCTGGCGCGGCCTATCCGATCGCGCGTGACGTGATGACCTTTCTGTTCGATCCCGCCAAGGGGCTGGAAGCGCTCGCCGCGCTCGAGGCGGGTTGGGGCGGCACAGCCCAGCAGCGCCTGGAACGGCGCTATGCGTCCTATGCAGCCGAGCGCGGCGCAACGGTCAGTCGCCCCCCGCGACGGGACGAGGAGATCTTCGACCGGGTCGAGGCCGAGGCCCGCCGCGCCGCAACCCAGACCGAAGCCATTGCCGAGCAAGTCATCGCGCCGCGGCCCGAAGCCAACCCCTCCGCCGCGCCAGGGGGCCCATCCCCCGCACCGCCTTCGCCCGCCCCCGCCCCCGCTTCGGCGGCCCTCACCCCACCTCCGCCGGAACCGAGGCCATGAGCAACAGCCTGGGTGCCCCGCGCATCGTCCCCGAACCGATCGCCCGCCTGCCGTGGGAAATGCTCATTCCCCTGCTGCTGCTTACGGGGTTTGGTGGGCTGGTCCTCTATTCCGCGGCCGGCGGCGCGATGGAGCCTTTCGCGCTCTCGCACTTCATCCGCTTTCTCGTCTTGTCGGTCATGGTCGCGATCATCGCCTCGCTGCCGCGCGACGCGGTGCGGATGCTGACCTACCCGGCCTATTGCGCTGTCCTGCTGCTGCTGCTCGCGGTCGAGATCGTCGGTCAGGTCGGCGGCGGGAGCCAGCGCTGGCTCGAGTTCGGGCCCATCCGCATCCAGCCCTCCGAGATCATGAAGCCGGCGGTGGTGCTGGCGATGGCGCGCTTCTACGAGACCCTGCCGGCGGGCATGATCGGCTCGTGGCGCTCGGTCCTTCCTTCGGGAATGCTGATCGTGCTGCCGATCGGCCTCGTCCTGCTCCAGCCCGATCTCGGCACCTCGGTCGCGATCGCCTTCGGGGGCGTGGTGGTGATGTTCCTCGCCGGACTGCCGCTGTGGTGGTTCCTGCTCGCGGGCGGCGCGGGGGTGGCGGCGCTGCCTCTGATCTATTTCTTCGCGCTGCATGATTACCAGCGCGCACGGGTCACGACCTTCCTCGATCCCGAGAACGATCCCCTGGGCGCCGGCTACCACATCGCCCAATCGAAGATTGCGATCGGATCGGGCGGGCTCTTCGGCAAGGGTTTCAACAACGGCACGCAGAGTCACCTCAACTACCTGCCTGAACCGCACACCGATTTCGTGTTCTCGTCGATGGCCGAGGAATGGGGGCTCATGGGCGGGCTGTTCGTGCTGGCCATGTACACCCTGATCCTGCGCTGGGGCTGGAAGGTCGCGGGCGAGGCCCGGGACCGCTTCTGCGCCCTTTTGGCTGCCGGTGCGACCGCGACGATCTTCTTCTACATCGCGATCAATCTGCTGATGGTGATGGGGATGGCCCCGGCCAAGGGCATTCCGCTGCCGTGGATGAGCCATGGCGGCTCCTCGATGATGACCAACATGATCTGCATCGGCCTCCTCATGATGGTCGACCGCTGGAACCGCCTCGCCCCGCGCCGGGGTCTGGCCGTCTGAGCGTAAGATTGTCGCGATTAGGGCCTTGCCACGCGAGCCTGACACGCTAAATGCAGCGCCTCACGCGAATCGGGACACGGCCTCACCGCTCCCGGATAGCGTTTCCGACGCGATCGGAATGGACGCATAGCTCAGTTGGTAGAGCAGCTGACTCTTAATCAGCGGGTCCTTGGTTCGAGCCCAAGTGCGTCCACCAAACTTCTCAACGACTTAGGTGCAAATATACACCCCTT
>JAIXPX010000040.1 GCA_027486035.1 Erythrobacteraceae bacterium | reverse complement strand
TTCAACGTCAAGGGCGGCCGCTGCGAGAAGTGCCAGGGCGACGGCCTCATCAAGATCGAGATGCACTTCCTCCCCGACGTCTACGTCACCTGCGAGGAATGCCACGGCAAGCGCTACAACCGCGAGACGCTCGAGGTGAAGTTCAAGGGCCACTCGATCGCCGACGTGCTCGACATGACGATCGAGGATGCCGAAGCGTTCTTCAAGGCCGTCCCCCCGATCCGCGAGAAGATGCGGATGCTGAACGAGGTCGGCCTCGGCTACGTCAAGGTCGGCCAGCAGGCCACCACCCTATCGGGCGGCGAGGCGCAGCGCGTGAAACTCGCCAAGGAACTCGCCCGCCGTTCCACCGGCCAGACGCTCTACATCCTCGACGAGCCCACCACCGGCCTGCATTTCGAGGATGTGCGCAAACTACTCGAAGTGCTGCACCGACTGGTGGAGGGCGGCAATTCGGTTGTCGTGATCGAGCACAACCTCGACGTGATCAAGACCGCGGACTGGATCATCGACCTTGGGCCTGAGGGCGGAGTCAGGGGCGGGGAGATTGTCGCGGTGGGGACGCCGGAGACGGTGGTGAAGGAGCCGCGGAGCTTTACCGGGCAGTATCTGGCGCCGTTGTTGGCGAAGTGAAGCCCCGCCGATACCCGCCCCGGCCTTGAGCCGGGGGCTTACGGGGAGCCGCAGGCGTGGCGAAGCCACAGCGGCAGGGGGTGGGCATGGCGAAAATCCTCCCCTGCAAGGGGAGGGGGACCACCCAAAGGGTGGTGGAGGGGCAGGCGCGGCTGATCCGAACACCCCGGTCATGCTGAACTCGTTTCAGCATCCACCCCTGCGGCCCGAGCGGCCTGAGCCTGCGGAGCCATGGACCCTGAAACAAGTTCAGGGTGACTAAGAGGGTGTGTTCATAGGCCCGTGCTCCAAGGCCAACTCACAACATCGTGGAACATCGTGAACGCGCCTTGAGCATCAATCGACCGTATCGCTTACGGCTGTTGGCTATGGACCGTGAGATACGATGCCGATGAGTTGGCACCTTTCCTACTCGACGAAGGGCTCGCATCGACAATCGATGCACTTGACGTTTCAGAAGTTTATCTCATGGTACACCCCAAATATGCATAGATTCGTCTCGAACTGGCAAACCAAGCGTACTGGTTCCCCCGACAGCTTCCAGATAAAACTGAGGAACATATGGCTGATACCTCTGCGGACCTAATCTCGCTGAAAAACCGCCTGGAAGGTTTGTCAGACCGACTGCGCAGTCATGCTAGAACAGGATTCGGGTTCATATCCGAAATGAGTCCTCAAGAACAATCCGTTCTTCTGAATTACGTGGTAGAGTGCCTCGAAAGCGGCGCAGATTTGGACGACGTGAAGGGTGCGAAAATATCTGGTCTCAGCGAAAAGCGAGTCCAGAATATTTTTACGGCAGCTACATTGGTTGGCTACGCAGTACTTGATTTCGAGGTTGATGCCCAAACTGCCGCAGATATAATTCCGAACTATATTATTGAGGAAAAGGACAGGGCGTCAGCTAAATTAGTCGCCGATTTATTTTATAGTCGTCGGTCACCTATTAAGGATGGTCTTGACAAAAAACTCTTTCTGCGGCTGTTTTGCCAATATTCGAACAACTAAATATTGAGGTAGATCTTAGATTTGAGTTCGATAAAGACGATCAGGTCAAGAGAGTTGTTCCGGTGGCAATCGCGCATTTTGCGACCGACAATGAGAAAGTAGAATTTTTTGTTCAATTCGACTCCTTCGGACTTGATTCAGTCATCGAAAAGCTCACTCAAGTGCGCGAAAGAATGTTGAAGATTGGGAAGGTGCGTATCGAGCATGGCTGAAATCGTGACCTTCTTTTCGGGGAATTTCATCTCGATGTATTTTTTCAGCTGTGTCGGCGCGTTGATCCTATGGATGAAGTCCACTGCTAGGGCGAAGCAGGCTAATTCGCTTGGTGATGTTGTGGATACTATGTTCCCTAGGGCTGAGCGATTTGCTGCTGTGCTAAAGTTCATGATTTTCGTCTTTTTTGGCGGCTTTTGGGCGTTCTTTTGGTTACTCCACTTAATCCAGTCCAAGCGGTTTCGGCGGGGATCGCATGGAGCAGATTGGCAGTGAAGGATTGATACCGTGAGCAAGCGATTGGATTTAGCCTCAAATGCGGCGCTTCTCGTAATCGCAGGTTTTGCGATCGTAGCAACGAAATGGCCCGAATACATGGTTTTTTCGGCCTTTTCATCGATCTGTGTCGTTCTAGTTTTTGGCATTTTCATTTATTTCATTATGCCCAAGCAATTAGAGTTCGAAGAAGTGGAGGCCGAAGTTTATCATAAGAACGTCGATAACTCTAAGGTGGTGGAAGGAACTGTTGAATCTGATCGAATCGTTGTAGTGATACCGTCGGATAACGCCGTCTTCATATCTTACGATCTTGTTGAGAACTTAGTAGACTCTATCGGGGTAAAGCATAGGCCTACGGAAGCGCGGTCTGTTCTCTGGGATGAGTTGATGAAGATCGGGGGGGAGAGCGAGGCCAAGAAGGTGCTGAGGTTCGATCCGAGGGATGGTAAAGCAAGAAAGCTCGGAATCGACGACGAGATGGGACTACCGCTCAATATCGCGCAGTTTCAGGATTGAATCTGAGCAATTCTAGGGCTGATGATAGCTTTCCTACACCCCCGCACCCCCTGTACCCTCGCGCGCGCCGCATCCCTCTTGCGCCGAGGAGCGCGCCATGGCTCACACTCCTCCGCCTCATCCGAACACCCGGCCGCGCGTTGATGGGCGGTCGCTCGGCAATGCGGGGGACCGCGCGTTCGTCGGTGGGGGGGGCCTGCCCATGTCGGGGCGGGGCGCGGCGGACGGCGGCCCGAGACCTCCGAGGCGATCCGCGCGGTTCACGCGGCCAATGCGCGGCTGATCGGGGGGAAGGGGGCGCGCCCCGGGCGCTGAATGGCGCGATGCGGCGATAAATCCGCCGTCAATCTGCCTCAAAACATTGAAAATGCGCAAAAAAAGAGAAATTCCAGCCCGCGCCAGACCGGTTTTGACCCTCTCCAGCCCCGTCCAGACCCCGCTTAGACCCCCGCTAGACCCCTCCTAGACCCCCTCCAGACCCCCGCTCGTCACGCCTCCTCGGCGCGGGGGGCGGCTTCGGGGGTGGTCTCCCGGCGGTCCAGCCCGCCGACCAGGGCGAAAGCCGCAAGGCCCGCGCCGAGCATCCACAGGAAGGCGCCCTCGACCCCGAGCCAGCGATCGAGCACCAGATTGGCGGCAAGCTGGACGATCATCGCCGCGGTCGCCGCCCGGCCGCTCGCCCGGATGCCGAGCAGCGCCGCCACCAGCGGCACGGCGAGCACGGCCGAGATCGCCTCGGCGTCGAACACCAGCGCCCTCAGGCTCTCGCCCGAGGCAGCCAGGAGCGCGGCGGCGGCGCTGGCGAGCACGGTCGAGACGCGGGCGGCGCGCAGCATTTCGGCGCCTTCGGCCTGCGGGCGCAGGCGGCGGTATCCGCTCTCGGTCGCCACCGCCGCGACCGCGAGCAGGGCGGAATCGACCGAGGAGAGGATCGCCGAGACCAGCGCGCCGGTGAAGACGATCATCAGCCAGGGCGGCAGCAGCGCTTCGGCAAGGGCGGGAACAAAGGCCTCGCCCAGCGCGCCCGCTCCGGGGCCGACGAGGTGCACGAGCTGCGGGCCGACAAGGCCGAAGCTGACGGGGATGAGGCCGACCGCGAGGTAGATCCCCGCGCCGAGGAAGGCGCCCCGCCGCGCGACCTCGGGCGAGCGGGCGGCAAGGGTGCGGGCGAGGGCTTCCTGGCTGACGAGCGTGCCGATCACCGGGATCAGCCAGAGCTCGGCGCGCGCGCTCCAGTGCTCGCCGGGGCGGGTGAGGCGGAAGGCCTCCGGCGGGATCGCCTGCCATGCCGCCACGGGTCCGCCACTCGCCTCGAGCATGAGCCAGCCGATGAGAAGCAGCCCGGCGACGAGGATGAAGCCCTGGATGATGTCGGTCACCACGTCGCCGGCAAGGCCGCCGAACAGGGTGTAGGTCATCACCAGCAGCGTCGCGCCGATCAGCGCCTCGGTGAAGCCGAAGGGGGAGACGGCGGCGATCAGGGCGGCGAAGGCGTAGAGCTGCGCGCCCGACCAGGTGGTGGCGGCAAGCGCGATGCAGATCGCCGCGAGCGCCTCGGTGCCCGGGCCGTAGCGCTGGCGCAGGAAGTCGGCGATGGTGATGAAGCCGCCCCGCCTCAGCCGCGCGGCGACGAAGAGGGCGATGAGGACGATGCCGAGGGCATAGGCGAAGGGCTCGGCCCGTGCCCCCGCAAGGCCGTTGGCGGCGACCTCGGCGGAGGTGGCGATCAGCGTCTCGGAGGCGAACCAGGTGGCGAACAGGCTCATCCCCACCGCAAAGCTGCCGAGGCTGCGTCCGGCGAGGAGGTAGTCCGCATCGGACCTGGCGCCGCGGCCCGCCCAGACGGCCAGCCCGATCTGCGCGGCGACATAGGCGAGGATGAGCGTGAGCGTGATGGCGCGGTTCCCCCTCAGCCGCGCCGCAAGCCCCCTTGTGCGCATCGCTGTGAGAAGCGCGTCTAACGGGCAGGGCGGCCGATGTGCAAGGGGTGACGGGGCGAGAGGCATCCCGGCCCGGGGAGCGCGGCCCTATCGTGCCACCCCCTGAGCCGCGTGCTCAGTTCTCGATGAGGGCGATCTCGACCGTGCCGTGGCCGCGGGTCACGAGGCCGAGCTCGTCGGCGGCGGCGCGGCTCACGTCGATTATGCGGCTGCCGTGGAAGGGGCCGCGGTCATTGACCCGCACGACCACGCTCTTGCCGGTGGCGACATTGGTCACGCGCAGCCGGCTGCCGAAGGGCAGGGTCCGGTGAGCGGCGGTCAGCGCGGTGCTGTCGAAACGCTCGCCGCTGGCGGTGCGGCGGCCGTGGAACTTGCTGGCGTAGAACGAGGCGCTGCCCCGCCCCAGGACGGTTTCCTCGAGAACCGCGGGGGCCGCTTCGAGAGGGGCGCTGGCGGACAGGGGCGCGGCGGGTTGGACCGGCACGAGCTCGACATTGCGGTTCGCGGCGGGCGCCTCGATCCCGGTCGAAGCGGGAGCATCGGAGGCCGCAACACGCGAGGCCGCGACCGGCGCGAGGCTGGCCAGAGCTGCGAGCGTCAGCACCTGCAGGCTCCGGGGAGCACGGCTGCGGGCGGCCTGGCTTTCGTGAAGGGTTCCCGACCTCATCGGCAGGTCGGATAGGCGGCCCTCCTGTGGAAAGGCAAACCAGGTTAGCATTTCATCGCCGGGTCGCTTCGCCGCGGGAACGAGCCGAAAGGAAAATGCGACGAACCGTTGCGGCGCCTTGGGCGCAAGCGCGCCGGATCGGGAGAAAGGGAGGCCGCGACTCGGCCTCGGCGGGAAGGGGGAAGGGGAGAAGGGGAGAAGGGCGGGACATGGCAAATGGGGCCGGCATTGCTGCCGACCCCACTCTCACCGGCGTGTGGATGCTCCGACCTTGCGGGATGTCCGGCGAACCTTCGATCCTCGCATCTGTCAGCGCATGCTTTCGCGCCCGATGTCTAGCCTCTTGCCGCCCAGTCTTGCGACCGGCCTGCCAGAGATTTGTCACCGGCGCTCGCGCCGGCATCCGGCTTTCGCTCCTGCCGGGCCTTGCTTCCACCGCTTCGACCGAAGTCGCGCGCATGTCCGCCGCCCTGCACATTCGCCTGGCCGAGACCGCGTGCCTTTGCCTCTGCCGAAGTGCTGCGGATGTGGGGCTCTCGCCGTTTCCGCTGCCTTTCTTCAGGGCCAGGTTCTTGGCCTGTCCGGTGCCACCTTGTCGCGCCTCTCCTGGCGAGCCGACTTGCCTTAGGCCGGAGCCTCCTGCATGCCGTCTTGGATCGGCGCGGGGACAGATGTCACCGCCATCCCTGGGATCGAAAACCACCGGAATTTGAGAGCCTTGCGGCGCCTCTTTCCCGTCGCTCCGTGTCCCGAAGACAAGTTGAAGGTGCGCCTGAATCGGCGGTCTGACAACATTTGGTGGGGCCACTTTTCCACTTCGCGCAGATTGGCCTGTGGACGAGAGTGGATAAGTCAACACCTCGTCGCATTTGTCTTGAGGCGCGCAAGTTTCGGGAGCGAAACCGTCCCGGATTTGTCACGTTAGGGGTGCCGAGCCGCAGCGGCGAGCGCCGCGACTCGGTTTTACCCATGTGGTGATCGGCGTCAGGCGTCGCGGTTGCGGCGCGAGAGCAGTCGCAGGCGCAGGCCATTGAGCTTGATGAAGCCCTCGGCGTCCTTCTGGTCATAGGCGCCCGCGTCGTCCTCGAAGGTCACATGCGCTTCCGAATAGAGCGAGTAGGGCGACTTGCGGCCCACCACGCTCGCCAGCCCCTTGTAGAGCTTGAGGCGCACCGTGCCGGTCACCTTGTCCTGGCTATGGTCGATCGCCGCCTGCAGCATCTCGCGCTCGGGCGAGAACCAGAAGCCGTTGTAGATGAGCTCGGCATATTTGGGCATGAGCTCGTCCTTCAAATGCGCTGCGCCGCGATCGAGGGTGATCTGCTCGATTCCGCGATGCGCGCGGGCGTAGATCTCGCCGCCGGGGGTTTCGTACATCCCGCGGCTCTTCATGCCCACGAAGCGGTTCTCGACCAGATCGAGGCGGCCGATGCCGTGCTTGCGGCCGAGCTCGTTCAATGCGGCGAGCAGCGTGGCGGGGCTCATCGCCGCGCCGTTCAGGGCAACGCCGTCGCCTTTCTCGAAATCGATGGTGATGTATTCGGGCACGTCCGGCGCGTCTTCGGGATTGACCGTGCGCGAATAGACGTAATCCGGGGTCTCCTCCCACGGATCTTCCAGCACCTTGCCCTCGGACGAGGTGTGGAGGAGGTTCGCGTCGGTCGAGAAGGGGCTGTCGCCGCGCTTGTCCTTGGGCACCTGGATCTGGTGCGCTTCGGCCCAGGCGATGAGCGCGGTGCGGCTGGTGAGGTTCCACTCGCGCCAGGGGGCGATCACCTTGATGTCGGGATCGAGCGCATAGGCCGAAAGCTCGAAGCGCACTTGGTCATTGCCCTTGCCGGTCGCGCCGTGAGCGATGAAGTCGGCCCCGGTTTGGTGCGCGATCTCGACCAGACGCTTGGAGATCAGCGGCCGGGCGATCGAGGTGCCGAGCAGGTAGTCGCCTTCATAGCGGGCATTGGCGCGCATCATCGGGAAGACGAAATCGCGGACGAACTCCTCCCGCACATCCTCGATGAAGATGTGGTCATCGGGAATGCCCATCGCCTTCGCCTTCGCGCGCGCGGGCTCGATCTCCTCGCCCTGGCCGAGGTCGGCGGTGAAGGTCACCACCTCGAGGCCCCGCTCGACACTCAGCCACTTGGCGATGACGCTGGTATCGAGACCGCCCGAATAGGCGAGGACGACTTTCTGGGGCATGGGCGAGGCTTCCTTGGGAGACTGGTGCGCGCGCCCCTACCAGCGCGAAAGCAGCGGGGCAATCGCGCTTTCGAGCGAAAGCGGCGGGCGATGACCTCCCGGATCACCTCTGCAAGAGGTAGTCCCGCGTGATCGGCAGGGCGCGTTGGGTGCGGATATACTGGATCTGGTAATTGCCCATACCGCCGTTCTCGAACACGGTCGCCGCGCCTGCGAGGTAAAAGGTCCACATCCGGAAGAACCTCTCGTCGTAGAGGGCGATGATCCTGTCCTTGTGCGCCATGCAGTTGGCGTACCAGGCCCGGATCGTCCTCGCGTAGTGGAGCCGCAGGGTCTCGATGTCGGCGGCGATCAGCCGCACTGTCTCGCTCGCCGCCAGCGTTTCCGAAAGCGCCGGGATATAGCCGCCGGGGAAGATGTACTTGCGGGTGAAGGCGTCGGTTGTTCCGGGCCCGCCGAAGCGACCTATGGTGTGGAGCAGCATCACGCCGTCCTCCGTGAGCATCGTCGCGCAGGCCTGAAAGAAGGTTGCGAACTGCGCGCGGCCGACATGTTCGAACATGCCGACCGAGACAATCCGGTCAAAGCGGCGGCCGGAAGCGGCGATGTCGCGGTAGTCCTGAAGCAGGATCGTCACCTTGTCCGCGACCCCCGCTTCGTGCACCCGCCCGCGGGCGAGCGCGGCCTGTTCCTCGGAGAGGGTGATGCCCGTCACCCGCACATCATGGTGCTTGGCGAGGTGGATCGCCATGCCGCCCCAGCCGCAGCCGATGTCGAGCACGTCCTGCCCGGGCGAGAGGTGGAGCTTCTTGGCGATGTGTCGCAGCTTCGCGCCCTGCGCCTCGGCGAGGGTGGTCACACCCTCGGGCCAATAGGCGCAGGAATACTGCCAATGCTCGGCATCGAGCATCAGCGCGTAGAGATCATTGCCGATGTCATAGTGATGCGCGACGTTCCGTCTTGAACCGACGCGGCTGTTCACCTGTTCTGCGGTAAAGGCTGCACGGTTGGCGAGGCGCTTCCACCGGCTCGGCGGGCCGAGATCGCCGCCCCTGTCCCAGGGGTTGTTCGCGCGCAGAAGGCCGACGAGGTCCATCACATCGCCTTCCTCGATCAGCAATCGCCCGTCGATGAAGGCTTCCGCCGCGCCGAGCCGGGGATCGAGCAGGATGTCGCGCGGGACGTGATCGTCGGTGAAGCGGATCACAATCTCGGCAAAGCCCTCGGTGGCCGTGCCGAAGGTGGCAGCGCGGCCGTCGGCAAAGACCACCCCGAGGCGTCCCTTGGTGACGGCGCGGGACAGGAAGCGGTCGAGGAGAGGCTTGCTCATGGGGCTCCTTTCGATGATGTTTCGAAGGCAGCGTCGGGCGAGCGGGCGGGCTCGCGCGATCACGGGCTCGAGCAGAACAGGTGATAGCCGAGACGAAAACGATTATCACCGGCGAGCCGGTCGAGGCGTTCATCGAAAGCGTCGAGCCGCCGGTGCGGCGCGAAGAGGCGCGAATTCTCGATCGCCAGTTCCGCAAGGTGACCCGCACGGCGCCGCGGGTTCTCCTCCCGCAAGGCAAGGCATTCGCTCTATCTGATGGGCGGGTATTGCGACCGCTCGGCGGGATCCGGGCGTGACCGGAAGCGCGAGCGGCTGGGCAGGCATTCGGCGGGCAAGAGCTGCCTCTACATCACCAGACGGGAGGCCATCGACATGGCCGTGCTCGAAGACATCATCGCGGCCGACTGGGGGCCGATGCTGCGGCTGTTTCCCGACCGCTAGGCCTTAGATCCCGGCATACCACTGGTAGCCGGCGACATCCTCCCAGAAGCCCCCCTGTCCTTGTCCGATGTCCTCGAAGCTGGCGACTGCCTCGATCGCCTTCACATATTTCGCGTGCTTGTAGCCCAGTTGCCGCTCGATCCGCATCCGCAAGGGCGCGCCATTCTTTTCGGGCAGCGGCTCGCCGTTCAGCGCATGGGCGATGATCGTCTGGGGGTGGTAGGCGTCGACCATGTCGATGCTCTCGTAGTATTCGCGCCCGAAGAGCGTGTCGGCGCAGCGGAAGACGATGAAGTTCGCCTCGGGCCTGACCTTGGCGGCATCGAGCAGGCGGGCAAGCTGCGGCCCCTGCCACTCGCCGATCGCGCTCCAGCCCTCGACGCAGTCGTGGCGGGTGATCTGGGTGCGCTGCGGCAGCGCCCTGATGTCGGCAAGGCTGAGGGCGAGGGGCTGTTCGACGAGCCCCGTCACTGCCAGCCGCCAATCGGGAAAGCCGCTGGCGAGCTGCTGCTGGTAGTAGGGATCGGGGATCGTCACCGAGCCGTTGCCGCGGAACGTCGGCGAGCGCGCGTCGCGGGCATATTCCCTGGCGAGCCCCTGCTTGCCTGCAAGGGCACGGTGGACCGCGCGGTGCGCGTCCTCGGCCGCCTTGAACAGGCTGCGGGTGGTCTCGTGATCATTGATCCTCGAGCAGGCGGAAGCCCCGAGCGCGGCGATTCCGGCGAGCAGCGAACGGCGCGGCAGGTCAACCATTGGCGGGCACCTCGGCTTGAGCGGCGGCAGGTTCGGGCGCGGTGTCATCGGCACGCGTGCCGCCGGTCACCATGGCCGCGATCAGCCGCCAGTCGGCGAGCGCCATAACGAGGTGGAGCCCCGCGAAGCCGAAGATCGCCCATGCGGCGATGAAGTGCAGCGATCGGGCGCTCTGGCGGCCACCGAACACGTCCACCAGCCACGGCGCGGCTCCGGCAAAGCCGGGGCTGATCGCAAGGCCGGTGAACAGCATCAGCGGCAGCAATACGCCCAGCACCATCCCGTAGAGGATGCGCTGCACCGGGTTGTAGCCATGCCCCTGCGCGCCTGCAGCGGCGCCCGGACGGGCCTTGACGGAGGAAAGCACCGCGCCCGGCGTCCAGTCCTTGGCGCTGGTGGCGAGGTCGCGGCGGAAATGCCCGTTGGCCAGCATGGCCACCCAGATGAACAGCACCCCGAGCCCGAAGGGCCAGGCAGCGGTGATGTGCCAGTCACGCGCGAGGGCAAGGTTGTAGTGCTGCGGGATCGTCGCCCAGCCCGGAAAGCGCGGGACGTGGAGCCAGGCATCCTTGGGATCGAAGCCCCAGCTGCCCCAGTAGAGGTGGCGATGGGCGTTGGAGATGTTGAGCCCGGTCATGAACAGGACGATGACCGCGGCCGCATTGATCCAGTGCCACAGCCGGGTCGATAGCGCGTGTCTGGCCATGCCCTGTTTCCCCCTCAGGCCCCCTCGCGGGCCAGCCAGATCACATCGCGCGGCTGGTCGAGCAGGTGCTGGCCGCTGTCCACGAAGATGCTCTGCCCGCTTTCGAGCACCCCCTGGCTCAGGAACAGCGCCGCACCGGCGATCTCCTCGGCGCCGGTCTTGCGCTGCAGCAGATTGAGGCGGTGCGAGATCTCGGTCTCCTCCTCTCGCTGGTCGTGGCTCGCCAGCACCGCGCCGGGGGCGAGGCCATAGACCTTCACGCCGCTGCCCTGCGTCGCCTTGGCCAGCATCCCGATGGTCGCGGCAAGGGCGTGTTTGGACATGGTGTAGCTGAAGAAATCGGGATTGGTGTTCTCGATCTTCATGTCGGTGACGTTGATCACGCTGCGCGGTGCATCATGGGCCCGCGTGGTGGCGATGAAGGCCTGGGCGAGGCGCGCGGGAGCAAGCGCGTTGACCTGCATTGCCGTCCGGTTCATCTCGGGCTCGAGCCCGGCCGCGCTGTCGTAATCGAACACCGAGGCCGAATTGACGAGGCAGCGCCAGCCCGGCAACCGCCGCGCCAAGGCGATGACGGCAGCCACAGCCGGCTCGTCGTCGGCAAGGTCGAAGCCTATGGTTTCGGCCGAGGGGAGGCTTGCCGCGAGTGCCTCGGCTGCAGCGGCAGAAGCGCGGTAATGGATCACCACGTGCCACCCGGCTGCCGCAAAGCGCCGCGCGATGGCAGCGCCGATGCGCGTCGCCCCGCCGGTCACGAGGACCGCGGGGCGATCGGTGGAAGCGAGGCTGTCGGGAGAGGACATGGCGACAGCGCTACCAGCGCGAGGGCTCCGCTTCAATCGGGGAGCTGCAGGCGGGCCGCGTGCCGGGCCAGCCGGGTCAGCGGCAACGCGCCTCGCCGCGGTCGATCTCGCGGCCGAGCAACCCGCCACCGATCGCGCCGAGGATCGTGCCCAGCGTGCGATCACCGCGGCGGTCGATCGTGCGGCCGAGCAGGGCCCCGCCGACCGCGCCGATCACAAGTCCGGTGGTGCCGTCGCGGCGACGGCAGCGCAGACGGCCATCATCGTCGCGCCAGGTGTCGCGATCATCGAAGCGACGATCGTCCCAGCGGCGACGATCATCCCAGCGGCCCCGATCATCCCAGCGTGGGTCGTCCCAGCGACGGTCATCCCAGCGGCGGTCGTCGTCATAGCTGACAACCGGGGCGAAGACGGGGGCCGAGACGGCGTGGGCGGCGACCACCGGAGCGGGCGCGGCATGGGGGGTGAAGGCCTGGGCGGGAAGCGCGGTCATGGCGACCGACCCGGTGGCGAGGATGAGAGCGAGGTTCTTCATGGTCGTGTTCCCTCATGAGGGCTCCCCGATGGAGCACGACCTATATCGTTCAGGTAAGACGAACCTTAGCTGAACGCGTTGGTCAGCCAGCAGCAGGATTTGTTCAGATTGGGCGCTTGCGGGATGAACCGTGGCTCATCCGCGCTTGGCTGCGGCTTTCTCGCGCAGGCGCGGGGTGAGGGTGGCAAGTGCGGCTAGCTCGGCAAGCTCCTCTTGGCTCGCCTTGCCGGCCACCAGCGCGCGGAACACCCGCGCGATGCTCCAGTCGGCTGCGCCCATCGCAATGCGCTCGAGCGAGTCGCCCGCTGCAACTTCGCCCGGCTCGATCACCCGGAAGTACCAGCCTGAGCGGCCCGTTGCGATGATCTTCGCCACCATGCCCTTGTGGCCGAAGCGGTGTTCGATCTTCCAGCACGGCTGGCGCGGCTGGCTGACCTCGACGAGGGCGGACCCGAGCCGGAAGCGGTCGCCGATGTGGACGTCGTCCTCCAATAGCCCGGTGACGGCAAGGTTCGATCCGAAGCCGCCCGGCTCGTCGAGAGCCGGGTGCTCGCCGATCTGCCCGCGCCACCAGTCATGGTGATCGAGCGGATAGAGGTGCAGCGCCATGTCCGGCCCGCCATGGACCGAGCGGTCGGCCTGCTCGTCGGGGGCGAGACCTTCCCCGAGCACCTGCACGCGTCCCTCGCGCGGACGCTTGGCAATGGCGCTCGTCTCTGCGCCATTGAAGGGGCGGGCGGTGCCGGTGCACACAGCCTCGATGGTCCAGCGGTTCATGCCTTTTGCACCACAAGGTCGAACCAGTCGCGCTCGACATTGTCGAAACCGCCCGACCGGTAGTGGCAGGTCTCGACCACCTGCCACCCGGGGACCGCTTCGTAGAGCGCGACCAGCCACTCGGCAGAAGGGAAATTGTAGAACCGGCCGAGGGGATCGCGGCCCTCGGTCTCACCGAGCTTGTAACTGGCGAAATGCCAGCCGCCCGGGACAAGCGCGCGGTGGATGCGGGCCAGCACATCGGGGAGCGCTGCGCGAGGGCAGTGCAGCAGGCTGGCATGGGCCCAGACGCCGTCATAGGCGGCCTCGGCATCGAGCCCGTCGAAGGCCATGACCCTCGCGCCCACGCCCCAGCGCTCGTTGGCCTTCCTGACCATGGCGGGCGTGGCATCGGTCGCATCCACGGCAAAGCCGCGCGCCTTGATCCGCGCAGCATCCTGTCCGCCGCCGCAGCCGAGTTCCAGCACACTGCCGCCGGCAGGCAGGCGGTCGAGGAAGGGATCGAGCTGGTAGCTGTGGGCCTGTCCGAACCGCAGCACATAGTGCGGCGCGCGGGTCTGATAGAAGGCAATGGTGTCGGGGTCGGTGCTCAAGCTTGCCCGGCAGCCGCCGCAGCCGCTTCGCGGTCGCGCTGGGCGCGCGACTTCTTCTCGGCCGCCGTCTTGAGCTGGCCGCAGGCCGCATCGATGTCGCGCCCACGGGGCGTGCGGACGGGGGCCGAGAAGCCGCCCTCGAACACGATCTGCGAAAAGCTGCGGATGCGATCCGGGGTCGAGGTCTCGTAGCCCGCGCCCGGCCAGGGGTTGAAGGGGATGAGGTTGACCTTGGCGGGCAGGTTGTACTGGCGCAGCAGCCGGACAAGTTCGCGCGCGTCCTCGTCGCTGTCGTTCTTGTCCTTGATCATCACATATTCGAAGGTGATGCGCCGCGCGTTGGAGGCGCCGGGATAGTCGGCGCAGGCCTGCAGCAGGTCGTCGATGCCGTATTTCTTGTTCAAGGGCACCAGCTCGTCGCGCACGTCCTTGCGCACGCCGTGGAGGCTTACCGCGAGGTTCACCCCGATCTCCTCGCCGCAGCGTTCCATCATCGGGATGACGCCGCTGGTCGACAGGGTAATGCGCCGCTTGGAGAGGGCGAGGCCATCGCCATCCATCACCAGCTTCAGCGCATCGCGCACATGATCGAAATTGTAGAGCGGCTCGCCCATGCCCATCATCACGATGTTGGTGAGCAGGCGGCCGTCGGCGGTGTAATGGCCCGCCTCGTCATCCTCGTCGATCACGTCGGCGTCCGAGACCATTGTGCCGCGCGGCCATTCGCCCAAGGCATCGCGCGCCAGCATCACCTGCCCGACGATCTCGCCGGGGGTGAGGTTGCGGACGAGCTTCATCGTGCCGGTGTGGCAGAAGGAACAGGTGAGGGTGCAGCCGACCTGACTGGAGACGCACAGGGTGCCGCGCGTCTCGTCGGGGATGAACACCATCTCGAAATCGTGCCCGTCGGCGGTGCGCAGCAGCCACTTGCGGGTGCCGTCGACCGAATGCTGCGCCTCGACCACGTCGGGGCGGCCGATCACGAAGCGTTCGGCGAGCCAGGGGCGCATCGGCTTGGCGATGTCGGTCATGGCCTCGAAATCGGTGACGCCGCGGTGGTAGAGCCAGTGGAACACCTGCTTGGCGCGCAGCTTGGCGGCCTTGGCGTCAAGGCCTGCTTCCTCGAAGATCTCGCGGATGCGCGGACGCGGCAGGCCAATCAGGTCGACGCGGCCGTCGGCGCGCGGCGTGATGTCGCGCGCGGCTGGCACCGGGTCGACGAGGCCCGGGATGGTCATGAGTGCGGTATCGGCCATGGGTGGCGGCCATATAGTGGGGAAGCGGCGGTTTGACCAGTCAGCGCTTGGCGCAGCCGACCATGGCGGCATCGACGGCGGTGGCAGCTCCTGCGAGCGTGTAGCGGTCGGTGAAGCCGCTTCCCGAAACGCTCATGCTGCCCGCCGAGCGCAGCGCGGCGATGATCGCCGCGTCCTCTCGGGCATCGCGCGCCCAGGCATTGCGGCCCTTGGCGACGAGTTCGAAGCGCGTGCCGCCGACCGACAGGCGCACTTTCGCGGCGCTCGCCACGTCGCGCGACAGGGCGAAATAGACCGCGCCGCGCACCTTGCGCTCGGGCCAGTTGGAAACCGTCGCATAGGCACTCGCCGAGCCCTGCGCCTTGGCGATGGCATAGCAGCGCAGCGGCGCAGGATCGCGGAACGCCGCCCAGCTCTCGTAGACGCCGAGGCTCTCGCGCGCGGCAAGCGGATGCGCGGCGAGAAGCAGAAGGGGAAGGGCGAGCAGCCTATTCATAGTCGATCCCCATGATCTCCCATTCGCGCGTGCCCGAGGGAAGGGCGACGACCCGCACATCCCCGATGCCTGCACCCCTGAGCGCGCGGGCGAGGGGCGCGTTCCAGCCGATCCGGCCCGCGCCCGCATCGGCCTCGTCGTCCCCCACCAGCTGCACCACCTGGCGGGTATCGTCCTCGTCGGCGATTTCCACCCTTGCGCCGAAGAACACGCGGGTGCGGTCCATCGCGGCGGAGGGATCGACCACCCGCAGCACCTTCATGCGCCGCGCGAGATGGGCCAGCTCGCGGTCGATCTCGCGCATCTTCTTGCGGCCGTAGAGATAGTCGCCGTTCTCGGACCGGTCGCCATTGCCGGCCGCCCAGCTGACGATCTCGACGATCGCCGGGCGTTCGGTGCCGAGAAGGTGGTCATAGCGCGCCTTGAGCGCCGCCATGCCCGCCGGCGTGATGGGAGGTCCCGCTGGTTTCATGCCCGGTGGCTTAGCGCAGGCCGGTCAACGCAGGAAGGTGTCGACCGGGCGCGGCGCACCGGCTTTCTCGGGATACATGTGCGAATAGGTCACCGCATTGCCGATGACTCGCATGATGTAATAGCGCGTCTCGAAATTGGCGGGGATCTTCTCGACCCAGGTGACCCAGTCGATCGCCCCCGTGCGCGGATCGCCGTTGGCCCTCAGCCACTGGTTCACGCGTCCCGGCCCCGCGTTGTAGGCACCGATCGCGAGCGGATAGGAGCCGCCGTAATAGCTCATCATCCGGGCGAAATAGCCATCGCCCAGCTGGATGTTGTAGGTGGGCGAGGCCGTGAGATCGGCAGAGAGATACTGCACCCCGATCTTGCCCGCCTGCTCGCGTGCGGTGCCGGGCATCAGCTGCATGATGCCGCGTGCCCCGGCATGGCTCTCGCGCGTCTTGTCGAACTCGCTCTCCTGCCGGCCGATGGCGTGGACCATCACCCAGTCGTTGACGGCGGGCGGCGTGGCGACGGTGGGAAAGCCGATGCGTTCCAGCCCCGAGACCCCGACCTCGCCCATCTTGAGCCCGAGCACCACCGCCAGTTCGTCGAGCCCGGTCTCGCGCGCGAGCATCCCGGCCATGAGCATTTCATTGGGCGTATCGGCCTCGTCGCCCAGCGCCTCGAAGAAGCGGCGCTCGGTGCGCCAGTCGCGGCGGTTCTGGGCGAGGGCGCGGATCGCCCGCACCACCGGGCGCGCTTCGAATTCGGCCCGTGCCGAGGCTTCCATGCGCGGCTGGGGCAGGGCGGCAAAGGCGGGCATCGGGCGGCCGAGCGCAGAGAGCGCGAGCTGGCCGTAGTAATAGTCCGGCCAGCGTGCGGCCATTTCGAAATAGCGCGTCGCGGCGGCCTGATGACCCGCAGTCCGCGCAGCGCGGCCCGCCCAGAAATAGCCCTTGCTCTTGGTCAGGGGGGTCTTGGCGGCATCGCCATAGAGCGCGAAAAGCGGCGCTGCGGCGGCACCGTCGCCGAGTTCCCACAACGCCCTCGTGCCGCCCAGCCACATCAGATCGGTGAGCCGGTCGCGCAAGGTGAAGCTGGTTGCCGAAAGGTCGGTATTGGGCGCGAAGAGATCGCCGGTGCGGCTGGCGACCAGCGCCGCATCGCGCGCGCTGCTTGCTCTGGCGAGGGCAAGAAGCTCGGTGACGAAGGCCTCGGGATCGAGCGCGGGGCGGGTGAAGGCAGGGCGCGCGGTGAACACCCGCGCCGCTTCGGCGCTTTGGCCGTTCGCGCGCAGGAACTTCGCAAGATTGAAGACATAGCCCGGATCGGCCTCCGCCCCTGCGGGGACCGGCAAGCCCGCCGTCTCGGGCCGCACGCCGCGCAGCAGCGACAGTCGGGCCAGCGCCAGCGGGCGGTCGGCCATGTCGAGATTGGCGACCTGCCGCGCGGCCGCATCGGTCTTGCCCTGCCACAGCAGCGCATCGATCCGCACCGCGTGATCGTCAGGGGTGAAATGGCCGCCATAGCGCTGCGACAGCGACAGCTCGACCGTGTCGGCCATCTGCCCGCCGCGCCACGCCTTGCGCGCGGTCTCGAGCGCCTCGGGACGCTGCGCGCCGGCCAGTGCGAGGGCGTATCGCGCGCGCCCGGCGTTTGTGAGCGGCGGATTGGCAGCGAAGAAGCGCAGCACCTCGTCCTGCGCCGGAGCCTCGCGTTCGAGCGCGCTCTCGGCGCGGATCCGCAGGATATCGGCACGCGGGAAGGCGGGATAGGCGAGCACAAAGGCGGCATAGTCGCCGAAACCGGCGGTGCGGTTCGCCTGGAGGATTTCCCAGCGCGTGATCGCATTGTCGATCGCCGCCGGCTGGCGCGCCACGAGATCGGTGCCGCCGAAATCCTGCGGCGTGGCAGGCGCAGCCCCGGAAGCGACCAGGCCCAGTCCCAAAGTGGCAGCATGAATCCGTGGTGAGAACAGTATATTGCGGACCATGCTGGACATAGTGCCAATCGGCTCCTTATCAGGCGCTGAACAGTGGAGAAGGACGGGCTCGCCCCGTGCCCCTTGGATAGTTAGCGATTCAGGCAGGACAAAGGCAATGTTCAGCGGTTCCATTCCCGCTCTGGTGACCCCTTTCCGCAGCGGAGCCTTCGACGAGGCGGCCTTCCGGCGGCTGGTCGACTGGCAGATCGAGAACGGCAGCGCCGCGCTCGTCCCCTGCGGCACGACGGGGGAAGCCTCGACGCTCTCGAACGCCGAGCACCACCGCGTGATCGAGGTCTGCATCGAGCAGGCCGCGGGCCGCGTGCCGGTGATCGCGGGCTGCGGCTCGAACGACACCCGCAACGCCCAGCTCCACATGAACTTCGCCAAAAAGGCAGGTGCGGCGGCGGGCCTGTGCGTTGCCCCCTATTACAACCGTCCGAGCCAGCGCGGGCTGATCGCCCATTTCAGCTACCTCGCCGAAAACTGCGACCTGCCGATCGTTCTCTACAACGTGCCCGCGCGCACGGTGACCGATATTCTCGATGACACGGTGGTCGAGCTGGTGCGGAAATATCCCGACCGGATCATTGCCATCAAGGACGCGAGCGGCGATCTCAGCCGCGTCGCCGATCACCGCATGGGCATCGGGCGCGAGTTCTGCCAGCTGTCGGGCAATGACGAGCTGTGGCTGCCCCATGCCGCGGCGGGTGGGCGCGGGTGCATTTCGGTGACGGCCAATGTCGCGCCCAAGCTGTGCGCCGAGTTCCACGAGGCCATCGCGGCCAACGAATTGAAGAAGGCGCGGCAGCTCAATGACCGCCTCTTCCCGCTCCACTATGCGATGTTCTCCGACGCATCCCCTGCGCCGGTGAAATATGCCCTGTCCCGCGTCCACCCGTGGATCGAACCCGAGGTGCGCCTGCCGCTGGTCGCGTGCTCGGAGGAGGCGAAGAAGGCTGTGGACGAGGCGCTGGTCTCTGCCGGAGTGCTGGAAGGGTAGGGCGGACTTGCCCACCCCCGGCCCCTCCGGCAAGCGGAAGGGGAGGTTCTCGCGCTGATCGTTCCCCTCCCGCTTGCCGGAGGGGCCAGGGGTGGGCTCTTCCTAAGCCACCTCGTCCTCGTCGAGCATCCCCTGCGCGCTGCCCTGCGGCTCGCTCGCCAGGATCGCCTCGGTGATCGAATCGATCTGGCGGCCGACCCGCTCGGGGTGGTCGATCGCGGCGATGTGGAACAGCGCGTCGCCCTGGTGGACCACGGGAAGGGTCGCGTGGCCGATCACGATGCCATCGACCGGGCTGACCAGCTCCTCGGCCTCCTCGCCGAACAGCCCCGCGACCCGTGCGAGAATATCGCCCGTCCTCACCGGATCGCCGCTCTCGCGCACCATCTGCGCCACCCCGCCGCGCGGCGCCCTGACCCACACCGAGCGGTTGGCGCGGGCCGGGATGCCGACCGTGGTGAGCCCGTCATCGGCCTCGATCATGCCGAGATGGGCGAGCACCCGCGTCACCCCCTCAACCCCGGTCTCGATCGACAGGCGGTCGAAGCGCAGCGCCTCGCCCGCTTCCATCAGCAGCATGTCGACGCCCTGTTGCTGGGCAAGATCGCGCAAGCTCCCGTCGCGCAAGGGGCTCTCGATGATCACCGGCGCACCGAAGGCCATCGCCAGTTCGACCAGCCGGCGGTTGCCTGCGGCGATGCGGACCTGGGGCAGGTTGTAGCGGTGGATCGCCGCCGAGTGGATGTCGATCCCCAGCTGGCAACGCCCCACCACCTCGCGATAGAAGATATGCGCAAGCTGCCCCGCCAGCGAACCGCCGGGGCTTCCCGGGAAGGAGCGGTTGAGATCGCGGCGGTCGGGCAGGTAGCGCGAATGGCCGATGAAACCGAAGATATTGGCGACCGGCACCAGCAGCACCGTCCCCGCCAGCGCCTCGGGCTTCAATTGCTGGGCGAGCCGCTGGACGACGGCGGTGCCGATGATCTCGTCTCCATGGATTGCCGCGCTGACGAACACCGCCGGGCCGGGCCGCGCCCCGTGCAGCACCCGCACCGCGAGAGAGGAGGTGGTGCCTGTCGCCATGGTGGTGATCGGAAAGGCGACGTCCGCCGAAGAGCCGGGCGCGATGCTCTGGCCGGCGATAACGAAGGCTTGTGCCACATCCATCCGCGCGCTCTCCCGCTTGTCCCCGTGCCAAGGTAGCTGCAGCGCAGGAAAGCGCAAATCTCCTCGCTTTTTGCCTCCCCAGCCACTACATCGCGCCGCCTTATGGCCCGTCCCAAACCCGTCACCTTCGACAAGCTCAAGATCGTTGCCGAGAACCGCCGCGCGCGGTTCGACTACTATATCGAGGACACCTACGAGGCCGGGCTCGCCTTGCAGGGCACCGAGGTGAAGGCGCTGCGGGCGGGCGAGGCTTCGATTGCGGAGAGCTATGCCGAGGTCAAGGACGGGCAGGTCTGGCTGATCAATGCCAACATCCCCGAATACAGCCATGGCAACCGGCTCAACCATGAACCGCGCCGCCCGCGCAAGCTGCTGCTCCATGAACGCGAGATCGAGAAGTTTGTGGGAGCGGTCGAGAGGAAGGGCATGACGCTGGTGCCGCTCTCGGTCTATTTCAACCGGACCGGCCGCGCCAAGGTCGAGCTTGCGCTCGCCAAGGGCAAGCAGACCCACGACAAGCGCGCCAGCATCAAGGAACGCGACTGGAAGCGCGACAAGGCGCGCCTGATGCGCGAGCGCGGCTGAGGAGCACCGCACCAAAAAATGTACGGGGCAGCGATTCACCTACTGGTCAGTCTCGCGGTGCTACCCATATGGGCACTCGTCATGCTGGCTCCATCGATCATCCGCGATTCTGTCGCCTGCCTGCGCCTGAACGGAGCCTGCGCATGAGCGCGCGTCCGCCGTCCAGAGGCCGCCTTCGGGCGCGGGCCAAGGCATGGGTGGGCGAGGTCGTTCGCAAGAACACCCCGACTCGCGAGGATATGGCGCAGAACAAGTATCTGGCCCCCATCGCGCACCGCTTCCTCTCGCCCGAATTGTGGCGCTTCACCCGCCGCTCGGTGCCGCGCGGGGTGGCGCTCGGGCTGTTTGCGGCTTTCATCATCCCCATCGGGCAGATTTTCCTGTCGGCCTTTCTCGCGCTGCCGATCCGCGCCAATGTGCCGCTCGCAGCGCTGGTGACCTTTGTCACCAACCCCTTCACGCTGCCCTTCTGGATGGCGATTGCCTACAAGATCGGCGATTTCGTGCTGCGCATCGATGCCGCAGCGCCGGCGCTGGCGACCGCCAAGGCATCGAGCGGCGGCACCTGGGCCTTGCTGGTCGATGCCTATCAGGTCGCCGGCGCGACCGTGGTGGGCTATCTGGTCCTGTCGTTCGTGACGCCTCTGGTCGGCTATTTCCTGTCGGTCGGCGTGTGGCGCGCTGTCGTGTCCCGCAAGCGGGCCAGACGGTTGAAGGCGATGGAAGCGCGGCTCGACCAGCGGCTCGAGGCGCAGTAGGAAGCATCTCCGCAGCCCGGGAACGCACCCCGGGCGATATCATCCTGCCCCAGGAGCCTTGCCGCCTTGTCACGCCGCCCCGGCCCCGGTCCCGAATCCGCCAAGTCCCTCGTCACCGACGAGGCCGCCGCCGTGTTCGATCCGCCTCCGGCGCAGCTTCTGGGCGGGCTTGCCGCGGGCTTGGTCGCCAGTGCGGGCATTCTCTGGTTCGCCACCGGCAGCGGCCTTGTCGCGCTGGCCTTCGTGCTTGCGGCCGGCGTCTTGCTGGGCGGCGTGCTGTTGCTCGACCGGATGGGGGCAAGGCCCGGGCTGGAGGCGGCGGCAGCGCCCGACTGGAGCGTCACGGTCGCGGCGATCGAGCGGCCGGGCGAGGCGATAGCGATCACCGACCGGGCCAACCGCATGGTCTGCGCCAACCACTTCTTCCTCGACATTTTCGGTGCGGGTGCCGCGCCTCCGCTCCTGCCGCTGACCGACGCAGCGCGCGACGCGGTGACCTTGCTGGCGCGGGCGGCGTGGCGCGACGGGTCGGCAAAGCTCGACGAGGTCGAGGCGACGGACGAAACCCGGTGGCATATTGCGGCAACGCGCGCAGGGCGCGGCGAGGACCATCTGGTCTGGCGGCTGAAGCCGATCGTGCGCGCCAGCGGGTCGGGCCTTCAGGGTCTCGATCTGTCCGGCCCCTTCGGCATGATGCTGAGCCGCGCCGGGATCGAGACCGCGATCACCACCTCGGGTGGGGTGATCCGCGCGGTGAGCGCCGGCTTCGCCGAGCGTGCCGCCGGGGACGAACGCGCGAGCCTTGTGGGGCAGGATTTCGTGAGCTTCCTGCGCTCCGACGAACGCGATCGCATCTTCTTTGCGCGCGAGGGGCGGGGCGGCACGCCGCAGACGCTGGTCGATGTGGCGCTGGTCGACCCGGTCGAGCGCGACACGCCTCCCGGGCCTGACGAGGCAACCTCGCTGATGCTGCTGATCGACAGCGGCGTCGGGATCGGTTCGGGCTTTGACGGGGCGGCGCAGGCGGGCGTGGCGCAGCTCGATGCGCTGCTTGCCCAGCTGCCGCTCGGTCTGGCGATGACCGACCGCGACGGGCGCTTCCTGTTCGGCAACGAGGCCTTCCTGCGCTCGGTCGGCCGCGAGGGGCGGGGCCTGCCGGTCTTCCCCACCGATCTGGTGTTGCGCGAGGACAAGGCGGCGCTGTCGGATGCGGTGCGTCGCCACGGGCGCGGGCCATCGACCAGCGGCGATGTCGCAGTGCGACTGACGAACAGCCCCGAGGAGCCGGTCTCGCTCGGCATTGCCGGAGTGCGCGGACTGGGCGAGGCGGCGGTGCTGCTGAGCCTTGCCGACACCAGCCAGGAGAACCAGCTGCGCCGCCAGGTCGCGCAGGCGACCAAGATGCAGGCCGTGGGCCAGCTCGCCGGCGGTGTCGCGCATGATTTCAACAACGTGCTGACCGCGATCATCGGCACCTGCGATCTGATGCTGCTGCGCCATATCCCGGGCGACAGCGACTACGACGATATCCAGCAGATCCGCGCCAACTCCAACCGCGCCGCCTCCCTGACCCGGCAGCTGCTCGCCTTCTCGCGCCAGCAGACGCTGCGGCCCCAGGTCATCCAGCTGCCCGACGTGGTGAGCGAGGTGAGCCCGCTGATCAAGCGGCTGCTGGGCGAGAAGATCACCTATTACGTCCAGCACGACCGCAATCTCGGGCCGGTGCGCGCCGACCCCCAGCAGCTCGAGCAGGTGATCATGAACCTCGCGGTCAACGCAAGGGACGCGATCCAGTCGCGCGGGGCGCGGCAGGGGCGCATCTCGCTGTTCACCCGCAGCCTCAAGGCCAAGCAGGTGATCCAGCTCGGTTCGGAGGTGCTGCCGGCGGCCGATTACACCGTGCTGATCGTGCAGGACACCGGCGGGGGCATCCCGCCCCACATCCTGCCCAAACTCTTCGAGCCCTTCTTCACCACCAAGGAACAGGGCAAGGGCACCGGCCTCGGCCTTTCGACCGCCTACGGGATCGTCAAGCAGTCGGGCGGGTTCATTTTCGCCGACAATCTCACCGACAATGCCGGCCACCCCACCGGCGCGAGTTTCACCGTCTATCTGCCCGTCCACCGCGGTGAGATGCCCAGAAAGCGCCAGCCCGCCCCGCCGGTCTCCTCCGACTGGTCGGCAGGCGGCAAGGTGCTGCTGGTCGAGGACGAGGACATGGTCCGCGCCGTCGCGGAGCGCGCCCTGACCCGCGCCGGTTACGAGGTGACCGCCTGCGCCAACGGCGAGGAGGGTCTCGCCGCGATCAAGGAGGGCGGAGATTTCGACCTCGTGGTCAGCGACGTGGTGATGCCCGTGATGGACGGCCCCGCGATGGTCCGCGCGATCCGCGCGCGCCGGCCGCAGATGCCGGTGCTGTTCATGTCGGGCTATGCCGAGGAGCAGCTCCGGCGCGATATCGACATCCCCGACATGCACTTCATCGCCAAGCCCTTCAGCGTCGCCGCGATCGGCGACAAGGTCGGCGCGGTGCTGCGCGAGGCAGAGGCGACCCAAGGCACCTGACCTCGCGGCAGAGCGCGCTGTTTGGGCGGCAGAACCGCTCCGTTCACCTTGGAGTAAGCGCCGCAGTCGTTCATCTCTCTCCACCAGCACGAGGAGGGACCGATGATCGCAAGCGCTTGGACCAGATGGAGCGCTGCCGCCTGCGGCGTGTCGCTCGCCGTCCTGCTGGCCGGCGGAGCCGTGGCCCAGTCCGCACCTGCCGAAGCCGTGCCCGACCCCGAGGCCAGCGCACAGGGCGACCTTTCCCTCACCATCTACAACGACAGCCTCGCGCTGGTGCAGGACGTGCGCCAGATCGATATTGCCAATGGCCGCAGCCGGATCGAATTCCCCGATGTCTCGGCGACCATCCAGCCCCAAACGCTGAGCTTCGCGGCGGCGAACACCACCATCATCGAGCAGAATTTCGACTATGACCTGCTCACCCCCTCCAAGCTGATGGAGAAGGCGGTCGGCCAGACCGTCACCCTGCTGCGCACCAACCCTGCAACCGGTGCCGAGACCCGCGAGCGCGCCAGGGTGCTCTCGGTCGCGGGCGGCGTGGTCATCCAGATCGGCGAGCGCATCGAGGTGCTGCGCGATGACGGCCTGCCGGTGCGGGTGATCTTCGACCGCGTGCCCCCCGGCCTGCGCGCCCGTCCGACGCTTTCGGTCAACCTCGATTCGGCCCGCGGCGGCAGGCGCCCTGTCTCCTTGCGCTATCTCACCAACGGGCTCGGCTGGAGCGCGGACTATGTGGCGCTCTACAACGAGAGCGCGGGCACCATCGACATGCAGGGCTGGGTGACGCTCACCAACACTACCGGCACCACCTTCCACAAGGCCGACACGGTGCTGGTCGCGGGCAATCCCTTCGATGGCGGGCGCGGCGGCTACAGCCAGCGCGGCCTCACCCGCGCCGGCACCGAGGCGCCCGACCGCGAGCGGCTCGGCGATTTCTACCTCTACCCGATCAAGGGCCCCACCACCATCGCCAATGCCCAGACCAAGCAGGTGAGCTTCCTCGATGTGCAGGCGGTCCCGGCGCGCAAGGCCTATTCGGCCAGCATTGCCTGGCAGCAGAACGACCGCGAACCGAGCAACGCCGAAAGCCGCATCGCCTTCTCGACCTCGCGCGATCAGGGCCTCGGCGACGCACTCCCGGCCGGCACGGTGCGCTTTTACCAGCGCGACCGCGAAGGCACCCCGCAGTTCATCGGCGAGAACGGCATCGGCCACACCCCGATGGGCAGCGAGCTTTCGCTGACCACCGGGGACGCTTTCGACATCACCGTCAAGGCGGAGGTCGAAAAGCGCGAGACGATCACCTCGGACGAGTGGGAGAAATCGGCGCGCTACCGTGTCAGCGAAAAGGGCAAGCCTGCCACCACCGTCACGGTGGAGCGGCCCAAGACCTTCTGGCGTACCACCATGCGCTACACCCTCACCAACGCACGCACCCAGCCGGTCGCGGTCGCGCTGTTCCAGAACGGCCTTGCCCGCAGCTGGTGGGGCGATGACACGCGCGTGACGGTCGAGGAGATCAAGGGCGAGCAGGTCAACGCCGAGACCCGCAAATACGTGGTGCCGGTCCCCGCCTCGGGCGAGCGGGTGTTCCGGGTCACCTACGAAACCCGCTACTGAGGCGGCAGGCGATGCGGCTCGCCGCCCATTGGCTGCTGGGCGCGGCGGTGATCGCCGCCCCGCTGGCTGCCCAGACCCCGGGGCGCGAGGCCGTGGACGCCGCGCCGCCCTCCGACCTGTCGGTGACGATCTACCGCGATCCCGACCGGGCACCGGATGCGCCCCTCGACCGCGACAATCCGCAAGGCCTCGCGATGATCAGCGAGACCCGGCGGGTGACGCTGCCCAGGGGCGAATCCACCATCCGCTTCGCAGGCGTGGCCGAGGGCATGATCGGCATCTCGGCGATCGTCACGGGCCTGCCCGGCGGCACGATCGAGAAGAACCGCAATGCCGAGCTGCTCTCGCCTGCCGCGCTGGTCAACGGCACGCTCGGCAACCGCGTCACGGTGACGCGCACCAATCCCGCAACCGGCGAGGCCAGGGCGGAAAGGGCGGTGGTGCGCACCCGCGCCGACGGCGGCCTCGTGCTCCAGACCGCGCAAGGCTTCGAGGCGGTGCGCTGCGCGGGAATCCCCGAGACGCTGAGCTTCGAGCGCGTTCCCGCCGGGCTTTCGGCCAGTCCCGTCTTCTCGGTCGACACCCGGTCGGCGGAGGGCGGCACCTACGAGGTGACGCTCACCTATCTTGCCTGGGGCTTCGACTGGCAGGCGAATTACGTGGCGACCCTGCGCGGGAAACCCGGGGGGCAAGCGGCGGGCGGGGAGTTCCCGCTCCACCTGATGAGCTGGCTGACGCTGGTGAACGACAACGGGCAGGGCTTCGCGCAGGCGAGGCTCCAGATCGTCGCGGGCCGGCTCAATGTCGAGAGCGATTACCAAGGCCTGGCCGATCCGCCCGAGGCCAAGCCGCTGCGCCTCACCTGCTATCCTTTCGGCAGCACCGCCGCGGGCTCGGATATTCCCGAGCCGTGGTCGCCGCCGCCCCCGCCGCCGGGCGTGCCGATGCCGGTCGCCGCCCCGCCGCCTGCGCCGATGATGGCCCGCGCCGAGATGATCACCGTCACCGGCACGCGGCTGGATGCGATGAAGGCCGCCGAGGAGGATCTCGGCGATCTCAAGCTGTTCCGCGTGCCCGAGCGGGTCGACGTGTCGGCGAAGGGGATGAAGCAGGTCGCCTTCCTCGAGCGCGATGGCGTCAAGGCGCGCTATCTCTATCAGGCCGCCTGTGATCCCTCTGCATGGATCGGCGAGGAGGGGGGCGGGCCTTCGCCTGCGCGCCTGCTGCTGGTGACCCGGAACGAAGCCGCCAAGGGTCTCGGCGTGGCGCTGCCGCAGGGGGCGATGACGCTCTACGAGCCGTCGGCGCGCGGCGACAGCCTCGCGGGGAAGACCACCTTGCGCGACTATGCCAGCGGGCAGGACATGGAGCTGGAACTGGGCGCGAGCGGGCAGGTCTTCGCCCGCTGCGCGGCGGTCAGCCCCAGCCAGTCCTCCGGCGCGCCGCGCGGCTGGAGGGCGATGCGCGCGACCCTCGTCAATGCCAATCCGCACCCCGTGACGCTGCGCCTGCAACTGGCCGGGCCGGGCGTCGCGGTGCGCTTTGCCAAGGCGCGGGTGGTGGTGAGGAACGGGATGCAGGTGGTCGAGGTGACGCTGCCAGCCAATCAGACGCGGAGCTTCGACTGGACGGTGGGGCCGGATCAGGGCTGAGGCGTGTGCGGCGTAGGAAAGGCGCGCGCCGCGCGGCGGAAAAAAATTTTCGTTCCCTACTTGTTCCATGAGAACAAACACGATACATCGTGGCCACGGCGCGGCGGAAAACTCCCCTCGCGCCACTAGGCAAGCGAAGGAGCGCGTGCGATGGCTACCCAATTGAAATTGGTGGAAGAGGACAAAAAAGCCGTGGATCGTCAAAAGGCTCTGGAAGCCGCGCTTGCCCAGATCGACCGCGCTTTCGGCAAGGGTTCGGCGATGAAGCTGGGCTCGAAGGAAGCGATGCAGGTGGAGGCTATCTCGACCGGATCGCTGGGGCTCGACATCGCGCTCGGGATCGGCGGCCTGCCGCGCGGCCGGGTGATCGAGGTCTATGGCCCGGAAAGCTCAGGCAAGACCACGCTGGCGCTGCACGTCATCGCCGAGGCGCAGAAGGCTGGCGGCACCGCCGCCTTCGTTGACGCGGAGCACGCCTTGGATCCGGTCTATGCCAAGAAGCTCGGCGTCGACATCGACGAGCTGATCGTCTCGCAGCCCGACACCGGCGAGCAGGCGCTCGAGATCACCGATACGCTGGTGCGCTCGAACGCGATCGATGTGCTGGTGGTCGATTCGGTCGCGGCGCTGGTGCCGCGCGCGGAAATCGAGGGCGAGATGGGTGATAGCCACGTCGGCCTCCAGGCGCGCCTGATGTCGCAGTCGCTGCGCAAGCTGACCGGCTCGATCAGCCGCTCGCGCTGTATGGTGATCTTCATCAACCAGCTGCGCATGAAGATCGGGGTGATGTACGGCAATCCGGAAACCACCACCGGCGGCAATGCGCTCAAGTTCTACGCCTCGGTGCGTCTCGACATTCGCCGCACCGGCCAGATCAAGGAGCGTGACGAGATCACCGGCAACACCACCCGCGTGAAGGTCGTCAAGAACAAGGTCGCGCCGCCGTTCAAGCAGGTCGAGTTCGATATCATGTATGGCGAGGGCATCTCCAAGATCGGCGAGATTCTCGACCTCGGGGTCAAGGCCGGCCTGGTGGAGAAGTCGGGGAGCTGGTTCTCCTACGATTCGGTCCGCATCGGTCAGGGCCGCGAGAACGCCAAGACCTACCTCAAGGAAAACCCGGAAATCTGCGACCGCCTGGAAGCTGCCATCCGCAGCCGCACCGAGCAGGTCGCCGGGGAGATGATGTCAGGGCCGGACGCGGACTCGGACGACTGATCCCCAAGCGGGCGCTGGCGCGGAAGGTGTCCCCCTTCCGGCTGTCCCACCGCGCCCGGACAAGCGGAATGCCGGCTTGCGATCCTCTCCAGATCGCAGGCCGGCTTTTCGCGTCCGGGGCATGGCAAGCGACTTGGGGCGCGATTCCAGACCCGGTCCGGGCCGATGCAGACCCCCGCTATGCTCGTTCAGACCCGTGCTTGACCCCATCCAGACCCCCGTCAGACCCCCGGCAAAACGCCCTGTTTGCGCGCTCCATTGCCTTGCGGCTCGGCATTGCCTAACTGCACGCCCATGACTTCGACGAACGAAATCCGCCGCTCCTTCCTCGACTACTTCGGTAGGAACGGGCACGCGCCCACGCCGAGCGCGCCGCTGGTGCCCTACAACGACCCGACGCTGATGTTCGTCAACGCCGGCATGGTGCCGTTCAAGAACGTCTTCACCGGTCTCGAGACTCCGGCCTCCCCGCGCGCTGCCTCCAGCCAGAAATGCGTCCGCGCCGGCGGCAAGCACAACGACCTCGACAATGTCGGCTACACCGCCCGGCACCATACGTTCTTTGAAATGCTTGGGAATTTTTCCTTCGGGGACTATTTCAAGGAGCAGGCGATCACCCATGCCTGGACCCTCCTGACTAAGGAATGGGGCCTGCCCAAGGACCGCCTCACGGTCACGGTGTATCATACAGACGACGAGGCGGCTGACCTGTGGAAGCGGATTGCGGGCCTTCCCGAAGGCCGCATCATCCGCATTCCCACCGCGGACAATTTCTGGTCGATGGGCGACACCGGCCCCTGCGGCCCCTGTTCGGAAATCTTCTATGATCACGGGGACCACATCTTTGGCGGCCCTCCGGGCAGCCCCGATGAGGACGGCGACCGCTTCGTCGAGATCTGGAACCTCGTCTTCATGCAGTACGAGCAGCAGGCGGACGGCACCCGCATCGACCTGCCCAAGCCTTCGATCGACACCGGCATGGGTATCGAGCGGATCGCCGCAGTGCTCCAGGGCGTGCACGACAACTACGACACCGACACCTTCAAGGCACTGATCACCGCATCGGAATCGCTGACCGGAGTCGCCGCCCAGGGAGAACACGCCGCCTCGCACCGGGTGATTGCCGATCACCTGCGCTCGACCAGCTTCCTCATGGCCGACGGTGTCCTCCCCTCGAACGAGGGCCGCGGCTATGTTCTGCGCCGCATCATGCGCCGCGCCATGCGGCACGCGCATCTGCTCGGTGCGAGCGAGCCGCTCATGCACCGGCTTGTGCCTGCGCTGGTCGGCGAGATGGGCCAGGCCTATCCCGAGCTCACCCGCGGCCAGGCGCTCATCCAGGAAGTGCTCGAGCGCGAGGAAACCCAGTTCCGCCGCACGCTCGACAAGGGCCTCAAGCTGCTCGACGAAGCGACCGGGGAGCTCGCCACGGGCGGGGAGCTCGATGGCGAGGTCGCCTTCCGGCTCTATGACACCTACGGTTTTCCCTATGACCTCACCGAGGATGCGCTGCGCGCTCGGGGGATCGGGGTGGACAAGGCCGGTTTCGACGCGGCCATGGCGCGCCAGAAAGCCGCTGCGCGCGCCGCTTGGAAGGGCTCGGGCGAGGCGGCTTCGGGCGAGGTCTGGTTCGACATCGCCGAGCGCGAAGGCGCGACCGAGTTCACCGGCTATGCCTCGACCAGCGGCGAGGGCCGGGTGGTCGCCATCGTCAAGGACGGCAAGGAGGCGAGCCGTGCCGGGCCCGGCGAGGCCGTGGTGATCCTCACCAACCAGACCCCCTTCTACGGCGAGAGCGGCGGCCAGACGGGCGATGCCGGCACGATCACCAGTCTCGGCGGCCTGAAAGCGCAGGTCACCGACACCTCCAAGCCGCTGGGGCGGCTCCACGCTCACCATGTGCGGATCGAAGACGGCTTCGTCTGCGCGGGCGACACGGTCGAACTGAGGGTCGATGCCGACCGACGTGACCGCATCCGCGCCAACCACTCGGCCACCCACCTCGTCCACGCCGCTTTGCGCAATCGGCTCGGCGGCCATGTGACGCAGAAGGGCTCGATGGTGGCCGAGGATCGCCTGCGCTTCGACTTCTCGCACCCGGTCGCACTCACGCCCGAGGACATCGCGGCTGTGGAGGAAGAGGTCAACGCCGAGATCCGCGCCAACGAGACAGTCGGCACCCGGCTGATGACCCCCGACGATGCGGTCGCAGCCGGCGCGCTGGCGCTGTTCGGGGAGAAGTACGGCGACGAAGTCCGCGTTCTCTCGATGGGCCGGGCCGGCAGGGAAGGGCGCAATTACTCGGTCGAGCTGTGCGGCGGCACCCATGTGAACGCGACTGGCGATATCGGCGTGTTCCGGATCGTCTCGGAAAGCGCGGTCTCTTCGGGCGTGCGCCGGGTCGAGGCCTTGACGGGCGAGGCTGCGCGCCAGTGGCTGGTTGCCCGCGAGGAGGCCTTGAAGGCGGCCGCGGGCGTGATCCGCGCGACGCCCGAGGATGTGCCCGCGCGCCTCGCCGCCTTGATCGAGGAGCGCAAGCGGCTCGAAAAGGAGCTTGCCGAGGCGAAGAAGGCATTGGCGCTTGGCGGCGGCGGCACCGGAGGTGCGGGCGCATCAGCAGACGAGACCGTCGCGGGCGTGACTTTCTCCGGGCAGGTGCTGGACGGGCTCGACCCCAAGGAGCTTCGCCCGCTGCTCGATGCGGCCAAGCAACGCATGGGCGCAGGGGTCGCGGTGCTTGTCGCGATCAACGACGGGAAGGCCAGCATCGCGGCCGCCGTCACCGACGACCTCACCGCGCGCTTCAGCGCCGTCGATCTGGTGCGCGCGGGCGTCGAGGCGCTCGGCGGCAAGGGCGGCGGCGGTCGGCCCGACATGGCGCAGGGCGGCGGCCCGGACGGCAGCAAGGGGGCCGAGGCAATCGCCGCGGTCAAGGCCGTGCTGGAAGCGCAGTCGGCGGCCTGAAGGACGCGCAGAGGTCGCAGCAGTCCCATGCCGGGCAGGACATGACCGGCACCCGGCCCCGGCGCGGCAATCCCGAGGCGTGACGGGTGTCGCCCTCGGCACCGCGCGGCGGATCGCGATAGTGTCGACGGTCGCCCTTGAGCTGCGCCTCCTAGAGCGGAGTGGCGGGAACGTCGGTCCGGCTCTGGGGGCCGCGCTCGGCGGGGTTCTCGGGGTTGGCCATATGTCTTCTCCTTGGAGAAGGGCTTACCCCGTCCGGTCTCGCAAGGTTTCGCGGTTCGTCGTGCTGGTGCGCAGCTTCGGCTTTTCGTTGAGGTTGCCGTCACGCTCCAGCTGCTCGCGATACTCGTCGCGCTTGGCATGGATCGAGGCGATCACCGGGCCCATTGCCACGCCGATATCGACCAGCACCGCTTCCGAGAGCTGGAGCGAGGCCTCCAGCGTTTCGGGCACGGCATGGCTCGCCCCGGCGCGGTACAGTGCGGCGGCGTGATCGGGATCGCGCGCACGCGCAACGATCAGGAGTTCCGGGTATTCACGGCGCAGTTTGGTAACAAGCCGCTGGGCAAGCACCGGCTCGTCCATTGTGAGGACCACCGCAGGCGCGCTCTCGGCTCCGAGGCGCTGGAGCGTGTCACCGCGGGCCGCATCGCCAAAGGTCGCACGATAGCCGTCACGCTTGGCGGCATCGATCAAATCGGGGTTGGTGTCGATCATCACATAGGCTTGGCCATGGGTGTGCATCATGTCGGCCACGAGCCGTCCGACCCTGCCTCCGCCGACGATGATCGTGCGCGCGGTATCGCTATCGCCGTCCGCGGCAAGGTGCGGCGCACCATCGACCTGCCGCGCGAGACTGGCCCCCAGACGCGCCAGCAGCGGCGTGATCGTGAGGCCGATTGCCGTGACCGTCTGCCAGAACCGGGCTGTCTCGGGATCGATCACCAGCGCGCTTGTGGCTGCGGCGAGAACGATCAGCGATGTTTCGGAAGGGCTTGCCATCAGCACGCCTGTCTCGGCAGCGGTGCCGCGCCTTGCCCCCATCAGGCGCAGCAAGGTGCCCGTGACGATCGCCTTGAACACGAGCACGCCGACCACCGCCAGCGCGAGGGTGCCAAGCTGCCCCGCGATTTCGGCAAGGTTGATGCTCATGCCGATGGTGATCAGGAAGACCCCGAGAGCGAGGCCCTTGAAGGGCTCCATGATGAGTTCGATCTCGGTGTGATACTCGGTCTCGGCAATTAGCAGGCCGGCGATCAGCGCGCCGACGATGGGCGAGAGGCCGACGAGGGCCGTCGCGAGGCTCGCGCCGATCACCACCAGCAGCGTGGCGGCAAGGAACAGATCGGGGCTCTTGGTGCGCGCTGCCTGGGCAAAGAGCCGGGGCAGGGCGAAGCGCCCGACCACGAGCAAAACGGCGATGACGAGACCGCCCTGCCATAGTGTCTCCACGAGCCCGCTCCAGCCTTCATCGGCGGCATTGGGAGCGAGCGCGCCGAGGATGAAGATGATCGGCACGATCATGATGTCCTCGAACAGCAGCATCGACAGCGCCGCGCGCCCCACCGGTGTGCGGGTGCCCGAGATCGGCAGCACAATCGCGGTCGAGGAAAAGGCCAGCGCAAAGCCGAGCGCGAGCGCGGCCGAGACGTTCATTCCCGCCGCCAGCCCCACGAACAGCGCCAGCGCCGTGCCGCTGAACAGCACCTCCAGTGCGCCGAGGCCGAACACCAGCTTGCGCATCTGCCACAGGCGGTTGAAGCTGAGTTCGAGCCCGATCGCGAAGAGCAGCAAGACGATCCCGAAATCGGCAAATGGCGTGAGGCCTGCCGGATCGCTGATCGTGACATAGTAGAGCCAGGGCACCCGTTCGACCAGCGAGCCCAATCCATAGGGGCCCACCAGCACACCGATAAGGATGAAACCGATGATCGGGGTGATGCGGAACCGGGCGAAGACCGGGATCACGATCCCCGCCGCGCCAAGGATCACCAGCGCATCGGACAGAAACGGAGAGAGGGTCAGTTCGCCAGCCATGACCAAGGCTTAACCGCCCCGTGTGGGGCTGTCACCCTTGGCCACGGGAATAAAAAAGCCGGACAGGCCGCTTGGGCTTGCCCGGCTTTCTCGTCATGCGGCAGGGGTCAGGCCCAGCTGGACATTTCCTTCTCGAGGTTCTCGACGATCGTCTCGAAGAACTGCTCGGTGGTCTGCCACGCCTGACCCGGGCCGATCAGGAGAGCGAGATCCTTGGTCATGTAGCCCTTTTCGACCGTCTGGATGCAAACCCGCTCGAGCGTTTCGGCAAAGCGCACGACGTCGGGCGTGTTGTCGAACTTGCCGCGATACATGAGCCCGCGGGTCCAGGCGAAGATCGAGGCGATCGGGTTGGTCGAGGTCGCCTTGCCCTGCTGGTGCTGGCGGTAGTGGCGGGTGACGGTGCCGTGGGCGGCTTCGGCCTCGACGGTCTTGCCGTCGGGGGTCATGAGCACCGAGGTCATGAGGCCGAGCGAGCCGAAGCCCTGCGCCACGGTGTCC
>JAIXPX010000034.1 GCA_027486035.1 Erythrobacteraceae bacterium | reverse complement strand
GTTCGCCCTCGTTCGTATGCAACCGCGCCGTTAGGGGGCCATATCGGGGGCCACTTTCCGAGAGAATTTATAATAATGTCGTTATGTCAGAACCTTGGTTAACTTTTGTGGTTCCCTTCGCCTCCATTGTCCAGCATCATCGACGCCGATTCCCCCGACCGCCCAAGCGGTGCGCCGGCGCGTCGCCTTTCGTCGATTCCGGTCAGCTATCCGCGCAATTTCCGCTTGCAATCGGCGCACGCGGCGCTAGGCGCATGATACGTTATTACATCAATTTCAACGGAACCTCCCTCCATGATTGAACGCAAGATCCGCCTCGCGTCCTCGCGCCTTGCCCTCGCCGCCGCGGTGGGTGCCGCCGCGATCGCCATGCCCGCCCATGCCGAGGAGCAGCAATCCGCCGCCCAGCCGCGGGCCGAGGACGACCTGCACAATGCTGACGGGCAGTCGGGCGGCACCATCATCGTCAGCGCCAGCGGCCTCAAGGAACTCGATCTCCTCGCCGGCACCAGCGTGCTCGAGATCAGGGACATCCAGCGCGAAGCAGTGACGGGCCAGATCGGCGACCTGCTCGCCAAGGTGCCGGGCGTTTCGGCGACCAGCTTCGCCCCCGGCTCCTCGCGCCCCGTGCTGCGCGGCCAGCAGGGCGAGCGCGTGCGCGTGCTGGTTGACGGCATCGGCACCTCGGACGTCTCAAACACCTCGGTCGACCACGCCACCACCATCGAGCCGATCACCCTGGAACGCATCGAAGTGCTGCGCGGCCCCGCCGTGCTGCTCTACGGCAGCCAGGCGATCGGCGGCGCGGTCAACGTGATCGACAAGCGCATCCCGACCCGCGTGCCGGACGAGGCCTTCCACCTCGACGCCTTCGGCGGTATCGACAGCGCGACCAACCTGCGCACGGGCGCGGCCTCGCTCGATGTCGGCTTGACCAGCAACCTCGTCTTCCATGTCGATGGTTCGTACCGCAAGTCGGGCGATGCCGAGATCGGCGGCTTGCAGCTGGCCCCGGCGCTGCGCGCGGAGCTGCTCGAGGAGGCCGCCGAAAAGATCGCCGACGGCGAGCCGGAAGAAGCCGAGGAATTCCGCGAGGCCGCCGACCAGCGCGGCTTCGTGCCCAACAGCGACATGGAAAGCTGGACGCTCAACGCCGGCCTCGGCCTGATCCTCGGCGAGAGCACCTTCGGCGCCGCGATCGGATACTACGACACCAATTACGGCGTCATCAAGCGTCCGGGCCTCAAGCACGAGCACGGCGGCGAGGAAGGCGAGGATCACGGCGGCGAGGAGGAGAAGGAGGAAGAGAACGTCCGCATCGACCTCCAGCAGTTCCGCGCCGACTTCAAGGGCGACATCTACCTCGGCGACGGCGCGCTCGAGCGACTGAAGGTGCGGGTCGGCTATTCCGATTATACCCACACCGAGTTCGAGGGCCCGGGCGAAGTCGGCACCGTGTTCGACAGCACCAGCATCGAAGCGCGTGCAGAACTCGTCCAGAACGCCGCCGGCGTGCTGCGCGGCGCGACCGGCGTCCAGTTCCTCCACCGCGACTTCAGCGCCGTCGGGGCGGAAGCCTATGTCCCGCCGAACCTCACCGACCAGCTCGCGGTCTTCACCCTTCAGGAGTGGGGCACCGGTCCGATCCAGATCGAGGCCGCGGCCCGCGCCGAATTCACCGACGTCGAGGCCCAGACCCTCGGCATCGCGCGCGACTACGAGACCTTTTCGGGCGCGCTGGGCCTTGTCTATGAAGGCATCGAAGGCGTGCGCGTCGGCATCAACGGCTCCCGGGCCGAGCGTGCGCCGAGCGCCGAGGAGCTGTTCTCCGACGGACCGCACATCGCAACCCAGGCCTATGAGGTGGGCGATGCCGATCTTCGCACCGAGCGTGCCTTGGGCCTCGAGGCTTTCGCCCGTGGCAAGATCGGCAAGGGCACCTTCAACCTCACCGCCTACCGCCAGTGGTTCGACAATTACATCTTCCTCGAGAAAACCGGTCTTGAGGAAGACGATCTGCCGGTCTTCGAATACCTCCAGCAGGACGCGGATTTCTGGGGGATCGAAGCCGATCTCAGCTACCCGCTGTACGAAGGCGACAGGTTCAAGCTGCTGACCGACCTCAGTGCCTCCTATGTCGAGGCCGAGCTCGCCAACGGCGACGCCGTGCCCCGCATCCCGCCGCTCAGCCTGCTCGGCGCGCTCGAGGTGCAGACCGACGCCTTCGATGTGCGCGGCGAGGTGCAGTGGTTCGCCAGGCAGGACCGCGTCGCGGCCTTCGAGACCGAGACGGACAGTTTCGCGCTGGCCAATGCTCTGGTCGCGTGGCGTCCGCTGGCCGACAACCGCAATGTCACGGTGCAGATCGCCGCGGACAACCTGTTCGACGTCAACGGCCGCCGCCACGCGAGCTTCACAAAGGATTTCGTGCCGCTGATCGGCCGCAATTTCCGGGCGAGCGTGCGCCTGAGCTTCTAAGCGCCAGGAGCACACCCCGGGAGGGTCGCAAGGGGGGGGCAGCCGCGATGACCGGCTGCCCCCTTTCTCGTGTGCGATCAGTCCTCGATCGCGAAGGTCAGCTCGGCGTGCTCTTCGAGCCGCCTGACCAGATCCTCGCCGAGGAAGGCCCCCGGCGTGCCGATGCCGCCCGGCTTCGTGCACGAAAGCAGCGCGATACCGGTTTCCGAAAGCATCCGGCTGGTCGAACCATAGCCCGGATCATAGCGCCCCTTCACGCCGTATTGCAGGCGCTGGCCGTCGGGCATGTCGGCGACGAAGACGACATCGTAGAAGCCGTTCTCGCGCTCTTCCTTGCTCGGCCCCTCGCCCGGCTTGGGGGGCTTGGCGCCGAAGGGGTTCTTCATGAACTCGACCGCGGCATGGGCCGCCGCCTTGCCGACATCGCCGGGGCTGGTCAGCATCATCTCGTCATACTTGAAGTCGGTGCCATAAGGGTGGCCGAGCAGGAAGTTGGTGCGGTGCACGTTCTTGGTGTTGATCGGCGCCATCACGAAAGGCGCGGACCACTTGCCGAGGTCTTCCTCGTAGCTCGGGATCATGCCGGAGGGCTGGTCCGGCCCGTCGAAGCCGGGGCAGAGCGCGAAGGGATTGCGCAGCACGCCGATGATCGAGGGGCTCCTGGCCGCCGCCTTCATCGTTGCGCCGAGGCTCGCCGCGGTCCCGCCCGAGAAGGTGCCCTGCATCGCCCGCACCCGGCCCCGGATGCGCGGGGCGGGCTGACCGAAGCGCTCCACGCAGGCCTTCTGGGTCATCATCACGCCGAGATCGAAGGGGATCGAATCGAAGCCGGAAGAGAAGCAGATGCGCGCGCCGCTCGCTTCGGCGGCGGCCTGATGCTCGGCGATCTTGGCGGCCATCCACGCCGGCTCGCCGCACAGGTCGGCATAGTCGGTGCCGGTCTTGACGCAGGCCGCGACCAGCTTGTCGCCATAGAGCTGGTAGGGGCCGACAGTGGTCAGCACCACGCGGGTGCGCGCGCACATGGCTTCGAGATCGGCGCTATCGTCCGCATTGGCGACCACCAGCGGCGTGGATGCGGGCGCGCCGATGAGGTCGCGGACTTCCTCGAGCTTGGCGAGACTGCGCCCGGCCATCGCCCACTTCGGCCCGTCGTCGCGGCTGCCGTAATGGCTGGCGAGATATTCCGCCACCAGCCGCCCCGTGTAGCCGGTGGCGCCATAGACGATGATGTCGAATTCGCGGGTGCTCATGCCTTATCTCCTTTGCGCCGATTGATGCGCGAGGGAGTGGCCTGAGTCTAGAGTCTGGGCAGCGTCACCCCGCGCTGGCCCATATATTTGCCCGCGCGGTCCTTGTAGCTCGTCTCGCAACGCTCGTTGCCCTGAAGGAACAGGAACTGGCACGCACCCTCGTTGGCGTAGATCTTGGCGGGGAGCGGCGTCGTGTTCGAGAACTCGAGCGTCACATGGCCCTCCCAGCCCGGCTCCAGCGGGGTGACGTTCACGATGATCCCGCAGCGCGCATAGGTCGATTTGCCGAGGCAGATGACCAGCACGTCCTCGGGCACGCGGAAATATTCGACCGTGCGGGCCAGCGCGAAGGAATTGGGCGGGATGATGCAGACATCGGTCTCGCGGTCGACGAAGCTCTTGGGATCGAACTGCTTGGGATCGACCACCGAGGAATCGACATTGGTGAAGATCTTGAACTCGGGCGCGACCCGCGCGTCATAGCCATAGGACGAAAGGCCATAGGAGATCACCCCGTCGCGCCGCTGGGCTTCGACGAAAGGCTCGATCATGCCGTGTTCGAGCGCCTGGGTGCGGATCCATTTGTCGGAGAGAATCGCCATTCTGCTGTGATTCCCGATGGGAGGCCGCGGGGCAAGGGCGAGGCCGAACATATCCCCTCACCCCTCATCGTCACCCCAGCGGAAGCTGGGGCCTAGGGCGGCGAAGTGCGGCGCTTGCGGCCCTAGGTCCCAGCTTGCGCTGGGACGACGGGAGTTAGAGCGCAAACTCCGCCCACACCGGCAGGTGATCGGATGCGACCGTCGCCAGCGCGCTGCGGTGCACGCCGCAGTCCTGCACCGTCAGGCCGCCGCAATGCATGATCCGGTCGAGCCTCCCCAGAGGACGGCGGCTCGGGAAGCTGGGGCCGGGGTCGAGCAGGGTGAAGCGCCGCCCGAACTCGCGGAAAGCCCCCGCAGCGCTGCGCCATTCGTTGAGATCGCCCATAAGCACCACCGGCCCGTGCCCACGCGCTGCATCGGCCAGCGCGGCGATGGTGCGGGCCTGCCGCGCCCGCCACAGGCCGGACAGGTCGAGATGCATCCCGAACACGCTCACCGGCGTGCCCGCCACCGCCACCCTCGCCGTCACCACCCCGCGCGGCTCGAGGCAGGGGATGTGGATGATGTCATGGCGCTCCACCGCCACCCCGCGCTTGGCGAGGATCGCGTTGCCGTGCCAGCCCATCGAATCCCCCTGCGCATCGAGCGGGACGGGCAGGTAATCGGTGTGCCCCTCGATCAGAAAGCGCGGCAGCACCGAAGCGCGGGTGCCGAAGCGCAGGTCCGCCTCCTGCAAGCAGACGATGTCCGCCCCGACCTCGTTCAGCACATTGAGAATCCGCGCCGGATCGCGCTTGCGGTCTGTGCCGACACCCTTGTGGATGTTGTAGCTGGCGACCTTGAAGCTGCGCGCCACGCCCTTCGGCCTCAGCCCGCCGCCAGCAGGCTGGCGTTGCCTCCGGCGGCGGTGGTGTCGATGCAGGTCACGCGTTCGGTGGCGAAGCGCGCGAGGTAGTGCGGGCCGCCGGCCTTGGGCCCGGTGCCCGACAGGCCCTCCCCGCCGAAGGGCTGGCTCTCCACCACCGCCCCGATCTGGTTGCGGTTGACGTAGAAATTGCCGACCCGCGCGTGGGCCTGCACGAAGCGCCGCGTCTCGGCGATGCGGCTGTGGAGGCCGAGCGTCAGGCCGAAGCCGGTCGCATTGATATCGGCCACGACCTGCGGCAGCGCGCCTGCGCGGAACCGCGCGATGTGCAGCACGGGGCCGAAATGCTCATCTTCGAGTGCAAGGATCGAGGGCACCTCGATGATCGTCGGGGCGACGAAACAGCCGCTCGCCGTGCTTTCCGGTAGCGGCAGGCGGGTGACGGGCAGGCCTCTGGCCTTGCAATCGGCAATATGGGCCTCGAGCCGCGCGCGGGCCGCCTCGTCGATCACCGGGCCGACATCGGTCGCCAACCGCGCCGGATCGCCGACGCGCAGCGCCTCGAACCCGCCGCGGATCATGGCGAGCATGCTGTCGGCGACATCTTCCTGCAGGTAGAGCACCCGCAGGGCCGAACAGCGCTGCCCGGCGCTCTGGAAAGCGCTCGCCACCACGTCGCGCACCACCTGTTCGGGAAGCGCGGAGGAATCGACGATCATCGCGTTCTGCCCGCCCGTCTCGGCGATCAGCGTGGCGATCGGGCCGTCGCGCATCGCCAGCGCGCGGTTGATCGCGCGCGCGGTGGCGGTCGAGCCGGTGAAAGCAACGCCGGCAAGGCGCGGGTCGGCGGTGATGCGCTGGCCGACCTCGCCCGCACCGGGGATCAGTTGCAGCGCCTCGGGCGGGATGCCCGCCTCGTGGCACAGCTTCACCGCGAGCGCGGCGATCAGCGGGGTTTGCGGTGCCGGCTTGGCGATCACGCTGTTGCCGGCCGCCAGCGCTGCCGAAGCCATGCCGGTGAAGATCGCCAGCGGGAAGTTCCAGGGGCTGATCGTGGCGAACACCCCGCGCCCGTGGAGCGACAGCGTGTTTTCCTCGCCGGTCGGTCCGGGAAGGATCGTGGGCCCAGCGAACTGCCGCCGGGCTTCCGCCGCATAGTAGCGCAGGAAATCGACCGCCTCGCGCAGCTCCAGCACGGAATCGAGCAGCGTCTTGCCCGCCTCGCGCTGGCACAGGCTGAGAAACTCCGCAGTATGCGCCTCGAAGAGGTCGGCGGCATTGTCGAGCAGCAGCGCGCGCGCCTCGCCGCCCAGCGCGTCCCAGCCGGGCTGGATCGCGGCGGCGCGGGTGAAGGCGGCCTCGACCTCCTCGGGCGTCGCGTCGCGGCAGGTGCCGACGACCTGCCGGCGGTCATGCGGGGCCGTGACCGCGATCTCTGCCCCTGCACCCCCGAAGGTCGGCGCGGCGGTCCACTGGCGACTTTCGAGCGCCTTCAGCCGGTCGAGCAGCGGGCCGAGCACCAGCGGATCGGCAAGGTTGATGCCGGCGCTGTTCCGGCGCGCGGCGAATATGGCGCCGGGCAGCGGGATCGCCGGATTGCGGCGCGGATCGAGTGCGGCAAGCTCGGCCACCGGATCGCCGACCAGCTCCTCGGCCGGAATGCCGGCATCGCCCATGCGGTTGACGAAGCTGGTGTTGGCCCCGTTCTCCAGCAGGCGGCGCACGAGATAGGCGAGCAGTTCCTTGTGCCCGCCCACGGGCGCGTAGATGCGCACCGGCGTCCTCTGGTTGCCTTCGAGCGCGTGGAGCGCGTCATAGACCTCCTCGCCCATCCCGTGCAGGCGTTGAAATTCAAATGGACGAGTATCGGCCATCTCCTTGATTGCGGCGATGGTGTAGGCGTTGTGCGTGGCAAAGGCGGGCCGGATCACGTCGGCATGTTCGAACAATCGCGCCGCGCAGGCGAGGTAGCTGACATCGGTCGCAACCTTGCGGGTGAACACCGGGTAATCGGCATAGCAGCCGACCTGCGCAAGCTTCACCTCGCTGTCCCAATAGGCGCCCTTGACCAGCCGCACGAAGAGCTTGCGCCCGTGCCGCCGCGCGAGCTTGCCGGCCCAGTCGCACACCGCCACGCCGCGCTTCTGGTAGGCCTGAATGGCGAGGCCGAAGCCCTCCCACCGGCTGCCGTCGGGACGGCGGAACAGGGCGTCGTCGGCGACCAGCGCCTCGATGATGTCAAGGCTGAGCTCGAGCCGGTCGGCTTCCTCGGCATCGATGGTGAAGTGGATGTCGGCATCCCGCGCGCGGATCGCGAGATCGCGGATCATCGGGATCATCGCCGCCTTAGCTTCATCGGCGTGGAAGATGTTGTACTTGGGGTGCAGCGCCGAGAGCTTCACCGAAATGCCGGGAGAGGCCGCGACCCCTGCCCCGGCCTCGCGCGCCAGCCGCGTCAGCGCGCTTTCATAGGCCAGCCGGTACTTCTCGGCATCGGCAAAGGTCATCGCCGCCTCGCCGAGCATGTCGAAGGAGTGCGTGATCCCCCGCGCGCGTTCGGGCGCGGCGCGCTTCAGCGCCTCGTCGATGGTGCGGCCGAAGACGAACTGCCCGCCCAGGATCTTCATCGCCTGCGCGGTGGCGGTGCGGATCACCGGTTCGCCCAGCCGGTTCATTGCCCGCTTGAAGGCGCTCCCCAGCCCCTTCTGCCGCGCGTCGGGCGGATCGAGCACCTCGCCTGTCAGCATCAGCGAGAAGGTCGCCGCGTTGACGAAGGTTGAGGAACTCTCGCCGAGATGTTCGCCCCAGTCGATGGAGCCGATCTTGTCCTTGATCAGCGCATCGGCGGTCGCCGCATCGGGCACCCGCAGCAGCGCCTCGGCAAGACACATCAGCGCGATGCCTTCCTCGGTGTCGAGGCCGTATTGCTGGAGGAAAGCGTCGATCCCGTTCGCCTTCTTCCCGCGAGCGCCCTCGATGAGGTCGATGGCAAGCCGCGCCGCGTTCTCGTGCACCATGGCCGCCGGAGCCGCCTGCTCGAGCCGCTCGGCGATGCAGGCCTCCTCGTCCTGGGCGTAGGCGCGGCGCAGATCGGTGCGGTCGATGCCAAGGACCGGAGCGGCAGGGGCGGCGGCAAAGTCGGCCATCTGGTTTCACCTGAAACGATTCGAGGGGCAAAGCGGCCCTCTGAACTTGCCGAGGCTGCGCTTCAAGCGCACTCTTTGCAACGCCCGCGCTTGATCGCCCCCGCCCCTGCGGCTAGCCTCGCCCGGGTTCAACAGGGGCCGTCCGACCATGCGCATGTTCTGCTTCCACTGCCGCGACGGAGAGGATGGCGGACGGCTGCGCGCGATCCACCGGCCTGCGCATCTCGACTTCATCCACGCCAATGCCGAGCATTTCGTGATCGTCGGTCCGCTGAAGCGCGCCGACGGGCTCATCATCGGATCGCTGCTGATCGTGAAGGCCGCAGACGAGGCCGCCGCGCGCGCGATCCTCGCCGATGATCCCTATCTCACCGGCGGGGTGTGGCAGGCGATCCGGGTGGACGAATTCTCCCCCCTGCTGGGCGACTGGGCCTAGCGGAGCGCATCCTCGGGCTGCTCCGGGTTGGCCCGGTTCCACCTCACCGAGGACCAGAAGGCGAGCCCGATCAGCACCGCGCCGATCACCCCGGTGATCACCTCGGGGATGTGCACGAAGGTGTTGAGGTACATGATCACCGCCAGCGCGATGATCGCGTAGAAGGCCCCGTGCTCGAGATAGCGGTATTCGCTCATCGTGCCCTTGTTGACGAGGAAGATCGTCATCGAGCGAACGAACATCGCGCCGATGCCGAGGCCGATGGCGATGATGATGAGGTTGTTGGTGAGCGCGAAGGCGCCGATCACCCCGTCGAAACTGAAGCTTGCATCGAGCACCTCGAGGTAGAGGAAGGCGCCGAAGCCCGCCTTGGCGACATCGCCTGCGCTGGGCGTGGGCGGTTCGAGCAGGTGGTTGACGATCTCGACGCCAAGATAGGTGAGCAGGCCCGCGATGGCGGCAATCAGGAAGGTCAGCGCCTCTTCCTCCGGCAGCACGCTCGACACCGCCCAGGTGCCCGCGAGCACGAGGCCGATGGCGATCGCCTCGATATTGGCAACCTTGGCGAGCGGCCGCTCGATCGCGTCGATCCAGTTCACGTCCTTGTCGGAATCGAAGAAATACTTGAGCCCGACCATGCCGAGGAAGGCCCCGCCGAAGGCCATCAGGCCGACATGGGCGCCCGAGACGATGCGCTGGTATTCAGCCGGCTCGTTGAGCGCGAGGCGCATCGCCTCGACCGGGCCGAGGCTGGCAGCGACCATCACGATCACCAGCGGAAAGACGATCCGCATCCCGAACACGGCGATGGCGATCCCCCAGGTCAGAAAGCGCCGCTGCCAGACCGGGTCCATATCCTTGAGGATCGAGGCGTTGACCGCGGCATTATCGAAGGACAGCGAGACTTCGAGCACCGCGAGGACGGCGCAGATCCACACGATGCCGAGCATTCCGTCGAGGGTGCCGGTCAGCTCCCAGCCATACCACGCGCCGATCGCGAGGCCCGCGAGAGTGAACAGCAGCGAGCCGCCGAAATGCTTGAACATCGATCTTTCCTGTCTGTGTGGTCGCGCCGGTCTTAGTGCGAGGCGGCGCGGCGGGCTAGATGCCGAAGCTGCCCTTCAGCCCGTCGATCACATATTGCGCCGCAAGCGCGGCCAGCAGCACGCCGAGCAGCCGGGTGATGACCGCCTCGACCTTGTCGCCGAGCAGGCGGATGAGCGGCCCGGCGGCGACCAGTGCCGCCGCCGTGATCGCCAGCACCGCGACGAGCGCGGCCAGAACCTCGGTCATCTCGCCCCAGCCTTCGGCCTCGTTCATCAGCAGCATCACCGCCGCGATCGCGCCCGGGCCGGCGAGCATCGGCATCGCCATGGGGAAGACCGAGACGTCCTCGATCTCGGGCGTCTGCGCGATCTTCTCGGCGCGGCTCTCGCGGCGCTGGGTGCGCTTCTCGAAGACCATGTCGAAGGCGATAAAGAACAGCATCAGCCCTCCGGCGATGCGGAAGGAATTGAGCTCGATATGCAGCGCGCCGAGCAGTTCCTGCCCGAAAAGCGCGAAGACCAGCAGGATCGCGGCCGCGATCAGCGTCGCGCGCAGCGCCATGCTGCGCGCCTGCGCCGCCGAAGCGCCCTTGGTCAGCCCGGCATAGATCGGCGCGCATCCCGGCGGGTCGATCACCACGAACAGGGTGACAAAGGCTGAGAGGAAAAGCTCGGTCACAACCATTGCGCCCAGCCCCTCACATCATTTGCTGGCCGGGGCAAGGCTTTGTTCGATGGCGGTGACCCAGCGGCCATCGAGGAAATAGTCCGCCGCGATGGACCGCGTGCCGTCCGCACCGTGGGTCCAGCGCCAGCGCAGCGTGCCGTCGCGCGACAGGACGGCGCCTGCCTTGCCCTCCTCGCCGACCGCCACAGAGGGCGGGGGCGGGACCGGAGCGCCGGGGCGCGGACAGGAGGCAATGAGGCCCTGGACGACTTCGAGGGCGGTCACGATGATGTCGCCCTCCTCGGCCCGTGCCCTGGGCGGGGGCTGCGGGTTGTCGTCGCCGCCGACATCGAAGACATAGCGGTATGCACCGTCGGCCTGCCGCTCCCATACGGTGACGAAATTGCCGACCGTGCCCTCGGGATTGCGGAACCGGCCCTTGCTGACCGCCAGCGCCCCGTCGCAGCTCATCACCACCACGCGCGGCGCCCATTGCACCGCCTCCTCGGGATCGATCTGGGCGAGCAGCCACGGCCCGGCCTCGAACGGCCCGGCCGCGCCGTGGATTTTCGCATTGGGTGCCGCGAATTCGCGGAAGGCGGTCCACTGCCCGCGCTCGCGGGCGGCGCGGCTGAAGGCGAGCTCGGCGGCGACGATAGTGCTCGGCTGCGCGGCCCCCGGCGCGCGGGCGAGCACGTGATCGATCATCGCGGCCTGACGCTTGGTCGGCTTGGGCGGCCCGCCGCCACCGATGCAGCCGGCAAGCGCGAGAGAACTGGCGACAAGAAGCGCGCTGGCGAAGATGCGCATGGAGGTCTCCGATCCGGAAAGCGGGTCGCCTCCCGTCTGGCGCAAAGCCGCCGCTGCGACAAGCTGTCAGGCGCGCGCCAGCTCCGGCAGATCGACCAGCGCCGCGCGGCATTCGGCATCGGCGAGCGCGGCGAGGACCGAGAAGGCGACGAAGCCCGCCTCGCCGAGATGGGCGACGACCGCCGCAGCCTCGGCATCGGTGATCGCGGTATGCTCGAAAGGCATGCGCCGCGCATAGGCGATGGCCGTGCGGGTGCCAGCGTCAAGGCCGGCCTCGTCAGGTGCAGTCCCCATCCCGTGCGCGGCCGCCACGGCCTGCCGGACCAGAGCCACCAGCGCCGGATCGAGCGCGGCCTCGGTCTTGTCCCGAAAGTCGGCATAGTGGCTGGCCAGCACCGGATCAGCGGTGAGGGCGGCGCAGACGGCGCTCATTCTGCCGGCTCCAGCACAGCGGGCGTGGGCAGCACGGTGCGGTCCATCGTCTCGGGCTCCAGCCCCATCGTGATCAGCGCCTTGGCGAGCGCAAGGAACAGCGTCACGCCGAGGCCGAGTTCGGCGATCTGCGCGGGGGTGAGGTGCCGCTGCAGCGCCGCGCGCGCATCGCCGGTGAGCAGTTCGGGATCGTGGATCAGCGCATCGGTGAACTTGAGCGCCGCCTTCTCGGTGTCGGTCAGCTTGGGCGAGGTCTCGTAGCCGTCGGTGATGTCGTCCACCACTTCCTCGCCGAGGCCCTGCGCCACCGCCTTGTCGAAGCGGACATTGCGGCAGAACCCGCATTCGGTGACGCGGGCGTTGCGCATCCGCGCGACCTCCTTGATCCGCGCCGCGAGCACGTCCGAACCCCAGAACCGGCCATAGAGCGCGAAGAAGCTCTGTGCGATTGCGGGCTGGTGGGCGAGCACCGAGCCGAAATGCGGCGGCTCTCCGGGAATGGCGGAGGATAGGCGCGGGCTGGTCGACATGGAGGTCTCCTTTGGCGGGAGAATACCAGTCCCGGCTCCCTTGCCCGCCCTCGCCATTTTCACAGGGGTTGGCGACGCACGGGCCATGGCAGATTGCAGGAAACATCGAGGGAGAGAGCAATGCCCGGCGAAGCACAGCGCGTGATCGAGGAATTCTGGCGCATCCAGGACGCAGGCGACTACACCAAACTCGCGCCCCTTTTCGCCGAGGACGCCTTTCTCGAAGACCCGATCTGGGGCGAGTACCGCGGCCGCGAGGCGATCCTCGGCTTCATGACCAAGATGGTCGAGGAAATGGGGGAGCGGAAGATCAGGTTCACCGTCGACGAGATCTGCGGCGACGATCATGCGGTGTGGGCGCGCTGGACGATGCACGTCGAGGGCGGCCCCTCGCGCGGCGGATGCGGCCTCTACAAGGTCGAGGGCGGAAAGCTCACCTATTACCGCGACTACATGGACCCGGCGGGGGAATAATTCTCGTCAGTGCGAGGCCGAAGGCCGCGGCAATCCAGAGCGGGGCGCGTGACGCTCTGGATTGCTTCGCTGCGCTCGCAATGACGGGCAAGGGTCACATCGCCCGGTAATCCGGGTGGCCGCTGGCGATGATCTGGAGCACCGGCAGGGGAAAATCGGGGTTGGGCTCGTTCCCGGGCTGATCGTCCAGCGGCAGCTTCCAGTCCATGATGTATCGGCGGCGCGCGATCCGCCATTCGCCGTCCCTTCTGGCGAATTCGTCGAGATAGCGGCCGCCATAGAGCCCGCCCGACCACGTGCCATCGTCCTGCTGGCGGATGCCCGTGGCAAATCCGTAGCATTCGACGCTCGCCCGGTCGGCCGCCTGGAATGCGATCGAGGGCGTGCTCAGGAAATGCCAGCGCCGCTGGCTGGCACGTTCGATCTGCATCACCACGGGGAGGAAATCCGCCGCGCTGCCGGTGAAGAAGCCGTAATCGATCTGCGCATCGGGCCAGAAGCAGCCGGCCTGCCCCTCGTCGTCGAGCCAGTCGAGCGTGCGCGAATAGCGTTGCAGCACATCGGTGATCGCCTGCCGGTCGAGCAGCTGCTGGAGTTGCGCCATGCTTGCGGGTTCGGGGCTCATGCCCGCTCGCTCCACCAGGCGGGGATCGAGAGCGGGAAACGCTCCTGGGCGGTCTTCATGGCCTCGCTCGCATCGGGGGGCAGCGGCGGATCCTCGGTCGGCGGTAGTCCGCCACCCGCGCCCGCGACCGGGCCGACATATTCGAGCTTGATGCCCGCCAGCACGTCGGCGAAGTCGTGGCCCTCGTGGTGATCGCTCATCTGGTGGTGGTAGAAGGCCCACTTGTCCCTGAAGGAGAGCAGGCAGTAGTAGGACAGCGGCTCCTGCCCCTTCCAGTATTCATAGCGGATCACGCCCTCCTCGGTGCCGAAGGTCTGTTTGATCATGTCGTGCATGATCGCCTCCCACTTGGCCTCCTTGCCGGGCTTGATCTGGATATGGGCGAGCAGCGTGGCCATCAGGGCGTCTCCATGGGTGTGAGGTTGAGCAGCAGCCGGTGGATGCCGAGCATGATCCCGCCCTGGTGGCGGAAGTCGTTGCCCGATGCGTAGGCGAGGTCGGCGAAAGCGTCGGCGAGCCTATCCCACGCGATCATCTGTTCGAGCCGCGAGATGTTCGATCCCGGGCAGGAGCGCGGCCCCTGGCTGAAGGCGAGGTGGCGGGTGGCAGCCTTGCGGTCGAGTTTGAGGTCGAGCGGGTCTTCGAACTCGTCGGCGTCGATATTGGCGGCGGCCCATCTGAGATGGAGCATCGAGCCAGCGGGGACGTGGACGCCCTGGAACACCTCGTCCCGGGCGCAGATGCGGGTCGAGAGGCCCTGCGTCGGCGAGCGCAGCCGCATCCCCTCCTCGATGAAGGTGCGGATCAACGCGCGGTCGCCGCGCAGGGTCGCGAACATCCCCGGTCGCTCGCACAGCAATTGCGCCTGTTCGGCGAGGGCATATTGCGTCGTCTCGAGCCCGCCGATGACCATGGCGTAGACCACGCCATTGATCTCGTCGTCGGTGAGCTTGCGCCCGAGCGCCTGATATTCGACCTGGGTGAGGAAGCTCACCATGTCGTCCTGCGGGTTGGCGCGCTTTTCACGGGTTTTCTCGGCGACATATTCCTTCATCCCCGCCAGCAGCCGGAACTTCTCGGCCGACTGTTCGGGGGTGAGGATGTTCTTGTGGCTCGTCCCGATCACGTAGGACATGACCTGCGCATTGCCCCATTGTTCGAGCCGGGGGATGTCCTCGAGCGGAAAGCCCAGCACGCTCGCCATCACCCGCTGCGGCAGGGGGCGGGCGAAATCGGCGACGAAATCGACCGGCTCCCCGGCGCGCGCCTTCGCCAGCATCCCGGCGATCAGAGCGTCCACGTGCCCCGTGATCATCCCCGCGTGCCGCGTGCAGCCCGGCCCGACCCACGGATCGGTCAGCTCCTTCCTGTGCGCGCGCCACAGATCGGGCGTCGGGCGCAGCGAGACGATGCTCGCGACCATCGCGTCGATATCGGGAATGTGGCTCGGCATCTCGCCCGATTGCTGGATATGCGCGACCAGCAGAGAGAGCGTGGGGGGAAAGCGTTCCCAGTCCATCACCACGCGGCGCACGTCGTCATATTTCGTAAGGACGAAAGCATCGCTGCCCAGGGTCAGCCCCTCCCCTGCGAGGCGCTGCACCGGGGCCTCGGCATGGAGGATCGCGTAGGCTGCGTACCAGTGTTCCTGCGCGCCCGGAGCGAACAGGTCGACCTCTGCCAGGCTGCGCGGGTGTTTCGCCTGCAATCCGCCTCTCCCCTGCGGCAGCGTCTCGCTTAGCGAATCCGCCAATTGCTGATGCAGCGCTTGTCCCGCAGCCTCGACCTTACGGAAATGGCCTTTTTTAAGAGGCCGACGGGGAGAGAGACGTGAGCCGAATTGCCAAGCTGGCGCCGGACCAGTGGGACGCGCGCCTCGTCGCGGCGATCCAGCCGGACAATCTGACCGATCTGGAACAGGGCCTGACGCGCTACTTCGCGCATTGCCCCGAACAGGCCCTGGGCCTGATGGGCTTCGGCGGGGCGCTGAAACGCAATCGCTCCCTGCCCGAACGGCTGGTGGAACTGGTGCGGCTGCGCGTCGCCTTCTTCAACCAGTGCCGCTCCTGCATGGCGATCCGCTATTCCGATGCGGTGGCCGACGGCGTCACGGAAGGCCTGGTGTGTTCGCTGGAGCGCCCACAGGAGGCGGAGAACCTCTCGGCGGCGGAGAAGGCGGCGATCCGATATGGCGAGCTGATGGCGACCGACCACCTCGCCATCAATGATGCGGTCTATGCCGACCTGCGCCAGCACTTCAGCGAAGCCCAGATCGTCGAGCTGGGCATGACAGTCGCCTTCTTCGTGGGCTTCGGCCGGCTGGCGGCGACATACCACATGGTCGAGGAACTGCCCGAGGCGTTCCGCACCGCCGAGACCATCGCCCCGTGGGGCGCAGACACAATCGAGGTGCGCTGATGAACTCGCAGCCCCAGATCAACCTCTTCGATCCCGAACTCCAGCAGTGCCCCTATGAGGCGTACAAGACGCTGCGCGACGAGGCGCCGGTCTACAACATCCCCGGCACCCAGATCTACGTCGTCAGCCGCTACGATCACGTGCGCGAGGTGCTGATGGACCCGCAGCGCTTCCCCTCCACCGCCGCGAACGAGCTGATGCGCGCCAGCCCGACCGATGCCGAACGCGGGCGCAAGGTCGCGGCGCGGTTCAGGGAAAAGGGCTGGCTTCCCGGCCCGACGCTCGCCGCACGCGACGATCCCAACCACAAGCAGATGCGCGCGATGTTCAACGAGGCCTTCAAGCCGAGCCGCATCAAGGACATCGACCCGCGCGTCGAAACCCTCGCCTACGAGCTGATCGACGAATTCCTCGACGACGGAAAATGCGACTGGGTGCGCCAGTTCTGCGTGCCGCTGCCGCTGTTCATCATCGGCGAGCAGATGGGCGCCAAGCGCGAGGACATGTGGCGCATCAAGGGCTGGACCGACGCCTTCTTCCACCGCATTTCGCTGATGCTGCCCGAGGACAAGCACCTCGAGATGGTCGACCGCGAGATCGAGGCGCAGCACTATTTCCAGCCGATCTTCGAACGCTTGCGCAAGGAGCCGGATGGCTCGCTGATTTCGGTGCTGGTCAACACCGTGATCGGAGGCTGGGGTCGGCCCCTCACCGACGAGGAACTCCACGCCGAGATGATGGCCGACACCTTCGTCGGCGGCTCGGAGACGACCACCAACGCGCTCGCAGCGGGGATGAAGCTGCTGATCGAGAACAAGGACGTGTGGGCCAAGCTCAAGGCCGATCCCGACAAGTATATGCGCAATTTCGTCGAGGAGGTGCTCAGGCTGGAAAGCCCGGTGCAGAGCCTGATGCGCTTCACCCACAAGGATGTGGAACTGGACGGCGTGACGATCCCGGCGGGCTCGGTCGTCAATGTCCGCTACGGGGCGGCGAACCGCGACGAGCGCTTCTTCGAATGCCCCGAGAAGCTCGATCTCGAGAGGCCCAAGGCGGGGGCGCACATGGCCTTCGGGTCGGGCACGCACCACTGCCTCGGCGCGCCGCTGGCACGGCGGGAGCTGACCTGGGGCTTCCAGGCCGTGGTCGACCGCTTCGAGGACATGGGGTTCGCCGAAGGGCAGAACGACTTCAGCTACCACCCGCACTTCCTGCTGCGGTCCTTGAAGCAGCTGAATATCGAGTTCGAGGCGAAGAAGCGCTGAGATGGCGACCCTGCTCAGGCCCGCGCCGCAGCGGATCGATGTCACGCCGCAGCCGATGCCACGGCTTTCGAACAGGCCGATCGACGGCAGCCGCTACTGGTCGCGCGAGTTCATGGACCGCGAGTGGGACGGGATCTGGAGCAAGGCCTGGCTGATCGGGGGCCTCGCGAGCCAGGTCGCCAAGCCCGGCGACTTCTTCACCTATGACATCGGGCGCGAATCCATCCTCGTCACCCATGGCGAGGACGGGCAGATCCGCGCCTTCTACAATGTCTGCCCGCATCGCGGAAAACGCCTCGTGATGGAGGAGGAGGGCCACTCCAAGCGCCTTGCCTGTTCCTATCACGGCTGGCGCTTCTCCCAGGAGGGCGAGCTCAACTTCGTCCCCTGCCCCGAGGATTTCGCCGGCGGCAACCCTTGCGGCAAGGTGCGGCTGGAAGAGGTGAAGTGCGAGGTCTTTGCGAGCTTCGTCTGGGTCAATCTCGATCCCGCCGCCACCCCGCTCGCCGACCACCTCGGCCCGGTGGCGCACCAGATCGCGGGCTACCGCATGGAGCAGATGCACCGCACCCACTGGGTCACGCTGGAAGGCGACTGGAACTGGAAGTGCGTGCAGGACAATTTCAACGAAAGCTACCACCTGCCTTTCGTCCACCCGCAGACGCGCTTCGTGATGGAGCAGAGCTACAAGGAGTGCCAGTTCGATCTCTACGCGCCGCACGGCCATGCGCGCATGTTCATGCCCGGATCACGCCCGGCACGCAGCTTGCGCGGACACACCGATACGGTGCTCGAGATGATGAGCCGCGAGCTGACCTATTGGGGGCTCGATCCGGAAGACTTCCGCGATGATCCGCTGCGCACCCGCGAGGCGCTCCAGCAGGCCAAGCGCGAGAAGGGGGCGCAGAAGGGCTACGACTTCGCGCATTTCCACGATGCCCAGCTGACCGATCACTTCCACTACACGATCTTCCCCAACATCTCCTTCAGCCTGAAGCCCGACGGCTGCATCTGGCTGCGCGCCGATCCGCACCCGACCGATCCCGAGCGCTGCTATTTCGACATGTGGTACTTCACCTGGTTCCCCGAGGGCGTCGATCGCTACTACGCCTATTCGATGGGACAGGAGGTCGATCGCACGGTTCCGGTGCCGCACCAGCGCGGCGTGGTGGGCGAGCTTTCCTGCGGCCCCGGCATCGATCAGGACGTGAGGATCTGGAGCGAGCAGCAAAAAGGCCTGCGCTCACGGGGCTACAAGGGCGGGCATCTGGCGGGGCAGGAAGCGCGGGTGCGGTTCTTCCACGATACGATTGATCGGTGGGTGGGGGAAGGTTAGGCGTTCGCCAAAGCCGCAGTCCGCCCGGCAATATAGCCGAAGGTCAGCGCCGGGCCGAGTGTGCCGCCCGCGCCCGCGTAGATCCCGCCGGTGGGACAGGCGATGGCATTGCCCGCGCCCAGCAATCCGGGGATCGGCGCCCCGTCATGGCCCAGAATGCGCGCCTGCCCGTCCGTCCTCGGCCCGCCATTGGTGCCGAGCAGTCCCGAGCTGATCTCGACCGCGTAGAACGGCGCTTCCCGGATCGCCCCGAGCGTTACCGCCGCGCCCCCCTTTTCTTTGGCCCGTGAGCGGTCGCCGTAGAAGTGGTCATAGGCGCTGTTGCCGCGCCCGAATTCCGGATCGCGGCCTTCATCGGCATGGACGTTGAAGCGGGCCACGGTCTCCACCAGCGCGTCTGCCTCAAGGCCGATCTCCCCGGCCAGCCCTTCCAGCGTATCGGCCCGCGCCACCCAGTCAGGCATCGGCTGGCCCGGCTGTCGCGTGCCGAGCGGATAGCGCGCGGCATATTGCGCGTCGAAGATGAGCCAGGCGGGCAGGTTGGCGTAATCGTAGGTCGCCGGGTCGAACTGGTGGAACACCCCGCCCAGCGCCGAGTAATTCGCCGCCTCGTTGCAGAAGCGCTGGCCCGAGCGGTTGACCATGATCGAATGGGGCACGGTGCGCTCGATCAGAATGATCTGCGCGCGTGGCTCGCCGCTGGCCCAGGGCGCGTCCGGCGTCACCAACGTGGGCGCCCACCAGGCGCTCGTCATGTTGCCGAGCTTCGCGCCTGCCGCCATCGCCAGCTTCAATCCGCCGCCCGTGCCGGTGGGCGGGCTGGCGGGCGCGGTGACGGGGCCGCGCAGGAAGGTCTGGCGTGCCTCCGCGTCCCATTCGAAGCCGCCGGTGGTGATGATCACCCCGCGCCGCGCGGCCAGCGCGAAGGGCGCGCCGTCCTTCGTGCCCTCGATGCCGGTGATGCGCTCGCCGTCCCTGACCAGCCGCTTCGTCTCCACCCCGAGGATGGGCTCGATCCCGCGCGTCAGGCAGGCCTTCAAGAGCCGCGCGACCATCGCCTGCCCGAAGCCGCATTGCCGCGCCGCCATGCGCTGGCCCAGCACCTCCATGGGCGGCATCGCGCTCGCGCCACCCAGCGGCGTCTCGCGCAGCATCAGCGGCTTGGGTTCCTCGATCGCATAGATTTTCGTCGCCCATTCGCCGAGCGTCGTCAGATCGAACAGATCATGGTCGAGCGCGCGGCTACCTTGCGGCTTCGCGCCCGGGCGGTCGGTGTAATAGTCGGGATAGCCCGGCAGCACCGAGACGGCGAGCGCGCCGGCGTCTTCCAGAAAGGCCAGCGCCTCCGGCCCGCGGTCGACGAAGGCTTCGAGCGTTTCGGGGACGAGATCACCGTGGTCCAGGCTGCGGAAATAGGCGAGCGCGTCCTCGCGGGAATCGCTCATACCGGCCGCGCGCATCCGGGGATTGTCCGCCACCCAGATCACGCCGCCCGAGATTGCCGAGGTGCCGCCGATACGGTCCCACCGCTCGACCAGCGCGACCGATGCGCCCGCATCGTGCGCCGCCAGCGCGGCGGCCATGCCGGCCGCCCCTGTCCCGAGAATGATGACGTCCACTTCGCTCATGCCCGTGGTTAGACGCCCCGGAAGGGCCGCGCGGCAACCCGTCATTTTGGCAAGGTGCGTTTGTGTTCGCGATGCTCTTTAACCCGTCATTGCGAGCCGCGTCGCCTGCGGCTCCTCGCAATGACGAGAGGAAAACACATGAAACTGGCAGGAAAGGTCGCCGCGATCACCGGGGGCACGGCAGGCATGGGGCGCGGCATCGCCGAGGCGTTTCTGGCCGAGGGCGCCAGGGTCGCGCTCTTCGCGCGCAATGCCGAAAAGGGCGCCAAGGTGCTCGCGGAGCTGGGGGCGGGCGCAAACGCGCTGTTCGTCGCAGGCGATGTCATGAGCCAGTCCGATCTCGAGGGCTTCGTCGACAAGGTGGCGGCGCATTTCGGGACGCTCGACATTCTGGTCAACAATGCGGGCGGCGCGGGCGATCTGCAGCCGCTCGTCAACCTTTCCGACCACGCCTTCGACGAGGCGATGAAGTGGAACGTCTATTCGACCTTCTGGGCCTCGCGCCGGGCGCTGCCGACCATGCTGGAGAAGGGCTTCGGGCGGATCATCAACATCTCCTCGATGGAGGGCAAGCACGGCAAGCCGGTGCTGACCGCTTACAGCGCCGCCAAGCACGCGGTGAACGGGATGACCAAGAGCCTCGCACGCGAAGTGGGTGCGGCGGGCGTGACGGTCAACGCGATCTGCCCGGGCATCGTCATCACCGACATCATCAGGAACAACGGACCCGCCACCGCCAAGGCGATGGGGCTCGAGTTCGAGGAGATGATCGACCTCTTCGCGCAGGAAGCCGCGATCAAGCGGCCGAACACGGTCGAGGAAGTGGCCGCCGTGGCGGTGCTGCTCGCCAGCGAGGCGGGCGGCGGGATCACCGGCCAGCAGATCAGCGTCGATGGCGGGACGGCGCAGTACTAGGCGGGCAGCAGCGCGGCTCCAGCGCGTTCCAGACCCCCTCCAGGCCCCCTCCAGACGCGTTCAGGCGCGCTCCAGGCTGGTTCCAGCGGGGCATCGGCGGCAGTGTTTCACGTGAAACAATGCCGCCCGCCGGTTTTACTGCTGTAACTTCGCCATCGCCGCCCCGACCGCTGCGGCAACATCATGGGCCTGCGGATTGCCGCGCATGATGAGGCCGCCATTGGGCTGGATATTCGCCCCCGTCACATAGGCCTGGTCGGTGCTGAGCCAGAGGCAGGCATGGGCGACATCGTCGACCGTGTTGAGCCGGCCCATCGGGTAGCGCGGCAGGAAGGCATCGGTGAGCCCGGGCACCTGAAAGCTCTCGTGGGTCATGGGGCTATCGGTAAAAGCGGGCGAGACGGTGTTAGCCTTGATTCCCAAGTGCCCGTAATCATTGGCAACACACTCGATCAGCGCCTCGGAGCCGCGCTTGGTGCCGATATAGGCGGCGTGGTTGGTGATGATCGCCTTGGTCGTCGCCGAGGACAGCGAGATCAGCGATCCGCCAGTGGGTGCCTGCGCGCTCATGACCCGCACGAAGGCCTGCAGGAAGTGGTGCACCCCCTTGAACTGGAGATCGACGATCTGGTCGAGCTGTTCGTCGGTGATCTCCTCGAGGCTGGCGAGCAGGCCCCAGCCGGTGGTGTTGATGGCGATATCGACCCGCCCGAAAGCGGCCACCGCCTTGTCGGCCATGGCGTTGACCTCGGGCTTCTTGGCGATATCACACAGCGCATATTCGCCTTTTAATTCAGCAGCTAACGCAGCGAGCGGCGCTTCCTTGCGGCCTGCGACCATGACCTTCGCGCCTTCCTGCGCGAACAGGCGGGCGATGGTCTGGCCCATGTTGCCTTCCGATGCCGCCCCCAGAATGACCGCGGTCTTGCCCTGCAATTGTCCCATCACGAGTCTCCTCTCTCGGGCGGCGGAGTAACACGCCGCGGCATCCTCGGACCCTTGCCAAAAGTGGGCATTGTCGCTGCGCCCCCTCGCGCCCGATAGCTGGTCCCGACAAGGGAGAGAGCGAGATGTTTACCGGACCCCTCGAGGATCGCGTGGCGATCCAGGAACTGAACGGCACCTATGCCGATGGCGTGGTGCGGATCGACGCCGCAACCTGGGCGACCGTCTGGGCGGACGATGCGGACTGGGACCTGATGGGTCACCAGACCAAGGGCAAGGAGGCGATCGTCGCCTTCTGGAACGGGGCGATGAGCGGCCTCGAGGCGGTGAGCTTCCACTGCGTGCCCTGCATGATCGAGGTCACCGGAAACACCGCCAGGGCCCGTGTCCAGACGCAGGAGATCCTCAAGCCCAAGGAGGGCAAGGCGCGCCATGTCGGCGGGCTCTACGAGGACGAGCTGGCCAAAATCGATGGCCGCTGGCTGTTCACCAGCCGCAAGTTCAGGATCATCGCCGAATTCGGCATTTAGCTTTCGGCTTCGCTGACGCGAACCGCACATCGTCCTCTCTGCCTCCCCACCCGGCCACCACGTGTACCACTATGCTGTGGTGGCCGGGCGGGGAGGCAGAGCGGGCGGTCTGAACCGCAGGAGAAAAAAGTGGCAAAGATCGTGATTTCCGCCCAGATCGACCTCGATCCGGCCCAGCGCGAGGAGGCTCTGCGCCGCGCCCGCCCGCATATCGAGGCGGCGCTGGCGGAGAAGGGCTGCATCCACTACGACTGGAGCGCCTGCTCGATGAACCCCGCGCGGGTCAACGTCTTCGAGGAGTGGGAAAGCGAGGAGGATCTCGCCGCCCATTTCCGCGACCCGGCCTACACGGGGATGCGCGACCATATCGGCCAGTTCGGGATCACGGCAGCGGTCAGCCGCAAGTACCGGGTCGATGCCGAAGGCCCGGTCTACAACGACCAGGGCGTCGCCACCGAAGCCTTCGACTAAGCGGCCCCTTGATTCTGGGCGCGATCCTCGCCGGCGGACAGGCACGGCGGTTCGGTAGCGACAAGGCGCAGGCGCTCTACGATGGCGCAAGGCTGATCGACCGCGTTGCCGCCGCGCTTGCGGCCCAGTGCAAGGCTGTGGTGGTCTGCGGGCGCGAGGAGCCCGGCTTTGCCTGCCTTCCCGATTGGCCCGGGCCGGGGCTTGGCCCGCTCGGCGGGCTGGCGGCGGCACTGCGTCATGCGGGAGAGCGGGGGTTTGCGGGCGTGCTGTCCGCCGGAGTGGATGTGCCCAACCTGCCGCATGACCTTGTCCGGATGCTGGCCGGTGAGGGCGCGGCCATCGTCGAAAGCCAGCCTGTGGTGGGGCTGTGGCCCGTCGAGGCAGGCCCCGCGCTTGAGGCCTTCATCGCCGGCGGCGGCCGGTCGCTCTACCGCTTCGCAGACCATATCGGCGCGCGGCGGGTTGATCTGCCCGCACCGCTGATGAACGTGAATTTTCCAGAGGATCTACCGTAACTTCGTCATTGCGAGGAGCCAAGCGACGCGGCAATCCATGGCCGGCACGTCAGTCCATGGATGGCTTCGCCTGCGGCTCGCAATGACGAGGGAAATCTAAAGCTTCAGCATCTGCTTGCCGCGGTTGAGCCCGCCGAACAGGCGCTGCAAGGTCTGCGGGGCGTTCTCGAAGCCGTGCTGGATGTCTTCCTGATATTTCAGGCTACCATCCTTGACGAAACCCTCGAGCCGCTTGCGGATGCCGGGGAATTCGCTTGCCCAGTCGAGCACGATGAAGCCCGCCATAGTGCCGCGGCGGAACACGAGGTTGAAGTAGTTCTCCGGGCCGGCAGGCAGCGTGCCGGTCTCGTAGCGGCTGATCCCGCCGCAGATCACCACACGAGCGCCCGTAGCGATGCAGGCGAGCATGTCGTTGAGGATCTTGCCGCCCACGTTGTCGTAGATCACGTCCACGCCGCGCGGGGCAAGCTCACGGATCTGCTGCTTCACATTGCCCGCCTTGTAGTCGATCGCGGCGTCATAACCCGCCTCGCGCACCAGCCAGTCGCACTTGTCCTGTCCGCCCGCGATGCCGATCACGCGGCACCCGGCGATCTTGGCGAGCTGGCCGACAATGCTCCCGGTCGCGCCGGCCGCGCCGGAAACCAGAACCGTATCGCCCGCCACGGGCTTACCAACCTTGAACAGCCCGCAATAGGCCGTGAGGCCGGTGGTCCCCAGCACCGAGAGCACAGCCGTGGGCGAGAGCTCGGTATCGACCTTGGTCAGCTCCTTGCCATCAGTGACGAGGTATTCGGTCCAGCCGGTGGTGCCGAACAGCAGGTCGCCCACGGCGAAGCGCCCGCCGTTCGACGCCACGACCTCGCCGATCCCGCTGCCGCGCATCACATCGCCGATGTTCATGGGGGCAACGTAGTCGGCGATGTTCTCCATCCAGCCCTTCTGCGCCGGATCGAAGCCGAGATAATGCAGCTTCAAGAGCATCTCGCCCGGGCCGGGATCGGGGAGCTCGGTGGTGACGAGCCTGAAGTCATTCTCGATGTCGATCTGGCGGCTGCGCGGGTGTCCGTTGAGAAGCCATTGGCGGGTGGTGGTGGGCATATCTTGCTCTCCGATCTGAATTCTCGTCATGCTGAACTTTTTTGTGCAAGCACAGCTTCGCTTCCAGCATCCATCCTGCGGCCCTTTCCGCCGGTGCGTGGGGAGCGATAGACCCTGAAACAGGTTCAGGGTGACGAGGAAGGCTAATGGAGGGGCCAAACCCGCCTCTCCACGGACAAAAGTGTCAGTCGAGCGCACCTCACCCTGTGGTAGTCTCCCGCATATTGTCGGGGAGAGACATGATGGGTGTTCAGACTCACAAGACCTTCTGCCGTTTCTGCCATGCCAACTGCGCGATGGAAGTCGACGTGGTGGATGGAAAGGTTGCCGAGGTGCGCGGGGATCCGCAGGATCCGGCCTATGGTGGCTATACCTGCATGAAGGGCCGGGAACTGCCTGACAGCCACAATTCCGAAAACCGCCTGCACCATTCGCTGGTGCGCAATGCCGCTGGCGCCTTCGTCTCCACCCCCATGCCCGAGGCGCTCGCTCACGTGGCGAGCGAACTGCGGCGGATCATCGACCGCCATGGCCCGCATTCGGTGGCGGTGTTCATGGGTTCGGGGGGCTTCCAGAATTCGGCCGCGATGGCCGCCTCGCTGAGCTTCGCCAATGCGGTGGGGAGCCGCAACTTCTACACCTCGGTGACGCTCGACCAGCCCGCCAAGGTCTTCACCACCGCCCGCTACGGCAAGTGGATGGCGGGGCCGAACACCTTCTCGGAAAGCGATGTCGCCTTCTTCATCGGCAACAACCCGATTGTCTCGCACTATGCGCCCGTCGGCGGGGTACCCCCGTTCAGCCCCTCGCGCCGCATCCGCGACCAGAAGGCCAAGGGGCTCAAGCTGATCGTCGCCGATCCGCGCGAAAGCGACGTGGCGCGGCTCGCCGATATCTACCTGCCCGTGAAGCCCGGCGAGGATCCGGCGATGCTGGCAGGAATGCTCAACGTCATCATCGCCGAAGGGCTCTACGACCGCAATTTCGTCGCGGCTCACGTCGACGGCTTCGATGAACTCGCCGAGGCGGTAAAGGCCTTCCCGCCCGAGGTGGCAGCGGAGCGTGCCGGGCTCGACAAGGACCAGCTCGTCGCCGCCGCACGGATGTTTGCGAGCGGGACCAAGGGCTGCGCGGTGACCGGCACCGGCCCCGAAATGGCGGGCAACGGGACGCTTACTGAATATTTGGTCGTGTGCCTCAACACGATCTGCGCCCGCTTCAAGCAAGAGGGCGAGAAAGCCGCGATCCCCGGGGTGTTCAGCCCGTACCAGACCGCGCGCCGCGCCCAGGTCGGCCCGCCCGTGCCGATGTTCGGCGCCGAGGGGATGCCGAAATCGCGCTTCCGCGGGCTGGGGCATCTCGGCTGGGAGATGCCTTGCAACGTGCTCGCCGACGAGATCCTCACCCCCGGCGACGGGCAGGTGCGTGCGCTGATCTCGGTCGGCGGGAACCCGGTGGTGGGCTTCCCCGATCAAGCCAAGATGGTCCGCGCCCTCGATGATCTCGAGCTGTTCGTGCAGATCGACCCATGGATGAGCGCCAGCGCCAAGCGCGCCGACGTGGTGCTCGCGCCCTCGCAATGCCTCGAGCGCGAGGACATCACCAGCCTCTCCGAATGGTGGCACGAGGAGCCCTATGCCCGCTACACCGAGGCCGTGGTCGCACCGCCGGGAGACTGCATCGACGAATACGAAATGTTCTGGACGCTCGCGCACCACCTCGGGATCCAGATGAACCTCGCCGGCGGGCCACTGCCGATGGATCGCAAGCCGACGAAGCAGGAATTCCTTGATCTGGCGGTCACGGGCTGCCTTGTGCCGCCCAGCCAGGTGCGCGCGGACTGCCAGGCGAACGGCGGCGCGGCGGTGATCTATCCCGAGAAGCACCCCGTGGTGGAGCCGGTCGACGAGGGCGCGTTCCACCGCTTCGATCTTGCTGTGGGCGCGATGCCGTCGCAGATCCTGCGCTATGCCGCCAATCCGGCGAACAGAGCGGGCTTCGACTTCCGCCTGATCTCGCGGCGCTCGAAGACGCGGTTCAACTCGATCGGCCATCCGCTCAAGAAATTGCAGGCCAAAACCACCACCAACCCCGCCTATATCCACCCGGATGACATCGCGGCGCTGGGGCTGGAGGAAGGCGGGCTGGTCGCGATCACCTCGCCCCATGCGACGATCCACGGGGTCGTCAAGGCGAGCGACAAGGTGCGGCGCGGGATCGTCTCGATGGCGCATGCCTATGGCGATGCCGATGCGGGGAAGGACGACGTCCGGGAACGCGGCTCCTCGACCAACCGCCTTGTCAGCGAGGTGGTCGATTACGACCCGATCACCGGCCAGTCGCTCCAGAGCGCCATCCCGGTGAAGCTCGAACCGGCCTGACCCCCTCTCGAAACGAAAGACAGATATGCCCACCAACCGCCGCTTCCTTCTGCAGCGCCGCCCGAACGGCACCCCAGTGCAGGACGACTTCGAACTCGTCACCGAGCCGACCCCCGCGCTGGAAGAGGGGCAATTCCTGATCCGCAACCACTACGCCTCGCTCGATCCGGCCATGCGCGGCTGGATGGATGCCGAGGGCAACTACATGCCGCCGATCCCGCTCGGCGATCCGGTGCGGGCGAGCACCATCGGCGTAGTCGAGGAAAGCCGCGCCGAGGGGTTCGCGCCCGGCCAGTGGGTGATGGGGTTGAACGCGCTCGAGGACTACTCGATCGGCGTCGCCGGCGGCTTCACCCAGCCGATCGATCCCGGCCTCGTGCCGAGCGTCACCAACTACCTCTCGATCTTCGGCGCGGTGGGGATGACGGCCTATTTCGGCTTCCTCGAGGTGTGCGAGCCCAAGCCAGGCGAGACCGTGCTGGTGACCGGCGCGGCCGGCGCGGTCGGAAGCCTTGTCGGCCAGCTTGCCAAGATCCACGGCTGCCGCGCGGTCGGCATCGCGGGCGGCCCCGCGAAGTGCGCGCGGCTCACGGAGAAATACGGCTTCGACGCTGCCATCGACTACCGCGGCAAGGATGAAGCCGCGCTCACCGCCGCCATCGCCGCAGCCTGCCCCGAGGGGGTGGACGTGATCTTCGAGAATGTCGGCGGGATTATCCTCGATGCGGGGCTGATGAACCTGAACCTGCACTCGCGCGTCGGGTTGTGCGGGCTCATCAGCGAGTACAACACCGAGCCGCGCGGCATCCGCAACCTGTGGCAGCTGATCGTCAAGCGCGCCCACATCAGGGGTCTGCTGGTGGCCGACTACGTCCCCCGCTTTGCCGAGGGCGCGGCGCAGATGGGCATCTGGGCGGCACAGGGCAAACTCACCATCGACGAGCATATCGACGAGGGGCTGGAGAATGCCTTCGACAGCTTCATGCGGCTGTTCGCGGGGACGAATGACGGCAAGATGATCCTCAAGATAGCCTGATGCGCTCCCTGCTGGTCCTGTCGGGAGGGCACCCCTACGAGGCCGGGCCGTTCGACGCGCTGCTCGGCGCGCTGGGGGATTGGGCGATCACGCACCTCGTCCACCCCGAGGGCGGCGAGGCGGACGCGGCGGATGCCATCCGCGCTGCCGATGCGCTGCTGTTCTACGATATGGCGGGCTACAGCTTCGGCGACGGGAAGGTGACGACGCGCCCGCCCTCGCCCGCTTTGCGCGAGTCCATCGCGGCCCGCTTCGCCAGCGGCAGGGGCGCTGCGGCGATGCATCATGCGCTCGCGGGGTGGGCGGAATGGCCGGAGTGGCACGCATGGCTCGGCGGGCAGTTCCATTACCAGCCGGGGGCGCATGGTCCGGACTCGGGCTACCGCCACGATGTCGCCTACCAGGCGCACATCCTTGCCGATCACCCGGTGACGCGCGGCCTGCCTGCCAGCTTTCCCGTCACCGACGAGCTCTACCTCTGCCCCATTGACGAGAGCGCCCTCACCCCGCTGGTGCGCGCCGAGGGCTTCGCCTTCACGGCTGCCAATTTCTACTCCGCCGCGCAAGCGGTGGCAGGCGCGATGTTCAGCAACCAAGGGTGGGATCACCCGCGAGGCAGCGATTGCGTCGCCTGGGAGAGCCGCACCTGCCCCGCGCCGCTCGTCTACCTGCAATTCGGCGACGGCCCCGCGACCTACGCCAACCCTCACGTGCGCCAGATTCTCGCCCAAGCGCTCGCATACACCTCGGGAGGAACCGCATGACCCCGCAAGCCACCGTCGAAGCCTTCATCAGCCATTGGAATGCCTGCGATATCGACGCGATGCTGGCGCTGTGCGCCGAGGACATCGTCTATCACAACGTGCCGATGGAGCCGATCCACGGCGCCACGGCGATGCGCGCGATGGTCGAGGGCTTCCTCGCCAATGTCGCGCGCTGCGACTGGCAGACCCATGCCATCGCGGCGAACGGCAACACCGTCCTCACCGAGCGCACCGACATCTTCCACTTCAAGGACGGCCGCCGCGCCGCGATCCGTGTGATGGGCACCTTCGATGTTGGCGCGGACGGCCGCATCACCGGCTGGCGCGACTATTTCGACATGCTTGAATTCCAAAGGGAATTCGCGGGCTGAGCGGTCAGGCTGCACGATCCTAACACATTAGCGCATCGCAACCGGGGCAGCGGTTTGTTTAGGCTTCGTCCGTAGTGTCCAAGGGTCCGGAGCCGCCACCAATGAACAAGCCCCAAGGCAATGTGTTCGCGCCAGAAACGCTGATCGATCCGTTCGACCATTACCGGGCGGTGCACGATGCCGGTATCGCGATCGAGCATCTCGAAGGCATGAACACCTGGGTCGTCTATTCCTACGACCTGTGCAGCGACGCGGCAGCCAAGCCCGAGATCTTCTCGAATGATTTCACAGCGTTGATGGGCCGCGAGGCCGACGAGGAGATCCAGGCGATCCTCGCCGAGGGTTGGCCCGATCTCCCCACCCTCCTGACCGCCGACCACCCCGTCCACACCCGCAACCGCAAACTCGTCAACCTCGCCTTTTCGGCCCCGCGCGTGAACGCGATCGAGGCAGATATGCGGGCCAAGTCGATCGAGCTGATCGAGGCCTTCGCGGACAAGGGAGAATGCGAGTTCGTCGAGGAATTCGGCGTGCCGCTACCGGTGGCGATGATCGCCGGGCAGATCGGGCTGGAGGATGACCCCAAGCGGGTGAAGGCGTGGTCGGACGCGGCGGTCGACCGCTTCAGCCAGATGGTCGATCACCAGCGCAAGCTCGAATGCGCCCGCAGCCTCGTGGAGTTCCAGCACTACATCAAGGGCCTGATCGACGACCGCAAGGCCAACGGGGGCAATGACCTCCTCACCGATCTCGTCGAGGCGCGGGTCGAGGGCGAGACGCCGCTTTCGGACCCCGAGATCATGTCTCTGATGCAGCAGTTCATGGTGGCGGGTAACGAGACCACGACCTCGACGCTCGCGGGCGGGCTCCTCCAATTGATCCGCAACCCCGACCAGATGGCCAAGGCCAAGGCGGCCGCCGGTGGCCGCGATCCCAAGCTGCTCGGCAACCTCGTCGAGGAGGCGCTGCGCTACGAGACCCCGACTGCGGGGATGTGGCGGATCGTCAAGGCCGACACCGAGCTCGGCGGCATGGCAATCCCGGCGGGCGCCGTGGTCCAATTGCGCTATGCCGCGGCCAACCGCGACCCCAAGAAGTTCCCCGACCCGGACAGGTTCGACATCGAGCGCACCAACGCCCGCACGCACCTCTCCTTCGGCAAGGGGCCGCACATGTGCGTGGGCAACATGCTTTCCCGCAAGGAGATGCTGGTCGCTTTCGACGAGCTGCTCGAACGGCTCGATAACTTCGCGGTGGCGGACGAGAACGAAATCCGCATCCTCCCCAACATCCTTCTGCGCGGCGTTACGCACCTGCCGATCACGTTCACCCGGAAAGCCTGAGACCCATGAATTTCGACCTTTCCGAAGAACAGCAGATGTTCGTGACCTCGGTCGAGCGCTTCGCCGCGCCGATCGATGTCGAGGCACGGCGTCGCTTGCGCCTGTCGCCCACCGGCTATGATCGGGAGCGCTGGCAGAGCCTCGCGGAGATGGGCCTGATCGCGCTTGCCGCAGGCGAGGATGCGGGCGGCATGGGCGGCTCGGCGCTCGATCTGGCGCTGGTGTGCGAAGCCATCGGCAAGGCCAATGCGCCCGATCCGCTGCTCGAACATGGCATCCTGCCCGCGCTGCTGCTGGAGCGCGGCGGTGCTGCCGAGGCGCTCGAAGGCGTGCTCTCCGGCACCACCATCGCCACCCTCGCCTGGACCGAGCGCGGCCAGCGCTACAGCCTCAAGGCCAAGGGCATGAAGGCGGAAGCCTCCGGGGAAGGCTTCGCTCTCACGGGCGAAAAGACCATGGTGATGGGCGCGCTGCTTGCCGACCTGTTCATCGTCACCGCCGATCGCGGCGGGGACACGGCCTGCTTCCTGGTGCCGCGTGGAGCGCCCGGCCTCGAAGTGCGCGCCTATCGCCTGGCCGATGGCAGCATCGCGGGCGAGATCAAGCTCACCCGCACGCCCGCATCCGCGAAGCTTTCGCTCGGCCCGGCAGACCTCGAGACGGTCGCCGCCGGAATCCGCCTCTATGCCGCCGCCGAAATGGTCGGACTCGGGCAGCGGCTGCTCGATGATACGCTCGCCTATGTGAAGGAACGCGAGCAGTTCGGCGTGGCGATCGGCAGCTTCCAGGCGCTCCAGCATCGTCTCGTCGATGCCTACGCCAGGGAGGAGCAGGCCCGCTCGATGCTCTACCGGGCCGCACTCACCGACCGGGCCGACACGGCGAAGTGGCAGCGCGCCGCCGCCGGAGCAAAGGCCTTCATCGCCGAGAATGCCGACGCCATCGCCCGCGAGGCGGTGCAGATGCACGGGGGCATGGGGATCACCGACGAGCTCGCCATCGGCCATGCGATGAAGCGCGTGATGGTGCTCGCCCGCCTGTTCGGCGACGTCGACACCGTGCTTGCGGAATATGCGCTCGCGGCCTGACGCGCGCGGGCTGGAGGGAACTGAGACATGGGCGAAAAGATCGACCCGAACCTGTGGAGCGACGGGGCGCAGCCGCACCTGATCGGCGGACGCCTGCCTTCGGGCCAGATCGTCTTTCCGATGCCGGTGGGTGATGCTGCGGAGGGCGTGGAGCCCTGCAAGCTTTCGCGCCGGGGCAAGCTGTGGTCGTGGACAAGCCAAGGCTTCCTGCCGAAGGAGCCCTATGAAGGCCCCGGCTCCGGTCCCGGCGAAGGCCCGCCCGATTTCGTGCCCTTTCTGCTCGGCTATGTCGAATTGCCCGGCGAGGTGATCGTCGAGAGCCGGATCGTCGATGCGCGCCTCGAGGACCTCCACCTCGGCATGGAGCTCGATTTCTGCATCGTGCCGTTCAATGCGCGCTACGACACCTTCGCCTTCCGTCCCGTCGCCCAAGCTAGGAGTGAGGCCGCATGAGCGAGAACGTCTATATCATCGGCGCAGGCATCCATCCCTTCGGCCGCACCGACAGCCGCTCGGGCCGGGAACAGGGCGTCTATGCCGTGCGCGAGGCACTGACCGATGCGGGGCTTGAATGGCCCGACATCGAGTGCGCCTATGGCGGCTCGGCGGCGGCGGGCAATGCCGACATCATGGTCAACGAGCTGGGGCTGACCAGCCTCCCCTTCACCAACGTCGCCAATGGCTGCGCCACCGGCGGCAGCGCGCTCGCCGCCTCGCAGCAGGCGATCGCCAGCGGGATGTACGACCTCGCGCTTGCCGTGGGCTTCGACAAGCACCCGCGCGGCGCGTTCAACGCCAAGCCTTCCGATTATGGCCTCCCCGAATGGTACGGCCAGACCGGCATGATGCTGACGACGCAGTTCTTCGCCCTAAAGATCCAGCGCTATATGCAATTGCACGGGATCAGCCGCACGACGCTCGGGCGGGTGGCCGAGAAGGCCTTCCGCAACGGCACGATCACGCCCCACGCCTGGCGGCGCAGCCCGGTCGATCTCGACACGATCATGAACGCGCCGATGATCAATGATCCGCTGACCAAATACATGTTCTGCTCACCCGCCGAGGGCGCGGTGGCGCTGATCCTTGCGTCCGAAAAGAAGATGAAGGAACTGGGTGCGGACGGTGTGAAGATCCGCGCCGTGGCGGTGAAGACCCGTCCGCCCAACTCCTTCGAGGTGTTCCAGGCCGGGATCAGCATCGAGGAGGGCGGCAAGCCGACCGTGCTCGCTTCGCAGGCTGCGTTCGAAAAGGCCGGCATCGGGCCGGAGGACATCTCCGTCGCCCAGCTTCAGGACACCGAAAGCGGCGCGGAGATCATGCACATGGCCGAAAACGGCTTCTGCAAGGACGGCGAGCAGGAGGAGTGGCTGGCGAACGGCTGGACCGAGATCGGCGGCAAGCTCCCCGTCAACACCGACGGCGGCTGCCTCGCCTGCGGGGAGCCGATCGGCGCCTCGGGCCTGAGGCAGGTCTACGAGAACGTCACCCAATTGCGCCAGCGCGCCGGTGAGCGGCAGGTGCCCGGCAAGCCGAGGTTCGGCTACTCCCACGTCTATGGCGCCCCGGGCCTTTCGGGCGTCGCGATTCTGGAGCGCGAATAGCCATGCGGATGGAGGGCAAGGTCGCGCTTGTCTCGGGCGGCGCGGAGGGGATCGGCGCAGCGGTCGCACGGCTGATCGTGGCCGAGGGCGGCAGCGTGATGCTGGGCGATGTGCAGCTCGAAAAGGCGCAGGAGCTCGCCGCCGAACTGGGTGAGCGCGCGGCCGCAACGGCATTAGACGTGCGAGAGCTTGCGCAGTGGGAAGCCGCTGTCGCCGCCACCCGCGCACGCTTCGGCAAGCTCACCGTGCTGTGCAACATCGCCGGCATTTCCGAACCCGGCAACGTCCCCGAGGGCGCGCTCGACGTCTGGGAGCGCACCATCGACATCAATCTCCACGGCCCCTTCTACGGGATGCGCGCCGCGATCCCGGCGATGGAGGCGAGCGGCGAGCCCTGCGCGATCGTCAACATCGGCTCGATGATCGCGCTGCGTCCTGCGTCATTCGTGGCGGCTTACTCCGCTTCCAAGACAGGCCTGAGGGGCCTCACGCAATCCGTGGCGCTCGACCTTGCCGAGCGGGGCCTGCCGATCCGGGCCAACATGGTCCACCCCGGCGCGATCCGCACGCCGATGTACAACCGCTACAAGTTCTCGGGTGCCGACACGCCGGAGAACATCGAGACCAATTTCGCCGCGACCCACCCGATGAACCGCATCGGCGAGCCCGAGGAAGTGGCGCGCGCCGTCGTCTTTCTCGCCAGCGACGAGGCGAGCTTCACAACGGGCTGCGATCTTACTGTTGATGGCGGCGGGTCGATCAGGAGCTAATTCACTATGGCCGAACAACCCGCCACCCGCATCGACGCGCATTTCATCGCCGCGGGCAAGTATCACGATATCGACTACCCCCGGCTCGAGATCCTCAAGCTGCTGGCCGAGCACCCGCATATCCGAACCACTGTGGCGGCGGACTATTCGGGCCTGGAGCGGCTCGACCAGTGCCGCTTCCTCATCACCTACACCTGCGACCTGATGCCGACTCCGGAGCAGGCGCAGCAGCTCAAGGCGTGGCTCGATAAGGGCGGCAAGTGGATGGCGCTCCACGGCACCAACTCGATCCTCGTCTTCACCGCCGAGGGGCTGGTGGACGCGCCGGACGCGCGGCCCGACGTGATGGAAATGCTCGGCACGCAATTCGTCGCTCATCCGCCGATCGACAAGTTTCCGGTCGAGGTGGTCAACAAGGACCACGAGCTGACCCGGGGGATCGAGGATTTCGAGGTGGTGGACGAGCTTTACCTGTCAAAGACCACGGCCCCCATCGAAACCCTGATGCAAACCACCTTCGAGGGCGAGGCGACCGGATTCACCCAGAGCCAGTGGCCCAGGACCACGGTTCCTATCGTTTATACGAGGGATATTGGGGAGGGTCGGATCGTATATAACGCTCTGGGCCATTGTCGCGGGCACTACGACCTTCCCGGCATGGCCGATTTCTACCCGCACAAGGAAATGTGCGCCTGGAATTATGACGTCTATTATGACCTGCTGCGGCGCACGATCCGCTGGGCCATGAGAGACGGTGCCTGATCGACGAATTCTTACGGGACCGAATGCAATGGATATGGACTTCTCCCCTGAGGACATCGCCTTCCGCGAGGAAGTCCGCGCCTTCCTCAAGGACAACCTGCCCGAGCGGCTGCGCGATGGCGCACGCCGCACGCCCGGAGTGTTTGTCGAGCCCGATATCGGCATGGAGTGGCACCGCATCCTTTACCGTCAGGGCTGGGTCGCTCCGCACTGGCCCAAGGAGGACGGCGGCACCGGCTGGACCCCGACGCAGAAGTTCATCTTCGAGAAGGAATGCGCCCTCGCCGGTGCCCCTGCGCTCGCGATCCTCGGTCTGCGCCTCGTCGGCCCGGTAATCTGCGAATTCGGCACGCCCGAACAGAAGGCCCGCTTCCTGCCCGGGATCCTGTCGGGCGACGATTACTGGTGCCAGGGCTATTCGGAACCCGGCTCGGGCTCCGACCTCGCCAGCCTCAAGACCACGGCACGGCTTGATGGCGACGAATATGTCATCAACGGCTCCAAGATCTGGACAACCCACGCGCACCACGCCGACTGGATCTTCGCGCTCGTGCGCACCGATGCCACGGTCAAGAAGCAGCAGGGGATCAGCTTCGTGCTCGTCCCGATGGATCAGCCGGGTGTCGAGGTGACCCCGATCCACTCGATGTCCGGCGATCACGAGGTCAATGCGGTGTTCTTCACCGACGCCAGAACACGGCAAGAGAACCGCATCGGCGCGGAGGGCCAGGGCTGGACCATCGCCAAGTTCCTGCTCGAAAACGAGCGCGGCGGGTCGTGCTATGCCCCCCGCCTGCTCCAGAGCATCGACCGGCTCGAAAATCTCGCCCAGAGCCAGCCCTCGGGCGTCAACGGCGCGATTGCGCATGACCCGCGCTTCCGCGACCGGCTTGCCCGCGTTCGCCTCGAAGCCGAGGCGCTGGAAGTGACCGAACTGCGCATCCTCGCCGAGCTCGCCAAGGGCCGCGCGCCCGGGCCGCAGACCTCGCTGGTCAAGCTGCTGGGGTCGAACCTTGGCCAGAAGGTCGATGTGCTCCGCCTCGAACTGCTGGGTCCCGACGCGCTGCAATTGCCGCTCGAGCGCCCGCTTTACGGCAACGAGGCCCCCGAACCCGTCGGCAGCGAATATGCCCAGACCGCGATGGGCAAGTACCTCAACAACCGTGCCTCCACGATCTTCGGTGGCTCGGACGAGGTGCAGAAGAACATCATTGCCAAAACCGTACTGGGGCTTTGACAGACTAACCGTCATCGCGAGCCGCGCAGCGGCGCCGCGATCCAGAGCGCCATACGAACCACTCTGGATTGCTTCGCTCCGCTCGCAATGACGACCAACTTGAGGGAAGCACAATGGACGTTTCAAAGCTGATGTTCCGCGAAGGCCTGATGACGGGCGAGCGCATTCTGGTGACCGGCGGCGGCACCGGGCTCGGGCGCGAAATGGCCGAGGCCTTCCTGAAGCTCGGCGCGACCGTCTACATCTGCGGTCGGCGGCAGAACAAGCTCGACGAGACCGCCGAAGAGCTGACGAAACTGCATGGCGGCAAGATCGTGGGCCATGCCTGCGATATCCGGGATGCCGACGCCATTCACGCGATGGTCGATGCGATCTGGGCCGATGGCGGCGCGCTCACCGGCGTCGTCAACAACGCGGCCGGCAACTTCATCAGCCGCACCGAGGACCTGTCCGTGAACGGCTTCAACGCCATCGCCGACATCGTCATGCGCGGCACCTTCTACGTGACGCTCGACATCGGCAAGCGGCTGATCGCGGAGAAGAAGAAGGCGAGCTTCCTGTCGATCCTCACCACCTGGGTGTGGTCGGGCAGCGCCTTCGTGGTGCCTTCCGCCATGTCCAAGCCCGCGATCAACGCCATGACCCAGAGCCTTGCGACCGAGTGGGGCCGCTATGGCCTGAGGTTCAACGCCATCGCGCCGGGGCTCTTCCCGACCAAGGGAATGAGCGCGCGGCTGCATCCGGGCGGCGCGGGCGGCAATTCGGGCAACAGCCTCAATCCCATGGGCCGCGCGGGCGAGATGCACGAACTCGCCAACCTCGCGGTGTTCCTGATGGGGCCGGGCGCGGAGTACGTGAACGGCCAGACCATCGCCATCGACGGCGCGGGCTTCCAGGCCAATGGCGGGACGTTCTATCCGATGCTCAGCGCGCTCGGCGATGCCGAATGGGAGCAGATGCGGGCGATGATCAAGGGGACGAACGAGAAGGACAAGGCTGAGCGGACTGTTTGATTGCGAAGGCGCATCCGCGCCTTCGTCCTCGGCGCTATTCCCTACGCTTCGCTCCGGGGCACCTGCGGCTCGCGCGCGTGCGCTTGCGGCCCTGCGGACCGATAGCGCGGTCGGCTAGGTCACCGCAGCGCGCTGATTGAACTCCGCGCGCTGCCATTCGCCGCTCGCCAGCACCTCGGCGAGGTGGCGGGCGGCGGCGGCCATGTCGGCGAAGCTCAGATAGGCGGGCGCGAAGCCCAATCGCAGCACGTCGGGATCGCGGAAGTCGCCGATCACGCCCCTTGCGATCAGCGCCTGGCAGATCGCATGGGCGTGGGGCGCGCGGAAGCAGAGCTGGCTCCCGCGCTGGTCGCTGCGCGGCGGGCTGACCAGTTCGAGGTCGACCTTGTGCGCCTTCAGACAATCGAGGAAAAAGCCAGAGAGCGCCTGCGACTTTTCGTAGAGCCGTCCGACGCCGATCTCGGCGATCAGATCGACCCCCACCTCGAGCGCCGCGAGGCCGAGGACGGGGGGCGTGCCGCATTGCATCCGCGCGATCCCCGGCGCGCCAGCGTAGTCGTCGGAGAAGGCAAAGGGCGCGGCGTGGCCGAACCAGCCGGTCAGCGGCTGTTGCAACGCTGCCTGATGCCGCTCGGCGACATAGGCAAAGGCCGGTGCGCCCGGCCCGCCGCACAGGTACTTGTAACCGCAGCCGACCGCAAAGTCCGCGCCCGCTCCATCGAGGTCGACCGGCATCGCGCCCGTCGAATGCGATAGATCCCACAGCACCAGGGCGCCGGCGGCGTGCGCCGCACGGGTCAGCGCCACCATGTCGTGCATCGCACCGGTCTTGTAGTGGACATGCGTGAGCAGCAGCAGCGCGACGTCCCCGTCGAGCGCCTCGGCAAGCGTCTCGCGCGGTGCCAGCCGCCGGGTGGCGAGGCCCTGCGCCTCGAGCCCGGCGATCATGTAGAGGTCGGTCGGGAAGTTGCCGGGTTCGGAGAGCACCACCTTGCGGCCCGGGCGCATCTTGAGCGCAGCGGCGATCAGCTTGAACAGGTTCACGCTGGTCGAATCGCAGACGATCACTTCGTGCGGGGCCGCACCGATCAGGGGCGCGATCTTGCCGCCGATGCGGCTCGCCATGTCGAACCAGCCCGCGCTGTTCCAGGAACGGATCAGACCCTCTCCCCACTGGTCTTCGACCACCCGTTGCACGGTTTCGGGCGTGTCCTTGGGCAGCGCTCCCAACGAATTGCCGTCGAGGTAGATGACGTTTTCGGGCAGGATGAACCGCTCGCGGTATCCGGCGAGCGGATCGGCCGCATCGAATTCGGCGCCGCGCTGTTCGGGGGTCATATGGCGGTCCTGACGCTGAGGAGCTCGGGGAAGAACGTCTGCTTCAGCACGCCTTCCAGATAGGGCACTCCGGCCGTCCCGCCAGTGCCGCGCTTGAAGCCGATGATGCGCTCGACCGTCTTCAGATGACCAAAGCGCCAGCGCTGGAAGTGGTATTCGAGATCGACCAGCTTCTCGGCGAGCTCGTAGAGGTCCCAGTGGCTCTGCGGATCACGATAGATCGCCGCCCACGCGGCCTCGACGCTCGGGTCTGGCGCATAGGCCGCAGCCAGATCGCGCGCCATCACGCCTTCGTCGATGGCAAAGCCCCGACGCGCCAGGAGGCGGATCGCCGCGTCGTAGAGGCTGGCGCGGGACGCTTCGGCCTCGAGCCGCTCGGCCCAGTCGGCGTTCGACTTGTGGAGCCGGACGTGCTTCCCGTCGCGCCCGCCGAGCATGAATTCCATCATCCGGTACTGCGCCGACTGGAACCCGCTCGAGGGGCCGAGGTGCGGGCGGATGGCCGAGTAGTCATGCGGGGTCATGGTCGAAAGCACGTCCCAGCTCTGGATCAACTGCTGCTGCGCCCGCGCTACCCGCGCCAGCATCTTGAAGGCGGGACGCAGGTCGTCAGCCTCGATGCATGCGCGCGCGGCGGTCAGTTCATGGAGGCATAGCTTGAGCCACAGCTCGCTCGCCTGATGGACGATGATGAACAGCATCTCGTCATGCGTCTCGGAGGCGGGATGCTGGGCCGCGAGGATGCGGCCGAGATCAAGATAGCTGGCGTAGGTGACGTCGGCGGTCATGCTCTTGCCCCTAGCGCGGCGCGAGGGACAAGGGAACTAGCCCTCGATCACCCGGGCCTGCGGGTGGTGCTTGTCGATATGGTTCAGGAGGATGCGCAGGTTCTTGCTGTTCGAGCGGAACAGCAGGTCCGCAGCATCGCCGATCACGGGGATCGCGCCGATCGCGGTGTCGAACAGCACATTCGCCCCCATCCGCGCGAGCTTCCATTTCGGCAGGCCGAGGTTGCGGGCCTCCCAGACGATGTAGGTGCCCATTGCGGCGGTCAGCACCTCGCCCAGCACCGGCACAAGGCCAACCAGCGCGTCGAGACCGACAGACACGTCGATGCCGGGAATGGTCAGACTGCGCTCGAGCAGGCGCTCCATCGCGACGACCCGCGCGCGCACCGAGGCGGGGTCGGTGCCGGTCTGAACGGCGAAGCCCATGGGCCGGGCGCGGCGTTGGTCGGTCGTGTCCATGCGCCTCATGTGGTGGGCTGCGAAAGCGGGAACAAGGGGTGCAGCCCCCAGGCATTGGCGAGGTAGTTGCGAAGCGACCCGCGCACCAGCGACCAGCGTACCGGTGCGCCAAGCGGGATGTAGACCTCGCGCTGGACCAGTGCGGAGTGGGCCTCGGCCAGCAGGCGCTCGCGCACCGCAGGATCGCGTTCGGTCAGCGAGAGGCGCACCAGAGCGTCGGCCTTGGGCGAGCAAAGCCCTTGGCCGAGGCTGCAATGGAACTGGTTGAGGTACCAGCGCGGCGAGCCATAGCGGGCCAGCGTGTCGCGCAGCTCGAGATCGGCCCCCTCGCCGCGTCGTGCCCGCCTCACGCCGACCCCGATCTGGCCCCAGTCCTCCGCCAGGCGGGCGAGCAGCAGATCGCTCCCCGGCCCGTCCGGAAGGGAAACGCGCACAAGCGCTTCCCGCCCTGATCGGGACCAGGCGCGGATCCGTTTGGCGGCCACCTCGCGGCGGTCCTCCAACGAGGCTCCGTTCCACCGGTCAGTTCCGTATCGAGGGTCCACGAAGGCGTCAGGCGGGACGATCCAGCTGCTTTCGCGCCAGCCGCTGATGCTGAAGCTCTGGATCAGCGCAGCACGGTCGATTGCCATCGAGAGAGCCTCGCGGCGGCCGGGATCTGCCAGCAGATCGGTTTCGCGGCGCACAACCAGCCCGAGCAAGCCGAGCGCCGGATCGACCTGGATCGTCCCCCGTGAAAGCGGTCCCGCCTCCGCTTGCGGGAAATCGACGAGGCTGCCGCCGAGCACCAGATCCACATCGCCGCGCGAAAAGGCATCGACAGCTTCTCGGGTGGGAAGCGCTCGCACAGCCACGGGCCGAGCCAGTTCCTCCCAGTCCTTGCGCGCAGGCAGGCCGCGACTTTCGGGCGGCAGCGCCGTCAGAATCGCGCCTGTCCTGTCGTTGCTGCGCGCGATGGTCATCGGTCCGCCGCCCTTGCCATTCTTGACAAGGCCGAGCTCGGGCTGGGCAAGGAGCCGCAGGAAATCGGGCATGGGGGCATCGAGACGCACCTCGATCACGCGGCCAGTCATCGCGCGGATATCGCGCAGCACCGCGAGGTCGAGCCCGAGCGAGGTTCCGCGCACCCGGACGATCGCATCGCGGAGCTGCTGGCGCACGTCGGTGGCTGTGATCTCGCCGCCACCGGGCAAGCCATTGTCTCGCAGGCGGAAGATGTAGCTCAATCCGTCGTCTGTGACGATCCAGCGCTCGGCGATGGCGGGCACGACCTGCCCGGCCTCGTCGAGGGCGACCAGGCCTTCGGTTGTCGCGGCCAGGACATGCTGGGCCGGTGGCGCGAGCCGTGCACCGCGTTGGGAGAGACTATCTGGCGTACCGATAATGGCGACCTCGACCGGGCCCCCTCCGCCCGAGGGGCTGCAGGATGAAAGTGTCAGAACGCCAAGCAGGGTCAGCCAGATTCGCATCGCGTTCGGGCCTAGCAGGTCAGGGAGCGCAGGTCAGCTTCCGGGGTGCCGGAGAAGGTGGACTGTTGGGCACAACGTCTTCAGATTTTCCGGACAGGGCCCTCCGGCGGCGGCGGCTCCATGGAGGCACGGTGCAGCCAAGAGCGGCCCACGATGGCTGCAACAGGATCGTCAGGCACCTGAAGCGGACGACGCGCCTTCTGCGAATCGATGTCGTGATCGAATGCCACGCCAAAACGGTCGTCCTGCACCCACGCGACCGTGCCATAGACGGTACCGACGCTGCGCAACTCCACGGCAACACGATTTCCTCGCTGTATGCGTATCTGTCCTTCGCCCATCATGCCGGCGTCGGACAGGTTCCGGACACGCACCCGGCGGGCCTCGGCGCTCTGCTCGACACGCAGATCGGCGAGCATGAACAGGCTGTCACGCGGAGCGCTGCGTGCATCTGCTTCCGTCATGCGCCGATCGCCTCCCTGCATTGACAGACCCGGCGCGCGCACTACGAGGGCAGCCGGTGCGAAAACCGGCGCGTACTCTAACCAGATTTGGATAAACGACTGGTAAATAAGGCGTTCCGGTAGGCACCGGGGCTTCAGACCTGTGCCAGCCCGGCACATTGTGGTCCGGTTTCGATCAGTCGTCCCGCGACACCTTCTCGCGGCGCTCGTGCGCTTCCTGCGCCTCGACGGTCATGGTCGCCACCGGACGGGCAATGAGGCGTCTCAGGCCGATCGGATCGCCCGTGACCTCGCAATAGCCGTACTCGCCCGAATCGATGCGTCGCAGCGCCGCATCGATCTTGGAGACGAGCTTGCGCTGCCGGTCGCGGGTGCGCAGTTCGATGCCCCAGTCGGTCTCGCTCGAGGCGCGGTCGGTGAGATCGGCCTCGCGGATCGGCCCGTCCTGAAGCGATTGCAGCGTCTGCCCCGCGGCGGAATGGATCGAGCGCTTCCATTCGATCAGCAGCATCCGGAAATAGGCCTGCTGGCGCTCGTTCATGTATTCCTCGTCCTCGCCCGGGACGTAGTCCGGCGCGAGCAGCCGCTTGGCTTTCTCGAGGATATCGATGTCGTCAGACGCTGTGGTTGGCATCAAGCTCTCTCGTCCCGTGAGCCGCTGGGAAGACCATCGCGTCCTGACGCCCTGAATTTTTTCATTGGCTCACTTGGTCCCAGCAAGCGGAAAGCACTGGGCGCCCTATAGGCAAGGGGCCTGAGGCGCACAAGCGGGTTTGGGAAATGGGCTGGGGCTAAAGCGCGAGGGTCGCAGGCGCGGATTGCGTTAATCATTTCTTGACCATGAAGGCCGCAATTCTCGCAGAACCGGAGACCGCCGGGGGCGGTGGCCGGGTGACTGAGGGGACTGCATCATGACCGTCATCGCGATCGCCACGGCTTCTGCCAATGTTTCACATGAAACACGCCGCGAAGGCGTGCTTGGAGCCTGGCTGGCCGAGGCTGGCAGGGGTCAGGCGGGGGCCTGCTTCGACCTGGGGGTGGCTTTCTCGATGGGTAGCAACGGCGCGCCCTGCGACCTCATCGAAGCGCACAAGTGGTTCAACCTCGCCGCCGCGCGCGGCCACGAGGAAGCCGCCGATTGCCGGGCCAGCATCGCCGACGAGATGACCGCCCGCGAAATCGCCGAAGCCCAGCGCCGCGCGCGCCAGTGGCTTGCCGAAGGCACGCTGCGCGCCGCCTAACCCTTCTTGAAGGGCGTGCGGCTGCCGAGATAGAGCTGGTCGCTCGCCACCCCGGCGCGTTCGCGTTCGAGGAAATCGGCAACAGCGCTGCGGAAGCCGGGATCGGCAATCCAGTGCGCCGACCAGGTCTGCACCGGCACGTAACCACGGGCGAGCTTGTGCCCGCCCTGCGCGCCCGCCTCGACCCGCGCGAGGCCGCGCGCGATCGCAATGTCGATCGCCTGATAGTAGCACAGCTCGAAATGGAGGAAGCGCACCTCGCGGGTGCAGCCCCAGTAGCGCCCGTAGAGCGCATCCCTTCCGGCGAAGTTCAGCGCCCCGGCGATGGCGTCCTCGCCGTCATAGGCGAGGATCAGCACGATCCGCTCCCCCATCCTCTGCCCAAGCAGGCTGAAGGCCTCGCGGGTCAGATAGGGGCTCCCCCACTTCCTCGCGCCAGTGTCCTGATAGAACACCCAGAAAGCGTCCCAGTGCTCCTCGCGGATGTCGCTGCCGGTGAGGTGACGGATCGTCAGCCCCTCGGTCGCGGCCGCGCGTTCCTTGCGCAGGTCCTTGCGTTTCCGCGACGAGAGCGCCCCGAGGAAATCCTCGAAGCTGCCGTAGTCGCGGTTGAACCAGTGGAACTGGATGTCGGCGCGCGGCATCCAGCCTGCCTGTTCGAACAGCGGAAGCTGGGCGGGGTCGATGAAGGTCGCATGGGCGCTGGAAAGCGTGTTCTGCAGGCAAACCGCCTCGGCGCCCTTGAGGAGGTGCGGGGCGAAGCTCGCGTCGCTGAGCAGCAGCCGCGGGCCGGTCGCAGGCGTGAAGGGCGCGGCGATCTGGAGCTTGGGGTAGTAGCGCCCGCCCGCGCGGTGCCAGGCGTCGGCCCAGGCATGGTCGAAGACATATTCGCCCTGGCTGTGCCCCTTGGCATAGGCGGGCATCGCCGCCAGCAGTCTGCCGTCCGCGCCGGTGATGACGATGGGCGCAGGCTCCCAGCCGGTGCCGGGGCCGACCGACCCCGAATCCTCCATCGCGGTGAGGAATTCGTGGCTGACGAAGGGATTGTCATTCCCGCCGAGCGCGTTCCATTCGGCCGCATCGAAGGTGCCGACCGAGCTTGCAATGCGGACGGTGAGGCCACCTTCGTCCGGGGCGTCGCTCACGCCAGCCCCTCCCCTTCCGCGATCAGCGCATCGGCAAGGGCAAGGCCGCTCGCCCGCGTGTCGGGCGAGCGGACCGTCCATGTCAGCAGCGGATGGCCTGCGGCGCGCCACGCTGCCGCCTCGGGCCGGTGGAGATCGCGCACGTCGATGGCGAGGAAATCGGGCTGCGCTTGCGACAGGACGTCTGGCTTGCGCCACACGCCCTGAAAGCCGTTCTCGTGGGTGTCGGTGCCGACCAGCCCTCGTATCCCATCAGGCGCGTTGTGAGCGAACCATTCTGGCACACGTGGATCGAAACTCATAACCGCAACAGCACCTTCGTAGTCGGCGATTGCGCTGGCCACAGCCTTGCACGAGGGCGTCACATCATAGTCCGGCAGCGACTTGATCTCGACCAGCAGCGGCACCTGCCCGGCAATCACCACGAGGAAATCCACCAGCCGCGATGGGTGCTGATCCGTTCCGAGCAGGTGCAGCGCCTCGAGCGCGGCGGCTGTCTGCGCGCCGACCATGCCCTCGACGGAGGTGAGGCGCGACAGCTCCCAATCGTGGAACACGATCGGCACCCCGTCGGCGGACATCTGGATATCGCACTCGATCCCCATGCCGCGCGCGATCGCGCCTTCGGCGGCGGCGAGCGAGTTCTCCGCCCCCCCCGGTCCATGCAGACCGCGGTGGGCAAACTCCCACCCGGTCAGCCAGTCCGGAGCGGGCCTTGCGGTCATGCTCGCAATGCGACCACCGCATCGACCTCGACCGCTGCGCCGCGCGGCAGGGCGGGGACGCCCACGGCAGCGCGGGCGTGCTGGCCGGCACCGCCGAAGATCTGCTCCATCAGGTCCGATGCGCCATTGGCGACTTCGGGCTGCTGGATGAAATCGGCGGTGCAGTTGATGAAGGCGCCGAGCTTCACCACCCGCTCGACCTGATCGAGCAATCCGGCGGCCTGAAGCTGGGCCACGATCATCAGCCCGCAGGCGCGCGCGGCGGCCTTGCCGTCCTCGACGCTGACATCATCGCCCAGCCGCCCGGTCACGACTGCGCCATCCACGAAGGGAAGCTGTCCCGAGACAAAGGCCATGCCGCCGCTCACCACCACCGGCACATAGCTGGCGACCGGCGCGGCAGCCTTGGGCAGGGTGATGCCGAGTTCGGCGAGTTTGGCAGTGTAGCTCATGGGTCAGTCCTCCAGTCGTTCGAGCAGCCAGGGCAGCGCCTCGTCCCAGCGGTCGATCCGCGAATGGGCGTGGCCCGCCTTGTGGGCGCAATCAATGGCATGGGCGATCATCGGCTCGCCGCACAGGTGAAGCCGGGTCACGTCCGGGGTGATTTCGGCCACGGACGCATGGTGCTGGGCCAGATCGTCAATGAACAGCGCACGTGTGGGCGCGTATTCCTCGATGATCGCCTTCAGCGCCGGGCCCTTGGGGCCCTGGTTGGTGAAGACCCGGGCGTTGATGCCGACCTTGGCGAGCTGCTCGGCCCGCGCATCGCGGTGATTATCGACAAGGTTCGTGAGGATCACCACGTCGGCCTTCTCGGCCAGGGTGTTGATCCCCTCGACAGCGCCGGCGATGGGCATCTGCGAGTCCATCTCGTTGTCGAAGAAGCTGCGCAGCATCTTCCAGATATCGGGCGGGGCCAGCAATTCGCCGCTCGCCTGCCAGCGCAGCGCCTCGGCGAAATTATGGCCCTCGAGGTTGAAGCTCACGCCCTGCGAGGCCTCCAGCCAGTCCTTGAAGGGCGCGACCATGTGCAGTAGCACTTCGTCGCAGTCGGAAATGATCAGGGGGCGGGTCATGATTGCAAAGCGTCCTTGGCGGCGACCAGTTCCTCGGGCGTGACAGCCAGTGCCTCGGCGGCGCGGATCAGATCGGGTTCGTGGTTGGCGAGAAATTCGAGGGGGGAAGCGAGGATCGCCGGATCGCCCAGTCCGGCGCGCAGAGATTCGGGATCAAGGCCGGTAAGTTCAAGATAGCGCGCCGCACGCTCCTCGCTCTCCAGCACCCAGCCGAGCGCCGCCAGCGCCAGAACCTGCGGCTGCGTCGGCTCGGATGCGGGGTGATGCGGGATTGTCCTGTCCTTCGCGAGGGTATAGTTGGTTAGCGGGAGATAAACGGGGCGTTCAGTGACAAAGCGGATCATGGTTGTCGAGGACAATGACCTCAACAGGAAATTGTTCTGCGATGTGCTCAAGGCGAACGGCTTCGAGGTCGAACCGGTGGCCGAGGGCCACATGGTGCTCGACACGGCGCGCGCGGTCTCGCCCGATCTCATTATCATGGACATCCAGCTGGGCGGCATTTCGGGCGTCGACCTGATCGAGGCGGCCAAGCGCGACCGCCGGCTGGCGCGCATCCCGGTGCTGGCGGTGACGGCCTTCGCGGCCAAGGGCGACGAGGAACGCATCCGCGCCGCCGGCGCCGAGGGCTATCTCTCCAAGCCGGTCTCGATCGGCCCCTTCATGAACGCGGTGAACGCGCTGGTGTGACCTCAGCCGAAGCTCGCGGCATATTCGATGGCGAAGGTGATCGCGGTGATCGTCAGCCCCGCCATGAAGGTCTTGTAGGCATAGGCGAGGTAGCGGTACTTCTTGCGCTGGAGCACCTGCCCGTTCTGGTAGATGTCGTGCAGCATGGTGCGGAACACCGTCTCGTCGGCGTGCAGTTCGGCGAGGATGCTGTCGGTCCATGCGTCCTCGTCCATATGGGTGAAGTAGCCGAAGAACAGCTTGTTGGGCTTGCCGTCGTTGAGCCGGGCCGAGGTCGGGCTGCTGATCGAGGGCAGCACGGCAAAGACCGCGCACATCGCCGAAACGAAGGCAAACAGCGCCAGCACCCCGAGCGAGATCGGCAGCGAGCCGTTCCTCGCCTGGCCCACCGCGATGGTGAAGACGAGGAAGGTCGCCCCCATCAGGATCGAGGCCTTGGCGTCGGCCATCTGGCTCAGCATCAGGTTGAGCTGCTGGCTGGTGCGCACGAGGTGGATCGCGTGGTTCGAATAGCCCGAGGGCGATGGCATGGAGGGCGCGGCTCCGGCCGGATCGATCCCCGCTTTCGGCTGCATCCCCTTATCCCCCATAACCCCCCCGGATCGCGCGGCACGCGGCCAAAGCTTGACAAGCTGCATCATCCGCCGCTTTGCAAACGTAATACCGGGCAAGCGCCCGCCCGACAACCGATCCGCACGAAGGCACCCTGCCCATGACCCCCGCAGACGTCGATAACCGTATCCGCGCTCTCGTCGAACCCTTCAACAAGAAGGGAATCGCCATCGAGGACGCGACCACCTTTGCCGGCGATCTCGAATTCGACAGCCTCACCGTGATGGATTTCGTCGCCGAGATCGAGGACGCCTTCGACGTCATCATCTCGATGAACCAGCAGGCCGAGATCGAAAACTGGGGCCAGCTTGTCGCGGCAGTCCACAAGCTGCAGGATAGCTGATAAGGGCCTCCCATGAGCGAAACCCTGACCACTGCCCAGCCCGTCGACCTTCTGTCGAAGTTCGATCCGATCATCCAGACCCGCGAGCAGCTGCTTGCCGCAGGTGTCGAGGATCCGTTCAACCTCGTGATGGAGCAGGTGCTCTCGCCCACCCGCGCGATCTGCAACGGGCGCGACACGATCCTGCTGGGCACCTACAACTACATGGGGATGACCTTCGACCCGGACGTGATCGCGGCGGGCAAGGAGGCGATGGAGAGCTTCGGCGCCGGCACCACCGGCAGCCGCGTGTTGAACGGCACCTTCCGCGACCACCGCGACGTCGAGGCGGCGCTGCGCGAATTCTACGGGATGGACCACGCGATGGTCTTCTCCACCGGCTACCAGGCGAACCTCGGGATCATCTCGACGCTGGCGGGCAAGGGTGACTACATCATCCTCGACATCGACAGCCATGCCTCGATCTATGATGGCTGCGCGATGGGCAAGGCCGAGGTCGTGCCCTTCAAGCACAACGACATCGAGGCGCTGGAAAAGCGCCTGAAGCGTATCCCGGAAGGCGCGGGCAAGCTGGTGGTGCTCGAAGGCGTCTATTCGATGATGGGCGATGTCGCCCCGCTCAAGGAGATGGTCCGCATCGCCAAGGAAAACGGCGCGATGGTGCTGGTCGACGAAGCGCACTCGATGGGCTTCATCGGCGAACACGGCCGCGGCGTCGCCGAGGAGCAGGGCGTTCTTGATGACGTCGATTTCATCATCGGCACCTTCTCGAAAAGCGTCGGCACTGTCGGGGGCTTCTGCGTCTCGAACCACCCGAAGTTCGAGGTGATGCGCCTGGTGTGCCGTCCCTATGTCTTCACGGCCGCCCTTCCACCGAGCGTGATGGCGAGCTCGGCCACCTCGATCCGCAAGCTGATGCATGGCGGCAACAAGCGCGCGCACCTGTGGGAGAACAGCCGCACGCTGCACAAGGGGCTCATCGATCTCGGCTTCAAGCTCGGCACCGAGACGCCGCAGAGCGCGATCATCGCCGTGATCATGCCCGATCTCGAACGCGGCGCGATGATGTGGGAGGCGCTGCTCAAGGAGGGTCTCTACGTCAACCTCGCCCGTCCCCCGGCGACCCCGGCGGGCATGACCTTGCTGCGCTGCTCGCTGTGCGCGGAGCATTCTGCCGAACAGGTCCAGACCATTCTCGGCATGTTTGAACGCGCAGGCAAGGCGATCGGAATCATCTGAGCCCTCCCCGCACCGACCGGAGCGTCAATTAACCGGATCGGTTATTTTTCTTGACATCGTGACGCTCTCTGGTTATCAGAGGGCATCATCGAGAAATTGCGATTCGCCCCCAGGCGGCCCTCCGGAAACGGAGCGCCGCCTTTCTTGCGTCCGCCACATGGAGAGGTGCCGATGGCCGATCCCGTGCCTGCCCGATCCTCGCGCAGCGATACCACCACCCCGGGGCGCCACTGGCGCAAACGCTTCCTCGAAACACTCGTCGTGACGTCCAACGTCGCCCTCGCCGCCGATGCCGCCTGCGTCACGCCCGCCCGCGCCCACCATGCCCGCCGCGCCGAACCGGACTTCGCACGCGCCTGGCAGGCCGCCATGGCCGACGGCTATATCAACCTCGAACTCGAGGTCATCCGCCGCCTGCGCGAGGGCGATCTGATGACGGCAAACGGCGACAGGTTCGACTTCGCCAACGCCATCCGCCTGCTCGCCACCCAGCGCGAGACCCAGACGCGCGGCGCAGGCCAGGTCCGCGATGTGAGCGCTGCCGAAGTGCGGGCATCGATCGACCGCAAGATCGAAGACATCCGGCGGCGCATGGCACGCCAGAAGGCGGCAGCCGAAAGCAAGCCGGCATGAGCCGCCCCTATGACGACCTCACGGAAGAATCCGAGGATGGCGACCAGTTCCGGCGCGCACTCAGCAAGAAACTGGACCAGACCGAACGGAACGGTTTCGATTACCTCTGGGAATTTGCCGCGCGCGATGAACAGCTTCCTCCGCCGGGCAATTGGCGCATCTGGATGATCATGGCCGGACGCGGCTTCGGCAAGACCCGTGCGGGCGCCGAATGGGTGCGGATGATCGCCGATACCAATCCCGATGCCCGCATCGCGCTGGTCTCGGCCTCGCTAGCCGAAGCGCGCGCCGTGATGGTGGAGGGAGACAGCGGGCTGCTGGCGGTTTACGGTCCCGACCGCAAGCTGGTCTACGAGCCCTCGCTCCACCGCATCCGCTTTCCCAGCGGAGCGCAGGCGCAGCTGTTTTCCGCCGCCGAGCCCGAGGCACTGCGCGGACCGCAGCACAGCCACGCTAGCGGGACAGGCGCAGAAGGAGTTCTTCGTCAACCAGTCCCTCTGCCTGCTCGACGCGCTCCAGATGCGCACGGTCAAGGCATCTCAATCCGCACCTCCCGCCGCAGCGGCTGACGGCGAGAGCTACCGGATCAAGGCACCCGCGTCAGGGGCCTGGACGGGGCGCGAGGATCGCGTTGCGGTGCGCATCGCCGGCGACTGGCACTTCATCGAGCCTGTCCAGGGGACGGCATTGTTCGATCAGGCTGCCGAAGCAGTGATGGTTTTCCGGTCGGGCTGGAAAGTAGCTCTGGCCCCTCCCTTGCCGTCGGGCGGCACGATCGTCGATGCGGAAGCCCGGACCGCCATAAGCGCCCTCATTGCTGCCCTGAAGGCTCTCGGAATTCTGACGGGCTAGACGCATCGAACGCGCATCGGGCAAATACCGCCCACAAGGAATTGAGACATTCCTGCAACACGCGGCCGCCTTTGGCGACTTGCCTCGGCTACAGGTAGAAGATAAAGAAGGATTATGCGTCAGCTTACACCAAAAAGGGGATTTCTGGATATGCGCAATCTCGTCATTGGAATGGCGATGGCCTCGACCGCGCTGGCCACGCCTGCGATGGCCCGCGACGATCAGTGGTACATCGAAGGCAACAGCGGCATCATGCTCATCGAAGATCAGCAGATCGACGTGAACGGCGTAGCCGATAATGCCAAGTCCAACTATCGCCTCGGGTACGACATGGCCGGTATCGTTGGCCATGACTTCGGTTCCTTCCGGCTCGAGGCCGAAGTCGGCTATCGCACCGCCAAGCTCAAGGAAGTCAGCGCCGGCAACGTCGGTCTTGCACTCAGCCCGGTCGCTGGGGGCACCTTCACCCGCTTCACCGACACCCGCCCGGCGACAGGCGACCTGAACGCGCTCAGCTTCATGGCCAATGCCCTGTTCGACTTCGGGGCCGATGATGGCTTGCAGGGCTTCTTCGGCGGCGGTGTCGGCATCGCACGCGTCGACATGATTGGCAGCGTCAGCGCCAACACGCCCGGCATCTGGAACGATGCGGACACCGGCTTCGCCTGGCAGCTTCTCGCGGGCATTCGCGCCCCGCTCAGCAGCAAGTGGGACGTGGGCCTGAAGTATCGCTACTTCAACATGCCGGAAGTCGGCATTGTCGATCCGATCGGTCGCCCTCTCGACACCAACATGACCAGCCACTCGCTGCTCGGGACGCTGACCTACAACTTCGGTGGCGCCAAGCCGGCTCCGGCGCCTGAAGCGGTCGCCGTGGCACCGGCTCCCGCACCGGCTCCTGTGGCTCCGCCGCCGCCGCCTCCGGCCCCGCCGGCTCCGCCGGTCGTGCCGTGCAACACCGGTCCGTACATCGTGTTCTTCGACTTCGACAAGTCGGACATCACCCCTGAAGCCGCGCGCATTCTCGACAGCGCCGCAAGCGCCTATGCCAACTGCGGCACCGCCAAGGTCATGCTGGCCGGTCACACCGACCGCGCAGGCACCCCGAAGTACAACCTCGGCCTGGCGCAGCGTCGTGCCGATACGGTTCGTGGTTACCTCGGCGGCCGCGGTATCCCCGAGGCTCGGATGACCACCCAGTCGTTCGGTGAGGGCTCGCCGCGGGTCCCGACTGCAGACGGCGTCCGCGAAGCTCAGAACCGTCGCGTCGAAGTGACCTACGGCCCGGGTTCGGGCATGTAAGCTCGGCCGACCAAGCACAGAAAAAGAAAGGGGGGCTGGAGCAATCCAGCCCCCCTTTTTCGTTGTCATCGGACATCTGGTGTCAGCCGGATAGAACCGCAGCGCCTCCGCCTCGATACCGGAACCCGGCTCCAGCGCGCCGACAGCCCCCGCTCGGGCAGGCTTGCCGCGTCACTCCCCGGCCGCGCGTGCCCGCTCGGCAATGGTCGCTTCCGCTTGGGGGAGGGCGCGATAGGCGTAGATCAGCAAGGCGAGCGAGATCGGCGCCACGCCGATAAGCGACAATACGCCCGTCCGCAGACTTCCGCTCAGATCGGAAATCGCGCCGACCATATAGGGCCCAAGTCCCAGGCCCACGAGGGTGGTGGCAAGGAAGAACGAGGCGGTCGCCGTTCCTCGCATGCGCGGCAGAACCAGGTCTTGCGTCGTCGCTGCCGCCGCGCCAAGCGCAGTCGCTGCGAACATCCCGGCGAGAAAATTCATCACATAGAACAGGAGCGCGCTCTCTGTCGTGAAGCCGACCCAGATCGGAATGATCGGTGCCAGAATGCCGAACATTACCACGAGGATGCGGCCCGAGGGATTGCGCTGCCGCAGCCAATCCGACATGTGCCCGCCGAGGATCACCCCGAGGAAGCCGGACGCCGCGCCGCAGCCGCCAAGCACGAAGGCCAGTTCGTCCTTCGGCAGCTTCAGAACCGTCTCGGCATAAGGTGCCGACCAAAGTGCGAGCGCATAGGCTCCGAGCGACACCAACCCATATCCCAGTGCGGTGCAGATGAAGGCGGGTGTTCCCCAGATCAGCCGGAACGTCGCAGGGTCCTGTTGCCGCAAGGTCGAGGCCCAGGAGAACACGGCATAGTAGCCGAACGCGATCGCCGACCATTGCGGGACGTTTCCTGTCAGCTCGATCATCGTCAATGCAAAGCCGGTCATGGCCGCCGCCATCGCCAGATTGACGAGTGCTGCCTGCACCCCGCGCCGCATCGCGTGGACAAAGGTGAGCGGCGGCAGCAGCGTCGACAGGTCGATGAAGAAATCGATCAGCGGATGGCGCTCGCCGCTCGCTGCATCGGGCTGACGCGCTGGCTCTCGCAGGGATGCCACCCAAATGGCGAGCAGGACTCCCGGCAATCCCACCGCGACGAAGGCAGCCTGCCACCCGACCAGACCGCCGATCCCGCCGCCGGGATAGGCCGCGTCCCAGATCTTCGAGATCTTGGCCCCGATCAACAGCGACACCCCCCCGCCGATGTACAGCCCCGAGGAATAGATCGCCAAGGCGGTCGCGCGCTGGCGCGAGGGGAAATAGTCCGAGATCAGCGAATAGGCGGTCGGGCTGGCTGTCGCCTCGCCCACCCCCACGCCCATCCGCGCGAGCGACAGGGTGAGGAAATTGCGCGTGAAGCCCGACAGGGCAGTCATCGTCGACCACAGCACAAGGCCGATGGTCAGCAGCCGTACCCGGTGCCAGCGATCCGCCAGCCGCCCAAGCGGCACGCCGAACAACGCGTAGAACACCGCAAAGGCGGCACCCCCCAGAAATCCGAGCTGCTGGTCATTCAGACCCAGGTCGCGCTTGATGTCGACCGCAAGGATCGCGAGAATTTGGCGGTCGATGAAGTTGAGGATGTAGACCACAACCAGCACGCCCAGCACATACCAGCTGTAAGCGGACGCAGGCGCCTCGCTGCGATCCGGCGCCGCCGTGGTGTCCTCGCTCAAGATCGATCCCCTATCCCGTATGCTTGCTCAAGACCGGCACGCGGCCAGTCACGCCTTGTAGGGTGTGCTATCGACAATCCCGGCCTCGGCAAAACCCTTTTTCCGCAAGCGGCAGGAATCGCACAAGCCGCAGGCGATCCCCTCGGGCGCTGGGTCGTAGCATGACCAGCTCCACGCCGGATCGAGACCTAGCCGCGCGCATTCCCGGGCGATATCGGCCTTGGTCATGTGCTGGAGCGGCGCGTGGATCGTGAAGGGCGCACCCTCGACCCCGGCCTTGGTGCCAAGCCGCGCCGTTTCGGCAAAGCTGGCGATGAACGCCGGCCGGCAATCGGGATAGCCCGAATAGTCGAGCGCATTGACCCCGATAAAGACGTCGCGCGCGCCCGCCGCCTCGGCGCAGGCAGTCGTCAACGCGAGAAACACGAGATTGCGCGCCGGCACGTAGGTGACCGGAATGTCATCTCCGACCCCGCCCTTGGGGACCTCGATCGCATCGGTCAGGGCGGACCCGCCGAACGCGCGCAGATCGAGCGCGATCGGGGTGTGCCTGGCAAGGCCAAGCCGCGCGGCGATGTGTGCGGCGGATTGCAGCTCGAGCTTGTGGCGCTGCCCGTAGTCGACGCTGAGAGCATGGACGATAAAGCCGGCTTCCTGCGCAAGGGCTGCGGTCACCATGGAATCCAGGCCCCCGGACAACAGCACCACCGCCAGCGGCTTTCCAGCCTTGTATTCCGATCCAGTCATGGCGCGCCCCTACCACGCAAGGGGGCGAAGGCCAACGCGCGCTCAGCAGGATCCGCTACGGCGTGCCTCGGCTGTCATCTCGAAGGGCATCCCGCCATGGATGCCTTGGCTTTCGATCTGCACCAGCCCGGCAGTCTCGCGCCGGATGCTGGTGCGGCCATAGCCGTTGCCCGGGCAGGTGTACTGCACCGTCACCCGGGCAGCGCCGTCCTCCACCACGAACTGGCTGCATCCGCTCTCGCGGTGCATGAGCTGGATCAGCTCGGCGCCCGTGCGTAGGCAGATCTTGCGGTCGGCTGCACCGCCGCGCTGCTTGACCGTCCACTCGCCCTTGCTGAGCGTGCCCAGCATCGCCAGGCCCTGCCCCTGAGCGAGCACCGGCAGCGCGAGAAAGATCGCCGCCACGGACACCAAGCCGCCGAGCGCGAGTGCGTGCCGTGTGCTGTCGGTTCGATCGCTCATCGCTCTCCTCATGCCACTATCCCGTTCTGGGCTCTTGCATAAATCGGTGGTTTTGACCGATCCGCCAGATTTGTCGATGCCCTTCAGATCGCCAAAGCGAAACTGCGCGAGCAGAAAGCGCAGTCGACAGCGATAACCCCGTCGGGCCCACGCATCTCAGCCTGTTCCTCGGGCGGGAAGCGCGCGATCACCGCCTCGTAATGCGCGGTGCTGCAGCGGCACCCGCGCGATATCCTAGCGCCGGCTTGCACGCGTACCTCGTCCTCTTCGTGGAACAGCCGCCAGACGATGCCTTCGAGCGACAGGCTCTGGTCGAGCAGCTCGTCGTGCCCGGTCGTGCCGGCGAGGATGGCGACATGTTCCCAATCGGGGTGATCCATCCGCACATGCAGCCGCTCGCGCCCCTCCTCGCCTTCAGGCAGGTGCTGGATGAGGATGCCCGCCGCCGTCCGTCCGCCGGCACCGGCGCGGCTGGCGACGCGGATCAGTGTCGGGATCTGCTCGGATTGGCTGAAATAGCTCTCGCAGGCGGCAGCGAGGCTATCGCCTTCCAGCGGCACGATTCCCTGATAGCGCTGGCGGCCTTCGGTCTCGAATGTGATGCCGAGATAGCCATCCCCGAACAGCGCCTCGAGCGAGGGGTTCGCGCCCAGCTTCGCCAGCCGCACCGCGTCGAAATCGGCATAGCCGCGCACTGCGCCGTCGCGGTAATCACAGACCAGCAGGCTGATGGTCCCGCCCTGGGTCTGCGCCTGCATGGTCATTTGCGCCTGCTCGCCCTTGAGCAGCCCGCCCATCAGCGCGACCAGCACCAGCGCTTCTCCGAGAAGGTGGGTGATCGGTGCAGGATAATCATGCGCCGCGAGCACCTGCTCGAGCACGCCTTCGAGCCGCACGATGCGCCCGCGCGCACTGCGGGCCGGAAGGGTGAAGCCCATCAGGACGTCGGAGAAGGTCTCGGTGAGGTCGGTCGTGTCAGCCATGCCGGCCATATGGGGATCATTCGCGTCAGGCGAAAGCCCCCCGCCCGATCGTCAGCCGTGAAGCACCCCGAACGCCCATAGCAGCACGGATTTCTGTGCGTGGATGCGATTCTCGGCCTCGTCGAAGACCACCGACTGCGCCCCCTCGAACACGTCTTCGCTGACTTCCTCCCCGACATGGGCGGGCAGACAATGGAGAAACACGGCATCGGGCTTGGCCAACGCCATCAGCGCAGCGTTGACCTGAAAAGGCGCCATCGCCGCGAGCTTCGCCTCGGCGTGCGCCTGCCCCATCGATATCCACGTGTCGGTGACGATCACGTCAGCCCCGCGGGCGGCTTCGGCTGCATCCCGGGTCAGAGTCACCTGCGCACCGCCCGCGCGGGCCAGGTCCACGAAGGCCGGGTCGGGCTCGTAGCCCTCCGGCACCGCCACACGGACGTTGAACCTGAACAGCCCGGCTGCCTCGAGGATCGAGTGCAGCACGTTGTTGCCATCCCCGAACCACGCCACTTCCAGTCCGGGCAGCGCCTTGCCGTGTTCGATCACGGTGAGCAGATCGGCAACAATCTGACAGGGATGCGACATGTCGGTCAGGCCATTGATCACCGGCACCGTCGCGTGGGCCGCCATTTCCTCGATCTTGGCATGATCGTCGGTGCGCAGCATGATGCCGTCGACCATCCGGCTCAGCACCCGCGCCGTATCGGCGATGGTTTCACCCCGCCCGAGCTGGCTCGAAGCCGAATCGAGCAGCAGCACCGTGCCGCCGAGCTGGCGCATCGCGATGTCGAAGCTGACGCGGGTGCGGGTCGAGTTCTTCTCGAACACCAGCGCCAGCACGCGGCCCTTGAGCGGCGCATCGGCATCGGGCGCGCCTTTCGGCAGGCCCGCACGCGCCGCCTTGCGGTCCAGGGCGTCGTTCAGCATGGCCGCGATGGCATCGCCCCCGGCATCGCCGAGATCGAGGAAGTGACGATAGCTCGCTGCCCCCGCCCCGCTCATGCTGCCTCGGGCACCTTGAAGCTCGCCGCGCCGGCCGAGAGCTTGTCGAGGAACTCGTCCATCTCGGCATCGCCGATCACCAGCGGCGGGAGGATACGGATCGTGTTGTCGCCCGCCGCCACCGTCAGCAGCTGGTGATTGTCGCGCAGGTGGACGTAGAAGGGCCGGCTCTCCATCTTCATCTTAAGGCCGAGCATCAGGCCCTTGCCGCGCACCAGCTCGAAGAGCTCGGGATAGTTGCCGATGAACTGCTCGAGCCGGGCGCGCAGGCGCTCGCCCTTCTCCGCGACCGCTGCAAGGAACGCGTCGTTGGCCACGGCTTCCATCACCGCCGTGCCCGCAGCCATGGCCAGCGGGTTGCCCCCATAGGTCGAGCCGTGGGTGCCGAAGGTCATGCCGCGCGCAGCCTTCTCGGTGGCGATGCAGGCGCCCATCGGGAAGCCGCCGCCGATGCCCTTGGCAGTGGCGAGGATGTCGGGTTCGATCCCGTAATGCTCGTAGGCATAGAGCTTGCCGGTCCGCGCGACGCCGCATTGCACTTCATCGAGAATCAGCATCAGCCCGTGCTCGTCGCACAGCGCCCGGAGCCCCTCCATGAATGCCTGCGAGGCGGGCCGGATGCCGCCTTCGCCCTGGATCGGTTCGACCATGATGCCGGCCGTGTTCGGCCCGATCAGCGCCTTGGCCGCTTCCAGATCGTCGAACGGCGCATATTTGAACCCGGCGAGCAGCGGCGAGAAGCCGTGGTGCATCTTCTCCTGGTTCGAGGCGCTGATGGTTGCCATCGTGCGGCCATGGAAGGCGTTGTGGAAGGTGATGATCTCGAACCGGTTCGCCTCGCCTGCATCGCCCGCGTTCTGGTGATAGGCGCGCGCGGTCTTGATCGCGGCCTCGACCGCCTCGGCGCCCGAATTGGTGAAAAACACCGTGTCGCCGAAGGTTGTGTCGACCAGCCACTGCGCCAGGCGCTCGCCCTGGGGGCTGCCGTAAAGGTTCGAGACGTGCATCAGCGTCGCGGCCTGCTGCTGGATCGCGGAGATCAGCCCCTCGTGCGAGTGGCCGAGGAGGTTCACCGCGATGCCGCTCGCGAAGTCGAGGTAGCGCGTGCCGTCCTCTCCGATCAGGTGACAATGCTCGCCGCGCACCGGCCGGACACCGCAACGCGGATAGACGGGCATGAGCGCTGGTATCGACATGGGCTTGCTTCCTGAAACTGGATTGGTGGAGAGAAGAAACGCAAATGGCGGCCCTGAACCAGAGCCGCCATCCGCTTTACCGTTTAATCTTCCGCTGCCCCTTGGTCAAACCGCGAGGGGTGCGGTTCAGGCCGGGTCAGCCTTCGATCGGTGCCAGATTGACGGCGGAATACTTTCCGCGTCGATCGACTTCGAGATCGAATTCATAACGCTCGCCCTCGTTGAGAGCCGACAGCCCCGAACGCTCGACCGCGCTGATGTGGACGAAGGCATCGGGCTGGCCGTCATCACGGACGAGGAAGCCGAAGCCCTTCATCGCGTTGAAGAACTTGACCGTGCCCTTGGCCCGTTCGCCGGTCAGCTCGCGCTGCGGCGCAGCGGGCTTTGCCGCCACGGCGATCACGTCGCCGACCACCTGGAGATCCTGCGCCGACACCTTGCCGCCACGATCGACCAGATTGTACTGGAGCTCCTGCCCCTCGGCGAGGCCTTCGAGACCGGCACGCTCGACCGCGCTGATATGGACGAACACGTCCTCACCGCCGCCTTCCTGCTGGATGAAGCCAAAGCCCTTCTGGGTGTTGAAGAACTTCACCGTACCCTTGCCGGTACCGACGATCTGCGCGGGCATGCGGCTGAAACCGCCGCCGCCACCGCCGCCGCCGGGGCCGCCGGGGCCACGCGGGCCGCCGCCGAAGCCGCCACGGGGACCACCGCCGCCGCCGCCGCCGCCGCCGCCGTAGCGATCGCCGCCGCCACCGAACCGGTCGCCGCCACCGCCAAAGCGATCACCACCGCCGCCGAAATCGCGCGGGGGCGCGTAGCCATCATTACCGCCGCCAAACGGATCGAAACCATCTTCGCCGAAACCGTCGCGCTTGTCGCGGCCGCGCCGGCGTCCCCTATCGTAACCCATAGATCAGTATGTACCTTGCCACACTGCCCGTCCTCCATTGTGCCGGTGTCGTGGACAGTGAGCCGCACCGGACACAGACGCGCCAGCCTGATGTCCGGAGCGCACGTGCGCGGGCTATAGCGCACAAAAGCCAGCTTTGCGAACGAAATAACGGCAGCCCCGGGGCAGGACGGCGGAGCCCTCCCCCCGCGTCCCTGCCGGAGCTTGTGCGAAGCGGCACCTTTGGGCATGAGAAAGCTCAGGACGAGAGGGGAAGACAGGTCGGATCATGAGCGAATTTCGCCGCATCACGGAAAATGTGCTGGTCAGCCCGCAACTTGCGCTCGCAGACATCGCGGCCGCCGCCGCGCTCGGGGTGACCACGATCGTCAATAATCGTCCCGATGGCGAGGAGCCCTCGGCCCCGCAGGGCGACGCAATCGCCGATGCGGCCGCCGCTGCCGGGCTGAATTATGTGGCGATCCCGGTCGGCCATTCCGGCTTCAGCGAGCCGCAGGTCGATGCCATGATCGCCGCGCTCGACCAGGCCGAGGGACCGATTCTCGCCTATTGCCGCTCGGGCACCCGTTCGACCCTGCTGTGGGCGCTCGCCGCCGCCAAGCAGGGCGAGACCCCCGATGCCATTGCACGCGCCGCCGCACAAGCGGGCTACGACGTCAGCCCGATTCGCAGCCTGATCGACATGCTCGCGGCGCGCTGAGGCGCCGCCGATGGACCTGCTGCTGCAGACCGCCGGCTCGCTGGTCGCGATCCTGGCCCTGGTGGGGCTGGCGTGGTGGATGAAGCTGGGCGGCACCCCGCGGCTCGACAGCGAGGAAGCCGTGCGCCGCGCCGCAGGTGAGGTGGTGGATGGCTTTGCCCCTGTCGCCGAAAGCCGCGATGTTGCTGGCCGCGCCGCGCTCGCTCGCGATGCCGCTGGACGCATCATGGTGATCAAGCGCCACGGTAACCGCTTTGCCGGGCGCATCCTCGGCCCCGACGCCGCCGCTCGACTGTGGCGCGACCAGGGCTCGACCGGGCTCGAGGTCGACTGCGGCGAAGCGCGGTTCGGCAAGGTGTTTCTCGATCTGCCCGATGCGCAGGCTTGGGCCGTGGCGATCAATCGAGTAGACAGGCCGCAGGATGCCTGATCTCAACCCCACCCAATATGCCGTGCCGCTGTTCGTCGTGGCGGTGCTGGCCGAGATGATCTGGGCGAAATTCCGCGCGCCGGAAGCCTACGAGCCCAAGGACACCCTGGTCAGCCTCGCCTTCGGCCTCGGCTCGACCGTGGCAGGCGCGCTACTGGGCGGGTTTGCGGTGACCGTGTTCATCGAGACTTATGGCTACCGCCTGTTCGACTTCGGCCCGCAATGGTGGGCCCTGTGGTGGGCCTGGCCGGTCTGCTTCGTGCTCGACGATCTGAAGTATTACTGGGTCCACCGCGCCGGACACCGCATCCGCTGGATGTGGGCGGCGCATGTGAACCACCATTCCTCACAGCACTACAACCTCTCCACCGCGCTCAGGCAGACATGGACGGGTTCGCTGACCTTCGGCTTCCTGTTCGCGGTGCCGCTGGTGCTGCTGGGCTTCCACCCGGCGATGATCGCGATCTGCGGCGGGTTCAATCTCATCTACCAGTTCTGGATCCACACCGAGGCGATCAAGCGGATGCCGGCGTGGTTCGAGGCGGTGATGAACACGCCCTCGCACCACCGCGTCCACCACGCCACCAATCCGCGCTATCTCGACCGGAACTATGCGGGGGTATTCATCATCTGGGACCGGATGTTCGGCACCTTCACGCCCGAGGTCGATGACGAGCCGATCCGCTATGGGATCGTGAAGCAACTAGGCAGTTTCAACCTGCTCTGGGCGGTGTTCCACGAATGGATCGGGATGCTCGCCGACATCGCCCGCGCGCCGTGGCGGCACAAGCTTTCCTACCTGCTGCGCGAGCCCGGCTGGAGCCATGATGGCAGCCGCCTCACCTCCGACATGATCCGGGCCAAGTGGCAGGCGAGAAGGGGCACACAGGTTGCACCAATCGCAACTTCAGTGGCTGATCGAAACGCGATTGCAGAGGCCCGCGAAGCTTTCTAGTCTCCCCCGCCAAAGGGAGAGATCATGGAAAGTTTCGACTACATCGTCATCGGCGGCGGCAGCGCCGGCAGCGCCGTAACCGGCCGCCTTTCGGTCGACGGTACGCGGCGGGTGTGCCTCATCGAGGCAGGCGGGCATAACAACAACGTCTGGGTCAAGACGCCGGGCTTCATGCCGTTCATTCCGCAGGCGTCGAACTACCGCTACGAGACCGTGCCGCAGAAGGGCCTCAATGGCCGCACCGGCTATCAGCCGCGCGGGCGCGGGCTTGGCGGCTCCTCGGCGATCAACGCGATGGTCTATATCCGCGGCAACCGCTGGGATTACGACAACTGGGCAGCCGAGGGGTGCGCCGGCTGGGCCTATGATGACGTGCTTCCCTACTTCAAGCGTGCCGAGGCGAACGAGCGCGGGGGCGACGACTTCCACGGCCACGGCGGACCGCTGTTCGTCGAGGACCAGAAGCACGCCAATCCCGCAAGCCGCGCTTTCGTGGAGGCCGCCGCAGCGCTCCAGCTGCGCACCAGCACGGATTTCAACGGCGAGCGCCAGGACGGCTTCGGCCTCTACCAGGTGACCCAGCACAAGGGCGAGCGCTGGTCGGCGGCGCGCGCCTATGTGGAGCCGGTCCGCGACCAGGGCAATGTGTCGGTGCGCACCGATACGCTGGTCGAGAAGCTGGTGATCGAGGGCGGGCGCGTGACCGGCGTCCAGATCCTGCGCAAGGGCAAGCGCGAGACGCTGCTGGCGCGGCGCGGCGTGATTCTTTCGGCAGGCGCGTTCAACTCCCCCCAGATTCTCATGCTCTCCGGCATCGGTCCGGCAGAGCACCTCAAGGCCCACGGCATCGATGTGGTGCTCGACCGGCCGGCAGTGGGTGGGAACCTCCAGGACCACATCGACTACGTCTCGGGCTGGGAGACGGACAGCGACGTGCCGATCGGCAGCACCCTCAAGGGCACACTGCGCATGGCCGCCGCGATGGTCGAGCACCGAATGAAGCGCACCGGGGTGATGACGACCTGTTATGCCGAGGCGGGCGGCTTCTGGACCGTCATGCCCGATAGCCCCGCGCCGGACGTGCAGTGGCACTTTGTCCCCGCGGTGCTGGAGGATCACGGGCGCGAGAAGGTGAAGGCGCACGGCTTCTCGCTCCACGCCTGCGTGCTGCGGCCCGAGAGCCGCGGGACCGTGCGGCTGGGGAGTGCGGATGCGGCAGCGGCGCCGGTGATCGACCCCAACTTCCTCGATGACGAGCGCGACATGGCGGTGCTGCGCGCCGGCGTGCGTCTCTCGCATCGCATCGCCGAGGCGCCGCCGATGCAAGCCTTCGGTCCCAAGGACCGTCACCCCGTCGACCTCAATGACGACGCGGCGCTCGACGCGCTCATCCGCGCGCGGGCGGACACCGTCTACCACCCCGTCGGCACCTGCCGGATGGGGAGCGATGCGGATGCGGTGGTCAACCCCACGCTCAAGCTCAACGGGCTCGAAGGGCTGTGGGTCGCGGATGCCAGCGTGATGCCCAAGATCGTCAGCGGCAACACCAACGCGCCGAGCATCATGATCGGCGAAAGGTGCGCCGACTTCGTGATGGCGGCCGAGTAGTTTCGGCCCTCGCGCGGCGGGCGCGGGCGTTGATGGAGCCTGACCGTGTCAGGCCCCTTCCATCCCCGCGCGCGCGCCGGTTAGGCCCTGCCTAGACCCCCTCCAGACCCCCTCTAGACTCCTGCTGGCCCCCTCTCGCCGCGGGTCTGGGGGACTGTTTCACGTGAAACATCACCAAACAAAAAAAGGCCGGAGAGCTTTCGCTGCTCCGGCCATAATCAGTCTGTTCGTTCGCAGGAGGAACAAGGTGAGGCGGGGGGAGGGGAGAGGGAGAGAGAGGCCTCCCCCCGCCAAGCTTGGTGTTTCTTTGCTGGTCGCATCGCGAAGGGCAAAAACCGGTGCCCACTTTTTGCGCGATGCTCCCGGATTAGTTGTAGGCGCGCTCCCCGTGTTCGGTGATGTCGAGGCCGTTGGTTTCGGCTTCGGCGTCGGGGCGCAGCCCGATGGTGTACTTGAGGGCAAGGAACAGCCCCGCCGAGACGACGCTGGTCCACGCGACGGTGGTGCCGACCGCCCAGCACTGGGTGATGACCTGGCCGACGAGATCGAACTCGCCCGCCTTGGCCACCGGAGCGGTGTAGTCGATCCAGCCCTGACCACCGAGCGCCGGGTCGGCGACGATGCCGGTGCCGATCGCGCCGACGATCCCGCCGACCGCATGGATGCCGAACACGTCGAGCGTGTCGTCATACTTGAGCTTGTTCTTCACCGTGGTGACGAAGAAGTAGCAGATCAGCGAGGCGACAGCGCCGAGGATGATCGCGGTGCCAGGATGGGCGAAGCCCGCCGCCGGAGTGATCGCGACCAGACCGGCCACCACACCCGACACGCCGCCGAGCAGCGAAGGCTTGCCGTGCGCAACCTTCTCGATCACCGCCCAGGCCACACCGGCTGCCGCGGTGGCGACGAAGGTGTTGATGAAGGCAAGAGCGGCGAAGGCGTTGGATTCGAGCGCCGAGCCGGCGTTGAACCCGAACCAGCCGATCCACAGCAGGCTGGCCCCGATCATGGTCATGACCAGGCTGTGCGGCGGCATGGGCTCCTTGCCGTGACCGATGCGCGGGCCGATCACGAGGCAGCCGATGAGCCCTGCGATCCCGGCGTTGATGTGCACCACGGTGCCGCCGGCGAAGTCGAGCGCGCCCCAGCCCCACAGCAGGCCCATGTCGGTCGGCGCGGCGTGGAGAAAGTCAGGGCCGGCCCAATACCAGACCATGTGCGCGATCGGGAAGTAGGCGAGGGTCATCCACGCGACCACAAAGATGATCAGCGGGGTGAACTTCACGCGCTCGGCAAAGGCGCCGACGATCAGCGCCGGGGTAATGCAGGCGAAGGTCATCTGGAACATCACGAAGACCAGCTCGGGCAGGTAAACCCCGTTCGAGAAGGTCGCCGCGAGCGAGGTGACGCTGACACCTTTGAGGAAGGCCTTGTCGAGCCCGCCGAACAGCGTCGGGAAGGGGGTGCCGGTCGAGGTGAAGGCCATCGAATAGCCCCAGCCGAACCACACCAGCGCCGCCACGCAGACGATGGTGAGCACCTGCATGAGGACGCTCAGCATGTTCTTGGCGCGCACTAGGCCGCCGTAGAACAGCGCAAGGGCGGGGACGCTCATCATCAGGACGAAGGCGGTCGAGACCATCATCCAGGCAACGTCGCCCTTGTCGACCATCTCGGCGGTGGGCACAAAGGGTGCGGGCGTCGCCGCAGGTGCGGCCATGGCCGGCGCGGCGAGCAGCGCCGCCCCGGTCGCTGCCATCGCAAGATTGGAGAGAATGCGCTTCATCGATTGGGTCCCCTTACAGCGCGGTTTCGCCGGACTCGCCGGTGCGGATGCGGGTCGCCGAGGCAAGATCGAGCACGAAGATCTTGCCGTCGCCGATCGCCCCGGTGTTGGCGGTCTGCTGGATGGTTTCGACCACCTGCGCGGCGACGTCGTCGCTGGCGGCGATCTCGAGCTTCACCTTGGGAAGCATGTTGGTGGAGTATTCGGCACCGCGGTAGATTTCGGTCTGACCCTTCTGGCGGCCGAAGCCCTTGACCTCGGTGACGGTCATCCCGGCGATGCCGATGCCGCTCAAGGCCTCGCGCACGGTGTCCAGCTTGAACGGTTTGATGATGGCGATGATGAACTTCATCTGTGGCCCCTGTTGCACCGGATTTTTCCGGCCACCGGAGTCACAGCAACAAGCGTGCCAGAATCGGCAAACCTTGCAGAATCAGAGGAAGCGGAGCAATTTTTCGCCGCCCCACAGGCGCCACTGCCTAAAAATTGATCTTGTGATCAAAAATAAGGCAGACTTCGTACCCTTCAGAGAAACGCGCGCAAGGTCGCAATGAAGCGGTCGAACTGGTCGTGGTGCAGCCAGTGGCCGGCCTTCTCGAACTCGATCACGCTTGCGGTCGTGAAATGCGCGATCCGCCCGTCCTTCTCCGGGTTCGAGGCCCAGCTATCCGCTCCGTAGAGCAGCAGGGTGGGGCAGGTGATCGCACCCCACAGCGCTTCGATGAACTCGTCGCCGATGTCCTCGACCGGCCAGACATTGAGGTGGGGATCGAATTTCCAGCTATAGGTGCCGTCCTCGTTGCGGTTGACCCCGTGGACGGTGAGGTGGCGGGCCTGCTCCTCGGTGAGGTAGGCATTCTCCTCGATCATCCGCGCGAAGGCCGCCTCGATGCTCTCGTACTTGCGCGGGGTGCGGCCGGCGGCCTGACGCTTCTTTGCGATCCATTCGGCGAGGCGTTCGGGGTAAGGTTGGCTGCGCTGCTTATCGCGCCATTCGGGCGAGGGGCCGAGCCCCTCGATCGCGACGAGCTTCGTCACCATGTCGGGGAAGGCGCCGGCATAGCGCAGCGCGACATTGCCGCCCATCGAATGCGCCACCATCCTGACCGGGCCGACGCCCAATTGGTGGATCAGCTGCGCGAGGTCATAGACCATGTCGGCGGCGGAATAGACCCCGTCGGAGACCCAGTCGCTATCGCCATGCCCGCGGTGGTCCATGGCGATGACATGATAATCCTCGCGCAGGGCCTCGGCGGTCCAGTCCCAGCTGCGGGCGTGGTCGCGCCCGCCATGCACCAACACAAGCGGCGGCTTCCCCCTGCCGCCCCAATCGAGATAGTTCAGGCGGAGGCGCTGGGAGATGAAGGTCTGCGAGGTTGGGCCGGCGGTGTGCATGGCCCCTGCCATGCCGCGAAGCGCGCCCTCTCGCAAGCCTACCGCTCCTTCGTGGCCGAGAAGGTCAGCTGCGGGTTCTTCTCGACCTGGTAGCTCACGTCCCACGGGCTCTTGGCCATGAAGACGAGGTCGCCGTCACGGTCCTTGGCGAGGTTCGCGCGGTTGAAGCTGGCGAATTCGTCGAGCGTCTTGTCGTCCCCCTTGATCCAGCGCGCCGTGGCGAAGGGCGAGGGTTCGAGCACGGCTTCGACCTTGTATTCCGCCTCGAGGCGGCTGATCAGAACCTCGAGCTGCAACTGGCCGACCACGCCGACGATGTGGGCCGATCCGATCTCGGGGTAGAACACCTGGATCACGCCCTCTTCGGAGAGGTCGTCCAAGGCCTTGCGCAACTGCTTGGTCTTGGTCGGGTCCCTCAGCTGCACGCGGCGCAGGATTTCCGGCGCGAAGTTGGGCAGGCCCGTGAAGCGCACCTGATTGCGCTCCGACAGGGTATCGCCGACCCTGAGCGTCCCATGGTTCGGAATGCCGATGATATCGCCCGCTTCCGCCGTGTCGGCCAGCTCGCGGTCCTGCGCGAAGAACAGGATCGGCGAGTGCACCGCTATCGGCTTGCCGAGCCCGCTCGGCGTCAGCTTCATGCCGCGTTTGAAGGTGCCCGAGACCTGCCGCATGAAGGCAATGCGGTCGCGGTGGTTGGGGTCCATATTGGCCTGCACCTTGAAGATGAAGCCGGTCACCTCGTCGCGCTCCGGGCTGATCTGTTCCTCACCCGCAGGCTGAGGCCGGGGCGACGGGGCGTAGCGGGCGATGGCGTCGATCAATTCGGTGACACCGAAGTTCTTGAGCGCCGATCCGAAATAGACCGGCGTCAGATCGCCGTGGCGGAAGGCGTCGATGTCGAATTCCGGATAGCCGCCGCGCGCCAGCTCGATCTCGTCGGCAAAGCGCTGGGGGATGGCGGCGGTGTCGCGGGTGCCGAGGAACTCGCGGCTCGGCCCCTCGGGGCGGCTGACGGTGCCGGTGGCGAAATCGAGCAGCCCCTCGAACTCGCCGCCCATGCCGATCGGCCACATCTGTGGGCTGACGTCGAGCGCCAGCATGTCGGCCACCTCGTCCAGCGTTTCGAAGGGATCGCGGCCCTCGCGGTCAACCTTGTTGACGAAGGTGATGATCGGCACGGAGCGCAAGCGGCAGACCTCGAACAGCTTGCGGGTCTGCGGCTCGATACCCTTGGCCGCATCGATCACCATCACGGCGCTGTCGACCGCCGTCAGCGTGCGATAGGTGTCCTCCGAGAAGTCCTCGTGGCCCGGCGTGTCGAGCAGGTTGAAGACGATCCCGTCTTTCTGGAACGTCATCACCGAGGATGTGACCGAGATCCCGCGCTGCTGCTCGATCTTCATCCAGTCCGACCGCGCCCGCCGCGCAGCCCCGCGCGCCTTGACCTCGCCCGCAAGGTGGATCGCGCCGCCCTGTAGCAGCAGCTTCTCGGTCAGCGTGGTCTTGCCCGCGTCAGGGTGCGAGATGATCGCGAAGGTGCGGCGGTTGCTCGTCATGTGGGATCAGTCGCGCGCGACGCGGAAGCCCGCGAAGTCCTGGTTGACCGGCATCAGTTCGATCCGGTTGATGTTGAGATGCGGCGGCAGGGTCGCGATCCAGCCGATGGTGTCGGCAATGTCCTCGCCCGTCATCGGATTGACGCCCGCGTAGAGCTTGTCGCTGGCCTCCTGGCTGCCGGTGCGCACGAGGGTGAACTCGGTCTCGACCATGCCCGGCTCGATGCTGGTGACGCGCACGCCGGTGCCGTGGAGGTCGGCGCGCAGCGCGAGCGTGAAGTGGTTCACAAAGGCCTTGGACCCCGCATAGACGTTGCCGCCCGGATAGATGTAGCTCCCCGCGACCGAGCCGATGGCGATGATCGCGCCCTTGCGTTCGATCAGACCGGGCAGGAGCTTGCGGGTCAGCACCACCATCGCGGTGACATTGGTGTCGATCATGGTCTGCCAATCATCGAGATTGGCGTTCTGCGCTGCCGACAGCCCTTGCGCGAGACCGGCATTGTTCACCAGCAGATCGATGTCGCGGAAGGCCTCGGGCAGGCTTGCGAGAACAGCATCGAGCGCTTGTGTATCACGCACGTCGAAGCAGGCGGGGTGCACCTTGTCCGCGCCCAGCTCCGCGACGAGCGCGTCGAGCCGCTCCTGCCGCCGCCCGGTGGCGACGCAGCGCCAGCCATCGGCGACGAGGCGGCGGACGGTGGCAAGGCCGATCCCGGCGGTGGCGCCGGTGACGAAAGCGGTCTTGGTCATCCGCGCAGCTCCCCGCCGAGCTTGGCCGCCGCCGCGACCACCTTCTCGGCTATGGCCTTCAATTCGGCGTCCTTGAAGCTGGCCTCGCCCGGCTGGAGCGTGACTTCGACGGCGATGGACTTGTGGCCCTCGGGCACGCCCTGGCCCTGGAAGACGTCGAACACCCGCACGGCGGTGATGCTCGCCTTGTCGGCACCCTGCACCGCGCGCACCAGATCGCCCGCCGCGAGGGCAGCGGGGACGAGGAAGGCGAAGTCGCGGGTCACGGCTTGCAGCGCGGGCGGCGTGAAGCCCGGGCGGGCAAAGGCCGCGCCCTGAGTCAGGTTTTTCCGGGCCGGGATCGCGTCGAGGAACAGCTCGACCGCGGCAATCGGCCCGTCGGCGTCGAAGGCCTTGAGCGTCGAAGGATGCACCATCCCGAAGCGCGCCAGCACCACCTTGGGGCCAAGCCTGAGCGTCGCCGACTGGCCGGGGTGGAACTGTGCGCCCGCCTCGCCCATCACCATCAGATTGCCGACCGGAGCGCCCGCCGCTTCGAGCAATTGGAGCGCCAGCGCCTTGGCGTCATAGGCGTCGAAGCTCTTGGCCTTGCCGCTCTGCCAGCCGCGCGGGGTCTTCTCGCCCGCCAGCACGATGCCGAGCGTCGGCTTCTCGTCGCTGAGGCCGTTAGGCCCACGGAAATAGCGCCGCCCGATCTCGAACAGGCGTGATGCCGCCGCGCCGCGATCGGCGTTGCGCTTGGCCGCCATCAGCAAGCCCGGAAGCAGCGAGGGACGCATCGCCTTGAGATCCTCGCTGATCGGGTTGGCGAGCACCCAGAGGGGCTGGTCCGAGGCAAAGTGCTCGGCTGCCCATGTCGGCAGGAAACTCCAGGTCACTGCCTCGTTGAGCCCGCTGGCAGCGGCAGCGCGGCGCAGGCCCCGTTCCAGCTTTTGCTGGGCCGTGGCGGTCGGACGGGCGACGCCTTCCACGCGGGGAAGCGCGACACTCGCAACCTTCTCGAGCCCGTGGATGCGCACGACCTCCTCGACCAGATCGGCCGGGCCTTCGATGTCGTGACGGCGCAGCGGGCAGGTGACGTCAGGGTTCTTTGGCCAATCGGCGTCCAGGGTGAAGCCGAGGCTTTCGAGGATGCGCTTCTGTTCGGCCTCGGGCACCTCCACCCCGCCGAGACGGAGCGTCAGGCCCGGATCGAAGGCGACGACCTTGGCGGCGCTCGGCGGCGAACCGGCGCGAACGGCCTCGCTCGGCGTGCCGCCTGCCAGCTCCACGATCAGCCCGGTCAGCAGATCGAGGCCCTGATCGAGGAACTCCGGGTCCACCCCGCGCTCGAACCGCGTGCGGGCGTCGGAGGACAGGCCCAGCTTGCGCCCGGTCGCGCCGATGCGGGCGGGGTCGAAATAGGCGATTTCGAGCAGCACGTCGGTCGTCTCGTCCGAAACCCCCGAATGCTCGCCGCCCATGATCCCGGCAATGTCGTGGACGCCCTTGTCGTCGGCGATCACCATCATCTCGGCATCGAGCGTATAGGTCTTCTCGTTAAGCGCCAGCACCTCCTCGCCAGCCTTGGCGCGGCGGGCGACCACCGCGCCGGAAAGCTTGGCGAGGTCATAGGCGTGCGCCGGACGCCCGTAGCCGAGCATCAGGTAGTTGGTGAGGTCCACCAGCAGCGAGATCGGGCGTTGGCCTGCGCTCTTCAGCCGCGCCTGAAGCCAATCGGGCGAGGGGCCGTTCTTCACCCCCGTCACCACGCGGCCATAGAAGGCGGGGCAGCCCTCGGCGTCATCGGTGCGGATTTCGACCGGGCACGCGCCGCTCGCCGCGAAAGCGGGAATGGCGATCGGCTTCAGCGTCCCCAGCCCCTTGGCTGCCAGATCGCGGGCGATGCCATAGACCCCCATGCAATCCGGACGGTTCGGCGTCACCGCCACCTCGATCACCGGATCGGCACCGTGATAATCGGCAAAGGCCGTGCCGACCGGCGCATCCTCGGGCAGTTCGATAATCCCGTCGTGATCATCGCCCAGCTCCAGCTCGCGGGTCGAGCACATCATCCCGTTGCTCTCGACGCCGCGGATCGCGCTCTTCCTCAGCACCATGCCGTTGGCGGGGACGGTCGCACCGGGCAGGCCGAGCACGCCCTTCATGCCGGCGCGGGCATTGGGCGCGCCGCACACGACTTGCAGCGGCTGGCCGTCTCCGGTGTCGACCGTCAGCACCTGCAGCTTGTCGGCATCGGGATGGCGCGCGGCGGTCAGCACGTGGGCGATGCGGAAGCCCGCCAGTTTGTCAGCCGGGTCTTCGACACCCTCGACTTCAAGGCCGATGGCGTTCAGCCCGTCGCAGATTTCTGCCACGGTGGCGGTCGTTTCAAGGTAATCCTTGAGCCAGGTCAGCGAGAACTTCATGCGCGCGCTCCCACACCAGCGGACAGCGTCGGCTGATCGAACGGCGAGAAGCCGTAATGCGCCAGCCAGCGGCCATCGCCGTCGAAGAAGGCGCGCAGGTCGTTCATCCCGTATTTGAGCATGGCGATGCGGTCGATCCCGAGGCCGAAGGCAAAGCCCTGCCACGCGGCAGGATCAAGCCCGGCGAATTCCAGCACGCGGGCGTTGACCATCCCGCTGCCGCCGATTTCCATCCACGCATGGCCCGGCGCATCGCCGTGCCCGCCGACGACCCGGCGGCCTCCCTCGTTCGAATAGCCGACATCGACCTCGACGCTGGGTTCGGTGAAGGGGAAGTAGCTCGGGCGCAGGCGCAGTACGATGTCCTCGCGCTCGAAGAAGGCCTTGAAAAAGGTCTCGAGCGTCCACTTGAGGTGGCCGAGGTGAATGTCGCGGTCGATCACCAGACCTTCGACCTGATGGAACATCGGCGTGTGGGTGGCGTCGCTGTCCGAGCGGTAGACGCGGCCCGGCGCAATGATGCGGATCGGCGCGCCCTGATCCAGCATCGCGCGGATCTGCACTGGCGAGGTGTGGGTGCGCAAGAGCACATCCTTCCCGTCGGTGGTCTTGTCGGCGAAGTAGAACGTGTCGTGCATCGCCCGCGCGGGGTGGGTTTCGTCCATGTTGAGCGCGGTGAAGTTGTGCCAGTCGTCCTCGATCTCGGGGCCCGTGGCGACGGCAAAGCCGAGATCGGCGAAGATTTCCGCCAGTTCGTCCATGACCTGCGAGACCGGATGCACCGAGCCCCTGGGCGCGGCTTGCGCGGGCAGCGTCAGGTCGATGGTCTCGCGCGCAAGCTGCTCTTCGAGCGCAGCAGCCTCGAGCGCGGCCTTCCTGGCATCAAGCGCCTCGGAGATGCTGGCCCGGGCCGACTGGATTGCGGGGGCGGCCGCGTTGCGCTCCTCGGGGCTCATGCCGCCAAGGGTCTTGAGGGCAAGGCTCACCCAGCCCTTCTTGCCGAGCGTCTCGAGCCGCTCCGCCTCGAGCGCATCAAGATCGCTGGCGGCGGCGATCGCGGCCAGCGCGGCCTCGGTCTGGGATGTGATGTCGGTCATGGTCGTGTCGGTTCTGCCCGGGGGTAATTGCGCCGCCGCCCGCTAGCGGCAAATGGGGCGCATTGCAAAGGGAGAGGGCCCCGGACAGGTGCGTCGCTTCAGCGCAAGGGCGGCGGCCGATCGAGAGTCTGCGCAGGGCTGCCCCAGATCCGCGCGCGCGCCTCCATGAAGGAGGTGAGGATCGGGTGATCGAGCGCGGCATATTCGGTCGGGTTCATGGTCATGAACTCGCGGAACTCGCGCGTGAACTGCGCCTGGTCATGATAGTCGGCGTCCATTGCCTTGGTCCAGCGGGCAGCGGGCTGGAGCATGAAGGCGGTGAGACTGCGCATGAAACGCTGGCGGCGCAACAGCAGCTTGGGGGCAAAGCCGAAATGGCGCGTGCAGATCCGCTCGAGGGTGCGCGTGCTCATCGCGCAGGTCTCTGCCAGCTCTGCGACCGAGGCAACCGCGCCGCTGACCAGCGCCGCATGGACGCGGGCGATGCGGGCATCGTCCCGGCCCGGTCGCATCGCTGCGGCCATCCCGGCGACGAGCGCATCATATTGCTCCTCGATGCTCGCCCCCGGATCGCACAGCGCCTCGGCCAGGCCGGCAAAACGGGAGAAGACCGGGTGGGTCGCCCCGTCGCATATGAGGTTGGTGAGAGGGCTCGCATCGGTCCCGAAAAACCGCGCCCAGCCAAGCGGCAGGAAGCCCACGCCCCACATCTGGGTCGGGCCGAGCGTGAAGCGGCAGGGCAGCGAGCTTGCCCCGGTGGCGACAAAGCGCGCGCCGCTCACGCGGCTCCCGGCGATCTCGGCATCGGGGGGGTGTCCGCAGAAGAAGCGGATATTGGCCCATTCGGGCTGGAGGTAGTCGGTGACCGGCCCCGCACCCTCGGGCAGATCGAGGGTCAGGTGGTAGAAGGTGGTGAAGCAGCCCGCAAAGGCCTCGGGCGGCTCGCGGAACTCGGCCGTCAGCCGCGGCGCCTGCGCCGGATCCCGTTCCCGCCTGGTCTGCTTGTCACGTCCCTCACCCACCGGCACACTTAAGCGCAGGCGTCGCGTTTCTACAAGCTAGCCAAAATTCAGGGCGGGCTCCCGCGAAGGAACCCGCCCCTTGTTTCTGTGCGCTGAGGCCGAGGCCCCCGCCGGCGTGAGGCCGGCAGCGTCGTCTTCGCCGGCGTCAGGCCGGCAGAGCGGCCTTCGCCTGCTGGATCACGGCCTTGAAGGCGCCGCCTTCGTTCATGGCGAGATCGGCCATCGCCTTGCGGTCGAGCTCGATGCCGGCGAGCTTGATGCCATGCATGAACTGCGAATAGGTCAGGCCTTCCATGCGGACCGCAGCGTTGATGCGCTGGATCCAGAGAGCACGGAAGGTCCGCTTCTTCACCTTGCGGTCGCGGTAGGCGTACTGGCCCGCCTTCTCGACCGCCTGACGGGCGATGCGGATGGTGTTCTTGCGGCGACCACGATAGCCCTTGGCCTGGTCCAGAATCCGCTTGTGCTTGGCGCGGGTGGTAACACCCCGTTTGACGCGTGCCATATCAGTATATCCTTGTTTCTAAGGTGCGTGAGGGCCGTGGCCCCGCTCGCATCAATCCAGCCCGTAGGGCGCCCACTTCTTGATCGTCGGCGTATCATTGGCCGACAGGACCGAGGTGCCGCGGTTGGTGCGGATATACTTCGCATTGTGGCTGATCAGGCGGTGACGCTTGCCAGCGACGCCGTGCTTGACCTTGCCGGTGGCGGTGATCTTGAAGCGCTTCTTCACACCGCTCTTGGTCTT
>JAIXPX010000017.1 GCA_027486035.1 Erythrobacteraceae bacterium | reverse complement strand
TGTCGGCAGCTGGATCGAATTCTGGGATTTCTGGAAGAAGATCCCGATCTGGTCGTAAGGAGCACCTGAACCATGGCGACTTATCAGAACATCTTCACGCAGGTGCAAGTCAAGGGGCCGCCCGAAATGGGCGTCCCGCTGGCACCGGAAGAAGACATCCGCCTGCCCTTCACGGGGTACAACTACTGGGCCGGCAAGCTTGGACAGGCCCAGTTCGGGCCGGTCTATCTCGGCTTCACCGGGCTCGTCAGCCTCGCCTTCGGGACGCTGGCGATCCTGATCATCGGGCTCAACTTCTGGGCCCAAGCCGGGTGGAGCCCGCAGACCTTCATGCGCGAGTTCTTCTGGCTCACGCTGAACCCTCCGGGCCCCGAATACGGCTTCAGCCCCTTCGTTCCGCTGGAAAAGGGCGGCTGGTGGATCCTGGCTGGCTTCAGCCTGACGGTCTCGATCCTGACCTGGTGGCTGCGCACCTACCGCCGGGCCAAGGCGCTCGGCATGGGGATGCACATCCCCTGGGCCTTTGCCTCGGCGATCTGGCTCTACCTGGTGCTCGGCTTCATCCGGCCGATGATCCTGGGCCAGTGGTCAGAAGCGGTGCCTTTCGGCATCTTCAGCCACCTCGACTGGACCAACAACTTCTCGCTGGTCTACGGGAACCTGTTCTACAACCCCTTCCACGCGCTCTCGATCGTCTTCCTCTACGGGTCGGCGGTGCTGTTCGCGATGCACGGGGCGACCATTCTCGCACTCGGCCGCTACGGCGGTGAACGCGAGATCGAGCAGATCACCGATCGCGGCACGGCTGCCGAACGCGGCGCGCTGTTCTGGCGCTGGGTGATGGGTTTCAACGCTTCGTTCGAATCCATCCACCGCTGGGCCTGGTGGTTCGCGGTGCTGACCACGCTGACCGGCGGGATCGGCATCCTGCTCACCGGCACGGTGGTCGACAACTGGTACCTGTGGGCGCAGGAGCATTACTACGCTCCCGACACGATCAACTACGATCCGACCGGGGCCGCCCAGAGCTCGGCCGGCAACAAGTAGGCGGGAAGGAGCCGGGCCCCGGCGGTCCGGCTTCCAGCCGCACAAGCAAAACCCGGTCGGGCGATGGCCCGGCCGGGTTTTGCTTGGCGCCCGCAGGACGCGCTCAATCGCGCAGGCGGGCGCGCAGATCGATCAGATGAAGCGGAAGCGAGGCGGCGAGCGGGAGGGCGATCCACCACCACGGGGCACCCGTCAGCGCCGCCCTCAGCCCGAGCACGATCAGCCCCGCCGGACCGAGCAGGCCCGCGATCCTGCCCCAGCGCCAGCCCCGCGCGGCCTTCAGCCACAGCGCTTCGGCAAGGAGGACGGCAAGGATCACGTCGGCCGCATGGCCGCTGGCGAAGAGCTGTCCGATCACGGGCTTCCCCCTGCCTGCCCTGCCCTCGCGGGCCTCAGCCGAAGGGCGCGTTAAGCTGGACCACCGCCCAGTTGAGCGCGGCGGCAAAGCTCACCCAGCCGAGATAGGGCACCAGCAGCAGCGCGGCGCGCCGCGAAAAGCGCGCGGCATAGACGATGATCGCAAGGATCGAGAGCCACAGCAGCGCCACCTCGACAAGCGCCCAGTCGGGGCGCTGGAAGCGGAAGAACAGGATCGACCAGCTGATGTTGAGAAAGCCGTTGAGGGCAAACAGCCCCAGCACCCATTCCGCCTGCGCCGAGGTGCGGGCGGCGCGCCAGGCCGTGATGCCGGAGACGGTGATCAGCGCATAGATCAGTGTCCAGCCCATCGGGAAGACCACATCGGGCGGGTTCCAGGCCGGCTTGGCCAGCGCCTGATACCATGGCCCGAGATCGGTCACGGTCGCCCCCAGCGCCGCCACGCAGGTCGCCGCGATGGTGGCGACAGCAACGGGGATGATCATCAGCGGCTTCATCGCGAAAGGTCTAAGCAGCCTCGGCCCCACCTGCAACAGCCTTGCGCGGACAGCCATGTCCCCCGCCCCCGCCGTCAGTGCGTCGCCGGCCTCAGGCCGAGCAGGTGCGCGGTGTCCTTGAGGAAGATCTTGACGTGGGCGAGCGGCTTCGCGCGCACCAGCTTCTTGTGCATATAGGCCTGCCACGTCAGCTCCTGCACATCCTTGTCATTGCACATGGTGACAAAGCGTTCGCGGCGCTTGTCGGAGGAATACCAGAAGTACTGCATCACCCCGAGCACCCAGAAGACGCGGCCGTGCTCCTTCATGAAGCGCTTCCTTGCCGTGCGCAGCTGCCTGGCCTCGCCGGTCCTGAGGAAGGCCGCAGAGGCCTCGGCGACGAGCCGTCCGCCGACCATCGCGTAATAGATCCCCTCGCCCGAGGCCGGAGCGACGATCCCGGCGGCATCGCCGGCAACGATCACATCGGCGCCATTGTCCCAGCGCTTCAGGGGCTTCAGCGGGATCGGCGCGCCTTCGCGCCGCACCGTCTCGCAGCGCTCGAGCCCGAGATCGTCGCGGATCGTCGCGATCGCGCCGCGCAAGCTGAAGCCCTTGTTGGCGCTTCCCACCCCGATGCTCGCCGTCTCGCCGTGCGGGAAGACCCAGGCGTAGAAATCGGGCGAGAGCCGGCCCTGATAATAGACATCGCAGCGCGAGGCGTCGAACTGGTCGGTGTTTTTCGGCGGCGACTTGATGATCTCGTGATAGGCGAAAACGCACGGGATGCGCTCAGCCCCCGGCAGGCACTGCCTGGCGACCGCCGAGCGCGCGCCGTCGGCACCGATGACGACCCGGGCGCGCACGGACTCGATCGGCCCTCCACGCGTGCGGCGGAAGGTGACGATCGGGTGCGGCTTGTCGTCCCGCTCGATCTTCTCGAAGGTCGCGGTCAGGCGCTCGGCGCCGCAGTCGCGGGCGCGCTCGCGCAGCCACTCGTCGAACTCGTCGCGGTCGACCATGCCCACGTAACCGATCTCGCCCACCGGCATGTCGACCGCGCGGCCCGAGGGGGCGATCATCCGGGCCGAGCGCGCCTTGGCGACGAGCAGCGATTGGGGAATGTCGAAATCGGCGAGCAGGCGCGGCGGGATCGCCCCGCCGCAGGGCTTGATGCGCCCGCCGCGCTCGATCAGCAGCACCGAATGGCCCGCCAGCGCAAGATCGGTCGCGGCCGTCGCGCCCGAAGGCCCACCGCCGATGATGACGGCATCGTAGATCGTCTGGTTCATGCGAACTGCTCCCCGGGGCGCACCGGCCCTTCCCTTGTCTTGCGGCTGGCGCGCATCGCCGCCCCGCCTGTGGCCTTGACCGCCAGCAGCGCGGCAAGCACGAAAGCCCCCGCCTCGATGGCGAAGATCAGCTGGAAGGCCGCACCGACCTCGCCCAGCAAGGCGCGCGCAAGATCAAGCCCGACCGCGCCGAGCAATCCGCCAAGGCCGAAAGCGATCGCCTGCGATGCCCCCCACACGCCCATGCGCACCCCCTCGCGCGTGGTCTCGCCGGCACCGGCCAGACCCATCATCGATCCGATCGCGGCAACCGCGAAAATGCCGTTGCCAAGCCCGATCACCATCAGGTTGGCCTCGAGCGGCCATGGCGGTCCGCTCACCGCCGCCAGCCCGAGCGCGCCCAGACCCACCCCCGAGGCAAGGCAGCCGCCCACCACCCAGGGGCGCAGGCCGTCGGCGCGCCGGGCGGAAAAGCCGCTGCCGCCGATCCCGGCAAGGATCATCCCGATGAGGATGCCGCCCTGATGGAACTGGCCGACGGTCTTGGTCGATTCTCCCGGCGCAAGGCCGAAAACGAGGCCGGTAAAGGGTTCGAGGATCAGATCCTGCATCGAGAAGGCGATCATTGAGACGAAGATGAAGATGGTGAAGCGCCGCGCCGGAGCCTCGGCCCAGATTTCCCGGATCGCGGCGCGGAAATCGGGCGCGGGCGCATCGCTCTCCTCGTCGCGGAAATGGCCGGCCTGCCGCTCGAGCCGGAAGGTGGCGATGACGACGAGGCCGACCATCACCGCCGCCAGCCCGGCTGCAACCTCCAGCAGGCGCTGCGGAGAATAGGGGATGAGCAGCTTGCCGACGGTGATCGCCGAGGCGACGATCCCGCCAACCATCATGATCCACGTCACCGCAGCGGCCGCCGCGCGCCGTTACGGTGCAACGCCGCTCGCCAGCAGCGCGAGAGCCGAAGTGCCCCCGGCCCCCACGCCCACCCCGATAAGGGCATAGGCGATCACCGCCAGCGCAAATCCCGATGCAAAGCTCTCCGCCAGCATCAGCGTCGCCTGCGTCGCGAGCAATCCGCCCGCTGCCAGCACGGCAAGACCGCCGATGATCCACGGCGTGCGCGCGCGGCCCTTGTCCGAACCATGCCCCCACAGCGGGCGGGCAAGCTGGACGCCATAATGCCATGCGACCAGCCCCGCCGGGATCGCCGCGGCGAGCGACAGCTCGACCACCATAATGCGGTTGAGCACGGTGGTCGCCAGCATCACCAGCGCGCCGATCGCGGCCTGGACGATGCCGATGCGCAGGATGCCGGGCCAGCCGAACCCCGCCCGCGATTGCGCTCCGGCCGGGCGGACGGGCATCAGATATAGCCTCCCAGCCCGAGCGCGGCAGCGAGCATTCCGAGCACATAGAGCGTGACGCCCACGCCGTTGTACCACGGCGCATATTGTGCCGGATCGCGCAGCAGCTTGGGCATGGCCGCGATCTGCGCGGCAAGCACCCCGGTCACGACCAGCGCCGAGATGCCGTAACCCCACACGGCCAGCAGACAGATCACCACGATCTGCGCCGAGGCCATGGTGGTGCAGGCAAAGCGCGCCGCCTCGGAAACGCCCATGGTCACGGGCAGCGAGGTGAGGCCCGCCTGACGGTCGCCCTCCACCGCCTTGAAATCATTGAGGACCATGATCCCGTGGGCGCCGAGCGAATACATGAACAGGATGATCCCGTTCTCGACCGTGGGCGCGGCGCCCAGCATCACGGTCGCGCCGGTGAACCAGCTCAGCCCTTCATAGGTCAGCCCGCAGACGAGCGGGCCGAGGAGGCCATTGGCCTTGAAGCGGAGCGGCGGCGCGGAATAGGCCCAGGCGAAGGCGAGGCCGACGAGGGCCGCGGCGAAGACCAGCGGGCCGAGCAGCCAGCCGACACTCGCAGAGACGAGCGTCGCGACGATCGCGATGTAGAGCCCCCAGCGCCCCGGGATGCGCCCGGAGGGGATCGGGCGCTGCGGCTCGTTGATGGCATCGACGTGGCGGTCGAACCAGTCATTGACCGCCTGGGATGTGCCGCACACCAGCGGCCCTGCCAGCAGGACCCCGCCGGCGACGAACCACCAGCGCCCTTCCAGCCCGGCGCCGGAGGAGACCGCGCCGCACATAAAGGCCCACATCGGCGGGAACCAGGTGATGGGTTTGAGAAGTTCGAGCACGTCGCCGGGACGCAGGCGCGCGGAGGATCGCTGCGCCGGGTGCAAGGCGGTGCGATTCGAGGTTACCGACTGCTCCATGTCCCGAAGCTATCATGACAATCCCGAGCGTCAAAACTTTTTGACAGTTTTTCGCGGTATGGTTCCGGATCGGCCGTTCATGTAGGTTAACGGTGGGCAGGCGTGTCCGGGCGGAGGCTGTCAAGCAGGCGGACCGGTTGGATTTGCAGCCCTGCTGGCCGAATTCGTTTTAGCCGGGGATGAAGCGGGATCTGGTGCGGCTTATCGCGGTCCAGACCCGCCTTACCCCCCTTCCAGACCCCCTTCAGGCCCGTGCAGCCCGGGATGCCCGGCGCAGCGCTCAAACGCCTTCAAGCCCGGGGCTATTCCCCGTCTCCGGCCAGATTGCCAAGCCCGTAGCGGTGGAGCTTGGAATAGAGGCTCTGGCGCGAAAGTCCGAGGATTTCCGCGGCCGAGGCGCGGTTGTCGGAGGTGTAGGACAGCGCCGCCTCGATGCACAGGCGCTCGATGAGATCGGTGCTCTCGCGGACAATGTCCTTGAGGCTCATGCGGCCGACGAGGTCGGTAAGCTGCTCGACCGAGCGCGGCATGTCCTGCGACCCGGGCGGCAGATCGCGCAGCCGCCGTCCGATGGGACGGATCACGAAGGCATAGTAGCCCTCCTCGCCCGAGGTGCGGACCGCCGAGAGTTCGACCGGCTCGCCCTCGAAATCATTCCCGACCCGCAGGATCGTGGCGACATTGCGCGCGGCGCCGTGCTGGTCGATCTGCCCCTCGATCAGGTCGAGGTCGATCCCCGGCCGGCCGATCGATTCCGAGAGGTGCCGCCCGCGCAGCTGATCCACGCTGGCGGCTTGAAGAAGCTCGACAAAGGCAGCATTCGCGGTGACGATCTCGAGGTTGCTGTCGGCCACCACGAAAGCATCCGGCATCTGGTCGACCAGCGCAAGAACCGGCGAGAATTCCGGGGCGGCGCGGTCGGAAGCGGGGACCAGACGGACCAGCAGGAACTGCCCGCGATCTTGGGTGAACCCGTTGATTGTGGCCATCACCTCGCGCGATCCGCGGGCAATGCGGATGCGCGCCGGACTGACGGTATCCGACACAAGCGCGGCCCCGACAAGCGACTGCACGCCATCGTGCGAATTGCGGTCGATGAAGTTGAGCAGCTTCTTGCCCGGCAGGCTCCCCGGCCGTGCGCCGACCAGCTGGTGCGCTGCGGGATTGGCTTCGCGAATCCTGAGCGTGCCGGCCTCGACGATCATCACAGGCTCGGTCGATCGCTCGAACAGCATGCGGTAGCGCGCCTCGAGCTGGCGCATCCTCAGGTAGTCGCGCTCGAGCGACTGCTGGACCTGGAGCAGGCGCTGCTGGAGCTTGCCCGCCTCGCGCAGATCGCGCCCGAAGGCGATGCGGTGCCGACCGCCATTGATGCTGAGCACGGCATAGCGGATCGGCACGTCACCCTCGCGCGAGGGGTGGTTGACCTGGCGCCAGTGCTGGACCTCGCCGCGGCGCGCGGCGGCGAGCATCTCCATGACCTTCGGGCGGCTATCGTCGGTGACCGTATCGATCCAGTTGCTGCCGACAAAGCCCGCGAAGCTCGGAAAGTCGAGCGGATCGTAGGCGGCATCGAGGATCGTGCCGGTCTCGTCGAGGACGAGGGTGACATCGCCCGCGACCATCGCCAGCTTCATCGCGGCATCGCCGCCGAGCGTGGCAAACAGCTCTGCGGCGCCCTCGAAAGGACGCTTGCCGTCGATGCTGTGTTTGCGGGTGAGCATGAGGCCGCGAACCTATGGCAGGTTCAACACGCGGGCTGCAGAAGTCTTCATCAGGTTGTTCGCGAGCTCAAGCGCCGCGAGCGCATCGGCACCCGTGCCGTCGGCTCCCACTTCTGTCGCAATTCCGGGGTTTTCGTTGATCATTCGTCCGCCGACCAGCACGATGATGTGGGGATTGGCGGACACATTGCGCACCGCCCTGATGAGATTAGCGAGCGCGGCGCTAGGGCAATCGCGGGCAAGCGTCAATCCTAGCAACTCGAAGGGCTGGCGCGCGAGGCGGTCGAGCAGTTCGCGGCGCTCGGGCTTGACCAGTGCCTCGCTGCGCCAGCCCGAACGGGCGAAGACCTCCTCGAGCATCAACACGCCGAAATTGTGATGATCGCCGGGCATGGGCGAGAACAGGGCGGCGTAAGGCACCTGCCGATCGCCAAGCGCTGCCGGAGAGCGGGCGGCCACCTCGCGCATGACTTCCTGAAGGCGCCATAGCCCCATGGTGACATCGAGGAAGTCGCACTCGTCACGCTCCCACATTTCCCCGAGCTTGCGGGCCGCAGGGGCGAGCAGATCGAGGCAGATGGTCTCGACGCTGGCACCCTCGTCGAGAAAGGCATCGATCTCCTCGAGCAGGCCCGCAGCCTCGAGACGGAGCGGCAGGTGGGCGAAGCGGGAGGCCTCCTCGGCACTGATGGCGCGCTGGCGGCGCGACCGGGCGCGAGCGTCGGAGGTGTTGTGGGCCATCAGGAGCCGGGGGATGATCTGGCTCTCGATGATGGTGTTCACGGTGCCGGACGAATCGGTCTCAGCGGTCGCCGAACGGCGTCTCACCCGTTCCAACTGGCCGGCGAGCACTTCCCTGAGCGCCGCCGATCCGGCTTCGAACATCCCGGATGCCTTGGATTCTCCCATACTGACAGACCCTCTCCACCAGGTCGTGCGGAAAGCCCTCCGCACGGGGTAGCGACCGCACTCCGGCGGCCATGGCCCTGATCCCGATAAGCCAGCGACTCCGGTGTACGCTGTTTTCGGCCGTGGCGCAAACAGGCCCGTGCCGTGCGCAAGGGTCGTCAACAAGATTGAACGTCCAATTAAGTTGACACCTATGTTGGAAAGCGTAAACCTCCAGGTCCGAAAACAGAGGCTAACCGACGAATGACTCGGACGGATCAGGCATCCCCGGGCGAACTTGCCACCACGGTGACAGGGGCGGGCCGCGAAAGGAGCAAAAGCCGGGCGCTTTACTCAGCTTCCGAGCGGCAGAGGCGCGACGAGTCGGGCTGGACCATCGTCCAGGGCGTACTGGCGCCAGTGCAGTTTCTGGTTTTCCTCGTCAGCCTCGCCCTGGTTCTTCGCACCTTGAACAGTGGCGAGGGCAGCTTTGCGGCTGACGTCTCGATCGTGATCAAGACCCTGGTGCTCTACACCATCATGATTACCGGCTCGATCTGGGAGAAGGTCGTCTTCGGGAAATGGCTCTTCGCCCCCGCCTTCTTCTGGGAAGATGTGTTCTCGATGCTCGTCCTGGCGCTGCACACGCTTTATCTCGTGATGCTGCTGGGCGGGATCGGCACGCTCGAAGAACGGATGATGGTCGCGCTCGCGGGTTATGGCGCCTATGTGATCAACGCCGGGCAGTTCCTCTGGAAACTGCGGATGGCCCGGCTCGAAGGGGTCCGCGCCCCCGAAGCGGTGACCGCATGAGCGCGCTCGCCACGCTCGAGGGTTGTGCGGCCGAAGTCGCCCGCGAAGACCGCCCCGACGATGCCCCGCGTCCGATCCTGCGCGAACGCGGGCAGCGCGAGGTGTTCTGCGGCCTCACCGGCATCATCTGGCTTCACCGCAAGATGCAGGACGCCTTCTTCCTCGTGGTCGGCTCGCGCACCTGCGCACACTTGCTCCAAAGTGCTGCCGGGGTGATGATCTTTGCCGAACCGCGCTTTGCCACGGCGATCATGGAAGAGCGCGACCTTGCCGGCATGGTCGATGCCCAGGACGAGCTTGACCGGGTGGTGAACCGCCTCCTCGAGCGACGTCCCGACATCAAGACCCTGTTCCTCGTCGGCTCGTGCCCTTCGGAGGTGATCAAGCTCGATCTTGCCAAGGCCGCCCAGCGCCTCGGCGCGGTGCACATGCCGCGCGTGCGAATCCTCAATTACTCGGGCAGCGGCATCGAGACGACCTTCACGCAAGGCGAGGATGCCTGTCTTGCCGCGCTGGTGCCGGTCATGCCCGCGCGCCCCGCCGATGCGCCCGCAGAGCTGCTGATCGTCGGCAGCCTGCCGGATATCGTCGAAGACCAATTCCTGCGACTGTTCGCCCAACTCGGCCTCACCCGCGTCGGCGTGCTTCCGGCGCGCAATGCCCGCGATCTGCCGGGCGTCGGTCCGAACACGCGCTATCTCCTCGCCCAGCCCTTCCTCGGCGAGACCGCGATGGCGCTCGAGGGGCGCGGAGCAAGGCGCATCGAGGCGATGTTCCCGTTCGGTGCGGAAGGCACCTCCGACTGGCTGCGCGCCGCCGCCCGCGCATTCGGGATCGACGCCACGCACACCGAACAGGTCATCGCGGCACCCCGCGCGCGGGCCGAGCGGGCTCTCGCCAACCTCCGCCCGCAGCTTGCCGGCAAGCGCATCACTTTCCTCCCCGACTCCCAGCTCGAAGTGCCGCTTGCGCGCTTCCTTCAGGACGAACTCGGCATGGAGCTGGTCGAGGTCGGCACGCCCTATCTGCACCGCGCGCACCTCGCCCGCGAACTCGACCGGCTCGGCCCTGCGGTGCGCCTGTCCGAGGGCCAGCACGTCGAACGCCAGCTCGATCGCGTGCGCGCCGACCGGCCCGACATCACTGTCTGCGGCCTCGGCCTTGCCAACCCGCTCGAGATGGAGGGGCTCACCACCAAGTGGGCGATCGAACTCGTCTTCTCGCCGATCCACGGCTTCGACCAGGCCGCCGATCTCGCCGAACTCTTCGCCCGGCCGCTACGGCGCCGCGATCTGCTGGAGGTCTAGGCCATGCAGCTCGCCGTCTGGACCTATGAAGGACCGCCCCACGTGGGGGCCATGCGGGTCGCCACCGCGATGGAGAAGCTGCACTACGTCCTCCACGCGCCGCAGGGGGATACCTATGCGGACCTTCTGTTCACGATGATCGAGCGGCGCGGCAAGCGCCCGCCGGTCACCTACACCACCTTCGAGGCGCGCGACCTGGGCAAGGATACCGCCCAGATCTTCCAGGACGCCGCGCGCGAGGCGGTGACCCGCTTCAACCCTCAGGCGATCATCGTCGGCGCCTCGTGCACCGCCGAGCTGATCCAGGACGATCCGGCCGGCCTTGCCGAGGCGATGGGCCTGCCCTGCCCGGCGATCCCGCTCGAGCTGCCCAGCTACCAGCGCAAGGAAAACTGGGGCGCGGCCGAAACCTTCTACCAGATTGTCCGTGCGCTTGCCGACCGGAGCCTCAAACGCGAGCCCCGGGAAGGCCGCAAGGCGCGGGCCAACATCCTCGGCCCGACCGCGCTGGGCTTTCGCCACCGCGACGATCTGGTCGAGATCCGCAAGATTCTCAGCGCGCTGGACATCGAGGTGAACCTCGTGGCTCCGCTGGGCGCCACCCCCGAGGACATCGCCCGCATCGGAGCGGCCGACTTCAACATCGTCCTCTACCCTGAAATTGGAGATGAGGCCTCACGCTGGCTCGAGCGCACTTTCGCTCAACCCTGCGTGCGGACCGTCCCTATCGGCGTGGGAGCAACCCGCTCTTTCATCGCCGACGTCGCCGAGCTGGCAGGTGCAGATCCCACGCCTGCCCTCGGCGACACCTCTTCCCGGATGCCCTGGTGGTCGCGGTCAGTGGATTCCACTTACCTGACCGGCAAGCGCGTCTTCATCTTCGGTGATGCGACGCACGCTGTCGCCGCCGCCCGCATCGCCCGCGAGGAGCTTGGTTTCGAGGTCTGCGGCCTTGGCTGCTATGCCCGCGAATTCGCCCGCGACGTGCGCGCCGAGGCCGCGCGCTGCGGGGTCGAACCGCTGATCACCGACGATCACCTCGCGGTCGAGGATGCGATCGCCGAGGCGATGCCGGAGCTGGTGCTCGGCACCCAGATGGAGCGCCACATCGCCAAGCGCCTCGGCATTCCTTGCGCGGTGATCTCCGCGCCGGTGCACGTGCAGGATTTCCCGGCGCGCCATTCGCCCCAGATGGGGTTCGAGGGCGCGAATGTGATCTTCGACACCTGGGTGCACCCGCTGGTGATGGGGCTGGAAGAGCACCTGCTCACAATGTTCCGCGAGGATTTCGAATTCTCCGACGAGGCGGGCGCATCGCATCATGCGGCGCACAGCCCGCGCAAGGCGACACCCGAACCCGTCCCTTTCGTGTCGAGCGAAGTCGGGACACAGGTCGAAGCGCCTGTATCGGGTCTCTCGACTGCGCTCGAGACGAACGGGGAATGGGCAGGTTCGCTGTGGACCGCCGAAGCGGAGCGCGAACTGAAGAAAATTCCGTTCTTCGTGCGCGGCAAGGCCAGGCGCAACACCGAAGCCTTCGCGGCAGCCGATGGCCGCCGCCAGATCGATCTCGATACGCTCTACGATGCGAAGGCGCACTATGCACGGTAGCGTTCCCTCCGCCTCGTCAGTGAACCCGCAGGCGCCCGTGCGGGTGGTGATCGTCACGCTCGACAATCACCTGAAGGGTGCCGTCGCCCGCGCCGAGGAGGCTCTGGCGCGCGAAGGCATCGCGCTCAGTCTCCACGCCGCTGCCGACTGGGCAAGCCATCCGGTCGATTTCGAGCACCTCAAGACCGCCATCGCCGAGGCCGATGTGGTGCTTGCGACGATGCTGTTCCTCGACGATCACATCCGCATGGTGCTGCCGCTGCTCGAAGCGCGGCGAGAGGCCTGCGACGCGATGGTCTGCCTGATGAGCGCGGGCGAGATCGTGCGCCTCACCAAGATGGGCGCCTATCGCATGGATGCGCCGGCCAAGGGCCCGCTGGCGCTGCTCAAGCGGCTACGCGGCTCGGCAAAACCGGGCGGCAATTCGGGCGCGGGTCAGATGAAGATGCTGCGCCGCCTGCCCAAGCTCTTGCGGTTCATCCCCGGCACAGCGCAAGATGTGCGCGCCTATTTTCTGACGCTGCAATACTGGCTCGCGGGTTCGGACGAGAACGTCGTCGCCATGGTGCGCAATCTCATCGACCGCTACGCTGCGGGCGAGCGTCTCTATCGTCGCGGCATCACCAAGGCCGAGGCGCCGCTCGAATATCCCGAGACCGGGGTGTACTATCCCAAGGCCAAGCAGCGCATCTCGGAAAGCCTGCGCCTCCTCCCAGCTGGCGAGGCCCGCGAGGGGACAGTGGGGCTGATCCTGCTGCGCTCCTACCTGCTGGGACGCGACAGCGCCCACTACGATGGCGCGATCGCGGCTTTCGAAGCGGCCGGACTCAAAGTCGTGCCGGTCTTCGCCGCCGGGCTCGACGCGCGCCCTGCCATCGAGGCGTTCTTCATCGGCAGTGACGGGCGCCCGACAGTCGATGCCGTGGTCAACCTCACCGGCTTCTCGCTGGTCGGCGGCCCCGCCTATAGCGACGCGCAGGCCGCGCGCGAGGTGCTGGCAAAGCTCGACCTGCCCTATCTTGCCGCCCATGCGATCGAGTTCCAGTCGATCGAGGAATGGGCGCACCGGCCGCAGGGATTGCTGCCGCTTGAATCGACGATGATGGTGGCCCTGCCAGAGCTCGACGGATCGACCGTGCCTCATGTGTTTGGCGGGCGCGCGGGAGCGGGCGATTGCTGCAAGGGCTGCGAGCGCCACTGCGCACGGCCGGCAGCAGAAAAGGCGCGCCCGATGCAGGCCTGTGACGAGCGCGTTGAGGCCCTGGCGGCCAAGACCGTCCGGCTGATCCGCCTGCGCCGTGCGGCACGCGCGAAGCGCAAGCTCGCGATCGTGGTCTTCAACTTCCCGCCCAATGCCGGGGCGACCGGCACGGCGGCTTTCATGGCGGTGCACGAGAGCCTCTATGCAACCCTCCAGCGCCTCAAGGCGGAGGGTTACGAGGTCGACGTGCCCGAAAGCCTCGATGCGATGCGCGAGGCGCTGCTCAAGGGCAATGCGGACCGCTATGGCACCGATGCCAATGTCGCCCACCGCATCCCCGCCGACGAACACGTCCGGCGCGAGCGCCACCTGGCCGATATCGAAGCGGCCTGGGGCCCGGCGCCGGGCAAGCAGCTTTCCGACGGCGGCAACATCCTCATCCAGGGCGCGCATTTCGGCAATGTCTTCGTTGGCGTCCAGCCCGGCTTCGGCATCGAGGGCGATCCGATGCGGTTGCTGTTCGAAGGCAGTTTCGCCCCGACCCACGCCTTCAGCGCCTTCTATCGCTGGATCCGCGAGGATTTCGGTGCCCATGCGATCCTTCATTTCGGCACGCACGGCGCGCTCGAATTCATGCCGGGCAAGCAGGCGGGCATGTCGGGCAAGTGCTGGCCCGACCGCCTGATCGGCGACACCCCCAATTTCTACCTCTACGCCGCCAATAATCCCTCGGAGGGGATGTTGGCCAAGCGTCGTTCGGGGGCGACGCTGATCAGCTATCTCACGCCGCCGCTGGCGCAGGCGGGGCTGTACAAGGGTCTCTCGGAGCTGAAGGCCAGCGTGGAGCGCTGGCGGTCGACGATCGATGATGAGACCCACGCCGAAGAGCGCGCCGACCTGGCGCGGCTCATCGCCGACCAGTGCGAGGCGCTCGACATCGTCTACAACGACATCGGCGAACTGCCCGAGCGTCTTTATGAGATGGAAGCGGCGCTGATCCCCTATGGCCTCCACGTCTTCGGCCGGAACCCGCAAGGGGCCGAGCGCGAGGATATGCTTGATGCCATGATGGAAGCCGGCAGCCATGACGGGCCGACGCCGGACCGCGCGCGCCTCGCAGGCCTGCTCGATTCCTGTGACGAGATGGGCGCGCTGATCCACGCCCTCGACGGCAGCTATGTCGCACCCGCGCCGGGCGGCGACGTGGTGGCCAATCCCGATGTGCTCCCGACCGGGCGCAACATCCACGGCTTCGATCCCTTCCTCCTGCCCTCGCCCTTCGCCTGCCGGATGGGCCGCGAACAGGCCGAGCGCCTGATCGCCCGCCACGTCGAGAGCGGCCAGCCTTTCCCGGAAAGCATCGCCATGGTGCTGTGGGGCACCGATAACATGAAGTCGGAAGGCGTGCAGATCGCCCAGGCGATGACCCTGATGGGCGCCCGGCCCCGCCGCGACACCTATGGGCGTCTGGCGGGTGCCGAACTGATCCCGCTGGCCGAACTCGGCCGCCCGCGCATCGATGTCGTGATGACCCTCTCGGGCATTTTCCGCGACTTGCTGCCGATGCAGATCAGGATGCTGGCCGAGGCAGCGCTGCTCGCCAGCCGCGCCGACGAGCCGGTCGAAGCCAATTTCATTCGCAAGCACACGCTGGCGCAGATGGAAAAGCACGCCTGCGATCTCGAGACCGCAGCGCTGCGCGTGTTCTCGAATGCGGAAGGGGCCTACGGCGCCAACGTCAACCAGATGATCGAGGGCGGGGTCTGGGCCGATCCCGACGAGCTCGCCAACGCCTTCGAGGTCAACAAGGGCTTTGCCTATGGCGTGGGCGGCAAGCCGGTGCAGCAGCGCGAACTGCTCCAGAGCGCGCTCGGAACGGTCGATTTCACCTACCAGAACCTCGAAAGCGTCGAACTCGGCATCAATGATGTCGACCAGTATGTCGACGGGCTCGGCGGCGTCACCCGCTCGGTGGCGCGGGCCAAGGGTGCCGAGACCCCGGTCTACATCCTCGACGCCACGCGTGGCAGCACCAAGGTGCGCACGCTGGCCGAACAGATCGACCTCGAAGCGCGCACCCGCACGCTCAATCCCAAGTGGTTCGAAGGCCTTCTGGAGCACGGCTACGAGGGCGTGCGCCAGATCGAGGGCCACGTGACCAGCACCTTCGGCTGGTCGGCGACCACCGGGCAGGTCGCGCCGTGGGTCTACCAGAAAATTTCCGAGACCTTCGTGCTCGATGCGGACATGCGCCGCCGCCTGTCGCAGCTCAACCCGAAAAGCGCCGGCCGCGTCGCAGGACGCCTGCTCGAGGCCTGCGACCGCAACCTGTGGCAGCCGGACGAGGCCACCCTCGCCGCGCTGCGTGAAGCCAATGACGAGCTGGAGGACCGCCTCGAAGGCGTGTTCCCGGCCGAATGAGAGAGGGATCGCTCGCATGAACCTGCACAACCCCAGTTCCAAGTTCTCACCCCCCGACGGCGAGGGCTCGGTCCAGGTGCAGCTCGACCCGCACGACCGGATCGGCGGAGCCAAGGTGTTTGCCGTCTACGGCAAGGGCGGGATCGGCAAGTCGACCACCTCTTCGAACCTGTCTGCCGCCTTCTCCAAGCTCGGCCATCGGGTGCTCCAGATCGGCTGCGATCCCAAGCACGACAGCACTTTCACGCTCACCAAGAAGCTGATGCCGACCGTCATCGACGTGCTCGAGACGGTCGAGTTCCACTCGGAAGAACTGCGGCCCGAGGACTACATGTTCGAAGGCTACAACGGCGTGATGTGCGTCGAGGCGGGCGGTCCGCCGGCGGGCACGGGGTGCGGCGGCTATGTCGTGGGCCAAACGGTCAAGCTGCTCAAGCAGCACCACCTGCTCGAAGAGACCGACGTCGTGATCTTCGACGTCCTGGGTGATGTGGTGTGCGGCGGCTTCGCCGCGCCCCTCCAGCACGCCGAGCGCGCGATCGTCGTGGCCGCCAACGACTTTGATTCGATCTTCGCCATGAACCGCATCGTCGCCGCGATCGGCGCCAAGTCGAAGAACTATGACGTCCGCCTCGCCGGCGTGGTTGCGAACCGCAGCCGCCAGACCGACGAGATCGACCGCTTCTGCGACCAGATCGGGATGCAGCGCCTCGCGCATTTCAAGGATGTCGACGCGATCCGCCGCAGCCGGCTCAAGAAGTGCACCTTGTTCGAGATGGGCGATGATCCCGAGGTGGTGGAAGCCCAGAACGAATATCTGCGCCTCGCCCAGATGCTGTGGGACGGGGTGGAGCCCTCGGCCGCGCAGGCGATGAAGGACCGCGATATCTTCGACTTCCTGGGGTTCGAGTGATGGCGAGCCGCAACCCCACCGACTATGCCGACCGGCGCGAGGCTCTGGCGACCTATTTCGACAGCACCGCGCGGCAGGCGTGGATCGACCTCACGTCCGATGTGAAGGTCAGCGGGATCCGCGCAACGGTCCGCGCCGGGCGCGATGCAATGCGCGCGAACCTTCTCGACTGGCTGCCCACCGACCTGAGGCGGGTACAATTGCTCGATGCCGGCTGCGGCACCGGATCGCTTGCGGTCGCGGCCGCCTGCCGGGGCGCGGAGGTGACCGGGATCGACGTGGCTGCAGGGCTGGTCGAAGTCGCGCGCGAGCGCACGCCCTCCTTCATCGGCCATGGCCGCATCCATTGGCGCTCGGGCGATATGCTGGATCCCGAACTGGGCACCTTTGCCCATGTGGTGGCGATGGATTCGCTGATCCACTACGAGCCCGAGGATCTCGTCGCCGCTCTCGCCCAGTTGGCGAGCCGCACCATGCACTCGATCCTGTTCACCTTCGCCCCGCGCACCACGCTGCTCGCAGCGATGCACAATATTGGCAAGGCCTTCCCCAAGTCTGACCGCTCACCCGCCATCGTCCCGGTCGGCGAGAGCGATCTGCGCGAGCGGCTGGCCCGGCTGTCGGGCTGGAGCATCGGCCGCACGCGGCGCATCCAGTCGGGGTTCTACACCTCGCAGGCGCTCGAGCTGGTGAGGCACGGATGACAAGCCCCGCGCGCCCGAAGCCGCCGCACTGGACGGAGCTGGTTTTCCGGCTTCTTCCTTTTGCGGACGCTGCGAGCGCGGACCTGCCCTTGCCGCGCCTGCTGCGGCTTTCGCTGTTCCAGGTCAGCGTCGGCATGGCGATGGTGCTGCTCAACGGCACGCTCAACCGGGTCATGGTGGTCGAGCTCGGCACGCCCACGTGGCTGGTCGCGCTGCTGATCGCGGTGCCGCTGCTCGCCGCGCCGTTCCGTGCCCTTGTCGGCCACAAGTCGGACACGCACCGCTCCGTGCTCGGCTGGCGGCGGGTGCCCTATATCTGGTTCGGAACGATGATGCAGTTCGGCGGCCTGGCGATCATGCCCTTCGCCTTGCTGCTGCTCGCGATCCCGGAGCGTTTCGAACTCGGGCTGGTTGCAGCCACGGTTGCCTTCCTGCTGACCGGGACCGGCTTCCATGTCACCCAGACCGCCGGACTTGCGCTGGCGACCGACCTTGCCCCTGCCGACAAGCGCCCGCGCGCCGTGGCGCTGCTCTATGTGATGCTGCTGGTGGGGATGATGTTCGCGGCCTTCGTGATCGGCGGGGTCCTGGCTGATTACACCGCGACCAAGCTTGTCCAGGTCATCCAGGGCTGTGCGGTGCTGACGCTCATCCTCAACCTGACTGCGCTGTGGAAGCAGGAAGCGCGCAATCCGGCGGCCACCAAGGGGCAGGCCTCCGATGCGCCGGCTTTCTCGCAGCTCTGGCAGGCTTTCGTGAACAATGGCCGCAACGCCCGCCTGCTGACCGCGATCGGCATCGGGGCGGCGGGGTTTGCAATGCAGGACGCGCTGCTCGAACCCTATGGCGGGGAAATCCTCGGCCTGTCGGTTGGTGCGACGACGGGACTGACCGGCGCATGGGCGTTCGGCTCGCTGTGCGGCTTCATGCTGTCAGGCCGGGCCCTTGCCCACGGATGGGACCCGCTGCGGCTGGCGGGCGCGGGCCTGGTGGTGGGCATCAATGCCTTCCTGCTGGTCCTGTTCGCCGGCCCCTTTGCAGCGCCGCTGATGCTCTATGCCGGCGCGCTCGGGATCGGGGTGGGTCTCGGGCTCTTCTCGGTCGGCACGCTGATGGAGGCGATGGGCCTCGCCCGGAGCGGTAGCGCGGGCCTTGCGCTGGGCGCCTGGGGCGCCGTGCAGGCGAGCTGCGCCGGTCTCGGCATCGCGATCGGCGGCTTGCTGCGCGACGCCGTTGCCGCCCTGGTTCATAGCGGCGCCCCCGCTGCCGCGACGCTCGCTCTGCGGGCCACGGGCTACGGCTCCGTCTACATTCTCGAGATCGCGCTGCTGCTCGCAGCTCTCGTCGCGATCGGCCCGCTGGTTACCTACCGGCGGAGCGACCCCGATGCCGAAGACCCCGCAGGCCAACCCTTTGGCCTCATGGAGTTCCCGACATGATTACCCGTGCCCGCTTTTTCCGTCTTTTTCCCGGCTCAGCCTCCGCCGGCCAGTTTCACGAGAGGAATGTGAAATGAACGCTGCCTATATCGTCGGCACATTCGATGTTGCCGAACTCGCCTTTCTGACCTTCTTCGGTTTCTTCATTGCCCTGGTGTTCTACCTCAACCGCGAAAGCCGGCGCGAGGGCTATCCGCTCGAGGACGAGGATACCGGCAGGGTTCACTCGATCAAGCTGACCGATGGCGACAAGAAGGTGTTCCAGCTGCCCCACGGCCGCGGCACCTATGTGCCTGAAGACGTCGCCCGCGACGACATCAACGTGCCTGCCGTCGCGGCTTTCCGCGCCGCCGGTGCGCCGCTGGTACCGACCGGCGATCCGATGGTCGATGGCATGGGTCCGGCCGCCTGGGCGAACCGCTCGAAATATCCCGATCTCACCTTCGACGGCCGCCCGCGCATCGTTCCCATCGCGCAGAGCCACGAACTGATCGTCGCTCCAAACGATCCGCAGCTCATCGGCTGGACGGTGATCGCCGCCGACAAGCAGGTTGCCGGCACGGTCAGCGACATCTGGGTCGATCAGGCCGAACACCTGATCCGCTACCTCGAAGTCACCACCACCAGCGGCAAGAAGGTGCTCGCACCGATGATGGTCGCGGTGGTCCACGGCAACAGCCTGATCGACGCGCTTCTGCCGATCATTCAGGACAAGCCCGAATTCGTCGAGATCGACGCCATCACCGCTGCGCAGTTCGAGAACGTCCCCACGCTCGAGGCCCCGGGCATCATCACCCGCTACGAGGAAGACCGCATCCAGGCCTATTTCGGCGGCGGTTACATGTATGCGACGCCTGAGAGGTCGGAAGCATGGATCTGAACGATCCCGTGGCGGCATCGGGTCCGGGGAAAGCGACGACAGCGCCGCTCGCCCCCGGGTTCGATCACGCCGCGCTCGAGAATGATGGTCCCAAGGCCTTCGGCGACCGGATGGGCACCCCCCAGCCGGACGAGGCGGTGCTGTGGAAGGGCCGACCCCAGGTCGGCCTTCTTGCGCGCAGCGCATTCCACACCCGCACGCTCGGGCTCTATATGGCCGCGCTCGCCATTATCGCCCTGGTGATGGACAAGCCCGATGCGGCACTGGTGGCCGCTGTGCTCGGCACGGCGCTGGTCGGGCTGCTCTATGGCCTCGCCTGGGCGAGTGCGCGCACAACGCTCTACATTCTTACCGACACCCGCATGATCATGCGTATCGGCATGGCGATCGAAACGCGGGTCAACATCCCGCTCAAGCAGATCACCGCCGCCAATCTGCGGATGCGCGGAAAGCAGCACGGGGACATTGCCTTCGCGCTGTCGGGGGACAGGCTGCTCGGCAATCTGCTGCTGTGGCCCCACGTGCGGCCATGGCACTATGCCATGCCGCAGCCGATGCTGCGCGCCGTGCCCGATGCCGCGCTCGTGGCACAGATGATCGCCGAGGCGCGTGCGCGGTTCGGCGCGATCGAGCGCAATTTGAGCGAGATCAAGGAAGCTGCCCCGGCTAGCGGCCAGACAGTGGCGCAAGGCACGGCCAACTCCGGCCGTCTTGCTCCGGTCCTGAACCGCAGCGAGCCGGGTCTTGAGGGAGCGCCGGCATGATCGTTCGGGAGTACGAGAAGGACGAAGTCACCGTCAGCAAGACCCCGCTCATGCTGATGGGCGGGATCATCGCGATCTCGCTGGCGCTGACCGTATCGGTGCGGCTCGGTTTCTTCGAGCGCGAGGCTGTGCCGGCCGAGGCTCGGGCCGCAGCGGGCGTGACGGTCTCGGCGGAACGCACCCTCAGTTTCTTCGACGAACCCGATGGCACGGTGCGCGTCGAGGACGGGGCGACCGGCGAGGTGCTCAGCCGCTTCGCTCAAGGGGAAGGCGGCTTCATCCGCGCCACCGTGCGCAGCCTCGTCCACCAGCGCCGGATCCGCAATCTGGGGCCGCAAGTGCCCTTCACGCTCACCCGCTGGACCAATGAGACGCTCACCCTCGCCGATCCGCTCACCGGGCGCAGCGTCGAGGTGGGCTCTTTCGGGCCGGACAACCGCGCGGTCTATGCGAACATGCTGCCGCCCAAGGCCAAGCCGGAGACGCGCTGATGCCGCTTTCCTTTCTGGCCACCCAGTCATTCGACACCCCCTGCACGATCACGGTCGAGCAGAGCCCCGAGCACTTCCATGCCCATGTGGAACTCGCCGATACCATCGAAATCCAGCCGGGTGACAAGGTCCGCGTCCATGGCGCGCCTATCCAAATCCCGTTCGGCACCCGCCAGGTGTTCGAGCGCCGCGCGACGGTGACCCGCGCCAGCCCGCTGGTGCGCGGGATGACGAAGCTCGCTGCCTATCTCGATCTGGCCGAACTCTACGAAGTCAGCTTCAACGCCGGGAGGATCAAATGAACGCCTACAAGCCGATGACCAGCGAAGAGGCGATGGCGATTGCGACGCAGGACACGATGCTGACCCCGCGTTTCTACACCACCGATTACGACGCGCTCGACGCGATCGACGTGACCCCCGTGCGCGCCGAATGGGACCAGTTGATCGCCGACATGGTGGGCGATCCCAACAAGCCGCACTTCAAGCATTCCGACCGCTTCAAGGGCGTGATCGAAGGGCTCGAACCCTCGCTCCGGCAGGAGTTCACTGATTTCCTCGTGAGTTCGATGACTTCCGAGTTTTCGGGATGCGTCCTGTATGCCGAGATCGCCCGGCGCACCAAGAACCCGGACGTGAAGCAGCTCTTCCGCCTGCTCGCCCGCGATGAAAGCCGCCATGCCGGTTTCATCAACGAAAGCCTCAAGGATGCCGGGATCGGCGTCGATCTGGGCTATCTGACGAAGACCAAGAAATACACCTATTTCAAGCCGAAGTTCATCTTCTACGCGGTCTATCTCAGCGAGAAGATCGGCTACGCGCGCTACATCACGATTTTCCGCCACCTCGCGCGCAATCCGCAGCACAAGTTCCACCCCATCTTCGACTGGTTCGAGGAATGGTGCAACGACGAGTTCCGCCACGGCGAGGCCTTTGCCATGCTGCTGCGGTCGGACCCGAAGCTGCTGCAAGGCGCGAACAAGCTGTGGGTGCGTTTCTTCCTCCTGTCGGTCTATGCCACGATGTATGTGCGCGATCACAACCGCCCGGTGTTTCACGCCGCATTGGGCGTCGATCCAACCGATTATGACTACAAGGTCTTCGCGATAACCAACCAGATTGCCCGCCAGGTCTTCCCGGTCGAGCTTGATACCGACGCGCCCGGGTTCCGCCGCCAGATGGAAAAGCTGCGGCTGGCGGCGGCCCGCATCGAGGCGGGCAAGGAGCGCGGCGGGATCGGCGGGTGGCTTGACCGCTTGTCAGGCATGGCCGGTACCGGGCTCGCTTTTGCGCGGATGTACCTTCAGAAGCCCAAGTCCAACGCCCTGCCTGCATCCATCCGGCTTCAGCCCGCGTGGTAAGCTGGAGCGGCCATATTGTGCCGTTCATCGTGACGGTGGCGATCTGGTTTGTCGCGACCGGGCTGATTGCCTGGGCGGACAACCGTGAACGCGCCACCTTCTCCACCAGCCTGGCGGTGGGGAGCATGGCAGGGATCGCCGGCCTCGTGCTGATCCTCCTTGCCTCGCTCACTGCCGAGGTCTGGGCGGTCTACCTCGCCTTTGTCGGCGCGCTGATGGTGTGGGGCTGGCACGAGCTAAGCTTCCTCACCGGCGCGGCGGCAGGCCCGCGCCGGCGCCCGTGCGACCCCGGGCTGACCGGTCTTGCGCGCTTCCGGCAAGGGGCAGCGACTGTGATGCACCACGAGGTCGCCCTCGCGGTCACCGCGCTCCTGCTGATCTCCCTGTCATGGAACGTGCCCAACCAGATCGGCGCAACCGTGTTCGTGCTGATGTTCGCGATGCGGCTGATTTCGAAGATCAACCTCTTCGTCGGGGTGCCCAACACCACCTCGGAGATGCTGCCCGAGCAGCTGGCGTACCTCAAGACCTATTTCGGCCGGAACCGGATGACGGTGCTGCTGGTCGCATCGATCGCCGCGATCGCATGTGCCACCGCCTGGTTCGCCTCGCTCGCCCTCGCCGCGCCCACGGGCAGCGCCGAAATGGTCGGCGCGAGCCTCCTCACCACGCTCACCTTGCTGGGCGTGCTCGAACACCTCTTTCTCGCCCTCCCGTTCCGCGACGGGATGCTGTGGGGCTGGGCCATGCCCACCCGCAGCGGGCAGCAACGGAACGACAACGCATGACGATGGAAACCAAGGGAATCCGCATGGACTTCGAAGCCTTCTTTGCCGGCGAACTCGACACGGCGCGCGCCGACGGCCGCTACCGGGTGTTCACCGACATCAAGCGCCACCGCGGCCGCTTCCCCCACGCAACCCGGTTCATCGAGAACGAGACCCAGGCGGTGACCGTGTGGTGCTCGAACGACTATCTCGGCATGGGCCAGCACCCTGCGGTGCTCGAAGCGATGCACAATTGCCTCGACGAATGCGGCGCGGGGGCCGGGGGCACGCGCAACATCTCGGGCACCAACCACTACCATGTGGAACTCGAAGCCGAACTCGCCGACCTCCATGGCAAAGAGGCGGCATTGCTCTTCACCTCGGGCTATGTCTCGAACTGGGCGGGTCTCGGCACGCTTGCGTCGAAGATCCCGGGCTGCGTGGTGTTCTCGGACGCGTTGAACCATGCCTCGATGATCGAGGGCATCCGCCACTCCCGCGCGCCCTACAAGGTGTGGCGCCACAATGATGCCGAGCACCTCGACGAACTCCTGTCGATGTACGGCCCCGAAGTGCCCAAGCTGGTCGCCTTCGAGAGCGTCTATTCGATGGACGGCGACATCGCCCCCATCGCCGAGATCCTCGACGTGTGCGAGAAGCACGGCGCGATGAGCTATATCGACGAAGTCCACGCGGTCGGCCTCTACGGCCCGCGCGGCGGCGGTATCGCGGAACGCGAAGGGCTGATGGACCGCATCACCGTGATCGAGGGCACGCTGGGCAAGGCCTTCGGCGTCATGGGGGGCTACATCGCGGCGAGCGCCAACCTCGTCGACTTCGTCCGATCCTTCGCCAGCGGCTTCATCTTTTCGACCGCCCTGCCCCCCGCCGTCGCGGCAGGGGCAGCGGCGAGCATCCGCCACCTCAAGGTCTCGAGCGAGGAGCGCGAGCTCCAGCAGAAGCGCGTGCGCCAAGTGCGGAGGGCGCTCGACATCATGGGCATTCCACACCTCGACAACCCGAGCCACATCATCCCGGTGATGGTGGGCGACGCCAAGAAGTGTAAGATGATCAGCGACTGGCTGATGGACAATCACGGCATCTATGTGCAGCCGATCAACTACCCGACCGTGCCCGTGGGTACGGAGCGGCTGCGCGTCACGCCCTCGCCGGTGCATTCGGATGGCGACATCGACCGGCTGATCAAGGCCCTGTCCGAGATCTGGTCGCATTGCGACCTGGCGCGGATGGAGAAGGCGGCCTAGAACGCTTCTTCACTGACAGGACTACCGGCTCTCCCTTGGACGGGAGTGAGGGCGGACGCCATGGGGGTGGCGTCCGCCCTCTTTACACCTGGCAGGGCGGGTTCGGGGGGGGATGACTGGCCGTGGAATATCGGCAAGCCGATTGGCAACGAAGGTCAGAATGCGCTCCTGTTACCCTCGTAATGGTCAATCACCGCGCGAGGTATGCGTGCGACATTACCGCTGACCCTGAGGGATCCGGTCGCATCCGGGGGGGAGGCGGAGAACCTGGTCGGGGCAAGCTGCCATACGCAGTGCGTGTGGATGCCGACGCGGAGCCATCGTCTTTGCTCCAGGTGCCGCCTACCCGGAATTGGGAGACCAGTTCGCCTAGTCGTTGCGCTTCGAAGGACAAGGCACGGGTGGCAGCGGTCGATTGCTCGACCATCGCCGCATTCTGCTGGGTCATGCGGTCGATCATCCCGACTGTGCTATTCACCTGTTCGAGATTGTTGGTCTGCACTGCGGCTGCGTCGGCAATATCCTCAACCTGGCTCGTCACCGCGCCGATTTGCGCAACGATGTCGGACAACAGATTACCGGCTTCGCCGACCAGTTTTACGCCGTCACCGACGTGGGCAGTCGACTTGTCGATCAACGCCTTGATGTCGCGAGCGGCATCGGCCGAACGCTGGGCGAGGGCGCGAACCTCATTGGCAACTACCGCAAAGCCCTTGCCGGCTTCCCCGGCTCGGGCTGCTTCCACTCCCGCATTCAGCGCCAGCAAGTTGGTTTGGAAAGCGATGCCGTCTATCACATCGATGATCTGGGTGATTTCGCGTGCCGATGCCTCGATCGCGCCCATTGCCGCGACCGCGCTGCCGACAACGACGCCCCCATCGGTGGCGCGCGAGTGAGTCTGTGCAATTGCATTTTTCGCCACGAGCGCATTGTCGGCGCACTGGCGGGTCAGACCCACAGTCTGACTCACCGCGGCGGCGGTCTCTTCGAGGCTGGCAGCCTGCTGTTCGTTGCGCAGCGCCAGATCCTCGCTCGCAGCACAGATTTCGTCCGAGCTGGCTTGCACCTCAAGTGCGGTCGCACGCACTGCGCCGATCATGCCCTCAAGCTTGGCGACCGACGCGTTGAAGGCCTTCGCGATCGCATCGAATTCTTCAATTCCGACCAACGGTATCTGTTGGTCGAGCTGACCGCTCTCAAGCGCCTGCATAGCGACGAGGACGGCCTGCATGGCTTTGCGGGCCGGGGTGACGTCCGTTGCGATCTTGACGACCCTTTCGATCTTGCCCCGATCATCGCGAACCGGACCATAGGTCGCCTGAATCCAGATTTCGTTCCCCGATTTGGTGATGCGCGGATAGCGCGACGTGAAGCTCTTACCCGCCCTGAGATCGGCCCAGAACCTGTCGTATTCGGCACTATTGGCGATTTCGGGAGCGCAAAAAATCCTATGATGGCGGCCTTGAATCTCGGCAAGGTTGTAGCCGACGGCAGCACAAAATGCCTCATTGGCCTCCAAGATCGTCCCGTCTGGCAGAAACTGAATGATTGCCTGAGTGGTTTTCACAAGCTGCAAGAGCGCATCATCAGACACGGAACGGACGGGACTTTTCAGTTTCAGCATGTTCTGATGGCTCGACATGAAAGATGAAGCAAGCGTGGGGCAAGTCCCCGCAGAACCCTGACACTGACTCCCTAAGCTTCAGCGCACCGGTCACTACGTATTCCAAGCAGCATCACAAACCGCGGATGTCTCGGCACCTCGAACGATAATGAAGGCAGTCGCGGAAACCGTGACTTGGGTCGAATGGCGGACAGACAAAGCGGACAAGATGTCCGCCTTGTCCGCTTTCCTGCTCTCACTTCACCGGAATGAACCGCACCGCCACGCCGCCCGAGGCCGCAAGCCGCACCGCGAAGGTATCGCCGCCGGACACGACCCTCTCCTCGATGACGATGTCATAGGGGTTGGTGTCCCAATGGGCGTGGGCGCCGTCGCGGTAGATCTGGGCGCGGTATCTCTTGCCCGGTTCGAGGAAGGTGAGCGCCAGCGACAGATCGCGAGGGTTGGCATCGGTGACAGCGCCGAGGAACCACTCTTTCGACTTCCTGCCCTGGCGTGCGATCGCGACATATTCGCCGACCTCGCCGGCCAGTGCGACGCTCTGCTCCCAGTCGGCCTCCACATCCTTGATGAACTGGAAGGCGTTCATGCGCTTCTCGTAATTCTCCGGCAGGTCAGCGGCCATCTGGAGCGGCGAGTAGATCGTCACATAGGTCGCAAGCTGCTTGGCAAGCGTCGTCTGCGGGCGGTTCCTAGGTTCGCCGCGCGGCATGTCGGGGCGAACAGAAGCGCGCTCGTTGGGCCTGAGGTCGAAGATGCCGGGGGTATAATCGAACGGCCCTGCCAAGAGCGCGGTGAAAGCCAGCATCGGTTCGTGGCTGGGCGGATTGGGCGGCGAGCCCCAAGCGTTGAACTCCATCCCCCGCGCGCCCTCGCGGGTCATCCAGTTCGGATAGGTACGCCTGAGGCCGGTGTCCTTGACCGGCTCGTGCGTGTCCATGGCGATCTGGCGCTTGGCGGCTTCGCGGATCACCTTCATGTGGTGGTCGATCATCCGCTGGCTGTCGTAATACTCGTAGTGGCGGATGCCCTTGTCGTCGATCCACACCGCATCGCCCGCGTCCGAGACATAGCCCGACTTGACGTAATTCGACCCGATGCTCTTCACGAGATCGAGCCCCGCTTCGAGCTGGTTCTCGTAATTGGTGAGGTTCGCAGAAGTCTCGTGATGGACGATCAACTGCACGCCCTTGGCCGCGGCGTATTTGCTCAACCCCTCGATATCGTAATCGGGATAGGCCTCGGTGAAGCTGAACAGATCGCCATTGTTGAACCAGTCCCCGTCCCAACCCTTGTTCCAGCCTTCGACCAGCACGCCCGAAAAGCCGTGTTTCGCCGCGAAGTCGATATAGCGCTTCGTCTCTGCGGTGGTCGCGCCGTGGTACTTGTCGCTGGCCCAGGTGCGGTCATTGATGTGCATCGCCCACCAGATGCCGATATATTTGCCCGGCTTGGCCCAGGACACATCGCCCAGCTTGTTGGGCTCGTTCAGGTTGAGCACGATGTCGGAGTTGATCAGGCCCACCGCATCGGACGCGATCTGGATGGTGCGCCAGGGCGACGTGAAGGGCGCCTTGGTCTTGACCTTGGGTCCGCCCGACCAGTTCCTCAGCCGCGCCTCGAAATTCCCGGGGCGCAGCGCGAGGAGCGACATGGCGGAGTAATCGACCAGCGCCGCCTCGTGGATCGCCATGTAGATCCCTTCGGGGTTCCTGAAGGTGGTCGGCGTGTGCGCGGTCTCGACCTCGCCGGCGGGGGCCATGCGGTAGATATATTCGTTGCGGTTGAAGCCGTCGGCGGGCGTGTACCAGGTGGTGGTCTTCTCGCCCACGGCGAACTGGGTGAGTTCCTCGACGATGGCGATGTCGCCCTCGAGCGCGGGCTGCGGGCCGAGCTCGTAGCGCAGGCCGATCCCGGTGTCGAAGGCGCGGAAGCGCACGGTCATCTCACGCGCCGGTCCGTCGGTCGCGGTGCGGAAGGTGACGGCGAGTTCGTTGTGCTGGTCGCGCACCAGACGGCGCTCGCCCCAGGGCTGTTCCCAGGTCGTGTCCTTGCTGGCGCGGGTCTGTCCGGCGATGGCGAGGCCGCGCTCGAAGCCGTGGTGTTCGGCGAACAGCATCCCGAGCTTCGACGGGGCGATGACCTGCTTGCCTTGATAGGCGACGGCATAGGTCGCCTGCCCCTTGTCGTCGCTGACCGTGACGGTGATCCTGCCGTCGGGCGAGGCGAGGGTCAGGCTTTCGGCATGGGCCGGGGCAGCGGCCCAGGCAATGGCCGCGAGACCCACGAGTGCTTTCCAGTGCTTTGTCATGATCCCTCTCCTCGCGGCCCTCGGGGGCGGCCGCCTCACTTGGTCTGCTTGAAGATGCGGTAGCCCCACGCGGGCAGATCGAGCGTCTCGCCGCCCGCGAAGGAGGCGGCCTCGCCGGTCAGCGCGTCGGTGTAGAGGCCGTGGTGCCGGGCCTTGTCGAAGGTGAGTGTGAGCGGCCGGGGCGAGAGGTTGAAGACAGCGAAAACCCGCTCGCCCGCCGCGCCGCGGGTGAAGGCATAGACGTCGGCGCTCTGGCTGGTGGGCACCTCGACCATAGGCGCACCGAAGCGGCCATTGTGGAGGGCCCGCGTCTCGGTCTTCAAGGCGATCAGCCTGGCGAACAGGTCGGCGTGCCTGCCCTGCTTCCAGATGATTGGATCGCGTTCGAAGAATTCGAGCTGGCGGTCATTGTCCGCTTCCTGCCCGTTGTAGATCAGGGGCAGGCCCGATCCGGTGAAGGAGAGCGCGATCGCCGCCTCGTAAGCCGGGCCGTAGATCTGCGCCGCGATGCCGTCCCACGAATTCTGGTCGTGGTTCTCGGTATAGACCATGCGCATCGCGGCCTGCGGCCAGGTTTCGGCCTGCCCGGCATAGTAGCCCCGGATCGGCCCCGCGCCCTCACCGCTCTTGACCAGGCGCTGCATCACTTCCTTCCAGCCCCAGCCATAGGTCGCATCAAAGGCGCGGGCGTGGAGATCGCGCTGCTCCCACTCGGCAAGCATGAAGACCGGCTTGACCTTGTCGAGCTCGGCGCGGGCGGTCTCCCAGAAGTCGGTCGGGACATAGCCGGCGACATCGCAGCGGAACCCGTCGACCCCGAATTCGCGCACCCAATAGGCGAGGCTTTCGGTCATGTAGCGGCGCAAGGCAGGCTGGCTGTAGTCGAAGTCGGCGACGTCGGACCAGTCGGTCCCTTGCGGGCTCGTCAGCTCGCCTTCTGGGGTGCGGGTGTACCACTCGGGATGGCTCTTGGTCAGCGGATTGTCGTAGGCCGAATGGTTCGCCACCCAGTCGAGGATCACCTTCAGCCCGAGCCGGTGGGCTTCGTCGACGAAGGCGCGGAACTCGGCCTCGGTTCCGAATTCGGGATTGACCGCGCGGTAGTCGCGCACGGCATAGGGGCTGCCGAGGCTTCCTTTCCGGTGCGCCTCTCCGATGGGGTGGATCGGCATCAGCCAGATGATGTCCACGCCCATCGCGGCAAGGCGGGGGAGCTGTTTCTGCGCCGCCTTGAAGGTGCCCTCGGGGGTGAACTGGCGGGTGTTGAGCTGATAGAGCACCGCATCGCGGGTCCATTCGGCATTGGCGACCTCAACCGCGTCGCGGGGGGCGTAATCGGTCCGGGCGAGCGCGGGGGCGGCGGTGAAGGTGGCCGCCAGCACGGCGAGGGCGAGCCGCATCACGCCTGTCCTGCGTGCAGCGCGGCCGTCACTTCGGCTTGCCCGTCGGTCACGAACAGCGTCGCCGCCGCCGCCAGCACGAAGCTCGCCGCAGCGATCACCATCGCGTAGATCGGCGCGCCGCCGAACAGGTTGGTGACGAGGAAGCCGAGCACTGTCGCCGCGAGGAGCTGGGGCACCACGATGAAGATGTTGAACACCCCCATGTAGATGCCCATTTTCTCGGCCGGCACGCAGCCGGCGAGGATCGCATAGGGCAGCGAGACGATCGAGGCCCAGGCGATGCCGACGCCGATCATCGACACCCACAGGAGCGCCGGATCGCGGATCAGGAGCATCGAAACGAAGCCCGCCGCCCCGAGCAGCAGGTTGATGGCGTGGAGCCGGCTGCGGTCGATCTTGGCGGCGATGACGATGAAGCCCAGTGCCGCCGCCGCGGCAAGCCCGTTCCTGACCGAGCCGAGCAGGCTCCACCAATCGGCCGCATCCTGATAGCCGCGGGTCGCCGGGTCGGGCGCGGCGAAGTGGTATTCGGCCACTGCGGGCGTGCCGTAGATCCACATCGCGAACATCGCGAACCAGCTGAAGAACTGCACCACGGCAAGCTGGCGCATGGTGCGGGGCATGGCGTAGAGATCGCTCACCACCTCCATGAAACCATTCTCGCTCTGGCCCCGGGCGCGCAGGGCGGCGGCGGCCAGCTGGATCACCCCGAAGCTGCCCAGCAGCACGGCAAGGACGTAAAGCTCCTGGGCGATGACGATCGTGCCGAGGAAAGCGGGCCGGGCATCGCTGCGGGCAAGCACGACGAAGGCAGCGACCAGCAGCCCCGCGACGATCCAGCCGAGGCTTCCGCGCACGAACTGCGCCGCGCTTCGCGGGCGCGCTGCCACCGCCCGCGTTTCCCTGCGCGCGGCCTCGAAGCCGGCGAGTTCCTGCGGCGAATACTCTTTAGTGGTGAAGACCGTCCAGCACACCGCGGCCAGTAGCGCCGCGCCGCCGATATAGAAGGCCCAGCGCACCGTCTCCGGAATCTGCCCCTCGGGCGCGACATTGCTGAGGCCGAGCCAGTTGGTCATCATCCACGGCAAGGCCCCCGCGATCACCGCGCCCGCCCCGATGAAGAAGCTCTGCATCGCGTAACCAATGGTGGACTGCCGGTCCGGCAGGCTGTCCCCGACGAAGGCGCGGAACGGCTCCATGGTGATGTTGAGCGAGGCGTCCATCAGCCACAGCGTCCCCGCCGCGACCCACAGCACGGGAGAGTTGGGCATGATGAACAGCGCCAAGCTCGCCAGCAAAGCGCCAATGAGGAAATAGGGGCGGCGGCGACCGTATCGCCCCCCGATGCCGATCCAGGTCTTGTCCGAGAGGTGACCGATGATCGGCTGCACGATCAGCCCGGTCATGGGCGCTGCGATCCACAGGATGGCAAGCTGGTCGACCTCGGCGCCGAGGGTCTGGAAGATACGGCTGACATTGCCGTTCTGGAGATCGAAGCCGATCTGGATCCCGAGGAACCCGAAACTCATGTTCCAGATCTGGCCCGCGCGCAGCGCAGGCTTGAGCCCGCCTTCGATCATCGTCGTCCATCCCTCTCCCGGCCGGCCATCCGAGCGGACGTGACGCGGCGCACGACAGCGCCTATGCTCGGCAGGTCTGATGCCCGCCCGCGCCTCCCGCGCCGCCGAAGCCAGTCTGGACTCCCTGCAAAAATTTGCAAGAATCTTTGCCGAATTCCATCGAAAAAATCTCCTGCCCGCACAGTTTTACTGATATATTTCGTTAATTTTCATATTGTTCGATGTGACTCCTGGCCGCCGCTCGATGTGCCACAAAGATTTGCAAAAAATCTCTTGAGATGTCACAAGGTCAGCGAGAGGGAGTTGGGTCATGACACGAATCTTCGTGAGCCTGGCGGCTGTGCTATGCGCGCAGACCGCTCTGGCGGGAGCGCCGGCAAGGGGTAACGCAGCGGCAGCGCCGGCACCCCTGGCCGAGCGCCAGCTGGAAGACGAGATCATCTATTTCGTTCTGCCCGACCGCTTCGAAAACGGCGATCCGGCCAATGATCGCGGCGGCCTGAAGGGCGGCCCGCTCCAGCACGGCTTTGATCCCACGCACAAGGGCTTCTACCATGGCGGCGACCTCAAGGGCCTGACCGCGCGGCTCGACTACATCCAGAACATGGGCGTCACCGCGATCTGGTTCGCGCCGATCTTCAAGAACAAGCCCGTGCAGGGCAAGCCCGGCGAGGAGAGCGCGGGATACCACGGCTACTGGGTGACCGATTTCACCAGCGTCGATCCGCATTTCGGCACCAATGCCGAGTTCAAGTCCTTCGTCGATGCCGCCCATGCGCGCGGGATGAAGGTCTATATGGACATCATCACCAACCACACCGCCGACGTGATCGGCTATGCCGAAGGCGAGGCGACCGGCTATGCCTATCGCGGCAAGGGCGATTACCCCTTCTCGCGTCGCGGCGGGCCGGGCGGCAAGGTGATCAACCAAGGCTTTGCGGGCGACGACAACCCCGATCCGGCCAACTGGGCCAAGCTCACCGATCCGAGCTTCGCCTACACCCCAGTGGTGCCCGAGGCCGAGAAGAACGTGAAGGTTCCGGCGTGGCTCAATGACGTCACGCTCTACCACAACCGCGGAAATTCCCACTGGATCGGCGAGAGCTCTGTCTACGGCGACTTCTCCGGCCTCGACGACCTCGCCACCGAGCACCCGCGCGTCGTCTCCGGCATGATCGACATCTTCGGCAAGTGGATCGACGACTATGGCATCGACGGCTTCCGGATCGACACCGCAAAGCACGTGAACCCGGAGTTCTGGCAGCAATTCGTGCCCGCGATGCTGAAGCGCGCCGAGGCGAAGGGTATCGGCCACTTCCACATTTTCGGCGAGATCGCCTATGAGGAACCAACCGCCACCCTCGCTGCGCAGGTGATGGCAGAAAGCGGCCTGCCCTATGCGCTCGATATGGGCTTTGCCAAAGCCGCACAGATGGTTGCGAGCGGCAAGGCAAGCCCGCGCCTGATGGCCGAGTTCCTCCAGCAGGACGCGATCTATCCGGGCGGCGCGAAAACCGCGACCGGCTTGCCGACCTTTCTGGGCAACCACGACTTCGGGCGTTTCTCGATGTTCGTGCGCGCCATGAGCGGCAATGCCGACGAGGCCACCTTGCTTGCCCGCGTGAAGCTTGGCCATGCGATGATGTTCCTGCTGCGCGGCGTGCCGACGGTCTACTATGGCGACGAGCAGGGCTTCATCTCCGACGGCAACGACCAGCTCGCGCGCGAGGACATGTTCCCCAGCCTCACCGCAGCCTACAACGACAACAACCTGATCGGCAGCGACGCCACCACGGCGCAAAGCAATTTCGATCCTGCCCACCCGCTCTACCGGCTGATCGCCGAGCTTTCCGCCGCGCGCACCGCCAGCCCTGCCCTGCGCCGGGGTCTCAGCACCCTGCGCGGCTTTTCCGAAACGGCGCCCGGCCTGCTTGCCGTGGAGCGCCACGATCCGGACAGTGGCCAGCGCGTGCTGGCGGTGTTCAATACCGGCGAAACGCCACTTTCGCAGACAGTCGAGGTCAGCTACCGCGCGCGCGGTGTCGCGCCGCTGGTAGGCCCCTGCCCTGCCGCCCTCGTATCGCCGGGATCGGTCAGGATCACACTGCCCGCCTTCGGCTTTGCAGCCTGCGTTCTGGAGACTGACAACTGATGGCAACCGCCCGGCCCCTTGCTGGCCCGAATGCCGCGTCCGACACTGCCCGCCCGCTCGCCTGGTGGCGCGGCGCCGTCATCTACCAGATCTACCCGCGCAGCTTTGCCGATACCAATGGCGACGGGATCGGTGACCTTGCCGGAATTGCCGAGCGGCTGGACTATGTTGCCGACCTCGGGGTGGACGGAATCTGGATCTCGCCCTTCTTCACCTCGCCGATGAAGGACTTCGGCTACGACGTCGCCGATTACTGCGGCATCGACCCGAGCTTCGGCACCTTTGCCGACTTCGACCGGGTGGTGGAGACCGCGCACAAGCTCGGCCTCAAGGTCATCATCGACCAAGTCTATTCGCACACCTCGGACGAGCACCCATGGTTCCGGGAGAGCCGCGCGGGTCGCACCAACCCCAAGGCCGACTGGTACGTCTGGGCCGACCCCAGGCCCGACGGCTCGCCGCCGTCCAACTGGCAATCGGTGTTCGGTGGCTCGGCATGGCAGTGGGACGGGCCGAGGAAGCAGTATTATCTGCACAATTTCCTGACATCGCAGCCCGATCTCAACGTGCACAACCGCGATGTGCAGGACGCATTGCTCGATGTGGCGCGCTTCTGGCTGGCGCGGGGCGTAGACGGCTTCCGGCTCGATGCGCTCAACTTCTCGATGCATGATCCAGAGCTGCGCGATAACCCCCCGAGCGGCCTGCCGATGGAGCAGGTGACGCGGCCCTTCGACATGCAGGTCAAGCGTTTCAACCAGTCGCACCCCGACATCGTGGTCTTCCTCGAGCGGATCCGCGGTGCGATCGACGAGTTTCCGGGCCGCTTCACCGTTGCCGAAGTCGGCGGGCCCGAGCCGCTCGCGGAGATGAAGGCCTTCACGCAGGGCGGCAAGCGGCTGGATTCGGCCTATAACTTCGACTTCCTCTACGCCCCGCGCCTGACCGCGCCGCTGGTGCGCGCCTCGCTCTCGCAATGGAGCGGCGCGCAGGACGAAGGCTGGCCAAGCTGGGCCTTCTCGAACCACGATGCCCCGCGCGCGGTGACCCGCTGGACGCTCGACGGGGACATGGCCCGAGCGGCGCGGCTCAACCTCTTGCTGCTGCTGGCCTTGCGCGGCAATCCGATCATCTATCAGGGCGAGGAGCTCGGTCTGCCGCAGGGCGAGGTCGCCTTCGAGGACCTGCTCGATCCCGAAGCCATCGCCAACTGGCCGCACACCCTCGGCCGCGATGGCGCGCGCACGCCCATGCCCTGGGCCGCCGATGCGCCGCAGGCCGGCTTCTCGAGCGCGAACCGCACCTGGCTGAAGCGCGATCCGGTCCATGCCGGATTTGCGGTCGACCGGCAGGCCGCCGACCCTGCCTCGACCCTCGCCTATGCCCGCCGATTGCTGCGGCTGCGGCGCGAGCATCCGGCACTGGTGCACGGCGGGATCGAGCTGATCGAGACCCCGCAGGACATCCTCGCCTTCCTGCGCCATGACGATGAGGCCGGTACGGTGCTGTGCGTCTTCAATCTTGGCGAGGCACCCGGCCATTGGAGCGCACCTGCCAGCCTCGGCACGCTGCGCCTGCTGGCGACCGAAAGCCGCTTCGGCCCCCTCGAGGCCGTTCCGGAGGCGCTGGCTCCGGGCACGGGCTACTGGGCCGCGGCGGGGGCGGGCTAGGCTCATGGCCGACATCCCGCCTTCCGCCGCCGCGCGCCGCAGCGCCACGCTCGAGGATATCGCGCGCGAGGCGGGGGTGTCGATCTCGACCGTCAGCCGGGCACTCAATGACAGCCCGTCGGTCAAGCGGCGGACCAAGCAGCAGATCTGGCAGATCGCCCGCGCCCACGACTACGAATTCCGCGCCTCGATGCCAAGCGGGCCGATCGGCGCGGACGCGACCATCGCCGTGGTTGTCCCGGCCCCCCAGGCCCGCGACAGCCGCGTCTCCGACCCCTTCTTCCTCGAACTTCTCGCCGGGATCGCCGAGGCCGCACGCGAGCGCAACGCCGACCTCATCATCAGCCACCTCTCCCCCCGCGCCGGCGGCGATCTCGACTATGCGATGAGCACGAGCCGGGCGACAGGGGTGATCTTCATCGGCCAGTCCTCGCTCCACCACGAATTCAACGCGCTCGTGGCGCGCGATGACCGCTTTGTGGTGTGGGGCGCCGAGTTTCCCGACGCGCAATACTGCGTGGTCGGATCCGACAACCTCGCCGGCGGCCGGCGCGCGACGGCGCATCTTGCGCGGCTCGGGCGGCGGCGCATCCTGTTCCTTGGCGACAGTGAAGCGCCCGAGGCCGAGCAGCGCCTGCGCGGTTACAGGCAGGCGCTGGGCGAGGCCGGCATCGCCTTCGACGACGACCTGATCCTGCCCGCCCATTTCGAGGTCCACTCGGCCGAAGCGGCGGTACGCAGCGCGGTGGCCCGGGGTCTGCGCTTCGATGCGGTCTTCGCCGCCTCCGACCTCATCGCGATCGGCGCGATCCGGGCGCTGACCCGTTCGGGGCTGCGCGTGCCAGAGGATGTCTCGGTGGTGGGCTACGACAACATCCCCGCCGCAAGGCTGGTCACGCCGCAGCTCACCACCATCGATCAGGACGCCAACCTTGCCGGTCGGATGCTGGTTTCCAAGCTGATCGACAAGGGCGACGGGCCGGCGATCTCTCAGCGGCTTGAAACCAGCCTGCTGATCCGCGAAAGTTGCGGGGGATGAGCGACACCGCGGCCCCTCTGAAAAGCATCGTCATCGTCGGCGGCGGCAGCGCCGGGTGGATGACCGCAGCGGCGCTGGCCGAGGCGGTGGGCCGATCCTGCGCCATCACCCTCGTGGAGAGCGAGGCGATCGGCACGGTCGGCGTGGGCGAGGCGACGATCCCCCCGATCCGCCATTTCAACGCCCGCCTCGGGATCGACGAGGCGACCTTCGTGCGCGAAACGCAAGGCAGCTTCAAGCTCGGCATCGAGTTCGTCAACTGGGGCAAAGAGGGCCACCGCTACTTCCACCCTTTCGGCCAGTACGGCGCCGAATTCGACAGCGTGCCCTTCTACCACCACTGGATGCGCGAGTGGCTCGAAGGCCGCATCGAAGGGCCGATCGACGACTTCTCGATGTGCTGGGCGATGGCCAGGGCAGGCAAGTTCGCCCACCCCTCGCCCGACCGGCGGATGATCCAGTCGACCTTCGACTACGCCTACCATTTCGATGCCGGGCTCTATGCCGCCTTCCTGCGCCGCTATGCCGAGGCACGGGGCGTGGTGCGCCGCGAGGGCAAGGTCGTGGACGTCGCCCTACGCGGCGAAGATGGCTTCATCGATGCCGTGACGCTCGACAGCGGTGACCGCATCGCAGGCGAATTCTTCATCGATTGCAGCGGGTTCCGGGGCCTTCTGATCGAGGAGGCGCTGCAGGCCGGCTACGACAACTGGCAGCACTGGCTCCCCTGCGACCGCGCGGTCGCGGTTCCCTGCGAGCGCGGGGAGTTCACGCCCTACACCCGCTCCACCGCGAGGTCGGCGGGGTGGCAGTGGCGCATCCCGCTCCAGCACCGCACGGGCAACGGCTATGTCCACTGCTCGCAGTTCATCTCAGCGGACGAGGCAGCCCGGACGCTGCTCGACAATCTCGACGGCAAGGCGCTGGCCGATCCGCGTCCGCTCAGCTTCGTCACGGGCAAGCGGCGCAAGTTCTGGGACAAGAACTGCGTCGCCATCGGGCTGTCGGCAGGCTTCATGGAGCCGCTGGAATCGACCAGCCTCCACCTCATCCAGTACGGCATCCTGCGCCTGCTTGCCCTGCTCCCTGACTCCGCTATGTCGCCCCTGCTGGCGCGCGAGTATAATGCCCAGACGTCAAGGGAATACGAGCTGATCAGGGACTTCCTGATCCTCCACTACAAGGCCTCGGAGCGGGACGATTCCGAGCTGTGGCGCTATTGCGCGGCGATGCCGATCCCCGACAGCCTGCAATACAAGATCGACCATTTCCGCACCCACGGAATGCTCGTCGCTGACGGTCAGGAGCTGTTCGCCAACCCCAGCTGGATCGCGGTCTATCTCGGGCAGGGGATCACCCCCCGGCAGGCGCCGGCGCTGAGCCGGATGCGGCCCGGCGTGCCGGTGGCCGAGCGGATGGCGCAGATTGCGCAGGCGATGGAAGCAGCGGTTGCGGCGATGCCAGAGCATGGCGAGTTCATCGCCCGCCACTGCGCCGCGCCGCCGCTCGCCACTTGAAATGTTTCACGTGTAACATCGCTGCGGCAGGCCCCTGAAGGGGGTCTGGAGGGGGTCTGTCCGGCCTCTGAACGCGCCTGGGCCTGCGCAGCAACCCCGCGGGATCTGCATAGCCCGCGCACAAAGGAAAGGGCCCGCCGTTGCCGGCGAGCCCCTCGTCGAACCCCGCTGAGGGGCCCTCGATCAGAAGTTCTTGCGGATCGTCAGGTTGAAGGTCCGCCCGAACAGCTCGTGGCGGCTCGGGAAGGTGCCGATGACCTGACCGCCGGCGTTGAACAGGTCGTTCTCGGTCACCTGCGGTTCGTTGGTCAGGTTGAACACTTCCGCGAGGATCTGCACCCCGTTGAGGAAGCCGTCGGCCTTCTCGAAGGTGTAGCCGATCTGCGCGTCGAGGATCGTTTCCGGCTGTGCCTGGGCCCCGGCGAGCGAGCCGTCGAAGTTCTGCACTTCCGACAGGAAGCCGCTGCGGTGACGGGCAGCCAGCTTGGCGCGGAAGCCGTGCTTTTCGTAATAGATGTCGCCCGACCAGGTGACATTCGAATAGCCCGGGATGCGGATCGCGTTGAAGTTCTGGTTCTGCACCTCGGCATCGGCATAGGTCACGCTGGCAAAGCCGCCGAACCCGTCGAGCGCCGGGGTCACATCACCGAAATTGACCCGCACCGTGCCTTCGACGCCGGAGATCTTGCCGTCGGCGAAGTTGACCGGGCCGTTGAAGATCCCGGTCCCGACCTGCGGGTTGGCCTGCAGGAAGGTGCCTGCGCCGAAGTTCTGGATCGACTGGCTGAGGTTGGTCAGCTCGCTGAAGTCGATCACCCAGTCAGACAGATCCTTGTGGAACGCAGCGAGGATGATCGCGGTGCCCGGCGAGAAGTACTTCTCGAGGGAGATGTCATAGGCCGTCGAACGGTACGGCTGGAGCGCGGGGTTGCCCCCGCCGAGGTTGAAGCAGACCACCGCCGGCGGGTTGAAGGCGATCACCCGGTCGGGGCGCTGGTCGTTGTTGGTGTCGACGCAGCTCAGCGGGTTGAAGCCGATGTTCTGGTTCGCCGTCATCTGGTCGAGACGCGGACGGGTGATCGTCCTGGCGGCAGCGATGCGGATGAAGGTGTCGGGCATCACCTCGAAGGCGAGGTTCATGCTCGGCAGCCAGTTGCCAAAGCTCGCATCGACGCTGTTGACGCCGCCGGCGATGGTGCCGGTCGAACCCTGCTTGGTATCGGCATAGCGCAGGCCGATATTGCCGCGCACCGGGACCGAACCCAGATCGCCGTCGATATTGGCCTGGAGGTAGAAGTTGTGGACCCTCTCGCCGACGCGCCACTGGGTGTCGAAGGTCCCCTTCTCGACCCGGTAGGTGCCGTCGGTCAGGAAGCTGGCGGGATCATAGGCAAGGATGTTGTTGCCCAGGCTCTTGGTGTCGGTCGTGCCGCGGATCGCGCTGGTCGGCACGCGCAGACCATTGCCGAAGGCGGCGGTCGGCCGCAGGAAGCTCTCGTTCGAATCGAAGCTCTTCTCGCGGTCGGTATAGAGCCAGCCCACCGTGATCCGGTCGATCAGGCCGCCATCGAACTCCCAATAGGTCTCGGCGCGCAGCTGGTGCAGCTCGTCCTCGATGATCGGCTGCTTGATGAAGCCGACCTGGCCCCAGCCGCCCGGATCGGTGAGCAGGACGTTGGCGGGGTTGGTGTAATCGACCTGGCCGGCCATGGTGTAGGCGCCATCGCGCGGGAAGGTGAAGGTGATGCGGTCCTGCGCACCCGAACGGGCGCGGCCGGTGCCGGCATAGCTTTCATAGTCGATGTCGTTGCGGTTGAGCGTCGAATAGCCGTAGTCGAGGATGAAGCCGAGGTTGTCGGTCGCCTTCCACTCCATGTTGCCACCGAAGGCATAGATGTCCGAATCCGCGCCTTCCGTGTCGGTGCGCAGGATCGGCACCACGCCCGAATAGGTCGCGCTGTCGGCGAAGGGGCCGGTGCCGGTCGCGCCGACGAAGCTCGCACCGCTCCACGAAGCGATCGGGGTTTCGGTGCCGCGGAAGATGCCGCTGTCCTTGGTTTTGGTGTAGAAGCCGTCGAGGGTCAGCGAGAAGCGGTCGGTCGGCTCGAACTGGAGGCTGCCGGCGACCGAGGTGCGCTGGAATTCGCGGCTGACAACGCCCTGACGCGGGTTGTCGGCGGGGTAGATCACCCCTTGCGCGGTGCGGCCGACCTGGAACTGGTTGGTCTTCAGCTCGCGGCTGATGAACTGGGTCGGGATCGACTGCACCGTGGCACCGAGCGACCAGCCGATCGTGCCGTCGTCGTTCTGGTCGATGTAGCTGCCGAAGAAGCGGTAGCCATTGGCAGCCACGTCGGGGTTGAGCGAGCCGTTGTCGTTGATGGTGTAGGTGGCCGCGGCGGTGATCTGGCGCTTCTTGGAATCGAGCGGGCGGATGGTGCGCAGGTCGACGGCGCCGGCAATACCGATCGCGGCGAGCTGGGCGTCACCGGTCTTGTAGACCACACCCGAACCGATCAGCTCGGACGGGAATTGGTCGAATTCGATGCCGCGGTTGTTGCCGGCGGAGACGATTTCACGTCCGTTCAGCAGGGCAAGGCTGAAGTCCGGGCCAAGGCCGCGGATCGAGATCTGCTGCGAACGGCCGCGCACGCGCTGGGCGGTCACGCCGGGGAGGCGGGCGAGGGTATCGGCGATCGACTGGTCGGGCAGGAGGCCGATGTCTTCGGCCGCGATCACTTCGACGATCGAGGTGGCCTTCTTCTTGGCGTCGAGCGAGGTCTGGATCGAGCTGCGGATGCCGGTGACGACAATCGCGTCCTCGCCCTGGCCCTCTACAGCGGCCGCAGCCTGTTCATCGGTCTGTTCCTGCGCCAGCACCGGAACCCCGGTGACAGACAGCGCCAGAAAAGTCGCGGCTCCGCACAGCAGGCGCGCGCTCGCATTGATCCCGTTCGTTTTCATCAGAAGTCCCCTCCGGCAAGCACCATTCAGCAGCGCTTTTGCAGGTTTTTTCATAGCCCAACATAAACTGCAGGTAAATCGCCAATCGCCGGTTTGGCGGCGAGGCGGTGGATTCGTCTGTAAACTGTTGTATATAGGTCTTTTTTTGGTCCACCCTGTGTCGCCAGCCTGTATCCTCCCGCAGCGGCGCGCGCGAATTTGTTGCGTGATTGTCACAGTTTTTCCCGGGCGCCCTGCCCGCCCGGCGCGCAGCAGGACCCGCTGCGGCGAAGACAGCGCCGGGATTCACTTTTATCGCTTCAAACGAGTGGCTTACCCAATCCCCATGGACTGTCCCGGCGACTTTGTTAGGCTCGCGCGATGACCGTTCGCCCTGCCCTGTCGATCCCGGATGCCCCCGATGGCTGGGCGATTGCGCCCGAAGGCGCGCAGATCGGGCAGTTTTCCGCCGGGCCCCACGCTCTGGTGACAGTTCCGGGCTTCCTCGATCAGCCTGAAAAGGTCATTGCCGGCGCTGTTTTGCAAAAATTTGCAAAAATCACGCCGCAATATCCCGGGGTGCGGGCGCCGCTTGATCCGGCGGTCTGCGCCGCCTGGCTGGCCGTGCTCGGGCCGCGGCTCGACGCGTGGTTCGGCGCAGCGCCGCGGGGTTGGCAGATGCAGGCGTGGTTCTCGCTCGTCACCACCCCGCCAGGCGAACTTCTGCCGATCCAGCGCCTTCCGCATGTCGACGGGACCGATCCCGCGCAGATCGCGATGATGCTCTACCTCCACCGCACCGGCCACGGGGGAACCGCCTTCTTCCGTCACCTGTCGACCGGGCTCGAGTCGCTCACCGCGCAGGACTACCCGCGCTACGCCGCAGCGGTGCAGGCCGAATATGGCCGCACCGGCCTGCCGCCCGCCGCCTATCCGACCGACGGCGCGCCGCATTTCGCGCGCACCCATGCCGTGCCCGGCCATTTCAACGAGGCGGTGTTCTACCGCGGCAATATTCTTCACAGCGGCGTTATCGACAATGATGCGCCGCTCAGCGCCGACCCCCGCGCGGGGCGGCTGACAATCAACGCCTTCTTCCGCCCGGTGGCGGGATGACACAAGAGGGAACGGGACATGGGAAAGCCTGAAGTGCGCAAGCTGGTGATCGTCGGCGGGGGGACCGCGGGGTGGATCACCGCGGCCGCCTTCGCACGGCTGCTTGGCGGCAGGCTCGGGATCGAGCTGGTCGAGAGCGAGGCGATCGGCACGGTCGGCGTGGGCGAGGCGACGATCCCGCAGATCATCCGGCTCAACGCGATCCTCGGCCTCGACGAGAACGCATTCCTGCGCGCCACCGCGGGCACCTTCAAGCTCGGGATCGAATTCGTCGACTGGGGCCGCAAGGGCAGCCGCTATCTCCACACCTTCGGCGATACCGGGATGGCGCTGGGCAATGTCGGCTTCCACCATTACTGGAGGAGGAGCGTCGCGGAGGGCGCGCCGTCGAGCCTGTGGGACTTCTCGCTCCACCAGATGGCCGCCGACCAGGCGCGCTTCGGCAAGCTCGACCGCGTCGGCAACACCAGCATGACCGGGCTGGCCTATGCCTACCACTTCGACGCGAGCCGCTATGCCCTGTTCCTGCGCGCCTATGCCGAAGGGCGCGGCGTCACCCGCACCGAGGGGATCGTCGAGAGTGTCCAGCGCGATGGCGAGAGCGGCGACCTGACCGGCATCACGCTCAAGGGTGGCAAGCAGGTCGAGGGCGACTTCTTCATCGACTGCACCGGCTTTCGCAGCCTTCTGCTCGGGGAGACGCTGGGCGTGGGCTATCGGGACTGGTCGAAGTGGCTCCCCTGCGACCGCGCGCTCGCGGTGCCGAGCGAGCGGCTGCCGGTGCTGGTGCCCTATACCCGCGCAACCGCGAAGGATGCGGGCTGGCAATGGCGAATCCCGCTCCAGCACCGCACCGGCAACGGCCATGTCTATTCCTCGGGGTTCACCAGCGACGCAGCGGCGGCCGATACGCTGATGGCCGGGCTCGACACGAAGCCGCTCGGCGATCCGCGCCCGATCCGCTTCACCACCGGGCGGCGCGAGACCTTCTGGGCGCACAATTGTGCCGCGATCGGCCTGTCGAGCGGCTTTCTCGAGCCGCTCGAATCGACCTCGATCCACCTCATCCAGTCGCATGTCAGCCGGCTGATTCAGCTCTTCCCGCGCGTCGGCGACCCTTCGGCGATGCGCGAGGAATACAACCGCCGCTGCGCCGACGAGTTCGCGCAGATCCGCGATTTCCTGATCCTCCACTACCACCGGACAGACCGCGAGGATTCGGAGTTCTGGCGCTATTGCCGGAACATGGCGGTGCCGGACAGCCTCACCCACAAGATCGCGCTCTTCGCTGCCTCGGGGCGGGTCGGCCGGGATGTCGATGACCTGTTCCGCGATGCGAGCTGGGTGCAGGTAATGCTCGGCCAGGGCATCACGCCGGCCGATCACGACCCGATGGCCGATCAGGTGGCACCCGCGCAGCTTGCCGAGTTCCTTGCCAACGTGAAGGCCCTCACCGCCCGGGCGGTCGCCAGCCTGCCTGCCCACGAGGACTATTTGGCGCGCCACTGCCCGGTCGACCCGGCGCTGCTGGCTGCCTGATCCGCAGACCCCTCGAACACATGAAAAAGGGCGGCGCAGTCACCCGCGCCGCCCCTTCTATCCTCGCCCCGAGGGGCAACCGGATTACTTCGACTGGGCTTCCAGATAGGCCACGAGGTCAGCGCGCTTCTGGTCATCCTTGACGCCCGGGAAGGCCATCTTGGTGCCCGGAACATAAGCCTTCGGGTCCTTGAGGTATTCGAACAGGACCTGCGGCGTCCAGGTGATGCCGCTGTTCTTGTTGGCGTCCGAATAGCTGAAGCCGGCGACCGAGCCCGACTTGCGGCCGACGATCTTGTGCAGCGACGGGCCGACGCGGTTCACGCCTTCGTCGAAGACGTGGCAGGTGCGGCAAGCGGCGAAAGCCTTCTCGCCCGCAGCAGCGTCGGTGGTGAAGCTGGCATATTCGAGCGTCGCACCGGCAGCGGCAGCGGCCGGGGTCTCGGTCGCAGCCGGAGCTTCGACAGCAGCAGTGGTTTCGGCCGGGGCCGGAGCATTGGCATCGCTGCCGGCACCGCCGCCGCAAGCCGAAAGGGTGGCAAGGCTCGCCAGCGCCGCAGCGCCCATCAGAAAATTACGCTTCATGGTCGTTTGTCCTCTGAACATTCAGTTCCTCCCGCATCCCCGCGGGCCATAAACCAGATTTTCGGGCATGGAAAGCGGGACTTCACCCAAGGTTAATGCCCCTCTCCCCGGGTGCCGCAAGCCCGATAACGCGCGACGGCCCAAAGGTTTCCGGCCTCGCGCAAAGATTGCCTTGCGCAGGTCAGGCGCTATGGTCGCGCGCATGAAAAACCTGCCCTGGCACACCAAGCTCGTCCTTGCCCTTCTGGCTCTTCTGCCCGCGTGGTTCCTCGTCGCCTCGCTCGGCACCAAATTCGGGATCTGGGGCTGGCAGTTCGGCCTGCTGACGATGACGCTGAGCGGCGGGATGATCCTGCTGGCGCTGGTCGGCATCGCGGCGCTGGTCTCGCTGGTGCTTGCCTGGCGCGCAAGGCCGCGGCGCAAGGGGCTGGTGACAGTCGGCATCATCGGGCTTGTGGCCCCGCTCGCAGCCCTTGCCCTGTTTCTCGCCGCCGGCGCCAAGGGCGCTGCAAACCCGATCCATGACATCGCCACCGACACCGGCAACCCGCCCGCCTTTTCGGCCGGTACGATGGCCGCGCGCGCGGCGGCAGGCGCCAACCCGCTTGCCGATTACCAGACCCCGCTGGGCCAGCTCGCGCTTTTCAAGGAGCGCGTTTCGCCCGAACTCGCGGTCAAGAACCACGCGCAGATCATCACCGCCCGGCCCGATCGCCCCGCTCCGCTCCCGCTGGGCGGCGCGAGCAGGGCCGAAGGCGTTGCGGCCGTCGCGGCGGCGATGGGCCAGATGGGCCTCACCGATATCCGCCCCGATCCTGCCACGGGCATGGTCGAGGGCGTGGCCGAGACCTTCTGGTTCGGCTTCAGGGACGATGTCGTGGCCCGGGTCGGCGAGACGCAGATCGATTTCCGCTCGGTCAGCCGCGTGGGCATCAGCGATCTTGGCGCCAACACGGCGCGGATCATCGAATTGCGGCAGCGCACCGGGGCGCAGCTCGGCGCGGCTAGTCGCTGAAGGCCGATACCGCCATCGCGCTGCGCTGGATCACCGTGAGCCCGCACAGCGCCGCATAGGCATAGGCGATGGCGCCGAACCATGCGGGCGCGATGCACATGACGATGAAGACGGCGATCGTCTCGGTCCCCTCGGCAAGGCCGGTCGAATAGAAGAAGCTCTTGCGCCCATGGGCCTCGGTCGTCTGCCCGCGCTTGGCGGCGATCACCGCAAAGGCAAGGAAACTCACCCCCGTGAGCACGAAGCTCGCCACCAGCACCAGCGCCGGGAGCGCGTTGGCGGGCGCGAGGAGACCGAAGCCGAGCGGCACGCTGACGTAAAAGGCGAAGTCGGCCACGATGTCGAAATAGCCCCCGAGGTCGGAAGGGCCCCGCACCCGCGCCACCGCGCCGTCGAGCCCGTCGAGCAGCCGATTGGCGAGGATCAGCGCGAGGCCCCAGCCGAGGTGACCGAAGGCAACTGCAGCTGCGCCCCCGAGCCCGAGCGCAAGGCCGGTGCAAGTGAGGGCGTTGGCGGTGACGCCGCGGCGCGCGAGCATCGCTCCGATGCGGTTCAAGGGCGGGTCGATCAGCGGGCGCAGCCTGGCATCAAGCATTGGTCGTCCCCTGGCCGGCCCCGGACTTGATCCGGGGTCCGGCTATCTGCAGACCCAAGCCACGCCAAAGGAAGCCGGGCCCCGGTTCAGGCCCGGGGCGGCGGGAGGAAATCGCTGCCCTCACCACGTCACCAGCCCGATCCACGCGCCGGTCATGGCGGTGGCGAGGTTGCCGCTGATCCAGCTCTTCATGCCCAGCCCCGCCGCCTCGGCGCGGCGCTCGGGGCACAGCGTGCCGATGGTCGAGACCAGCAGGCCGACGCTGGCGAGGTTGGCGACGCCGCACAGGGCATAGGTGACGATCAGCAGGCTGCGTGGCCCCAGTGTCCCGGCAGGAAGCGCAGCCAGTTCGAGGTAGGCGACATATTCGTTGAGCACCGCCTTGGTGCCCATCAGCGCCCCTGCCGCCTGCGCCTCGCCCCAAGGCACGCCGATCAGCCACATCAGCGGCGCCAGCGCCCAGCCGAGCAACCGCTTGAGCGTCAGCGGATCGCCATCGACAAGCGGCAGCAGTGCCAGCACCATGTCGACCAGCGCCACCAGCGCAAAGACGGTGATGATCACCGCGATCACTGCGAGAAACAGCTGGAGGCCGTCCATCGTCCCCTTGATAATGGCGTCGATGCTGCCGTCATAGCGCATGCCCGGATCCTCTTTCTCGACCTCGGTTGCGGTGTCGTCGGCGCCGGGCGGAACCATGAGCCGGGCGATCAGCAGCGCGGCGGGCAGCGAGATCAGCGAGGCGGTAATCATGTGGCCGACCGCATCGGGGACAGTGTTGCGCAGAGTGGTGGCGTAGAGGATCAGGATCGCACCCGAGATCGTCGCCATCGTGAGCGTCATGATCTGGAACAGTTCCGAGCGGCTGACGCGGGCGAAATAGGCACGCGTGACGAGCGGTGCCTCCACCACGCCGAGGAAGATGCTTGCACCGCCCGACAGGCCGACCACGCCCGAAACGCCGAGCGAGCGGCGCAGCAGGAAGCCGAGGCCATTGACGATCCAGCGCAGCACCCCCCAGTGCCACAGCAGCGCCGAGAGCGCGGAAAAGACGATCACCAGCGGCAGGATCTGGAAGGCGATCACGAGCGGCGGCTGCGCGCCCGGCTTGAGCGCGAAGGGCAGCTCCGCGCCGCCGAGATAGCCGAACATATAGGACGAGCCCTTGAGCGTCGCTGCCTCGACCGCGCTGACCGCGCTGTTGACGAGGCCGACCGCCTCCCACACCAGCGGCACACGCACGATCAGCACCGCAAGCAGCCCCTGCATCACGAGCGCGCCCGCGATCCATGTCCAGCCCGGATGCCCGCGCCGGTTCTCGCTGAAGGCCCAGGCGAGGCCCATCAGCGCAGCGATGCCGATCAGCCCTCGCAGCTGGTCGAACAGCTCGGCCCCGCTCATCCGCGCCGCCAATCGTGGTAGCGTTCGACCCACTTGAGCAGGCCTTCGGGCTTGTGCGCCTTCTTCCATTTGCCTGCGGCGTATTTGTTGGCCTCGGCGAAGGTCGGATAGGCGTGGATCGTGCCGAGGATCTTGCCGAGGCCGATCCCGTGCTTCATCGCCAGCACATATTCGGCAATGAGTTCGCCCGCGTGCGCGCCGATGATGGTTGCGCCCAGGATCGTGTCCTTGCCGCCTGCCGGGGTCAGCACCTTGACGAAGCCCTTCGTCTCGCTCTCGGCGATGGCGCGGTCGAGGTCGTCCAACTCGTAGCGGGTGACTTCCACCGCGATCCCCTGCTCCTCGGCCTCGCGCTCGTTCAGCCCGACGCGCGCGAATTCGGGGTCGAGGAAGGTCACCGCCGGGATCACGCGGTAATCGGCCTTGAAGCGGCGCAGCTGTCCGAACAGCGCGTTGACGCTGGCGTACCAGGCCTGGTGGCTGGCGGTGTGGGTGAACTGGTAGGGCCCCGCGACGTCTCCGGCCGCGACGATGTTGGGGAACTTGGTGGCGAGGAATTCGTCGGTGACGATGGTGCTGGCGGTGTCGACCCCCAGCGCCTCCAGCCCGAAGCCGGTCATCCGCGCGCGGCGGCCGACCGCGACGATCAGCGTGTCGAATGGCACCTCGACTTCGGCCCCGGCCCGTTCGGCGATCAGCGTGCGCCCCTCGATCCGCACCGCCTTGTGGCCGGTGAGCACCTGCACCCCGTCCGCCTCCAGCACCGCCTTGGCGAGCGCCGAGACATCCGCATCCTCGCGCCCCAGCAGGGCATCGGCCATCTCGACCAGCGTGACCTTCGAGCCGAGCCGCGCCAGCGCCTGCGACAATTCGCACCCGATCGGCCCGCCGCCCAGCACCGCGACGCACGCCGGGGCAGCGTCCATCTCGGCAAAGGCCGCCCACATGGTCTCGCTGGTGAGGTAGCCCGATCCCTCGATGCCGGGGATCGGCGGCACCACCGGCTCCGCGCCGCTGGCGATCACGATGCTGCGGGTGGTGAGGCGCTGCGTGGTGCCGTCATTGCCCGCGATCTCCACCGTCCACGGGTCGATGATGGTCGCATAGCCTTTGACCACATCGACCCCGAGACCGGTGTAGCGCTCGACGGAATCATTCGGCTCGATCGCCTTCACCGCCGCCAGCACCCGGGCGATCATCGCCTTGAAGGGCACCTCGGGCTCCACCGGCGCAAGGCCGTAGGTATCGGCGTGGCGCATCATGCTGGCGACCTTGGCGCTCTTGATCAGGGCCTTGGACGGCACGCAGCCGGTGTTGAGGCAATCGCCGCCCATGTCCTTGGCCTCGACCAGCGTGACCTTGGCCTTCACCGTTGCGGCGATATAGGCGCTGACCAGCCCCGCCGCGCCCGCACCGATCACCACCATATTGCGGTCGAACTTCCGGGGGCGCTTGAAGCCCGCATAGGCCTTGCGGCGCTGGAGCGCGCCGATCACCAGCCTGGCGAGCCACGGCGCGATACCCAGCAGCACGAAGCTGCCCAGCACCCCCGGCGAGGCAATCCCGGAGAGGCTTTCGATCCGCGCAAGCTGCGTGCCCGCGTTCACATAGACCACCGTCCCCAGCAGCATCCCCGCCTGGCTCACCCACATATAGGTCGAGGTGTGGATGCGGGTGAGGCCCATCACGAGATTGACGACGAAGAAGGGGAAGGCCGGGATCATCCGCAGGGTGAAGAGGTAGAAGGCCCCGTCGCGTTCGACCCCGGCGTTGATCGCCTTCAATCGCTCTCCGAAGCGCGCCTCGATGCTGTCCCGCAGCACGTAGCGCGAGGAGAGAAAGGCGAGCGTCGCCCCGAGCGTCGACGCGAAGGAGACGATGATCGTCCCCGTCATCACCCCGAACAATGCGCCCGCCGCCAGCGTCATCAGCGCCGCCCCCGGCAGCGAGGCTGCGGTGACCGCGACATAGACCGCGAAGAAGCCGGCGATCACGGCGGCGGGGTGGGCGGCGTAGAAGGCCTCCCATTCGGCCACCCCGGCCTTGATCCCGGCAAGGGTCAGATATTGCCCGAGGTCGAGACCGAAATAGGCAGCGATGATCGCGGCAAGCGCGGCAAGGATGGCGAGCTTTTTCAAGAATGATCCCTCAAGGCTTCGTCAGGCGGGCGTATCGGGCGATCCACGCTTTGTCGATGCGGTGCTTGAGGGCAAGCACGCGAGCACCCTGCGCCGCGAGCGGGCCGTAGCTGGCAATCGCGGAGCCATCGCCGGTGTTGAGGAGGTAGAGGCTGTGGCGGCGCGGGCGATAGGTGCGCGGCGGGGGCCGTCCGGCCAGCGCGGCGCGCAAATTGGCGGCGAGCACCGTCCCGGCCATCACGGCGTGAACGCCCGAATGGGCAAGCTGCCGGTCGGCACGCGCCGCGACGTCTCCTGCGGCGAAGACGTGGGGGTGCGACACCGAGCGGTGATGCGCATCGACCAGCAGAAAGCCGTCCGCGTCCGCCGCGATGCCGCTGTCGCGCACCCATGCCGGCGCCGCACTGCCGAGCGCGGCGATGACGAGGTCGGCGGGCTCGAGCGAGCGGACGCCGGCGACCAGCGCGCCTTGGGTGAAGCGAAGGTCCTCATGGATGACCACAATGGCTTGCCTCGCAAGCGCCCTTGCGACCCGCCGCCGCACCGCGCCCGAAAAGCCGGGGAGCAGGCCGCCCTCGCCCGTGACGAGCGTCACCTGCCCGGGCGAGGCTCCGGCGCGGTTGCGCAGACCGAAAGCAAGCTCCACGCCCCCCGCCCCGCCCCCCGCCACCACCACGCGCCCGGGCGCGGGCAGGGCGGCGAGGCGATCCACCAGGGCATCGATAGGCCGCACATCGAGGAGACGCGGATCCTCGCCCAGCAGGTCCGCTGCCTGCCCCTCCCCGCCCGTGTCGAACGCGGCAAGGTCGAAACCGATTTGACCGCCGCCCGCGGTGCGCACCACCCGCGCATCGGGATCAAGGCCGATGCAGCGATCGAGCACCAGCTCCACCCCGGCCCGCGCGGCAAGCCCTGCAAGATCGACCAGCCCGTCATCCCTGCCATGCTGTCCCGCCAGCCAGCCGGGCACCATGCCCGAATAGCGCAAGGCAGGCTCCGGCGTGAGGAGCAGGCAGCGCGCGCCGCCGGGCACGCCCCGCTGCACGAAATCCGCGAGAACCGCGACTTGGGCATGGCCCCCGCCAACCAGCAGCAACCGCGCTGCCCTGCTTTCGCCCGAAGCTTGAAATCCGCTCATCGCACCGGCTTCATCGCGGCCCGTTCAGGCAAGCGCAAGCTTCGACCACTAACGCGGCGGCGGTACAAGATGACACCACCTCTCAGTTCATGATCATACCTTCAAGAATTTGCAGAGATTTCCTGCGCACGGAACCGCTGCGCGCCTGGGCCATTGAGGGCTTGCGGCGCGGCGCGGTTGCCATAGAAGCAAATGGTCACGCACGCGCGCCATCCGGCGGGGCGGCGACACGCGCACAGACCGGTTGGGCACGGAAAGGCTGACATGGCAGGGGAAGGCCAAACTTACGGCTCTCAGATTTCGCTGGTGAAGTTCTTCAGGATTTTCTTCGACATCCTGAAGCCCGAGGCGAGTTTCTACTGGCTGGCCGCCGTCTACGGGATCGGCATCAGCCTGCTGAGCCTCGCGACGCCGATCTCGGTGCAGATGCTGATCAACACCATCGCCAGCACCGCGCTCACCGCGCCGCTGGTGATGCTCTCGCTGAGCCTGTTCAGCCTGCTGCTGATCTCGAGCCTGCTCTACGCCTTGCGGGTTCACCTGATGGAGCTGTTCGCGCGGCGGTTCTATGCGCGCATGGTGGCGGAGATCACCCTGATCTCGGTCTATGCGCAGAACCCCTTCTTCGGCGACGCCAAGAAGAGCGCGCTGTTCAACCGCTATTTCGACGTAGTCTATGTCCAGACCGCCATCCCGATCCTGATGATCGGCGGTTTCACGACCCTGCTCCAGATCGCGGTCGGCTTCACGCTGGTGAGCCTCTACCATCCCTATTTCCTCGGCTTCACGCTGGTGATGATCGCGCTGATCTGGATCGTGTGGATGGTGTGGGGCGCGCGGGCGCTGCGCACCGGGGTCGATCTGAGCCACGCCAAGCACTCCACCGCCGCCTGGCTCGAGACGATCGGCAACTCGAACGGCTTCTTCAAGTCGCAGCGCCGCATCGATTACGCGCTCGACAAGAGCGACGCGCACACCCGTGCCTATATCACCGATCGCAAGCGCCACTTCCGTCACCTGTTCTCCCAGACGCTGACCTTCCTCGTCATGTATGCCGCTGCGAGCGCCGCGCTGCTCGGCCTTGGCGGCTGGCTGGTGATCGAGAACGAGCTGACCCTCGGCCAGCTCGTCGCCGCCGAACTGGTGCTCTCCGCCGCCTTCGCCGGCGTGTCGCAGCTCGGCGGCTATCTCGGCTACTTCTACGACCTCTTCGCTGCGGTCGAGGAGATCTCGCAGTTCTACGAGGTCGAGCAGGAACAGCCCAAGGGCGCCGACCCCTTCGACGGGCCGGACCACACGATCGTGATGCGCGGCGTCGGCGGACGGGCGCGGCACGAGGATGTGCAGTTCGATCTCGAGATCCCCTCGGGCTCGATCATCATGGCGGCCGCCAGCCAGCACGGGGTGCAGCGCCTGTTCAACAACGTGCTCAAGCTGCACGATCTGCCGCAGGGCGGCATCGCGACCCTGGGGGGCATCGACATCAAGGCGATCGAGGCGCACCACCTGCGCAAGAACGTCCATGTCCTCGACCGCCCGACCATCGTCGAGATGACGGTGCGCGAATATCTCGGCCTGTCCTGCCCCGAAACCGCGCCGCAACGCATGGTCGCAGCGCTCGAGACCGTGGGGCTGGACGAAACCATCGCCACCCTGCCCAAGGGGCTCGACACGCCGCTTGCCTCGACAGGCTATCCGCTCTCAGCCGTCGAGCTCCAGCAGTTGAAGCTTGCCAACGCCCTGCTCGAGCGCCCGCGCATTCTCGTTCTCAGCCGCCTGTTCGACCTGCTCGACCCCGAGCCGATCGCCCGCGCCGTCGCCGAACTGCGCGCCCAAGCCTACACGACGGTGATCTATTTCTCGAACCGCCGCGCCGATCTCGGCTTCGACCGCTTCCTCTATCTCGAGCCCGCACGGCAGCGCTTCTTCGACAACTTCGATGCCTTCGCCGCCGCGATGAACCAGTCTGGCGCGAAGGGAGGGCAGTGACATGGCGACGCTGAAGGAAGACATGGCGCACTTCACCACCCTCGCCTCGATCCGCGTGCCGCGGGTCATGCGCGTGGTGTTCTACCTGATCCTCGCCGCCGTCGTGATCGGGGTGGCGTTCCTCGTCTATGTCCCCTGGGTGCAGACCACCTCGGGCCCCGGTGTCGTCACCACGCTCAGCCCCAACGAGCGCAAGCAGGATATCAACGCGCTGGTGCCCGGCCGGATCGTGGAATGGTACGTGCGCGACGGCAGCTCGGTGAAGAAAGGCGATCCGATCGTGCGCATCGCCGACATCGACCCCAACCTGATCGAGCGCCTGCAATCCGAGCGCCGCCAGATCGAGCTGCAATTGCGGGCCGCGCAATCGGCGCTGGCGACTGCCGAGATCGATGTGCGCCGCTCGCGCGAGCTGTTCGAGACAGGGCTGGCCGCCCGGCGCGACTACGAACTCGCGCTGATCAAGGTCGCGGACCTGCGCGGCAAGGTCGCTGCCTCGGAGGCTGACCTCAACCGCGCCGACGTCGGCATCGCGCGCCAGTCCGAACAGATCGTGCGGGCCCCGCGCGACGGCTTCATCCAAAGCCTCAATGCGGGCGATGCCGCGACCTTCATCAAGGCGGGCGACGTGCTTGCGACCTTTGTGCCGGACGGTGCGGTGCGGGTGGTGGAGATCTTCATTGACGGACGCGATGTCGCGCTGGTGCGGCCGGGCGACAAGGCGCGGATCCAGTTCGAAGGCTGGCCTGCGGTGCAGTTCTCGGGCTGGCCCTCGGTCGCGATCGGCACCTTCGGGGGCCGCGTCATCGCCGTCGACCGCTCGGCCCAGATCGACGGCCGCTTCCGCGTGCTGATCGCCGAAGAGGAGTTCGACGGCTACGGCTGGCCCGAGGAGCGCTACGTGCGTTTCGGCGCGGCGGTGCAGGCCTTCATCCTGCTCGAAACCGTGCCCGTCGGCTACGAGATCTGGCGCCAGCTCAACAATTTCCCGCCGCAGCTGCCGGCAGCGACGAGCACCGGAAAGAGCAAGTGACCCCGGCATCCGGCGGCATCGGCAGGAGCTTGGCGGGCGCGGCAGCGCTTGCGCTGGGGCTCGCGCTGGCCGTCGTCGGCACCCCGGCCCTCGCGCAGGATGTCGTCCCCAATGCCGAACCGCTCGACGTCGCGCTAAAGACCGGGCCGCTGCTACCCGAGGAAGTGCTGCGCTCCTCGGCGCTGACCTTCCCGCAGGTGCTCGAAGCCTTCGAGCGCGAGGCGGCCGCGCGTGCCGACCAGGTGGCGGCGGACGGTGCCTTCGACCTGATGCTCAAGGGCGAATATTACGACCGGCTGACCGGCTTTTATTCGGGCGGGTTCGGCAAGGTCGAGGCGCGCCAGCCATTGCGGCTCTATGGCGCCGAAGTTTTCGGTTCCTACCGCGTCTCCTCGGGCGATTTCCCGATCTACGAGAATTACGACTACACCAACGCGCTGGGCGAGGCGAAGGTCGGCGCGCTGTTCTCGCTGCTGCGCAACCGCGACATCGACAGCCGCCGCTTCGGGATCGAGGACACCCGGCTCGCCGCCAGCCAAGCCCGGCTCGATGTGATGCTGGTGCAATTGAACGTCCAGCACGAGGCGCTGCGTGCCTATTGGCGCTGGGTCGCTGCCGGCGAGGAAATCCGGGTTTTCGAGGAGCTGCTCGAGATCGCCGAGGCCCGCCAGATCGGGCTCGGCCGCGAGGTCAGGGAAGGCGCGCGCGCCCGCATTGCCCTTACCGAGAACGAGCAGAACCTGCTGCGCCGCCGCACCCTGCTGGAACAGGCGCGGCGTGATTTTGCGACGGCCGCGAACTCGCTCGGCTTCTATCTTCGCGGGTCCGACGGCCAGATGGTCGTGCCAACCCGCGAGATGCTGCCCGATCTCAGCCGCATGAAGCCCGTGCCGCCGGCAGAGATGCTTGCTGCCGCCCCGCTGTCCGAGACGATCCAGACGCGGCCCGAGCTCCAGACCTTCCGCCTTGCGCTCGAGCGGGCCAACAATCGCGTGGCGCTGCGCCGGAACGACCTCCAGCCGACGCTCGATGCCAAGGTCGAGCTGTCGCGCGATTTCGGGCAGATCGGCCCCGGCGGTCCGGGCTTCGATTCGACCGATACCGTGGTCGGCCTGACCTTCAAGGTGCCGCTGCAACGCCGCGAGGCCCGGGGACGGCTGCAGCGCGCCGAAGCCGAACTGCGCGAGACCGAGCTGCGCCAGCGCCGCATCGCCGATCAGATCACCACCGAGGTCGCCAACATTCTCGCCAACCTCGGCGCGGCGCTGAAGCTCGCCGACCTGGCCGATGCCGAGGTCAAGCAGGCGAACCAGATGGTCCAGGCCGAACGCACCCGCTTCCGCCTCGGCGCGGGGGAGTTCTTCCTCGTCAACGCCCGCGAGGAGACCGCCGCCAACGCCCAGATCGGCGCAATCCGCGCCCAGCTCGCAGGGCGGCTCGCGGAAGCCAGCTACAATGCCGCGACGATGAACCTCGACGCGCTTGGGCTGGAGTAAATGGCGCTGGCCAAATTGCAGCAAGCTTAAGGAATATGGGCGGCTATGCGATCGATCAAAGTGTTCGCGGCCAATTCCACGATTTCGATTTCGGACAGCGATTGTTGCTTTCCAATCTTCAGGTCCACCGTTTCGACACTCTCGATCCCATCGCGCGATGTTATCAAAAATGTAAAGTTAACCTCGCCACTATACAAATTCTTGTCAGAAATATAGTCTCGTGCACAGAGGCTTGCATTCATGTGCGTTAGCGAAATGGATCTAATTTTGCCCTGAGTGCGAACCAATTCTCTTTCTCTAAAAGCCGACAAGATGAATACCTTTAAGGTATTATCTGACGCAATAAAATCTTCGACTTTAAATTTACCATTAGGAGCGCAGAAAAAGCCTGCCTTTCTTTTACCAACATTTGCGCGACGCAGAATAGCGACACTTACATCTGGCTCTGAAATGGCTGCGGCTGAGGACTGAATTTTGCCTTCGTCAGGCGTCGCTATTTCAACCGCCTGAAGAAAAATCAATGCTGAAACGAAAGCTTTGAAACCCAGCAAAGCCATTGCGCCCCCTCAATTACTTCACGCCGCCATCGGCCTCCACCTCGTTGTTTCTCACCCTTCCCTCAGTACTTTCCGGCGCAGGCTTGCTGCCAGAGGAATGGGTATCGCGGGGATTGGCATTACCATTTTGCGCCGGGGCAGACGGCTTGGCGCTTGCAGCCGGTCCCGTCGGGGTTGAGGTATCGGCCAGCGCTCCCATAACGAAAAGAGCTTCGTCGATCCGCTCCCAAGCGTTATTGTAAACGGCGGGATCCAATATCGACTGGTCCCTTCTAGATGCTCGTCCGTTTTCTGTCGAAACCGAATTTGAATTGACGAAATTCAATCGGATCTTCGTCATCCCGTTGGGCATCTCCATGAGAAACACAGTCATGATCGTATTGCCTGAAGCGCTTGTGCCTACGATAGCTTGAAGGAAGTTTGTTTTGTCTTGGGTTAGGCTTACAGCAGTCACAAAGCCCGAAATCAGGTCGGCCGACTCTACTGTATAACCCAAGTCTTGAATTACGGTCATAACCGCCCCAAAGGCCATTTCCTTTGAAACCTCAAATTCACGCGATTGTATCGCTTGCAGTTCCATCGGGGTTAGCCTTTTTTCCTTCGTCGCATACGAAGGGGACGACACCATCAGCAGTCCCAAAAACAGGAAAGAAAAAATCCGCATCAGGAATCTCTTAGAAGTCACTCGAACGACTCCGAAAATCTGAAACGATATCGCTTTTATCAAATTTAATAATTAGAGTCATGGTTCTCGTATTTTGAGAAAATCCAGAAACCGAAGAGCTTCCTCCAAGGAGAAGAATTGTCCAATAATTGCTCGATTTTGAACTCTGAGAAACTGTCGCATGACGCTGATACGACCATACCTCGCTTCCAGAGGCATCACGGGTGGTGATGTTCGGCGAGCCAAATTTCTCCAAAACCTCGGCCTTACTGGTTTCACCGACCTTCAGATTTAGCTGAACGTTACCTTGGGTTAACGCGCTATTTCTTTGATCGACTGGACCCGGTCCCGGCGTGGTGCACGCTGTCATGGCTGCAAATGCCATGGCCCCGATGGACATTCTGGTAAGCTTGGTCATGCGTCCTCCAATCTCGTAAGTGATTGTGATTTCATCGTTGAATTTGTCAAGTCACCCCTGGTTTGTTGAGATTCAGGCATGCTCGCTGCAGCGCTCACCCGATCAGATGCGACCCCGCAGCGCGGGATAGGCCGACGCCTACCTGCTCCACAGGATCGTCGATGTGATCGAGCCCGCGCGGCCCGGCGAGCGTTACGTGGCGCGGCGCTGGAAGCAGAACTGGCCCGATTTCGACTGGCACTATGAAGGCGCGGGCACCAAGGGGCTGCTGGTCGGCAAGCGGCGCGCCTAGAGCTTGCCTCGCCCTAGAACTTTCCTCTGAGCGCCTGATAGGCCGCCGCCGCAACGGTGTTGGCAAGGTTCAATGAGCGGATGACGTCCGAACGCATCGGCAGCTTGAACAGGCGCCCTTCGTGCCGTTCGAGGATCGCTTCCGGGATACCCTTCGTTTCCTGCCCGAAGACCAGGAAGGCGTCCTCGGGATAGTCGGGCTCATAGAACGAGCGCGCGCCGAACTCCTCGAACAGGAACAGCTGGTCCTCGCGCGGCGCGCGCGCTTCAAGGAAGGCGTCCCAGCTGGCATATTCGGTGAGCTGCACATGCGGCCAGTAGTCGAGGCCCGAGCGCTTGACCCGCTTGTCGCTGATCTCGAAGCCCAGCGGGTGGATCAGGATCAGCTCCAGATCGAGCGCCACGCAGGTGCGCCCGACCGCGCCGGTGTTGCCGGGGATCTCGGGCTGGACGAGGATGATCGCCAGTTTCGGGGCGAGGCCCACGCGGGTGCCTCGCCCTAGCCCAGCTTGCCCTTGAGGAGCTGGTTCACCACACCCGGATTGGCCTTGCCCTGCATCGCCTTCATCACCTGGCCGACGAAGAAGCCGAACAGCGCTTCCTTGCCGGCGCGGTACTGTTCGACCTTGTCAGCATTGGCGGCGATGATCGTATCGACGGCGGCTTCGATCGCGCCGGTGTCGGAAACCTGCTTCAACCCCTCGGCCTCGGCGATCTCGTCCGGCGCGCGGCCGGACTTGAGGACGATTTCGAAGATCTCCTTGGCCTGACCGCCGCTGATCTCGCCCTTGTCGGCCATCGCGAGGATGCTCGCCTGTGCGGCGGCCGTGGCGTTGGCGAGGTCGGCTTCGTCACCCAAAGCCTTCACCACCCCCGGCGCAACCGAAAGCGACCAGTTGGCGACCTGCGTCGCCACATCCGCATCGCCCTTGCCCGTCACCTTGGCGGTTTCGGCCAGCAGGGTTTCAAACCGGGCAAAAGTTTCCACCTCGGCGGTCAGCTCGCGGGCATTGTAGGGGGTGAGGCCGAGCACCTCGACATAGCGCTTGCGCTTGGCGTCGGGCAGCTCGGGAAGCGAGGCGCGGCATTCCGCGAGGAAATCATCCTCGAGCACCAGCGGGAGCAGATCGGGATCGGGGAAGTAGCGGTAGTCGTGCGCGTCTTCCTTGCTGCGCATCGTGCGGGTCGTGCCGGTGCCGGGATCGAACAGGCGCGTCTCCTGGACCACCGTTCCGCCCGCTTCCAGCACATCGACCTGCCGCATCGCCTCATGCTCGATCGCCTGCATGACGAAGCGCACCGAGTTCACGTTCTTCGTCTCGGTCCGCGTGCCGAAGGGCTCGCCCACCTTGCGCACCGAGACGTTGACGTCGGCGCGCATCGAGCCTTCTTCCATGTTCCCATCGCACGAGCCGACATAGCGCAGGATCGCGCGCAGCTTGCGCAGGTAGGCCCCCGCCTCGGCGGGCGAGCGCATGTCGGGCTTGGAGACGATCTCCATCAGCGCCACGCCCGAACGGTTGAGATCGACATAGGACATGGTCGGATGCTGGTCGTGCATCAGCTTGCCCGCGTCCTGCTCGACATGGATGCGCTCGATCCCGATCACCTTGTCTTGCGCGATGCCGGCCTTCTCGTCCGCCTCGACCAGCAGCGAGCCTTCGCCCACCAGCGGATGATAAAGCTGGCTGATCTGGTAGCCCTGCGGCAGGTCGGCATAGAAGTAGTTCTTGCGGTCGAAGCGGCTCCAGCGGTTGATCTCCGCCTCGATCGCCATCCCGGTGCGCACCGCCTGGCGGATGCATTCGCGGTTGGGCACGGGCAGCATCCCCGGCATCGCGGCATCGACAAGGGAGACCTGCGCGTTGGGTTCTGCGCCAAAGGCGGTCGCAGCGCCGCTGAACAGCTTGGCGTTGGAGGTGACCTGCGCATGGACTTCAAGGCCGATCACGACCTCCCATTCGCCGGTTGCGCCCTGGATGCGGTAACTCGTCATAGCACTTTCCTCGTCATCCCAGCGAAAGCTGGGACCTCAAGCCAATACGCGTTGCCCTTGCCGCCCTAGGCCCCAGCGTTCAACCTTTGGTTGTGCTTCGCAACCGCTGGGGTGACGGTCAGGACTTGTTCTTGTCGTCCTCGATCACCTTGCCATCCGGCCCGAAGCGCATTTCGCCGTGATCGACGTGTTTTCTCACCCAATTGGCGACCATGAAGGTCAGCGGCACCGCCAACATGATGCCGATCCCGGCGATCCACAGCGGCGTGTCGGCGATCACCACCACTTCTCCGGCTTCGCGGTGAAGCCCGCGCGCTGCTGGATGGCGAGGCCCGCGTTCAGCACGCCCTGCTCGTCGAAGGGTCGTCCGACCAGCTGGAGGCCGAGGGGCAACCCGTCGGCGTTGAGCGTCGCAGGCACGCTCATTGCCGGGAGGCCTGCTAGGCTGGCGGGCACGGCGAAGACGTCGTTGAGATACATCGTCAGCGGGTCTTCGTTCATCGACCCCAGCGGGAAGCTCGCCGTCGGCGTCGTCGGCGCAAGGATCACGTCGCACTCCTGGAACGCCCGCTCGAAATCCCGGGCCACGAGAGCGCGGATCTTCTGGGCCTGGGTGTAATAGGCATCATAGAAGCCCGCCGAGAGCACATAGGTGCCGATCAGGATGCGGCGCTTGACCTCGTCGCCGAAGCCGGCGGCGCGGGTGGCGGCGTACATGTCCTGAAGGCCGACACCATCGGGAAGGTCACGAAGGCCGTAACGCACCCCGTCATAGCGGGCGAGGTTGCTCGACGCTTCGGCAGGCGCGACGATGTAATAGGCGGGGAGCGCATATTTGGTGTGCGGCAGCGCAACATCGACGATCTCGGCGCCCGCGTCCTTGAGCCACGCCTTGCCCTGCTCCCACGAATCGAGGATCGCCTGATCGGTGCCCTCCATGCGGTATTCGCGCGGGATGCCGACCTTCTTGCCGCGCAGGTCGGAGTTCAGGGCAGCTTCCCAGTCGGGCACGTCCATCTGGAGGCTGGTCGCATCCTTCGGATCAAAGCCCGCCATCGCGCCGAGCATGATCGCGCAGTCCTCGACCGAGCGCGCCATGGGGCCGGCCTGATCGAGGCTGGAGGCAAAGGCGACAACGCCCCAGCGCGAGCAGCGGCCATAGGTCGGCTTGATCCCGCAGATGCCGGTGAAGGCCGCAGGCTGGCGGATCGAGCCGCCGGTGTCGGTCCCGGTCGCAGCCGGTGCAATGCGCGCGGCGACGGCAGCGGAGGAGCCACCCGAAGAGCCGCCGGGCGACATGGCGGCGTTCGACCCGGCCTTCTTCCACGGCGAGGTGACATTGCCGAAATAGGAGGTCTCGTTGGACGAGCCCATGGCGAACTGGTCGAGGTTGAGCTTGCCCAGCATCCCCGCGCCTGCATCCCACAGCTTCTGGCTGACGGTGCTTTCGTAGCGGGGGGTGAAGCCTTCGAGGATGTGGCTCGCCGCGGTGGTCTGGACGCCGTTCGTGGCGAACAGGTCCTTCATGCCGATCGGCACGCCCGCCATCGCGCCCAGCGTCTCGCCCGCCGCACGCGCCGCGTCGACCTTGTCGGCAGCAGCGAGCGCGTGGTCGGGGGTGGTGACGATGAAGGCGTTCAGGGCCGCAGCCTCGGCCACGGCGGTATTGAACGCCTCGGCCACTTCGCGCGCGGTGAAATCGCCCTTGGCGACACCATCGCGGATGTCCTTGACGCCGAGAGAGGTGAGGTCAGTCATTTTATCTCCCCTCCCGCCTGCGGGAGGGGCCGGGGTTGGGCCTGACCGCACGCGGGGGTTTTGTTGTTCGTGCCCACCCCTTACCCCTCCCGCGAGCGGGAGGGGGATAAGGGCGGACACCGGAAAATCACTCGATCACCTTCGGAACCCCGAAGAAGCCGTGCTCGGCAGCGGGCGCATTGGCGAGCACATCGGCCTGCCTGCCGCCACCGGTCAGCGGGTCGGCATCGACCACGTCCTCGCGCAGGCGCAGGGTGTTGGGGATCACCGCGGCCATCGGCTCGATGCCCGCCGTGTTCACCTCACCAAGCTGCTCGACCCATTGCAGGATCCCGTTGAGCTCGGGCACCATGCGCTCGAGCGCGGCGTCATCCATGCGGATACGCGCGAGGTTCGCGATCTTGGCCACGGTTGCCTTGTCGACCGACATCTGGCCCTCGCCCTTACTGGACCGGGGGGGCGGCGGGCGCACCAGCCGGAGCGCCGCCCTGCTGCTGCCCCATACGCTCCTGCATCGCCTGCTGGAGGATCTTGAGGTTCCGGTCGAAGGTCGCGCGGCTCATGATGTCCACCACCTCGATCTCGAATTCGAGATCGGCGTTGGGCGGGATCGGCGAGCCCGGTTGCGGCGAGGCGCCATAGGCCTGATCGGCAGGAATGAAGAGCGTATACTTGCCGCCCTTCTGCATCTGCTGGAGGCCGTTGAAGAAGCCCGGGATCGTGGCACCTTCCTCGACCGGGAAGGGATTGCCGGCCGGGAACAGGCCCTCGATCGGCAGGGGGATGTCCTGCGATTCGTCGAACACCGTCCCGTCCTTGGCGAGCTTGCCCTTGTACTTGATGAAGACCACGTCGCCGACCGCCACCTTCGGCCCGGTGCCGGCAACCTCGGTATCGACGCTAAGGCCGCGCGGCACCGCCGACCAGGCGATACCCGCCCCGACCAGCACGGCGAGAACAACGCCGATCCACAGCTTGGTGAGCGAGCCCTTGGCGACAGGCTGGATGGGAACGCGGGTAATCTCGGTCATGGTCTGGGTCCTGCTGGTCCGCGCGACAGGCGCTGCGGTTTTATGACGACAAAAGGGCGCGGGGTTGAAACCGCGCCCTGATGGCTGATCGGAAAGGGGGATTCAAGCGGTTCCCGCGAAGGAGACACGCCCGAGGACGGGATTACTTGCTCCCGTCGCGCTCCATCCGCTTGCGCTCCATCTTGCGGGCGCGGCGCACGGCAGCCGCCTTTTCGCGGGCGCGCTTCTCCGACGGCTTCTCGTAGTGGCGACGCAGCTTCATTTCGCGATAAACGCCTTCGCGCTGCAGCTTCTTCTTGAGCGCGCGCAGGGCCTGATCGACATTGTTATCCCGAACCATGATTTGCATAAACGACGACTACCTCATGTCCAAACGCGCAGAGCCCCGCCGTGATTCTGCGCGGGGGTGCGCGATGAATTTCCAATGAAAACCGGGCGATTCTCCAGGGGAGCCGCCCTCCAAACCGCGCCCCGATAGTCCAACAGCGCTCCAAAGGCAAGCCGTCAGGCAGCGCGAAAGCGCCCTCGCTGCGCTAGGCAGAGCGCCCCGCCCTCGCTATGGCCGCGCAATGGCAGGTGAAATCTCCCCAATCGCAGCCTCATTGAACGTCGCCTTGGGCGGCGCGGTGGGCTCGCTGCTGCGCTATCATGTCGGCCGTGCGGTGAGCACACTAGCAGGGCAGGGCAATACCTTCCCCTGGGGGACGCTCGCGGTCAACGTCGCGGGCAGCCTGGCGATGGGAGCGCTGCTCGGCTGGCTCGCGCGCGGCACCATGGCCGAGCAGAGCGCCGAAAGCGCGCACCTGCTGGTCGGCGTCGGACTGCTCGGCGGCTTTACCACTTTCAGCGCCTTTTCCTCCGAACTGGTGACGTTGCTCCACCGGGGGCAGATGGGACTTGCGGCAGGCTATGCCGCGGCCTCTCTGGCGGCCGGGATGGCGGCCGTGATCGTCGGCCTGCTCGCCGCACAGAGCGTCCAATGACCGACCCGGGCACCCCTTCCGACAACGTCCGCCAGTTCACCGTGGGCGAGGATGACGAGGGCATCCGCCTCGACCGCTGGTTCAAGCGCAATCTGCCGCAGATCGGCTTTGCCACGGTCTCGCGCTGGGCACGCACCGGCCAGATCCGGGTCGACGGCAAGCGCGCCAAGCCAGAGGATCGCCTCGCGGCGGGGCAGGTGCTGCGCGTGCCGCCCCAGGGACCGGGGAACGGCGAGGATGCCCCGCGCAAGGTAGCAACTCCGCGCGCGCGTCCGCTAACGCCCGAACAGATCGCCGAGGCGCGCGACATGGTGATCCGCGAGACGCCCACCGCGATCGTGCTCAACAAGCCCCCCGGCCTCGCCACGCAAGGCGGGAGCAAGACGACCAAGCACGTCGATGGCCTGCTCGATGCCTTCGTCGAGGACGAGCGCACCCCTCGCCCCCGCCTCGTCCACCGGCTCGACAAGGACACCTCGGGCGTGCTGCTGATCGCCCGCACGCCGGGCAGCGCGGCGAGTTTTTCCAAGAGGTTTGCGAGCCGCAGCGCGCGAAAGGTCTATTGGGCACTGGTCGTCGGTGTCCCGAGCCTCGCCGAGGGCGTGATCGACGCCCCTCTCGCCAAGCAGCCGGGCACGGGCGGCGAGAAGATGCATATCGACGAGGAAAACGGCGCGGCAGCCAAGACCCGCTACCGCGTGGTCGAGCGCGCCGGCCAGCGCGCCGCCTGGGTCGAGCTCGAACCGCTCACCGGCCGCACCCACCAGCTGCGCGTCCACATGGCGGCGATCGGCCATCCGATCGTGGGCGACGGCAAGTATGGCGGGCCGGACGCCTTCCTCACCGGCGCGGTCAGCCGCAAGATGCACCTGCACGCGCGGCGACTCATCATCTCCGAGCCCAAGGCGAGAGAGGGAACCGGCGGCAAGCTCGACGTGACGGCAGAGCTTCCGCCGCACTTCGCGGCGAGCATGGAAGTGCTGGGCTTCGACCCGGCGCTCTCCGACGCTTCGCCCTTGCGCGAGGAAGTGCCGGAGAAGACCGCCGAGGAGAAAAAGCAGGCCGCCCGCCGCCACTTCAAGCAGGCGAGGAAGGAAACCCGCGCCCCTCGCCGGGCCCGCGGCGCTGCCAATGCCAAGCCCAAGGCGAAGCCGAAGGGCAAGCCCAAGAGCAAGGGGCGCTGATGCACCCCAACCCGCTCTACCGCACCGATGACCGCGCCCTGTGCGAGAGCCTGATCGCGGAAATCGGCTTCGGCATGGTCTTCGCCCAGACCCCGGACGGGCCCCGGGTCGCCCACACCCCGCTTCTGACCACGGGCGACGGGGCGGTGCAGTTCCACCTCGCGCGCGGCAATACCCTGACGCGCCACCTCGACGGCAGCACGGCGCTGATCGTGGTCAATGGCCCCGATGCCTATGTCTCGCCCCGCTGGTATGCGGGCCGCGACACGGTGCCGACGTGGGACTACGTCGCGCTCGAGCTCGAAGGCCGGGTGCGGCGCATGGCCGACGAGGGGCTCGAAGCCTTCCTCCACGCCGCCATCGCCAAGCACGAGGAGCGGCTCGAAGGCGAACCATGGCGGGCAGAGGAGTCCTCGGCCAGGGTGTGGAGCGGGCTGTTTCGCGGCATCACCGGGTTCGAGATGGAGGTGCTGGCCTGGCGCCCGACGCTCAAGCTGTCGCAGAACAAGACCGCCGAAGATCGCGCGCGGATCGCCGAGGGGCTGGACGCTGCCGGCCATGCCGCCCTAGCCCATCTCGTGCGGGAGCTGCCGGAATGACCCGTCGCCCCGTGCGCCTTGCCGTGTTCGACTGCGACGGCACGCTGGTCGATGGGCAGGCCGACGTGTGCTGGGCGATGGAACGCGCCTTCACCCGCGCAGGGTTGGCCGCGCCCGACAATCACGCCGTGCGCCGGATCGTCGGCCTCAGTCTGCCCGCCGCTGTCCGCGCCCTCGCACCTGCCCTGAGCGAGGAGCAGAACCGCGCCGTCACCGAATTCTACCGCTCCAGCTTCCGCGCCCGGCGCGAGGATGGCCTGCTCGATGAGCCGCTCTATGACGGGATCGCCGAACTGCTGCGCGCCCTTCATGCCGATGGCTGGAGCCTCGCGGTCGCCACCGGCAAGTCCGATCGCGGGCTTGCCGCCTGCCTTGCCACCCACGGCATCGCCGACCTGTTCACCTCGCTCCAGACCGCCGACCGCCACCCTTCAAAGCCCCACCCGGCCATGCTTGAAGCCGCGCTGTTCGAGGCCGGCGCGGCGCGCGAGCAAACGGTGATGATCGGCGACACCAGCTTCGACATGATCATGGCGCGCAGCATCGGGGTTGCGGCGATCGGCGTCGGCTGGGGCTATCACGGCGCCGATGAACTGCTGGCGAGCGGCGCGGCGCAGGTCGTGGGGACTGCCGCCGGTCTCGCCGCCGCACTGGAGGAGACGCTGCCATGACCCAGTCCCGACGCGCGACCGAGGAAGCGCGCGCCCGCACGGGCCACATCATCATCACCGCCGTGCGTTTTGGCGGGATCGCCATGGTGATGCTCGGCTTTGCCATCGTGCGCGGAATCATCGACCTGCCCTACGCCGTCGGCGTCATTGTCGCGGTGGCGGGCTTCTTCGACTTCTTCTTCGTGCCGCGCTTCATCGCGCGCCGCTGGAATGCCGGAGCCGGGACGAAGGCATGATCCGCCGCTTCTACAAGGACGTGACGCTGGGGACAGTCTCCGGCGGATGGCAGGCGATGCTCGACGGACGCGGGATCAAGACCGTCGGCGGTGCCGCGCAGATCGTGCCGACCGAGGCGCTGGGCGAGGCGCTCGCGGCGGAATGGCGGCGGCAGGGCGAAAAAATCGATCCCGCGAGCCTCCCCTTGCGCGACATGGCGGACTACGCGATCGATGTGGTCGCGCCCGATCCCGCCGCCGTCGCGCGCGGTCTGATCGCTTACGCCGAGACCGATACGCTGTGTTACCGCGCCGACCCCGACGAGCCGCTCCATGCCCGCCAGCAGGCCGTGTGGGAGCCGCTGCTAAACGCCTTCGAGGCCGAGCACGGCATCAGCCTGGTACGCGTGAGCGGCGTGCTCCACCGCCCGCAGCCGCCCGAGACCCTCGCCAGGCTGGAAGCGCGGCTCACGGCGCTCGATCCCTTCGCGCTGGCAGGCGTCGAGGCGATGACCAAACTCGCCGCCTCGCTCGTCACCGCGCTCGCTGCGCTGAATGCTCGCGGCGAGGAGGAGCCGCTGGCGCTGTGGCAGGCCGCCTGTCTGGAAGAGGAATGGCAGGCCGAACTCTGGGGGCGCGACTGGGAGGCCGAGGAGCGCCGCGAACGGCGCGAGGCCGATTTCCTGCGCGCCTGCGCCTTTGCGCGGATGGGAAAGGGCTAGATCAGCCCCCCGCCACCCATTCGGCCACTTCCGCAGCGACCTTGTTCGCCGCCACATTGAGCGCTGCACCCACCGCGCGCGGTTCCGCGGCAACGCCGCTCTCGCGCGCCTCGAAGCGGCGGCTTGCAAGTGCACCGCCATCGGCGATCTTCACCGCATCGAAGCGCACCACCACCGAGGCGGTGGGCGCGTCATAGCCCATGTCGATAAGGGTGCCGCGCAAGGTCTGTGTTGCCAATATCGCCGTGTTCTCGCTGTCGATCACCAGCGCATTGCCGCGCGCGCGGATCGTTTCCCCGATCAGCCGCCGGAACAGGCGCGCAGGCTTTTCCACCCAGTAAGCCTCCTGGAGATAGGCAAGCTCGGTGTCGCTCACCGCCACCGGAACGCGCAGCACGTCGAGCTTGGCGGGCGTGTCGATGGCGAGGATCGCAATGACCCGCTCGTTCGCGGCGCTCCCGGCACCCGCGCCGACTGGCGCGCTCGTCTGCGGGCTCAAGGTCAGGAGGCTTTCCGGCGGCTTGCCGCCAAGACTGATGCATCCGCCGAGGGCAAGCAGCAGCGGGAGAGCGAACAGGGCAGGCCGGGTCATGCGGGGCATGGCGTCTTTCCTCAGGGCTTGTAGTCGGGCAGCGACTTGCCCCCGACCAGCGAGCGCGCACCTTCACTCTCGAGCTTTTCGGTGATGGTGCGCAAGGACCGGCTGGTGGCGCGCAGGTCCTCCAGCGTGGCTTCGGCGGCGGGCAGCGTGGTGGTGCGCAGCTGGCGCGCGGCGGGACGGGTGTCCTCGAGCGTCGCCGAGAGCGAGGCAAGCGCATTGTTGGCGCCCCGCAGCGTCTCGCGCAGCTCCCGGGCGAGGGGCTCGCCTTCCTTGTCGAGCACGCCGTTGGTGGTGATGGCCAGCTTCTCGACCGCATCGAGGGTCTGGTTGAGCTCGGCAAGGGTGGTGCGGAAATCCTTGAGGTTCTGCGTCAGCTCCGGGCTCGCATCGGCAAGGCCTGCGGTCAACCGGTTGGTGTTGCGCAGGATGCCGGCGATCTCGGCCTGGTTGTCGGGGCCGAGGATGACATTGAGCTGCTCGGTCAGGGTCGCCAGCCGCTCGAGCAGCAGCGGCGCGTTGGCCACGATCTCGCCGAAGCCGCCGCGCCCGGGCGGGATCACCGGGCGGCCTTCCGGGCAGGCGGTGGTCTCGCAGGTGATCGGCGGATTGTCCTTGCGCGCGCCGTCGAGCAGGATTGTCGAGACGCCGGTGAAGCTCGCCTGGATCGTCGCCTGCGTCCCGACGAGGATCGGCACGTCCTGCTTCACCTTGATGCGCACGCGCACGAATTCGGGGTTGTCCTTGGCAAGCGCGATCTCGGTCACCTGGCCGACCGGGACGCCGGCAAACGTGACCTGACTGCCATTGGCAAGGCCGGAGACCGACTGGTTGTAGAAGATGTCATATTCGTCGAGATCGCCCTGCCCCAGGCGCGCAATCCACACGATGAACGCCGCCAGCGCCGCCAGCAGCACCAGCGTCACCGCTCCGACCCACAGATGATTGGCCCTAGTTTCCAAGAAGGCTCTCCATGCCCTGTCCCTATGCGGCCCGGCGGCTGCGGTTGTCCAACATTATCAGGCTCACGCCTCACCCTGCATATGCGCGTCGTGCGCCGAGCGGCCGCGCGGGCCGTTGAAATATTCCTCGATCCACGGATGGCCGGTGGCGATCAGTTCCGGGATGGTGCCGACCGAGATGATCCGCTTGTCGGCGATCACCGCGACCCGGTCGCAGATCTCGTAGAGCGTATCGAGATCATGGGTTATGAGAAACACCGTCAGCCCGAGCGTTTCCTGAAGCTCGCGGGTCAGGCGGTCGAACTTGGCCGCGCCGATGGGGTCGAGCCCGGCGGTCGGCTCGTCGAGGAACAAGAGCTCCGGATCGAGCGCCAGCGCGCGGGCGAGGCCGGCGCGTTTCTTCATGCCGCCTGACAGTTCGGCGGGATATTTCTGCACCGCGTCCTCGGGCAGCCCCGTCAGCATCACCTTGTAGCGCGCGATCTCGGCGCGAAAGGCGGGGTCGAGATCGGGGTAGAACTGCTTGATCGGCACCTCCACGTTCTCACCCACCGAGAGGGTCGAGAACAATGCGCCGCCCTGAAACAGTACGCCCCAGCGCGCGCGCACATCGCGGTCGGCCTCGTCCCCCTCCTCGCCCCGCAGATTGCGGCCGAGCACGCCGATCCGCCCCTCGGCCGGGGTCTGGAGGCCGATGATCGATCGCATCAGCACCGATTTGCCGCTGCCCGAGCCGCCCACCACGCCCAGGATCTCGCCGCGCCGCACGGTCAGGTCGAGCCCGTCATGCACGGTGAAATCGCCGAAGCGGTTGACGAGACCCTCGACCACGATGGCCGGGCTGTCGTCGTCGGGATGGGCGTTGATGCGCATCGCCTCAGCCCCAGCCCACTTCGGTGAAGAACACCGCGAAGAAGGCATCGAGCACGATCACCGCGAAGATCGCGGAGACCACCGCCATCGTCGTGCGGCGGCCGACTTCCTCGGAATTGCCGCGCACCTGCAGGCCGTTATAGCAGCCCGCCAGCGCCACGATCAGCCCGAACACCGGCGCCTTGATCAGCCCGACCCATAGGTCATGCGTCGGCACCACTTCCTGGATGCGCAGCAGGAAGGTGACGAAGTTGATGCCGAGCGAGGCCTGCCCGACCACTGCCCCACCGATGATCGCCACCACCGAGGCGTAGAAGCCCAGGAGGATCATCATGAAGGTCGCCGCCAGGATGCGGGGGATGACCAGCACCTCGATCGGCGAGATGCCGATGGTGCGCATTGCGTCGATCTCCTCGGTGAGCTTCATCGTGCCCAGTTGCGCGGCAAAGGCGCTGCCCGAACGGCCCGCAACCATGATCGCGGTCATCAGTACACCAAGCTCGCGCAAGGTGATGCGCCCGACGAGGTTCACCGTCAGCGCCTCGGCGCCGAACTGTTCGAGCTGCACCGAGCCCTGCTGGGCGATGACGATGCCGATGAGGAAGCTCATCAGGCCGATGATCGGCAGGGCCGAGACCCCGACCAGCTCCATCTGGTGGACCAGCGCCTTCAGCGGAAAACGCGTCGGGTGGCGCAGCAGTGATCCTGCACCGATCAGGATCTGGCCGAAGAAGGCGACCACCCCGTAAATGCCGCTGCGCGCATGGAAGACGTGCTCGCCGAGCTTGGTCGGCACGCGTTCCCACACCGGCAGGCGGTGGGGGTGGTTGTCGCCGACCTTGTCGATCTCGCGCACGGCGGCGAGCAGGCGTCCGGCCTCCGGGCTGGCGCCGGTGATCCGGCTGTCATGGAGACGCGCCAGCCGGCACACTACATAGGCACCGACCGTGTCGATTTCCTCCACACCGGCGAGATCGACAACGCGGACCGGACCTTCCATGGCCCTGAGCGCGACCTCAAGCGGGCCGATATGCGCCAGCGTGAGCTGCCCCGACAGCGCCAGCCGGGTGCCGTCTGCGCCCCCGTCGATCAGCACATGTTGCGCAGCGCTTTGCATCGGATTGAAGGTATGAGAGTTTCGCGCGCCTCGCAAGGCTCTCTCGGGCATGGCGGCCCACCTCCATCATTGCATCGCAACATGGGTGCTGGCATGGGCGCTGCCATCATGAGCGACAACCTGCCCACCACTTTCGACCCCGCCGAGATCGAGACGCGCTGGTATTCCCACTGGGAAACGAACGGCTGCTTCCGCCCGGCCCGCCCGGACGCGGAAGCCTTCACCATCGTCAACCCGCCGCCGAACGTGACGGGGAGCCTGCATATCGGCCACGCGCTCGACAACACCTTGCAGGACGTCGTGATCCGCTACGAGCGCCTGCGCGGCAAGGACGCGCTCTGGGTGGTCGGCACCGACCACGCCGGGATCGCCACGCAGATGGTGGTCGAGCGCCAGATGGAAGCCCGGCAGGACAAGCGCACCAATTATTCGCGCGAGGCCTTCGTCGAGAAGGTGTGGGAGTGGAAGGCGGAAAGCGGCGGCACTATCACCCACCAGCTCAGGCGCCTCGGCTGCTCGATGGACTGGAGCCGCGAACAGTTCACCATGGACCCGCATTTCACCCGCGCGGTGATCAAGACCTTCGTCGACCTCTACAACGACGGGCTGATCTACCGCGACAAGCGGCTGGTGAACTGGGACCCCAAGCTCAAGACGGCGATTTCCGACCTTGAGGTGGAAACGCGCGAAATTCAGGGCCATTTCTGGCGCTTCCGCTATCCGCTGGCCGATGGCGTGCTGACCGATGCCGGGGACGATCACCTGATCGTCGCCACCACCCGTCCGGAAACCATGCTCGCCGACATGGCGGTGGCGGTGAACCCGGCGGACGAACGCTATGCCAGCGTCGTGGGCAAGCATATCATCCTGCCGATCACCGGGCGGCGCATTCCGATCATAGCCGATGAACACGCCGATCCGGCGCTGGGGAGCGGCTGCGTCAAGATCACCCCGGGGCACGATTTCAACGACTTCGAGGTGGGGCGGCGCGCCGGGATTGCGGCGGGCGACATGCTCAACATGCTCGATGCCGATGCGGCGGTGTGTCAGGTGGCGGACGGACTGATCCCGGCGGAGTACCTCGGGCTCGACCGGTTCGAGGCGCGCAAGGCCGTGGTCGAGCGGCTGAATGCCGACAGGTTCCTGGTACCCCACATCACCAAGGGCAAGGACGGCGAGGAAGTGGCGCTCGACGCTGAACCGCGCGTGATCCAGACCCCCTTCGGCGACCGCGGCGGCGTGGTGATCGAACCGTGGCTGACCGACCAGTGGTATGTGAACGCCGCAGAACTGGCGAAGAAGCCGATCGCAGCGGTGCGCAATGGCGACATCCAGATCGTGCCCAAGACCTGGGAGAAGACCTTCTTCAACTGGATGGAGAACATCCAGCCCTGGTGCGTCTCGCGCCAACTATGGTGGGGGCATCGAATTCCGGCGTGGTTTGCCGATGATGGCCGCTGCTTCGTCGCGGAAACCGCCGAGGCCGCGCAGGCGATGGCGGGTGAAGGCGTCAAGCTGACGCAGGACGAGGACGTCCTCGACACGTGGTTCTCCTCCGCCCTGTGGCCCTTCGCCACGCTGGGGTGGCCGGAAGAAAATCAGTCCGTCGCCCCAGCGAAAGCTGGGGCCTCAGGCGGCAGTGACCAGACGCCCGAGGTGCCAGCTTCCGCTGGCATGACGCTGTTGAATAAGCACTTCCCCAACAGCCTCCTCATCTCCGGCTTCGACATCCTGTTCTTCTGGGATGCGCGGATGATGATGATGGGCTTCTACAACATGGGGCAAAAGCCGTGGGACACGCTCTATCTCCACGGCCTCGTGCGCGCCGCCGATGGCGCGAAGATGTCGAAGTCCAAGGGCAATGCGGTCGATCCGCTCGGCCTGATCGACCAGTATGGTGCGGATGCACTCAGGTTCTTCATGGCGGCGATGGAGAGCCAGGGCCGCGACATCAAGATGGATGAAAAGCGGGTCGAGGGGTATCGCAACTTCGCCACCAAGCTGTGGAACGCGGCGCGCTTCTGCCAGTCGAACGGGATCGGGGCGTCCGACACGATCAAGGCCCCGCCTGCCCGGCTCGCCGCCAACCAGTGGATCATCGGCGAGGTGCAGGCCTGCGTGACCGAGATCGAGCGCGCGATGGACGATCTGCGCTTCGACGCCGCCGCCAATGCGATCTACCAGTTCACGTGGTCGAAGTTCTGCGACTGGTATCTGGAGCTGATCAAGCCGGTCTTCGCCGGTGACGCCGACAGCCCGCCCGCGGTCGAGACCCGGGCCGTGGCCGGTTGGGCATTGGACCAGATCCTCGTCATGCTCCATCCCTTCATGCCCTTCATCACCGAAGAGCTGTGGCACAAGCTGGGCGCGCGCGATTACGAGCTGATCGTGGCGCAGTGGCCCAAGCCGGAAGCCGAGGTGAACAAGGAAGCGACCGACGCGATCGACTGGGTGATCGACCTCACCACCAACACCCGCTCGGCCAAGAACGAGCTCGGCATCGCGCCCGGCGCCAAGCTGGCGGCGTGGCTGGCGAGCCCCTCGGACGTCGCCGCGCGCACCATCGAGCGTTCCAGCGCCGCGATCGAGCGCCTTGCGCGCCTCACCCCGGTGACCATCGGCGAGGCCCCCGCAGGCCCTGCGATGCAGGTGACCGCAGGCGAAGACGTGTTCGTCATCCCGCTCGAAGGGATCGTCGATATCGCAGCGGAAAAGGCGCGGCTGGAAAAGGCGCTGGCGGTAAGCACCAAGGAAGCCAAGAGCCTGGAAGGCCGCCTGTCCAACCCCGCCTTCGCCGAAAAGGCCAAGCCCGAAGCGGTCGAAAAGGCCCGCGCCGATCTCGCCCACCACGCGGGCGAGGTCGAGCGGCTGACCGCGGCACTGGCGCGGCTGGGGTAAGTGGACCTCACCCTCGCCACCGACGACACCGGCGGGCCGGAGATCTTCGCCTCCTTGCAAGGCGAGGGGCCAAGCATCGGCGTGCCGGTCGCCTTCGTGCGCCTCAGCCGCTGCAATCTCGCCTGCACCTGGTGCGACACGGCCTATACATGGCGGTTCGAGGGCGATAACCGGCCGCATCGCGATGGGATCGCGTTCGACCGCAAAGCCAATCAGGTCACGCTTTCGGCCGAGGATACGGCCCAAAGGATCGCGGCGCTGGGCCAGAAGCGCCTTGTCATCACCGGGGGCGAGCCTTTGCTTCAGGCCCCGGCGCTGGCGGAGATGCTGGCCCACCTGCCCGACATCGCGGTCGAGATCGAGACCAACGGCACCGTGGCCCCTCCGCCAAGGCTCGATGTGCGGGTCGACCAGTACAATGTCAGCCCCAAGCTTTCGCATAGCGGCAACCCCGCCGCGCTGGCGCTGATCCCCGAGCGGCTCGATGCCTGGGCGACCGAGCCGCGTGCCTTCCTCAAGTTCGTGATCGCGAGCCCTGCGGATGTGGAGGAGGTGCTGGCCCTCCACCGCCGTTACCGCTTCCGCCCCGAGCGCGTGTTCCTGATGGCGGAGGGCACCGACAGCACCACCCTGCGCGCGCGGCAGGCGTGGCTATCGGACCTGTGTCTGAAGCATGGCTTCCGCATGAGCGACCGGCTGCATATCCACCTCTACGGGGATACGCGGGGGACGTAGTTGGTTTGCGACCCCGCCTCCGCGGGGTCGTCCTCGGTGCGTTTCAAGCCTTTCAGGCTTGAGCACCTGCGGGCGGGCAGTCGCCCTTGCGGCCCGTCCGTTGGCGGGACGATGCACTGCCATCATACGGAGAGTGTGGCACCGGTCTCGGTCGCGCCAGCGACCGCGAGCGCACGCGCGCGAGCCGCAGGTGCCCCGTAGCGCAGCAAAGGGAATAGCACCGAGGACGGGCCCGCGGAGGCGGGCCCGCAATCAACCTTGACTTCTCCAGCGCCTCACGACGCGCTCGACCAATTCATCCTCGCCGCCGTTCCTGCTCCACAGTTCGGCGAAGCTCGGGTCTTCGGAGGCCGGGCGCCTGTGTTCCTCGAGGGTGTCGAAGTTCACGCGGATCGGGATCGCCACGCCCTCGCCGCAGATGATGCATTCGCGGTTCCTGAGCGCGGGGATCGAATCGAGAAATCCGCGCGCGCCTTCGGGCATCGCCGCCTTGACGAAGGCCTGGTCGCGCTCGTTGTTCAGGCGCATCGCGATGATCGTGCCGCATTGCGACAGCACGCCTTCGGCAAGGTCCGAGGGGCGCTGGGTGACGAGCCCCAGCGAGATCCCGTATTTGCGCCCTTCCTTGGCGATGCGGCTCAGGATCTTGCCGACCGAGGAGCCATCGGCGTTCTTCTCGTTGGGGACATAGCGGTGCGCTTCCTCGCACACCAGCAGCACGGGGTGGGTCTTGTCGTCGCGGCCCCAGATCGCAAAGTCGAAGACCAGGCGGCTGAGCACCGCCACCACCGTCGAGGTGATGTCGGACGGCACGCCCGAGACGTCGATGATCGAGATCGGCTTGCCGTTCGACGGCATCCGGAACACCTTGCTGATGAACTCGGCCATCGTGTCGCCGACCAGCATCCCGGAGAACATGAACTGGTAGCGCGGATCGGCCTTCAGCTCGTCGAGCTTCTGGTTGATGCGCATATAGGGCGCGCTCGAGGTGGCCTTGTCGAGCCGGCCCATCTCGTCCTGCAGCACGTTGTTGAAATCGGACAGCAGATAGGGGATCGGCGAATCCACCGTGATCTTGCCGAGGCTCTGCGCCAGCCGGTTCTTAGCGCGCGCGGCGAGCAGGCATTTGGCGAGAATGTCGGCGTCGGTCTGGCGCTCGTTGCCGCTGCTGGTGAGCAGCACCTCGCAATGTTCCTCGAAGTTCATCAGCCAATAGGGCATCTGGAGGTTCGAGACGTCGAGGATCTGGCCGATGGTGCGAAACGCGGCGGCATATTCGCCGTGGGGGTCGATCATGACGATGTGACCCTTGGGCGCGGCCTCGCAGATGCGGTGGAGGATCAGCGCGGTACCGGTCGACTTGCCAGTGCCGGTCGAGCCGAGCAGGGCAAAGTGCTTGCCGAGCATCGCGTCGATATAGAGGCCTGCACGGATATCCTTGGTCGGGAACACCTTGCCCACGGTGATGCTCGCCCGCCCGTCGCTGGCATAGATCTGTTCGAGATCGCTGGTGGCGGCAGGATAGATCAGCGCGCCGGGGATCGGATAGCGGGTGACGCCGCGGCGGAAGCCGTTGATGCGCCCGGTCAGCCGCTCCTCGTTGCCTTCGCCCAGAAAGTCGACGTTGGCGATGATCCCGCCCTCGGTGCGGCGGTCCTTGCGCTGGTCGCGCACGCTGGCGAGCAGCCAGGCATCGCCGACGCGGATCTTGATCTGGCTGGCGACCTGCCCGGCGAGTGCGACCGAGGGGTCGGCATCCTTCATGCAGTCGTTGATGCGCTGCAGGTCGAGCGCGATCTGTGATCCCGATCCGGCAACCTCGAGCACCACGCCGATCGGCAGGCGCGCGTTATGGCGCGGCGGCGCATCGCCCGGGGAGAGGGGCGCCGGCTCTTCGTCGGCTCCCAGGTCGGTGTCGGTAAGGCGTTCGAAATCCTGCCTCGCGTTATCGGTCATCTGCGCCTTTCCCTGTACCGTCACGGCACGCGGCACGCATAGGGGCAACGAGGTTAAGAACGGGTCAACGCTGCGCCCATTCGCCGACGGGGCCGCAGGCCCGTCAGGCGCGGGCGAACATGCGTCCGGCCATCCATCCCATGCCGAGGGAGAGGGCAATCGCGCCCAGGCCATAGAAGAACGACCAGCGCTGGGCAGCGGTCACCACCTGTCCCTCAAGCCCCGCCTTCACCACCTCGATCCGCGCCGTCGCGCTCGCCACCACGCGCCCGCGCGAGACGGCGAAGGTCTCGGCAGTGTAGCGCCCGGTGGTGACATTGGAGGGCAGATTGATGCGCGCCTGATAGAGCACCTTCTCGCTGATCCTGACGCCGCCCGGGTTCTCCTGATAGAGCCCCTGCCGCCGCCGCAGCTCGACCAGCCCGCGGGCAAAGCGGTCCTGCTCCTCGGGCTCCATCTCGCCGGATGGCGAAAGCTGGATGAACCTTGTGCCAAGCTCGAAGATCGCCGCAGTGCGTTCATCGACGATCTGGCTGATCGGGCGCGAGGAAGCGACCGCGAAAAAGGCCGGGGCGGAGCGGAAGTCGGAGGATCCGGCGTTCATCCACATGCCCGCGATGCGCTCCTTCTCGCGGATGCGCACCGCTTCGGTCGGTCCCTTCAGGACAACGATGATGTCATAGTCCCCGCCGCGCCCCGCCTCGGGATCGATCACCGCGCCGTAGAGCAGCAGCCGCGCGCCGGTGAAGCCCTGGCGCACCTCGATCAGCGACTGGCTGACCTCGGGAACCAGCACCGGCTCGCGCTGGGCAAAGGCAGGCGCGCCGCGCAGGCCGAGCGCGAGCACCAGCAACACCGGCAGCACGGCGAGGCGCGCAGGCAAGCTCACGCCGCTGCCCTCACAATTGCTCCACCGTGTAGATCTCGTCGGGCTGCACCCCGAGCCCGTAGAGCATCCGCAAGGCGATCAGCAGCACCAGCGCGGCGAGCGCGAGGCGCAGATATTCGGGCCTGGCCTTCAATGCGATCTGGGTGCCGAACTGTGCGCCGAGCACCGATCCCAGCAGCAGCAGGCCCGCCAGCACCAGATCGACCGCGCGGGTTGTGAGCGCGTGGGTCATGGTCGTCACCATCGTCACGAACAGGATCTGGAACAGCGAGGTGCCGACCACGACATTGCCGCTCATGCCCAGGATGTAGAGCATCGCCGGAACCAGCAGGAAGCCGCCGCCGATGCCCATCAGCATGGTGAGGATGCCCACGCCCGCGCCCAGCAGCAGCGGTGCAAGCGGCGAGATGTAGAGCCCCGAGGCGTAGAACCGCCAGCGATAGGGCAGGCTGGCGACCAGCGGGTGGTGGCGGCGCTTGCGGACCTGCGGGCGGCTGGCCCCGAACAGGCCGGGCCGCAGCGCGCTCACCGCCTCGCGCAGCATCAGCGTGCCGATCGAGCCGAGCATCAGGACGTAAAGCACCGAGATCACCACGTCGATCTGGCCGAGCCTCTGGAGCAGGCTGAACAGGCCCGCACCGATCAGCGCGCCGATCATCCCGCCGCCGACCATCACCGCGCCCATGCGATAGTCCACGCCCTTGCGCCGTGAATGGGCGAGCACGCCCGAGACACTCGCGCCCGTCACCTGCGTCGCCGCCGAGGCAGCAGCGACCGTTGGCGGGATGCCGTAGAAGATGAGGAGCGGCGTTGTCAGAAATCCGCCGCCGACCCCGAACAGGCCGGACAGGATCCCCGTCAACCCGCCGAGCAAGACGATGTAGAGCCCGTTGACCGAGAGATTCGCGATGGGCAGGTAGACATCCATGCGCGGCAGGCTAGCCGAGGTGTCCGGCGACTTAAAGACACAGGCGCCAGTTGTTCGATGGTGTTTGTCGGGGATCGCGCCGGAGCGCTTGCTTGCGAGCCGCCGGGGGCGGCGCAGAGCCCCGCCCCGCTCCCCCTAGAACCCGGCCGAAAGCGTTGCCGCGACGCCCGATCCGGGCGCGGCGTCGCCCGCCACCCGTGCGCGCCAGTCGACCGACAGGCGGGCGGGAAAGCCGCCGATCCCGACATCGGCTCTCAGCGTCGGGCCGACATCGAGCCGCTGGGCGTCCTTCTGTGCTCCGCCCCAGGCGCCCGCACCGATGCTGATCCGCACCGCATCCTTGCTGAGCCGGCCCGCGAAGGGCAGCTCGCGCGTGAGGCTCGCCTGCCCGTCGGCTTCCAGCCGCGCGCCATAGGGAAGCGGCACGGCCCCAAGCTCGCTGACGACATAGGCGGCTTGGCGAAACGAGTCGCTGAACGCCCCGTCAGTATAGCGCACAGCGGCCGCGATCGGGATCGTCGAACGGTGTGAGGAACGGGACCGGGAGGCCGTGAAGAAGTCGAAGCGCAAGGCGCTGGAGCTGTTCTAGCGGATCTACTTCGCGTCTGCTTCGATTCCGATACACTGCTTCCAGATGCCGCCGATCGTGCCGAACTGCTTACGGTATTCGACGCGGCTGCCCTTGGGATCAGGATAGACGTTGAAGGCCATCGAGACGCCGCCATAACCGTTCTTGATCAAGATAACCTTCGAACCATCATCCCGATCAAGCGCGGCCGTGTTGTTCTTGTTCGCCAGGCAGAAGGCCACTTCGTTCTGGCTTTTCTCGGTGAAGAAAACTTCGGTCGGAGCCTTGTCCAGTACAGCCTGCGTCGAAGCGCAGCTGGTGAGTGCGAGGCCCAAAGCGGCGGCGAGATAGTGGCGCATCCAAATAATTCTCCGTTTGACAGTGGCGCAATGTGAACTCCCGCCTATCGGATAGTCAAGGGGAAACAGAGCGTTGCATGTTAGGCCGTGCGCTCCAGTACCTTCTCGACCGCTACGCGCAGCTCCGGCCAGTGCGCCCGCTCATTCGGGTTGAAATCGGGCAATTCCTTCACCCGGTCAAAGGCGGCGCGCAGGCGGATCATCGGTTCATCCATTGCCGCACCATCCGCACCGATCACCCCAGCGCCGGGCTGCGCCACGGGCTCTCTCTCGCGTCCGGCAGGCGCGGGCCGGAAAGGACGGAATGGTCGGGCCCGGGCGGTGCCTGGCGGGCGGCGCTCCGGGCGGAACGGGGGGCGCCGCGCGCAAGGGGTCGCGCGCGGCGCGGCGCAGACGGGTTGCTTACCGCTGCGCCTTCTGCCGCGTTCGGGGATGTGAACGCGGCGAGAAGATAGGGGTCCGCCAGCGAGCGGGGCGCATAGGCAAGGCCGGACGCGCCATGCTCGAGTGCGGCCACGGGCGGAGCGAAGGGGTTCTCCCATGCCGCCGCGCGCAGCACGCCCCAGCCGACAAAGACCGCAACCAGCGTGAGCAGCGGGCCGCCGCGCGGCTTCAGGCGACGCGGCACGTCGCCCCTCACCGCGCGAGGCCCGCCCTGGTGCCGGGGCGGGGATGGGCCTCGTGATCGGTCTTGTCCCAGGCCGCCGCCCGCCCTGCCAGCGTGCTGACATAGGTGAACAGCGCCCGCCTTCCGGCCATGATCGCAAGCACATTGGCGAGCGGCAGGCGTGCCACGGCGCGCAGCCCCTCGGCGCACCCGTATTCGCGTGCGGTGAAAGCGAACCGCAATGCGATCCGCCAGCCGAAGGCCGTGGCATTGAGGATCAGCACCGTCATAAGCGGCCCGCCGAGCGGCAGCGGCTCGGCAAAGCCGACCAGCATCAACAGGCCCATCAGTCCGGTGAGAAACACCAGCACATAGCCGATCAGCATCACCAGCGCGGTCAGCGGCCCGCGGCGATCCCGCGCGAGCATCCAGCGCCCCGTCGCTCCGCCCGCCCAGCCGACCCGGTCCCAGCCTTGCAGGGCAATGCCCAGCACCCAGCGGCTCTTCTGGCGCACGGCCGTGGCGACCGAGTGCGGGAAATAGGCCCGCGTGGCGATCAGCCGCCCGTCATCGCCGCGCTCGCGCACGAAGCGGCACCGCCCCCCCGCAGCGGCGATGGCGAGGCCGAACTCGTAATCCTCTGTGAGCGAATCGGTCGCGAAAGGGCGCCCGTCTTCCTGCCGCGCGACCAGCCAGTCGAGCGCGCGGCGCGAGGCCGCGCACCCCACCCCCGCGCCCGGCAGCGCTGCCCCGAGCGCGCCGCGCACCACCATCGACTTGCCATGCGCCTCGGCGAATTCCTCGCAGTAATGGCTCCCCACAAGGCGCGAGAAGAAGGGGCGATGGTGCGGCACGAGCGGCTCGACCGGGATCTGCACGAAGTCCGCACCCCCGGCGATGGATTCGTCGAGCAGGCCGAGCGCGCCCGGATCGACGATGTCTTCGGCGTCGTGGAACACGATCGCCCCGAACCTTCGCCCGGATCGCTCCTCGTCGGTCACCAGGGCGGCGTAGAGGCGATTGAGGCAGTCGGCCTTGGTGGTCGGTCCGTCGGCATCGACGATCACCAGCCTCAGGCGCGGATCGCAGCGCGCCGCGGCCATGCCGGCTTCCAGCGTGGCGGGGTCGTTGCGGTAGCACCCGACATAGAGCCGCAAGGCCGGCTGCGGCCAGGTTTCGAGCAGGTGGCGGATGGTCTGGCCGATCACGGCGGCTTCGCGCCAGGCAGGTATGACCACCGCGACCGGGCCTGACAGCGGACGGTTCTGGAGCGGGAGGCGGCTGCGCTTCGGGGTGCGGACCCGGCCGGTCGCCCGCATCCACAGCCACAAGCCGTCGATCCCCAGATCATCAAGCGCGCCGACGAGGAAGAACACCCCCGCGAACATCAGAAGTTCGTGTTGCAGCAGCGCAAGCCACTGCCACAGGCCAAGTGCCGTATAGGACAAGGTGCGACCCCCTCCTTACCTATTAAGTCGGCAATTTACTTGGCAATTTTCCCTAGAGCAACGAAAAACTGATTTAGATTAATTACTTAATCCAGATTCCATTCACTGCTTGTTTACCACGTGCCGCTGTTGGGCATGCTTGCCCATGGCTCGGCGGGGGGCAGGTGTCCTTCCTGGAGCAGCTCGATCGAGATGCCGTCGGGCGACTTGACGAAGGCCATGTGCCCGTCGCGCGGCGGGCGGTGGATGGTGTGCCCTGCATCCAGCAGGCGCTGGCAGGTCGCGTAGATATCGTCCACCCGGTAGGCGAGGTGGCCGAAATTGCGCCCGCCGCCATATTCCTCCGGGGCGCTGCCGTCCGCGGGGGGCCAGTTATGGGTGAGTTCGACCTCGGCAAGGCCTTCCTGCCCGGGCGCGGCAAGAAAGATCAGCGTGAAGCGCCCGGCCTCGCTGTCGAACCGCCGCACCTCCTCGAGACCGATCAGCTTGAAGAAGGCGATCGTCGCATCGGGATCGGCGACACGGATCATGCTGTGGAGATATTTGACCATGGGCGCGACCATGCGACGACCCATGCCGAGTTGCAACCGCCAAACACGCCGAGCCGGCAGCGCCCCCGGACCGCGACCGGCCCGGTGCCCCCGCCGGGCCATCCGGCGATAATTTGACACGGCCGGGCGCTGAGGCAAGAGCACCGGTTGCCTGTGACCTTTGCGCGAATTATGCGTCCTCTCGCGCCCCCGAGGGGCCAACCGTCCGGGATTCTCTCGAGCCCCATGTTCCAGCGATTGCGCGAAATTCTCGGCTTTTCCGCGCCGGCTGCCCCGCCGCCGGCGGTGCCGGACGGCACACGCTGGTACGCGATCGGCGACATTCACGGACGGCTCGACCTGTTCGCGGCGATGATCGCGGCCATCGAGGCCGAGATCGCCGGGGCGCCCAGCCTCGACCACCGCATCGTGCTGCTGGGCGATCTGGTCGATCGCGGGCCCGACAGCGCCGCCGTGATCGCCCGCGCCCGCCAGTGGCAGGAAGAGCGCAATCTGCGCATCCTCGCCGGCAATCACGAGGACATGTTCCTGGCCGCCTTCGAGCGGGTCGAGGGCATGCGCCACTTCCTCAAGCATGGCGGCTACGAAACCCTGCTGAGCTTCGGCGTCACCACTGAAGACCTTGCCAGGCTCGACATCGAGGACATCCACAAGCGCGCCTGCGAAGTGGTTCCGGGCGAGGTGCGCGATTATGTCGCGGGCTTCGAGACCATGATTGCGGCGGGCGACTATGTCTTTGTCCATGCCGGCATCGATCCGGCCCGCCCGCTCGCCGAACAGGAGCGCGGCGACTTGTTGTGGATTCGCAAGGGCTTTCTCGACCACAAGGGACCGCTGAAAAAGGTGGTCGTGCACGGCCACACCATCTTCGAGCACGTCATGGACTGCGGCAGCCGGATCGGTATAGACACCGGTGCCTTCCGATCCGGCGTGCTAACCGCGCTGGTGCTCGAGGGCGAGCAGCGCCGCATCCTCCAGGCCCGCGCCGGGGAGGACGGGGCGGTCCAGATCATCACCGGCGATCGGCCAGACTGACGCCAGCCGGGTGCCTGCCGGCACCCTCTATTCGCGCAAGGGCAGTGATATGAAGATTGCGATGGTTGGTTCGGGTTATGTCGGGCTCGTGTCGGGTGCCTGTTTTGCCGATTTCGGCCATGACGTGGTCTGCATCGACAAGGACCAGGCCAAGATCGACCGGCTCCACGCCGGGGTCATGCCGATCTACGAGCCCGGCCTCGATGCGCTGGTCGAAAGCAATGTGAAGGCGGGCCGCCTCTCCTTCACCACCGACCTTGGCGAGGGCATCGCCGGGGCGGAGGCGATCTTCATCGCCGTCGGCACGCCGAGCCGCCGGGGCGACGGGCACGCTGACCTCACCTTCGTCTACGAGGTCGCGCGCGAGGTCGGCGAGAGGCTGTCGGGTGACGCGGTGGTCGTCACCAAGTCGACCGTGCCCGTGGGCACCGGCGACGAGGTCGAGCGGATCATCGCGGAGACCGGCGCGTCAGGCGAAAGGGGGCACAGGGTATCGGTCGTCTCCAACCCCGAATTCCTGCGCGAGGGCGCGGCGATCGGCGATTTCAAGCGTCCCGACCGCATCGTCATCGGCGCCGAGGACGATTTCGGCCGCGAGGTGATGCGCGAGGTCTATCGCCCGCTGTTCCTCAACGAATCGCCCATCCTGTTCACCAGCCGGCGCACCAGCGAGCTGATCAAATACGCCGCCAATGCCTTCCTTGCCACCAAGATCACCTTCATCAACGAGATGGCGGACCTGTGCGAGAAGGTCGGCGCGAATGTGCAGGATGTCAGCCGCGGGATCGGCATGGACAAGCGCATCGGTTCCAAGTTCCTGCACGCAGGGCCCGGCTATGGCGGCTCGTGCTTCCCCAAGGACACCATCGCCCTGCTCAAGACCGCCGAGGACTATGACAGCCCGACGCGGATCGTCGAGGCGGTGGTCAAGGTCAACGAGGCCCGCAAGCGGGCGATGGGCCGCAAGGTCGTCGACGCGCTGGGCGGGATCGAAGCGGCGCGCGGCAAGCGGGCGGCGCTGCTTGGCCTGACCTTCAAGCCCAACACCGACGACATGCGCGACAGCCCCTCGATCGTGGTGGCACAGACGCTGATGGATGCAGGGGTCGAGGTCGCTGCCTATGACCCCGAAGGCATGGAGGCGGCCGCCCCGATGCTCCCCGGCGTGACCATGTGCGACAGCCCCTATGCCGCGATCACCGGCACCGATGTGGTGGTGATCGTGACCGAGTGGGACGCCTTCCGCGCGCTCGATCTCAAGCGCGTCAAGGAGCTCGCCAGGGCGCCGGTGATGGTCGACCTCAGGAACATCTACAAGCCCGACGACATGCGCGCGGCCGGCTTTGATTATGTGAGCGTGGGCCGGCCCTGACCGCCCAGCCAGAGGCGCCGGCTATCCGGCTGCCACAGGCGCCACAGGGTCGCGGCCAGCACCAGCGCCGCGCCGCCCAGCGCCGCCCAGCCGACTTCGGCAAAGCGCTGGCCGCCCGAGGCATTGATGGCGACAAGGGCATAGGCGAAGACCAGCCCGTAGAGCGGTGCTCCGCGCAGGCCGACGGCGGCGCGTGCGGCGATCAGCGCGCCGATCCCGATCATCGCTGCCGCCAGCAGCGGGGTCGGCTCGCCGCCGCCGAGCCCGTGGTATCTGAGGCTCGCGGCGACATTGACGATGCTGGCCGCAGTGAGCCAGGCGGCCAGCGCACTGAAGGCCGGGGCGACCAGCAGGCGCTCGGCGCGCGAGAGCGAGACTTCTTCCACCAGCGCGCGCATCACGACAAGGAGTGCGCCGAGGGAGAGGAGGATGATGAGCACCGAGACGAAGGTGAGGTTGGCAAGCTGGGTATAGGTCGACCACAATCCCTGCGCCGCGAGCGCCACAGCGGCGGGCCAGGCGATCCGCGCCAGCAGCGCGTTGCTGCGCTGGGCGGGCAGCGCCTGCCACACGGCATAGATGATCGAGAGCAGGAACAGCGGCCCCCAGATGGCGAAGGCCCAGCCGGCCGGGGTGATGAGCGTGCGCACCGCATCCGAGCGGTCGCCGATGAACTCTCCGATCCCGAAGCGCGGCAGGAAGCCTGCGCCGATCTGCACCACCACCGCCAGGATCACCGCCCAGCGCTGGGCGATGGGGCGGTTGACCGAGGGGCGCGGCATGATGGTCGAGCCGATCACCTGCATGGGGAGGAAACTCCTTCTCTCATTTCATCACCCATGTGGCGCGGGAACAGGACAACAAACCGTCCTCAAGTAGCGAAGCGATAGGACAACAAAAACGTCAGGGGGCCGTCATAAGCCGGGTTCTGTCTCCGTACACGGTATCCCGAAGGGACCTGCCGCACGGTGGCAGCCATTCATCTGGTCGCCGGATTGCTCCGGCGCTCTAGCAGCCAACCCGGGCCGCTCGGGGCGAAACTCCCCTGTCCCGGACATGATCCGGGACGCGCGGCCCCTATTCGGCCTTGCTCCGGGTGGGGTTTGCCATGCGGTTGCCGTTGCCGACCCCCCGGTGCGCTTTTACCGCACCCTTTCACCCTTGCCTGTGCCCCGTTTCCGGGAGCCATCGGCGGTCTGCTCTCTGTGGCACTTTCCCTTGCCGCCCTTGCAGGCGACCGGCGGGCGTTACCCGCCACCCTTGTTTCGTGGAGCCCGGACTTTCCTCGCGCCCCCCATGTTTACACACGAAAGCGCACGCGGCTGCCTCGGGCCCCCTGACAGCGGGACTATAGGCGTGAAACCGGGGAATAGCTAGCGCGTGCGTCCCTGGTCGCGGTCGAGCAGCAATTGCCACAGGATCGCCGCCACCTCGCCATCGGGCACGCCGGTGATCCGCCCGGGCCGCCAGCGCCGCTCGAAGGCCTCGACCGCCTTGGCGGAATCGGTGATGTCGTAGCCGAAGCGTTCCAGCGCGAGAAAGAAGCTGCCCTCGTTGTGAAAGGGATTGCCGGCGGCGAGGCACGCGGGCCGGGGCAGGCACAGGCGGTATTCGGCGAGGCGGTCCCACGGGAACAGCTCGCCCGGATCGATCTTGCGCATCGGCGCGACATCGGAATGGCCCACGACATTGGCGCGCGGGATGTCGTATTGCTTCACGATGCGCGCGAGCAGGGGGATCAGCGCGTCGATCTGCGCTGCGGCAAAGCCGCGGTAGCCCCCGTTCTCCGGCGCGTGGCCGGGATGGTCGAGCTCGATCCCGATGCTCGCGGAGTTCACGTCGGGGATGCCGCGCCAGTAGCTCGCCCCGGCGTGCCACGCGCGGCGATCCTCGGGGACGAGGCGGATCACCTCGCCCGCTTCCGTGATGCAGTAATGCGCGCTGACCGAACTGGCCGGGTCGCACATCCGGGCGATGGCCGCCTCGACCGGCTTCATCTCGGTATAGTGGATCACCACCATCGAGATCGGCAGCGTCCGTGTCCCGTGATTGGGCGAGAGCACCTCGCGGTGGACCAGCTCGTCTCTCATGCCCCCCGACACGCCCGCGATCCTAGCCGATCATTCCGTCTGGCTCGGGCAGGACCGCGCCCAGCACCAGCGCGCCGTCGCCCAGCTTGTACTGGAGGCCGCCGTTCATCTCGTCGGCAAGGACCGCGATCATATGCGCGGCAGCGGTGCGGCTGGTGATCTCGGTCTCGTCGAGATCGCCTTGCAACGCGCGGCCGATGGTCTCGTCGAAGGCGATCCGCTCGGCCCGGGCGCGGGCGACGATCTCGACCGCTCCGTCGCGCCGCTCCGCCCCGATGTCGAGCGTGCCGCCGCGGACCAGGGCATCAAGCGCGATCTGCGCGAGGTTGAGCAGCACCTTGACCGCGGGCTTGGGCAGGCTCGGCTCGGCAATGGCCCAGTGGACCTCGACGCGCTTGGCGTCCGATGCCAGCGCCTGGATCACGGCCTTGGCCTCGTCGACCGGGATCGCCTCGCCAAAGCCGCCCGCCGCCCCGAAGGCGAGGCGGAAGAACTTGAGCTTGTCGGTGCTGATCCGCGCCGATTGCTCGAGCAGCTCGATGACCTTGGCGCGCATCTCGGGATCGGGCTCGTCGGCGAGCAGTTCGAGCCCGTTGGCGATCGCGCCGACCGGCGAGAGCATATCGTGGCACAGGCGCGAGCACAGCATCGCGGCAAGATCGGTCTGGGACATCATGGGCGCTGTCCTAACCACCGGCGAGGCAGAAGGAAAGTGCGGCGAAACCCGCTTCCCCGTCTCTCCAGAACGTGATGTCCCCCGCCCCACTGATCGCCCAGACCCGGCCGTCCCCGCTGGCCGAGGCGCGGTCGGTGGCTGAGGGGGCGGCCGGACCGGAGGGGTGGGAGTGGAAATAGCCGAGCACCTCAGCCCCCCCGGCGCGCGCGGCACGGTGCGCGTCGATCAGCGCCTGCGGGTCGATCTCGAAATGGCTCGCGGGCGAGGGATGGACATTGCGGGTCTCGCGCAAGGCGGTGATCCGCCCGCCCTCCCCGAGCAGGATCCCGCAGGCCTCGTGCGGATGCGCGGCCGCAGCGGCGGCACGCATCGCGGCGAGAGCTTCGCTTGTCACTTCGAGCCTCATCGCGCATGGCCATAGCATGTCCGCGAACGAAATCATCACCGGCACCCTCGAAACCCCCGCCCGCCTCGACAAGGCGCTGGCGGATGCTACGGGTCTGTCGCGCGCGCGGGTGCAGGGATTGATCGAGGAAGGGCGGGTCGATCTGGCGGGCAAGACCGCGACCAGCGCGTCGGCCAAGGTCGTCGCCGGCACGCCCTTCCGCATCCTCCTGGCCGCCGCCATGCCGGCCGAGGCCGCGCCCGAGGACATCCCGCTGTCCATCGCCTTCGAGGACGAGCACCTGATCGTGGTCGACAAGCCGGCGGGGATGGTCGTCCACCCGGCGGTCGGCAACATCACCGGCACGCTGGTCAACGCCCTGCTGCACCACTGCCGCGGCAGGCTGTCGGGCATCAATGGCATTGCCCGGCCGGGGATTGTCCACCGCATCGACAAGGACACCTCGGGGCTGATCGTGGTCGCCAAGTCCGATGCCGCGCATGAAGGCCTCGCGGTGCAGTTCGCCGCCCACACCGTCCACCGCCGCTACATCGCGGTCTGCGCCGGGCATCCTGCCCCGGGCGAGGGCCGGATCGAGGCGCGCATCGGCCGCTCGGACGGCGACCGAAAGAAAATGACGGTGCTGCCCAACAATTCCTCGCGCGGCAAAAGCGCCATCACCCATTACAAGGTGCTGGAACGGCTGGATGATGCCGCCGTGATCGAATGCCGGTTGGAAACCGGTCGCACCCACCAGGTGCGCGTTCACTGCGCGTCAATCGGCCACCCGCTATTGGGGGACCCGGCCTATGGCAAGACACCGAAATCCCTGCGCCCGGCGCTCGACCGACTCGGCTTTGCCCGGCAGGCCCTCCACGCCGCCGAGCTGGGGTTCGCCCACCCCCTCACCGGCGAATTCATGCAATTCCGGAGCGATCTTCCGGCGGACATGGCGCAATTGATCGACCAACTGCGCCATATTGATCGATGAAAAGCGCAACCATCTGCTGATTTTTCGCGTATATGCATAACCCGTGGCCCACAGCGCGGGATGCCCATCAGGGGTCCTGCCAAACGCGGTCGACGTCAGAAAGGTTAGGTACGAAGTGACCAAGTCCCAAACCGCCCGATCGAAGTCGCCTTCGGTCCCGGCGCTGAGCGGTGAGCAGAGCCTCAACCGCTATCTCTCGGAAATCCGCAAGTTCCCGGTCCTCACTGCCGAGCAGGAATACATGCTCGCCAAGCGTTACCAAGAACACGAAGATCCCGAAGCTGCCGCCCAGCTCGTCTCCAGCCACCTGCGCCTCGTCGCCAAGATCGCGATGGGTTACCGCGGCTATGGCCTGCCCGTCTCCGACCTGATTTCCGAAGGGAATGTCGGCCTGATGCAGGGCGTCAAGAAGTTCGAACCCGATCGCGGCTTCCGCCTTGCGACCTATGCGATGTGGTGGATCAAGGCCTCGATCCAGGAGTTCATCCTGCGCTCGTGGAGCCTCGTGAAGATGGGCACCACGGCAGCCCAGAAGAAGCTGTTCTTCAACCTTCGCCGGATGAAGAAGCAGCTCGAGGCCTATGAGGACTCCGACCTCAGCCCGGAAGACGTGACCAAGATCGCGACCGATCTCGGCGTGCCCGAGCAGGAAGTCGTCAACATGAACCGGCGCATGATGATGGGCGGCGATGCCTCGCTCAACGTCAGCCTGCGCGGCGCCGAGGAAGGCTCGGGCGAATGGCAGGACTGGCTGGCGGATGATCGCCCGCTTCAGGACGAGACCGTCGCCGAGGCCGAGGAAAGCCAGATGCGCATGGCGATGCTGGCCGAGGCGATGAACAGCCTCAATGAACGCGAACGCCACATCCTCACCGAGCGCCGGTTGACCGACAAGCCGCAGACGCTGGAGGAACTCAGCCAGGAATACGACGTCAGCCGCGAACGCATCCGCCAGATCGAAGTGCGCGCCTTCGAAAAGCTCCAGAAGGCGATGCAGCGCATCGCGGGCGAGCGCCTGCTGCCGGGCATCGCCTGAGGCGGATAGGGCTGGAACATGAAAAGCCCCCCGGTCGCAGGATCGGGGGGCTTTTTCGTGGGCGCCGGTTTCGCCGGTAGGACGCAAGGCCGCACGAATTCGCCGATCTGTTGGTCGCCCATCGCCCGGCCCCAGCGCGATCCAGACCGGCGCCATATCGATCCAGACCCCCTCCAGACCCGTTCCAGACCCGTTCTGCGGCGTGCTTGCGCAGTCAATGGCGGCGGTTGGACGACAGCAGCCCGGGCCTGGCACCCGGCCCGCGCCCGCCAAGCGCCGCAAGCCGGCCGGTCGCCATGACCGGAAGCTGCTGAAAAACAATATTTTTTTGAACGCCCTGGAACAGGCAGAGCAGGCCGTCACCGACCGCCACGCCGCGCCAGAAGGGCGCCGGAAATCCTCCAGCGCCCTTTCAGCGGCAATGTTTCACGTGAAACATTTGCAGAACGTCACTTGCCCTTGGCAAGGTCCAGCACCGCTGCGACCATCGCCCGTGTGCCCAGCGTCACGCTTTCGCGCGGGGCGACCTGGAACAGCGGGGAGTGATGCCCGGCGATCGGCGGGCCGCCCGCCTTGGCCGCCGCGATCCGTTCGGGCGTGGTGCCGCCGACCGCGAAGTAGTAGCCCGGCACGCCCGTATCGGGGCCGACGAAATAGGTGAAGTCCTCCGCGCCCATATTGCGCTGCTCGAAGGGCACCACCGCGCCCTCGCCCAGCTCGCGCTTCATCACCGCATTGAGGCGGCGGGCCAGCGCGGCATCGTTGATCGTCGTCGGCGTACCCGAACCGCGAATCACCTTGACCGGCAGGTTATCGGGCAGGCCATGCGCCTTGCCGATATTGACCGCGATCCGCTCGACCGTGGCGATCACCTGTTCGCGGGTTTCCTCGTCATTGGCGCGCACGGTGACTTGCAGCCGCGCCTCGTCCGAGATGATGTTGTGCTTGGAGCCTGCGTGGAAGCTGCCGACCGTCACCACCACCGGCTTCACCGGCGAGATCTCGCGGCTGTCGATCGATTGCAGCGCGGTGACGATCTGCGAGGCGATGTAAACCGGATCGCGCCCCAGGTGCGGCGCGGCGCCGTGGGTGCCGATGCCGGGTACCATGATGTCGAGCGAATCCGAGCTTGAATACTGGATGCCCTCCGAGGCCGAGACCTTGCCCGTCTCCAGTTCGGCGGCGACATGGAAGGCGAGCGCATAGTCGGGCTTGCCGAAGCGGGTGTAGAGCCCGTCCTTCATCATCGCCTTGGCGCCGCGCACGCCTTCCTCGGCGGGCTGGACGACGAACATCAAGGTGCCCTTCCACTTGTCCTTCATCGCCATCAGCCGCCGCGCCGTGCCGACCATCGCGGTGATGTGGGTATCATGCCCGCAGGCGTGCATCGTGGGGTATTCCTTGCCGTCCTCGCCGATCTGCTTCGCGCGCGAGGCATAGGCAAGGCCGCTCTTTTCCTCGACCGGCAGGCCGTCCATGTCGGCGCGGATCAGGATCACCGGGCCCTTGCCGTTGCGGACGATGCCGACCACCCCGGTGCCGCCCACGCCCTCGGTCACCTCGAGCCCTGCCGCGCGCAGTTCGGCAGCCATCTTGCCCGCGGTGCGCTTTTCGAGAAAGCCCAGTTCGGGGTGTGCGTGGAAGTCGAGGAACAGCGGGGCGAGATAGCTGTCGTAATCGGCCTCGATCGCCTTGCGGGTCGCCGGGTCCTCGGCATGGGCAGACTGGGCGGCCAGCGCGACGGCCAGGGCGCTGGCAGCGATGTGGAACAGGCGCATCGGAAAATCTCCCCTCTTGGTGTTGCGACTAGCTAACCCCCCTTGGCCGCTGCCTGCAAGCACCGATGCTTCCCTGCCCCGCGATGCTGCGCTAGAGCCGCTCCATGGCCCGCACCATCCTCCGCTTTCTTGCCAAGGCTATCGCCGGCTTCATCGGCCTCACGCTGGTGCTGGTGGTGGTGTTCAAGTGGCTTCCGGTGCCGGTCACGGCGACCATGCTGATGGACGAGAACGGGATCACCAAGGACTGGGAGAGCCTCGACAATATCGACCGCGATCTGGTGAGCGCGGTGATCGCGGCGGAAGACCAGCGGTTCTGTTCGCACAGCGGCTTCGACACCGAGGCGATCGAGCAGGCGATGCGCGAGAACCTTGAAGGCGGCAAGATCCGCGGGGGATCGAGCATCAGCCAGCAGACCGCGAAGAACGTCTTCCTGTGGCAGGGCGGCGGCTATTTCCGGAAAGGTCTGGAGGCCTGGTTCACCTTCTGGATCGAGCTGGTGTGGGGCAAGCAGCGGATCATGGAAGTCTATCTCAACGTCGCCGAGACCGGGATCGGCACCTATGGCGCCGAAGCGGGATCGCAGCGCTATTTCGGCCACTCCGCGGCGCGCATGAGCCGCGACGAGGCGAGCCGGATGGCGGCGGCTCTGCCCAGCCCCAAGAAGCGCGCGGTGAAAGGCGTGAGCGGCTGGATCGCGCGCCATGGCAATCGTATCGAGCGGCGCATCGGCATTGTCAGGCGTGACGGGCTCGACGCCTGCGTCTACAACTGACCCGCCATGCACGCGCACGCCCATCCTCATGACCATCAGGGCCACGGGCATGGGCATGGGCACGGGCATCACCACCACCATCACGCGCCTGCCGATTTCGGCCGCGCCTTTGCTGTAGGCATCGCGCTCAACACCGCTTTCGTGCTGTTGGAGGCGGGCGCGGGGCTGGCCTATGGCTCGATGGCGCTGATCGCCGATGCGGGCCACAACCTGTCCGACGTTCTGGCGCTGGCTCTGGCCTGGGGCGCGAGCATCGCCGCGAGGCGCCCGGCCTCGGGGCGCTTCACCTACGGCTACAAGAGCTCGACCATTCTTGCCGCCCTTGCCAACGCGCTGCTGCTGGCGGCGGCGATCGGGGCGATCGGATTCGAGACCCTCCACCGGATGATGAATCCCGTGAATCCAGAGGGTTATGCGATGATGGTGGTCGCCGGGATCGGGATCGCGATCAACGCGTTAACGGCCATGCTGTTTGTGCGGGGCCAGGACGATCTCAATATCCGGGGGGCCTATCTCCACATGGCCGCCGATGCCGCAGTGTCGCTCGGCGTGGTGGTGGCGGGTCTCGCCATCGTGCTGACCGGCATGGCATGGATCGACCCGGTGGTGAGCCTCGCCATTCTCGGGGTGATCGGCTGGGGCACCTGGGGCCTGGCGCGCGACAGCTTTGCGATGGGGCTGCTGGCCGCGCCGGAGCGGATCGATCTTTCCCATGTAAAACAGCATCTTGCTTCTTTAGACGGGGTAACTGGGGTGCATGATCTGCACGTCTGGCCCATGTCCACAACCGAGGTCGCGCTGACCGTCCATCTCGTCATGCCGGGCCGCCCGGCCGGGGACAGCTTCCTGCGGGATCTCGCCGAAAGCCTCCAGCACCGCTTCGGGGTCGGCCATGCGACGATCCAGATCGAGAGCGGCGAGCAGCCCTGCCAGCCTTGCGGAGCGGACTGCTGATGGCTGCCCTCCCCCGACAATCCGCCGACGAGGCGCGCGAGGCGCTGCGCGAGGCGATGGTGCGGCTCGCCGCAGGCGACAGTGACGCGCTCGAGGACATCTACCGCGCCACGCGGGTGAAGCTGTTCGGCATCACCTTGCGTATCTTGGGCGACAGGAAGGAAGCCGAGGACGCCTTGCAGGACGTCTATGTGAATTTGTGGCAGCGGGCCGACCGCTACGACCCCGCGCGCGCCAGCCCGATCGCGTGGCTGGCGGCGTTTGCGCGCAACCGCGCGATCGACCGCCTGCGCACCGGCAAGGTGCGGGGCGGGGCGGTGCCGGTCGAGGAGGCGGCGCCCCTGCCCGACGAGAGTCCGCTGGCCGATGCGCTGCTGGTCGATGCCGAGCAGACCGCGCAGATCCACAAGTGCCTGAGCGCGCTCGACGCAAGGACGCAGAGCCATATCCGCGCCGCCTTCTTCGAGGGCTACACCTATGCCCAGCTCGCGGAAAGCGCCGACGTTCCGCTCGGCACGATGAAGAGCTGGATCCGCCGCGGGCTGCAACGCCTGCGCACCTGTCTCGAAGCGAGCGAGGCGGCATGAGCGGGCCCGAGGATACCGTGCCGGAAGACGGCGTGACCCGCGACGATCCGATGATCGCGGCCGAGTGGGCACTGGGCCTGCTCGAAGGTGAGGAGCTGCTCGCCGCGCGCGGCAAATATGCGACCGATCCGGCCTTTGCCTGGCGCAAGGAATGGTGGGACGATTGGTTCGTCCCGCTCTCCGACGCCATCCCGGGCGCAGAGCCGGGCGACCACGTGTGGGACGGCATCGCGGCGCGCGTGGCGGCACAGCAGGCCACCGCTGATGCGCCCGAGGCTCCGGCACCGAACCTCGTCGCGCTCGAAGCGCGGGTGCGCCGCTGGCAATGGACCGCCGGTATCGCCAGCGCCGCTGCCGCGCTGGCGCTGGTGTGGAGCTTCGCGCTTGCCCCCTCGCGCGTGACGGATGCCCCTGCACCGGCCCAACTCGCCGCCTCCGCGCCGATGGTCGCCACCGTGCCCATCGGCGAGACCGGCCTCAGGCTCGATGTCACCTACATTCCCGAAAGCGAGCGCATGGTTGTCACCGCGATCGGGCTGACAGCTGACGGCGTTCACGATCACGAGCTGTGGCTGGTCCCCGCCGACGGCACGCCGCTGCAATCGCTGGGCCTCGTCGTGCCCGGCGAGGTGCGCAGCATTGCTCTGCCAGCTGCGGTGACAGCGAAGCTCGGGGAGGGGGCCAGCCTGGTCCTCACCCGCGAGCCGCTGGGTGGAAAGCCCGAGGGCAAGGATGCCGGCCCGGTTGTCGCCAAGGGTGCCTTCAGCCGCGTCTGAAGCCCGCTCGGCCCATCGCTCCCCGGGGGCAATTCACCTGTAAAATCCGGCAGATCGCATCCGCCACGCCGCTGGCTGCGTAACCTCTCGTGCAAGCGGGAGGGGCTTGCAGACGTGACAATCCCTTGACGGAGATCCCCCTGATGACCTCGAAAACCACCCTCACCGCGCTCGCCGCTGCCGCGCTCGCCGCGACCACCGGCCTTGCCGCGCTTCCCGCTCTCGCGCACCAGCACGGCCATCACGCGCCCACCCCGGCGCCGAACATCGTCGAAGTCGCGGTGAGCACGGGGGTCCACAACACGCTGGTCGCCGCCGTAAAGGCGGCCGGCCTCGTCGAAACGCTGAGCGGCCCCGGCCCCTTCACCGTCTTCGCCCCCACCGACACCGCCTTCGCCAAGCTGCCGGAAGGCACCGTCGCAACGCTGGTGAAGCCCGAGAACAAGGCCACGCTGACCAAGATCCTCACCTATCACGCGGTCGCCGGCAAGGTGACCAGCGCCGATCTCGTCGCGCTGATCAAGAAAAGCGGCGGCATGGCTACCATCACCACCGTCGCGGGCGAAAAGCTGACCGCGCGCCTTTCTGGCGACAAGATCGTGATCACCGACGCCAAGGGCGGCATGACCGCCGTGACCAAGGCTGACGTCATCACCGCCAACGGCGTGATTCACGTCACCGACGGCGTGTTCCTGCCCGCGTAACCGGTTCCCGAGCTGGCGCTGCCGCTCACTCCCCATCCCCCCATCCCGGGTGGCAGCGCTTCTCCGACCCCGTCCGGCCTACCTCCAGGGCCGGGCGGGGTTTCAGTTCGATGATCGGGACAGAATACAGGCAAGTTCGGACCTCGGTCGCGCAGGGACCGCAAGGCCGAACGGCCGCCCGAGCCTATGCGAGGAAAGGCAAGCAGGCCGGATGGCCCGCGCCCGCCGCTTGAGGGCGAAACGGGTTACGCCGCCTCTTCCTTCTTCGCCTCGCCGCCGTGGACGCGGATTGGTTCCTTCTTGCCCGCGACCACATCGGCGTCGATCACGATTTCGGTGACGCCTTCCATGTCGGGCAGGTCGAACATCGTGTCGAGCAGCAGGCCTTCAACGATGGAACGCAAGCCCCGCGCGCCGGTCTTGCGCTTGATCGCGCGCTCGGCGATCGCCTGGAGGGCGTCGTCGGTGAAGGTCAGCTCCACGTCCTCGAGCTCGAAGAGCTTGCGGTACTGCTTCACCAGCGCGTTCTTAGGCTCCTTGAGGATCGTCACCAGCGCCGGCACGTCGAGATCGTGCAGCGTGGCGATCACCGGCAGGCGGCCGACGAATTCGGGGATCAGGCCGAACTTGAGCAGATCCTCGGGCTCGGACTTTTCGAGCAGCTCGCCCACGCGCCGCTTGTCGGGATCGGCGACATGGGCGCCAAAGCCGATCGAGCGCTTCTGGAGGCGGTCGGCGATGATCTTGTCGAGGCCCGCGAAGGCGCCGCCGCAGATGAACAGGATGTTGGTCGTGTCGACCTGCAGGAATTCCTGCTGCGGATGCTTGCGCCCGCCCTGCGGCGGCA